>DASYXY010000030.1:0-65667 GCA_035934385.1 Candidatus Dormiibacterota bacterium
CGATTTCCAGGTCCGGGATGCGCACCGGCGCGAGTTCACGAACTCCACGGTCCAGATCGACTTCCAGCTGCCCGACCGATTCCAGCTCGAGTACGTGGCCGAGGACGGGTCACGCAAGCGCCCGGTCATGGTGCACCGCGGTGCAGCCGGCTCGATGGAACGGCTCTTCAGCTACCTGATCGAGCGCTACGTTGGCGCGTTCCCGACTTGGCTGCATCCGGTCCAGGTGGTCGTCGCGCCGCTGACCGACGCGCAGCACGACGCCTCCAGGGAGATCGCGGACCGGATGCGCCGCGCCAAGATCCGCGTCGAGCTGGACGCGCGGAACCAGAAGGTCGACCGCAAGGTGCGCGACGCCAAGCTCCAGAAGGTCCCCTACATCGTGGTGATCGGACCCAAGGACATAGAGGCCGGCGTCATCTCGGTTCGCAACCGCGCGGATGAGCGGACGCAGGAAACGGTCGAGGCGTTCATCGAACGCGTGACGAAGGAGATCGCCGACCGCCGCCGCTGACCGCTAGAGGCCGCCCGGGATGACGCCGCCGCAAGCGCCCTGGGCGCTGACCGGCGCGATGTTGCCCGTGGTCACGTCGCCGATTCTTGGCTGCTGCTGGGCGTCTCCGCCAGCGAGCACGTGAGAGTTGTCGACCCAGCCGCAGGCAACCATGTCGAGAGCCTGCTTGGCGCCGGCGAGGGTGGTGGCGTTGTTGACTACCAGCGCGACCCTTGTGCCGTCAGGCGACAGGTAAGCCGGCGTCGGTCCCTGGATCGCGAACGTCTGCACGGTTGCCCCGGTCCAGCTCAGGACGTGGACCTGACTGAACGCGCTGTTTTCGCAAAGGGCGCCCGCTGGCGTCGCCGAGCCGACGGGGATGCACGCCGTTCCCCCCAGCGTGAACTTGCGTCCAGCGGTCGTCGGGTCCACCACGTGAAGCTCCTGCGGACCGCAGCATGTCGGTCCGCCGCCCTGCGTGCAGGAAGGCACCTTGGCCACCACGAGGTTGTCGCTCCCATGCCAGCCGATCGGCCACAACGTGTATGCGCCGGTCTCTGAAAACAGCTTGACGTGGTTGGTGCCGCCGTTCAGGTCTTCGACGTACAGGACGGTCGTGGCGCCGCCGGTGCTGTAGGTGTTCTCGACCACGGCGATTCGCGAATCGTCGGGGCTGACACTGAACATGCTTCGAATCAAATCGCTGGTAGGCACGTGAGTGGCGATGCCTGTGACACCGTTGGGCGACAGAAAGTTGACGTTGCCCTGCTGGTCGAGGAAGTACAGACGCGTGTTGCTCGTGCTCACGGGCAACGGCAGCACCGCGGCTGCTGAGCCGCCGCACGTGACCGGCGTCGGGCTGCTCGGTGTCGCGCTTGCCACCACCTTGCCGGTGTTGTCGACGAGGCTGACGGCATAGGTGCCGGTGCCGCTGAGAGCAACCAGCACGCCGTAAAAAGCAATGGGCAACGCAGGCGCCGAGGGCGAACTGGCGGGCGAAGCGCTCTCTGACGAAGTCGGCGAAGCGGCGGGGCTCGAAGACGCCACCGGCGTTTGCCTCGCGGCCGTGCTGGACGAACCACAGGCCGCTACGAGAAGGATGGCTACAGCGTAGGCGACGACCTTCAAGAGACCGCCGGGTATTTTGATCCCTCCCGGGTCTGTTCGCCAGGTGGCCTCTGCACCTGCCGTCACTTTTCCGGTACCATCCTCGGGCTGAAGCAGGGCACGACCCTCACCCCCAGGCGCCAGCCGAAGGGGTACAGAAAGTGCGGACGGCTTCCAGCTGTCCGTTTTGTTTTATTTGTAGCGATTGGAGGAATAGCAGAACCCTGAATTTGACCGAGGTAGCGTCCCATACCGTTTAAGGAGCTAAGGATCAACGATCAGATCCGCAGCTCCGAGGTGCGGCTGATCGATGACCAGAACAACCAGCTTGGCGTGCTTTCTCTGGACGCCGCGCTGCGCATCGCCAACGAGAAGGGATTGGACCTCGTCGAGGTGGCGCCGCAAGCGAACCCGCCGGTCTGCCGCCTGATGGACTACGGACGATTCAAGTTCGAGACCGTCAAGCGAGAGAAGGACCAGCGACGCAAGCAGAACGTCATCAAGCTCAAGGAGATGAAGCTGCGGCCGAAGGTGGCCGAGCACGATTTCCAGACCAAGTTCAAAGGGCTCAGGCAGTTCCTCGAAGCAGGCGAGAAGGTAAAGGTGACGATTATGTTCAGGGGCCGCGAGATGGTGCATCAGGACATCGGCCGCAAGATCCTCGAGAGGGTCGCCGATGACGCGCGCTCATTTGCGGTGATCGAGCGGCAGCCGCTGCTCGAGGGCAAGAACCTGTTCATGATCCTCGCGCCGAGCCGGCAGGGCGCGGTCGCTGTGCCGAAGGAGTCAGCCACCAGTGCCTAAGCTGAAGACCCGCAAGGGAATCGCCAAGCGGGTGCGCGTCACGCGCAACGGCAAGATCGTGCGCCGCAACTCCTGGATGAGCCACCGGCTGCACCAGAAGTCGAAGACGCACAAGCGCAAGGACCACACGGAGCAGAAGGTCGCGAAGGGCGACCGCAAGGCCGTGAAGCGGGCGCTGGGGGTCTAAGTCCGAGATGGCACGAGTCAAGCGCGGCGTACCGGCGCACCGCCGCCACAAGGGGATCCTCGACCGGGCCAAGGGCTTCCGGCTTTCCAAGAAGCTGCTCTTCCGACCTGCCAACGAGGCGGTGCTGCACGCGCTTGCCTATGCGTTCCGCGATCGCCGCCGGCGCAAGCGCGAGATGCGACAGCTGTGGATCGCTCGGATCAATGCCGCCTCGAGGCAGTCGGGGCTGCCCTACAACAAGCTGATGCACGGCCTTCGCCAGGCCGGAGTGGAGATCGACCGCAAGATGCTGGCTGACCTGGCCGTGCGCGACAGCGGTTCCTTTGCCCGGCTGGTGGAGGTTGCCAAGAACAACCTCTAGTCAGCCGCTAATCAGCAGCCCGGACAACGAGGTCGTCCGCCGGTTGCGGCGCCTCGCGTCCCGGCGCGAGCCAGGTCTCGCCCTCCTGGAAGGTCCGCGCGTGCTCAGGGAGGCGAAAGCGGCGGGGCTGGAGTTCGAGCTGATCGCGGTCCGTGAAGGCGGCAAGCTCCCATTTCATTCCGAGTCGCGGGTCACGCTCACAGCGGCGGCCTATCGTGCCGCCACCCAGACGGTCACGCCACAGGGCGTGATGGCCGTCGCCCACGTGCACGAAGCGTCCGCGGCTGAAGCGGTTACGGCTGCGCGCAGCGCGAGCTGGCCTCTGGTCGTGCTCGACCGCGTGCAGGACCCTGGCAACGTGGGCGCGATCTGCCGCACCGCCGCAGCCGCGGGAGCGCCGGCGCTTGCGGTGCTGAGCGGCACGGCTGATCCTTTCGGCGCCAAGGCCGTGCGCGCGTCGGCCGGCAACGTGTTCAGGCTGGTGGTCGCGCGGGCGGCCTGGTCCGACCTCGTCGATCTCGTCGGCTACGGCGCCGCGTCGAGCGGCGGGGCGACGCTCGCGGCCGCACCCGTGGAAAATGCGGCCATGATCGTGTTCGGCAGCGAGGCGCACGGTCTGTCGCGGGGTGACCTGAAGCTGGTCACGATTCCGGTGGGTCGTGGCGTCGAATCACTGAACGTTGCGGCCGCGGCCGCGGTGATCCTGTTCGAGATCGCGCGCAGGAAGGCCGCATGAGCGAAGCGACCAGGCTTCGCGACACCGCGCTGGCGGCGATTGCGCAGGCGCGCGATGGGGCCGAGCTGGAAGCGATCGAGGTCGAGTACCTCGGCCGCCGCGACGGAAAGATCTCCCGTCAGCTGCTGTCAGGGATCGCTCAGCTCGATCCCTCACAGCGGGCTACGCTTGGGCAGGAGGCCAACGAGGCCAAGAGGGCGGTTGAGGCCGCGCTCGCGGCTCGGCGGGCTGAGCACGAGGCGGCGCGGCTCGCGGACATCGGTGAGACCGAGGAGATCGACATCACGTTCCCCGCGCCCGAGCTCAAGCGCGGCCATGCGCACGTCGTGAGCCAGGTGCGCAGGGAGCTCGAGGTGATCTTTGCGCGCATCGGCTACACGGTCGAGGAAGGGCCGGAGATCGAAAGCGACTGGTACAACTTCGAAGCTCTCAACCTGCCCAAGGGCCACGCGTCACGCGATGTGCAGGAGACGTTCTTCCTCGACGCCGACGAAGAGATCGTGCTGCGAACCCACACGTCACCTGTGCAGATCCGGGCGATGCAGCGCATCGGCACGCCGCCGATCTACATCATCGCGCCCGGCCGTGTGTACAGACGCGACAACTTGGACGCCACTCATCTTCCTTACTTCATGCAGCTGGAAGGCCTTGCCGTCGACGAGGGACTGACGGTCGGTGACCTGAAGGGCACGCTGATGTACATGGTCCAGTCGCTGTTCGGTCGCGAGCGCAAGGTGCGCATGCGTCCACATCACTTCGGGTACACCGAACCGAGCTATGAGTTCGACACGATGTGCGGTCGCTGCATGGGGAAGGGATGCCGCAGCTGCGGCGGCCAGGGCTGGCTCGAAACGGGCGGATGCGGAATGGTCCACCCGCAGGTGCTGCGCAACGGGGGCATCGACCCCGATCGCTACTCCGGCTACGCGTGGGGCTTCGGCATCGAGCGCATGGCGCTATTGAAGTACGACATCGAGGACCTCCGCCTGTTCTATGAAAACGACTTGCGTTTCAACAGGCAGTTTTAGATGCGCATCTCCTACGAGTGGCTGGGCGAATACGTCGACACTAAGGGGCTGAGTCCCGTGGAGGCAGCCGACTTCCTGACGATGTCCGGCACCAAGATCGAGTCGGTCCAGGTCATCGATCTGTCAGCGATCATCGTTGGCCGCGTGCTCGAGCAGAAGGACCACCCGAGCTCGAACAAGCCGCTCTGGATCCACCAGGTCGAGGTCGGCGGGGGCAAGGTGATCCAGATCATCGCCGGCGCTCCGAACGCTGTGGCCGGAACGCTCGTGCCCGTAGCGCTTCCAGGCACGCGGGTGCCGAGCGGCACTCTCGTCCGCGACGCCAAGATCGCGGGCCAGGCGGGCCAGGGCATGCTGTGCTCCGCGGACGAGCTCCTGCTGGGCGAGGAGCGCGAGCCCAGGATCATGCTGCTCGACCGCGGCGAGCCAGGAGAATCGCTGGCCAAGTACATCCCGCCCGACGCGATCCTCGAGGCCGAGATCACACCCAACCGGCCCGACTGTCTCGGCCACATCGGCGTAGCCCGCGAGCTTGGTGCGGCGGCCGGCCGCGAGTTCAAAGCGAACTTCATGCCGCCGTACATCGAGGGCGTGCAGCCGCCGGCGAGCGAGCTCATCGACATCGCCATCGAAGTCCCTGACCTGTGCAGTCGTTTCGTCGCGGTTCCAGTGACCGGGTTGAAGGTCGGGCCGAGCCCCGACTGGGTTCAGCGCCGCCTGCGCGCCGCCGGCGTGCGACCTATCAGCAATGTCGTCGACGCCACCGCCTACGTGATGCTCGAACACGCCAAGCCGACGCACGTGTTCGACGCCGCAAAGCTGGCGGGCAAGCAGCTTCATGTACGCGAAGCGCGTGACGGCGAATCCCTGCTGTGCCTCGATGGGCAGACGCGAAAGGTCGGCCCCGGCATGCTCGTGGTCGCCGACGCCAAGGGTCCGGTTGCCATCGGAGGGATCATCGGCGGCGAGGAGAGCGGCGTCTCCGAAAGCACCACCGACGTGGTCATCGAGTCGGCCGGATGGAACGGCGTCAACATTCGCGCCACCTCGCGGGCCCTCGGCCTGCGCACCGAGGCCTCACTCCGCCACGAGAAGGGCCTTGCACCGGAGATGGCGATGGCGGCCGCCCGCCGCGCCGCGGCGCTGGTGCGCGATTGGGCCGGCGGGAAGGTGCACGCAGACTGGGTCGACGTCTACCCGCGGCCGCAGGAGCCGGTTCGCATCCAGCTCGAACCGCAGAAGATCGACGGTCTGCTGGGCGTCCGGGTTCCACCCGACGAATCGCAGCGCATCCTTCGCGACCTCGACTTCCAGGTTCGCGACGACGATGGGACGTGGGATGTGCTGCCCCCGGTGTTCCGTGTCGACGTGGAACTCCCGGAGGACGTCGTCGAGGAGGTGGGGCGCATCTACGGCATCACCCGCATCCCGGCCACGCTGCCTGGCTCACGGCACACCAGTTGGAACATCGCGCCGGCCGAGGACAACCACTGGATGCTGCGCGAGGTGCTACTTGGTGCGGGCTTCGACGAGGTGGTCACGCCGGCGCTCGTCTCGCACCGGTCCCTGCAGCGGCTTGGCCTCGCGGAAGGTGCGCGGACGCTGTTCAACCCGATGAGCGACGAGATGGACTCGATGAGGACCTCGCTGCTCCCTTCCTTGCTCTCAGTGGCTCGTTACAACCAGAACAGGATTTCGGAACGGGTTGACGTGTTCGAGCTCGCGCGGGTTTATCGCGGCAGCCGTGCGGACGGGCTTGCCGACGAACAGATCCACCTGACAGCTCTCGCGCGGGTCGACTCTGCCGCGGATGCAGGGAGACGTGGGTTTCTGCGTTTGAAGTCGGCGATGGACCGCTTGGCGCAGGACCTCGTCGCCGGCACCGTGCGTTACCTGCGCGAGGCGCCGCACCTGTATCACCCGGGCCGGACGGCGTCGATCGTGGTTGGCGGCAAGGCGATCGGTGTCGTAGGCGAGCTTCATCCGTCAACGCTGGCCGTGTTCGACCTGGACGGCCGCGCGGTGGCGCTCGACGTCGATGTCGAGGCGCTGATCGCAGCACGCGGCGACCGCAAGGCCACCGAGCTGCCCCGCTTCCCCGCGATCCAGCGCGACATCGCGGTCGTGGTCGACATGAGCGTTACTGCCGGCGAGCTGCACCGCGCAATCAAAGAGTCAGCCGGCAACTCGCTGGAGAGCGTGCGCGCGTTCGACGAATACCGCGGCGACCAGGCCGGCGAGGGCCGCAAGAGCATCGCGTTCACCTTGACTTTCCGGAGCCCCGAGCGCACCCTGACGGACGCCGAAGTGGAGAGGGTGATGTCTGACGTCCGGAAACGGCTGGAGAAAAAGCACGGGGCCAGGTTCCGTTCATGACCTGGGTCGACATCCTGCCGCTGGCCTTGATCGTCATCTACGGCGTCCTCGGCCTCTTCACCGGCGTGCTTCGGCGGGTCATCGGGTTGATTGCCGTCTACATCGGCTGCATCGCCGCGACAGGCATGGGGCTGCAGGCCGCAAACATCATCCAGCAGGCGTCCACCACGGAGCTGCCTGACGCGCGCATCTACGGGTTCTTCGGTCTGCTGCTCGTCGTCCTGCTGGCGGTCGACGGCGCCGCGCAGCTGGCACATCGCCAGATCCAGATCGAGGCGATCGTCTGGAACCGCGTCTCAGGCGTGCTGGTCGGCATCCTCACAGCGGTGCTGCTGTCGGTGGTCGTCACCTATGAGCTGCAGGCGGCGGGGCACCCCAGCGGCGGCGGTCAGCTCGCAGGCACCCAGGCGCAGATCCGAGCCGCCGTCGACGGATCAAAGATCGCCGTCCCGCTCGTCAACTCGCTGGGCCGGCCGATAATCGCGGTGTTCCAGCCCGCGCTCCCGTTCGACCCGCACCAGTACTTCAGCCGCGGGATAGTAAGCTAGCGCCCGCTCTGTCTTTCTTCGAAGACCTGCGCGAGCGCGCGGTGGAGATCCACGTCGAGGACCATCTGCGTGCGCGGCTCGAGCGCGGCGACCACCTGCGCGTCAAGCTCGGGCTCGACCCGACGGCGCCCGACATCCATGTCGGACACCTTGTGGTCCTGGACATCCTGCGCGCGTTCCAGGATCACGGGCATACGGTGGTCCTCATCGTCGGCGACTTCACCGCGATGATCGGCGACCCGAGCGGGCGCTCGGAGACGCGGCCGATCCTCACACGCGAACAGGTCGACGCGAACGCGAAGACCTATTTCGATCAGATCTTCCTGGTGCTCGACCGCGACAAGACGGAGGTCCACGGCAATGCCGAGTGGCTCGGGGAGCTGAGCTCCGCCGACGTGCTGCGCCTGCTCGGCAAGGCGACGCTGCAACAGGTGCTGCAGCGAGAGGATTTCGCCCAGCGCTTGAAGGAAGGCGCGGCCATCGGCGCGCACGAGATCCTCTATCCGTTCAACCAGGCATACGACTCAGTGGCCGTCCGGGCCGACGTCGAGATCGGCGGCACCGATCAGCTCTTCAACCTGCTGTTCGGCCGCGAGATCCAGAAGGCCTACGGACAGGAGCCGCAGGACATCGCGGTCTTTCCGCTTCTCGAAGGGCTCGACGGCGAGCAGAAGATGTCGAAGTCGCTCGGGAACTACATCGGCGTGAGCGAAGCGCCGGAGCAGATCTATGGCAAGACGATGTCCATCCCGGACCGCCTTCTGGAGAAGTACGTGAGGCTGACGTCAGGACTTCAGCATCCCGAGATGAACGCGATGCTCGGGCTGAAGCCTCGAGATGCCAAGGCGGCGCTGGCTCGCCGTCTCGTGCAGAGGCTGCACGGGGAGGCAGCCGCCGCACACGCCGAACAGGACTTCGAGACAAAGTTCCGGCGCCGCGAGGTGCCGGAGGATGTGGCCGAACGCAGCGTCGCGGACCTCGAGGACCTGCCAGGCGCTCTGGTGGAAGCGGGGCTGGCGCGCAGCCGAGGCGATGCACGGCGTCTCATCGACCAGGGCGGCGTTCGCGTGAACGGAGAGAAGATCGGGCTCGACTGGAAGCTGCGCGACGGCGATGTCGTCCAGGCAGGTAAGAGAAACTTCGTTCGAATCCGGAAGCGATAGAATCGACGAAAGTATGTTCGGAGGCTGCTCTTAGTCGTGTCCGGCCATTCGAAATGGGCCGGCATCAAGCACAAGAAGGCTGTCGTCGACGCCAAGCGGGGGCAGGCGTTCACGCGCGCAAGCCGTGAGATCACGATCGCGGCGAAGGAGGGCGGCGGCAACCCCGACGGCAACTTCCGGCTGAGGCTTGCGATCCAGAAGGCGCGCGAGATCAACATGCCGACGGACCGCATCCAGGGCGCGATCAAGCGAGGCACTGGTGAGCTGGCGGGCGAGAAGCTCGAGGAGATCCGCTACGAGGGCTACGGCCCGGCAGGCGTGGCGATCATGGTCGACGCACTTTCCGACAACCGCAACCGCACGTCGGCGTCAATCCGCCACCGCTTCTCGAAGGGCGGCGGCAACCTCGCGGAATCGAACGCAGTCGGGTGGATGTTCGAGCGCAAAGGCGCGATCTCGGCTTCGGCCGGCAAGCAGGACCCGGAGGATGTCGGGCTTGCGGCCATCGAAGCCGGCGCAGACGACGTCCAGGTCGAGGGCAAGTCTGTGGACATCACCACGTCGCCGAACTCATTTGAGAGGGTGAAGGCGGCGCTCGAGGCGATGGCCGGCGTGACGATTGACAACGCCGAGGTCACGATGCAGCCCAAACAGACTGTCGCCGTCGACGAGGTCAAGGCGGCCGCGGTGCTGCGTTTGATGGAATCACTGGAGGAGGACGACGACGTCCAGCAGGTCTACGCGAATTTCGACATCCCAGCCGACGTCCTTGAAAGAGTCTCAGCACAGGTATGAATGCAAAGAGTTGATGGGTCGCAAGTAGGCCGGATTCACTCCGGCCGTCTCCTAGCGTGCACTTCGTACGAACCACCTCGCGTGGCGGGGCGAAACCCGGGATGGGGCCCCGCGGGGAAGGGCCGCAGCCCTTACCCGCGCTGTTCTAATGCCATCTGACGGGCTGATCGTCGGCATCGACCCAGGGCTCGCCGGCACCGGCTTCGCCCTGCTCGCCGAGCCCAACCGCGTGGTGGCCTGCGGCACTGTCTCGACCATCCCCGGCCGCGAGGGCCCCCGCCTCGTCGCCATCGCGAATCATCTCAGGGCCCTGATCACCGAACACCATCCCTCGGAGGCGTCACTCGAAGAGTTGTTCATGGGTCGCAACGCCACGAGCGCGATCGGTGTCGCGCAGGCCCGCGGCGCGATCCTGGCCGTGCTCGAGGAGTGCCACGTTCCGGTGTTCGAGTACAAACCTTCGCAGGTGAAGATCGTGCTCACCGGCTACGGCAAGGCCGACAAGTCGCAGATCCAGCGCATGCTCGCGGCGCAGGTGCAACTGCCGGCGGGGAAGTTGGACGAGCACGCGCGCGATGCGATCGCCATCGCGGTCTGTCATGCAAGAAGCCGGAAGTTCAACGGTGCGCGCGCGCATTGATCGCGCACCTCAGCGGTAAGGTGAGGCGCACGGCTCCCGACTATGTCGTGCTCGACGTGGGTGGAGTGGGCTACCTGGTCAGCATCGCGGCCGGCACGCGCCAGCAGGTGCCCGCGCCAGGCGGAGCGCTCGAGCTTCACATCCATACCCACGTGCGCGAGGACCAGCTTTCTCTCTACGGGTTCAGCTCGGCCGAAGAGCTCGAGCTGTTCGAGATGCTGATCGGGGTCGACGGCGTCGGCCCCAAGGTCGGACTCAACATCCTGAGCGCGGCGAGCATCGAGGTGCTGAAGCGCGCGATCATTGCCGAGGACCCAACGCCGATTCGCCGCGCAACCGGAGTGGGTCAGCGCACGGCGGCCAAGGTGATCATCGAGCTGAAGCCGAAGCTCGACGCGGACGAGGCGCTCGCGGTTGTGCCGCGCGCCGTCGCCGCGTCAGGTGATGGCGTGGTGCCCAAATCGGTCGAGGCGGCGTTGCGCAACCTCGGCTTCTCCCCTCAGGAGGCGCGACTCGGCCTGGAAGCAGTTGACTGGAAGTCGTCTCCGACCAGCGAAGACGCGCTGGCCACTGCGCTGAAGGCGCTGGGCAAGAAGTAGATGAGCACCGAGGATCGCGTCGTGGACGCGCGGGTTGACGACGAACAGTACGACCTGACGCTGCGCCCGCGCACTCTGTCCGAGTATGTCGGGCAGGCGCAGGTGCGCGAGAACCTCGGCATCCTTCTCGAGGCCGCGCGGCGCAGAGGCGAGCCCGTGGAGCACGTGCTCCTCTGCGGTCCGCCAGGTCTCGGCAAGACGACGCTCGCCCACATCATCGCCAACGAGCTCGGTGTCGCCATCAAGGTCAGCTCTGGCCCGGCCATCGACCACCAGGGCGCGCTGGGGTCGATCCTGCTGAACCTCTCGACTCGCGACGTGTTCTTCATCGACGAAATACATCGCCTCAACAGCGTGGTCGAGGAATCGCTCTATCCCGCGCTGGAGGACTTTCGCTTCGACGCCGTGCTGGGCAAGGGTGTGGGGGCGAGCGCGGCAACCCTGCCTCTGCCGCATTTCACGTGCGTCGGCGCCACCACGCGCCAGGGCCTGCTCAGCGGGCCGCTGCGCGATCGCTTCGGCGCCGTGTACCGGCTCGACTTCTATTCGAAGGCCGAGCTGGAAAGCATCGTGCGGCGGTCGGCGCGCATCCTCGATATCGAGATCCACGAGGAGGCGGTTTCAGAGATCGCCCGGCGCGCGCGCGGCACACCCCGAATCGCCAACCGCTTGCTGAGACGTGTGCGGGACTACGCGCAGGTGCGTGGCGACGGACGCGCCACGGTCGAGGCGACCCGCGCCGGCCTCGCGATGCTCGACATCGACGAGATCGGCCTCGAGCCACTCGACCGCAGGCTGCTGGAGACGCTTATCAAGAAGTTCAAAGGCGGTCCAGTGGGCCTGGACACCATCGCGACCTCGCTGTCGGAGGAGCCCGAGACGATCGAGGACGTACATGAGCCGTACCTGATCCAGATCGGGTTCATGGCTCGCACCGCGCGCGGGCGGGTGGCCACCGACCTGGCCTATGAGCACCTCGGGGAGCAGCCCCCGCAGACCCAGGCGCGCCTACTCTAAGAGGCATGGCCGAAGCCGGCCGGATCCTCCTGATATTCGGCGTGCTCATCTGTCTGATCGGCGGAGGCTTGATGCTGTTTGGCCGGTTCCACCTCCCGGGTGACATCACCATCCGGAGCGGCAACGCGACCGTCTACATCCCGATCGCGACGAGCATCGTCCTCTCGGTAATCCTGACCGTGGTCCTCAACCTGCTGTTCCGGCAGCGGTAACTCGGCTTTGCATAGACTTCACAGGCCGTGCAGTTAGTCCTCAGCTGGCCGATTCGGCTGTTGATCGTCGGATTGCTCCTGTTTTCGGTGGGCGTCGACGGCGCCGGCTACATATACCGGCTCGTCAACCACTACCCGCTGACGGGCAATGTCCCGAACCTGCCGCCGAACTACTTCGGCTGGCCGCTCTACATCCACCAGGGCCTCGACCTGGCCGGCGGGACCCACATCGACTACCAGCTGACCAACTTTCCGCCCGGTCAGAGCCGCGCGGACGTCCAGCAGCGCACGGTCGACGTGATCAACAAGCGCGTGAACGCGCTCGGCGTGAGCGAGCCCGAGATTCGCGGGGCAGGATCGCAGAACGACCGCATCACCGTGGACCTCGCCGGCGTGACAGCCGATCAGGCGCAGCGCGCGATCGGACGGATCACGAAGCTCGTCTACGCGATATGGGTGCCCGACGACAAGGTGACAAACGGTCCGGAACCTGGCTACAAGCCGCAGCTCGCCGGGTTGACGGGAGACGACATCCAGAGCGCCACTGCGGCGCTCGATCAGAACGGCGTGTCGTGGGTCGTCAACCTGACGTTCACGTCGCATGGCGGCGACGTCTTCTCGAAGCTGACCCAGGACAACGTCAACGCTTGTCCCGGCGATCCAGCGACCAGCCAAACGGCCAACTGCGCCCAGCGTCACCTGGCGATCTGGCTCGATCTCACCCAGAACGACATCAACAACTGGGAGAACGCCGACTACGTGGGGACCGTCTCGCGGCCATGGGACGCGCCGCAGAACGCGAGCGACCCCACGCCGAAGTTCCTCACCGACCCAATCACGATTGAGCAGATCACCGGTGGCCAGGCAGTGATCAGCGGCTCGTTCACGCAGGCCACCGCCAACGACCTGGCGACCGGAATCAACTCCGGATCGCTGCCGGTGACACTCGTCGTCCTGGATGTCACCCAGGTCGGGTCGACGCTCGGCGCCCAGTCGGTGAAGCTGAGCCTCGCGGCCGGCCTGCTCGGCCTCGCGATCGTGGTGATCTTCATGCTCGTCTACTACCGGCTGCCCGGCTTCCTTGCGAGCCTTGCCTTGCTCTTTTACGCGGGCGCAGTCTTCGCCGTGTTCAAAGCCTTACCGGTCACGCTGACCCTGGCAGGCATCACTGGCTTCATCCTGTCTGTGGGCATGGCGGTCGACGCCAACGTCCTGATCTTCGAACGCTTCAAAGAAGAAGTGAGGGCCGGCCGCACCATACCTGCCGCGGTCGACGCGGCGGTCCGGCGCGCATGGCCCGCCATCCGTGACTCGAACACGTCGACTCTTATCACGTGCGTGATCCTCGGCTTTGTCGGACCTGCGCCGGTGAAGGGTTTCGCAATCGTCCTCGGCATTGGTGTCATCGCGAGCCTGATCTCTTCGATCATCGTGACCCACAACCTGCTGGCGATCGTTCTGGCCTCGACCAGCTTCCGCCGGCCTGCGCTACTGGGAGTCGACCGTGCTCGATCCAGCTGAGGAGAGGGACGCGCCGAGCACCGATGAAGCCGAAGCGGACGAGGATGAAGACCTCGTAGCTGAAGAGGCCGTCGAAGAACTCGAGGAAGAGCAAGAGCAGCCGGCTCCGGTGAAAGCCACGGAGCCACCCAGGGTCCGTCGCCTCGACATCGTCGGGCGCCGCAACTGGTTCTTCCTGCTCTCCCTGCTGATCATCATCCCGGGCATCGTCTCGATGAGCACCCGGCACTTTCTGCTGGGCATCGACTTCGCAGGTGGCACCGAGTTCACGGTCAGCTTCTCCAGCAACACGACAGTCACGGAGGTTGAGAACGCTGTTTCCGGCTTGAACATCGACGGGACCGTCATCGCGACAGGTTCCGGCGGGTACATCATCCGCACCCCGCCGCTCTCACCAGCAGCTCAGAAGAACGTCGAGGACGGGCTCCAGCGATCGCTGGGCACGATGCAGCTGCAGCAGGTGCTCGAGGTGGGGGGCACGATCGCGCGGGAGACCATTGAGTTCGCCCTCCTGGCGGTGGTGCTCGCTTCGCTGGCGATCCTGTTGCTGTTGGCGATCCGATTCCGGAATGTGCCTGGTGGATGGCGCGCAGGATTCCAGTTCGGCGGATCGGCTCTAGCCGCGTTGCTGCACGACGTGTTCTTGCTGACCGGACTTTTCTCGATCATGGGCGCGGTGTTGCAGCTGCGCATCGGACAGATAGACAGCCTGTTCGTCACGGCCGTCCTCACGGTGGTCGGCTTCTCGGTGCATGACACCATCGTCGTCTTCGACCGGATTCGCGAGAACCTGCGCGTGAGCCAGAGGCTGTCGTTCGAGCAGGTCGTGAACCTCAGCATCATGCAGACGGCAGCGCGATCGATCATCACGAGCTTCACCGTCGTGCTCGTCCTGGCGGCGATCCTGATCGCCGGCGGGTCGACGCTGAAGGGTTTCGCCCTCGCCCTCCTCATCGGCATCGTGTCCGGCACCTACAGCTCGATCTTCAATGCCGCGCCGCTGCTGGTCGTCTGGAGGCGACTGCAGCCTGTTCGATAGAGCTGAAAAGTTGTGTGGCCCGGGTTTCCCGGGCCACCTCCCGCAAACACCGCAAGCCATACCGGGTCGGTGGACGGGGGGTTCACCACAAGGGGGTCTGCCCCCCTTGTGCAACTTGTAAGGTAGAAGCAGGAAGCTGCTTACAAAAATGCCGACCTGGCCAATAACGTCGATCAGAGCGCTGCTCGAGCCCACGCTCGAACACATGGGCTACGAGCTATACGCGCTGGAGCAATCGGGCCAGTCGGGGCGCACGCTGCGCGTGTCGATAGACAGGGTCGAGCCGATCACGATCGACGACTGCGAGCGCGTGAGCCGCGTCATCGGACCTCTGCTCGACAACTCCTCGCTGGTCCCTGGACCGTACGACCTCGAGGTCTCCTCGCCCGGCGCCGAGCGGCCCCTGCGTGGAAAAGAGGACTACCAGCGTTTCAATGGCAAGCGAGTGAATGTGCGCTATCGGTCCGGGCAGACGGAAACAGTCGTGGAAGGCCAGCTCGTCGCCGTCGACGGCGCCGGCATCGCGGTTCAGTCGCAGGGTCAGCGCGGGCGCGCGCCAGTGATCGTTCACATCGGATGGGATGACGTTGCCTCGGGCAGGCTCGCGGTCAGTCTCTGAACCGTCCACCGGCAGCCTCGCGGACGCGCTGAACGCGCTCTGCGCAGAGCTGGGCATTCCATTGCCCGAGATGCTTCGCACCGTTGAGGACGCGCTGGCCGCCGCCTACATCAGGGCTTTCAGCCCGCCTGGATTCGTGACCGTGAAGCTCGACACGGCCACCGGCGCGCTGAATGTAACCAGCCGCGTCCGCGATGCGAGCGGCAACGAGACCGTGGTCGCCCTGCCCTCTGAGGAGTTCAAACGCATGGCCGCTCAAACCGCCAAGCACGCGGTCCTGCGCCACATCCACGACCTCGAGCGCGACAAGGTCCTGCGCGAAGTTTCTGAGCATCGGGGTGAATTGGCCACGGGCGTGATCGATCGCATCGAAGGCGGGACTGTCTACATCGACCTGGGCCGCGCCGAGGGCGTTATGCCCACCGAGGAGCAGATCCCGGGCGAGCAGCTGCATCCCGGACGGCCCGTGCTGGTCGTGATCCTCGACCCCCAGCGCAATCACCGGCAGGCGCAGGTGCGCGTGTCGCGCGCAGCGCGTTCGTTCGTTCATCGCCTGCTGGAGGCGGAGGTCCCAGAGATCAAGGCGGGCACCGTGGAGATTCGCGCGCTGGCGCGTGAGCCCGGCTTGCGCAGCAAGATCGCCGTTTACTCCAACGAGCCGGGGCTGGACCCTGTTGGGGCCTGCGTCGGACCGAAGGGCGTGCGCCACCGTGCGATCCTCAGCGAGCTGGCGAGCGAGCACGTCGACATCGTTCCCTGGTTCGAGGACCCCGAGGCGTTCGTGGCCGCTGCGCTCGGGCCGGCCAAGGTCGAGTCGGTTTCGATCGACCGTTCGACGCGAACGGCCACGGTCATGGTGCCGCGCACGCAGCTCTCGCTGGCGATCGGCCGGGATGGGCAGAACGCCCGGCTGGCAGCCAAGCTCACCGGCTTCCGGATCGACATCAAGCCCAGCGACTCAGACCCACTGGTCGATGCCGAAGCGGCGACACCAGCCGGTTAGGACCTGCATCGCCTGCAGGCAGGAGGCCGGCAAGGGCGAGCTGGTCCGGCTCGTGCGCGTGGCGGACGGGTCGGCGGCGGTCGACCGGACCGGACATTTGCCGGGCAGGGGCGCCTATTTGCACCACAATCAGGAGTGCGTCGAAACCGCGCGCAAGCGCCGCCAGCTGGAGAGGTCGCTGGGCGCCGCGGTGCCGCAGGAGCTCTGGGCCGAACTCGGCTGAGATTGGTCCCCGGCGGCGTTGGGGATAATTAGAGGTTCCTAGATGAAAGCTCACGAACTCGCACGCGAACTCGGCATCAGCCAGAAGGAGCTGGTGAACTTCCTCCAGCAGAGGCGGCTGACCCGCAACGCAGCGGCGCCGCTGGCTCCGGGGGCGATCGAGGCCGCCCGCTCGGCTTTCAAGCCGACGTCGGTGGCGGTCAAGATCGAGCCCAACGGTGACCGCAGGGTAGTTCTGCCGCCGACCCTGACCGTCAAGGACCTCGCCGACAAGCTGTCCGTGAGCCCGGTCGAGGTCATCAAGAAGCTGATGGCCTCCAAGATCCTGGCGACCATCAACCAGGTCATCGACTACGCCACGGCCGAGATCGTTGCAGACGAGTTCGGTTACACCGTCGATCCCGTGGCCAGCGAGGACGTGATCGCCGTCGAGTCAGCCGAGGGCGAGGGCGACGTCGTCACCACCTCGCGCGAAGAGCTGTTCTCCCTTGCCAACGAGGACCCCAGCAAGCTCGTCGCCAGGCCGCCGATCGTCACCGTGATGGGCCACGTCGACCACGGCAAGACTTCGATTCTCGACTCCATCCGGAAGACACGCGTGGCGGCGGGCGAGGCCGGTGGCATCACCCAGCGCATCGGCGCCTACCGAATCGAGACCGCGGACGGGCACCCCGTCGTGTTCATCGACACGCCGGGCCATGAGGCGTTCACAGCGATGCGGGCCCGCGGCGCGCAGGTCACCGACCTGGTGGTGCTCGTGGTCGCCGCTGACGACGGCGTCATGCCGCAGACGGTGGAGGCGATCCAGCACGCGCGGGCCGCGAGGGTGCCGATCATCGTCGCCATCAACAAGATCGACAAGGACAACGCCAATGTCGACCGCGTGCATCAGGAGCTCGCTGCGCAAGGAATCGTCACGCGCCACTACGGCGGTGAGTACGAATGCGTGCACCTCAGCGCCCGCACTGGCCAGGGCGTCGAGGACCTGCTGACCACCATCGTCCTGGCCTCCGACATTCTCGAGCTGAAGGCGAATCCCGACCGCAATGCGATCGGCACGATCGTCGACGCGCACCTCGAGCGAGGTCGAGGCCCGGTGGCCACCGTGCTCGTGCAGGCGGGCACGCTCAAGGTCGGCGACGACTTCGTGTGCGGCCACATCTACGGGCGCGTGCGCGCCCTGTCGGACGACCGGGGACGAAGCGTCGACCAGGCGCCGCCGGCCACGCCGGTGGTCGTGTCCGGCATGAGCGAGGTGCCGCAGGCCGGCGACATCTTCCAGGTGGTCGGCTCCGAGAAGGCCGCGCGTCAGATCGCGCTCACCAAGCTCATGGAACGCCGCTCGCAGGAAGCTGCGCGCGACGTCGCGCCTCGCATCACGCTCGAAGAGCTCGCCCGCCGCGCCAAGGAAGGCGAGGTCAAGGAGCTCAGCCTCGTCGTCAAGGCCGACGCCCAGGGGACGCTCGAGGCGCTCCTTGCCGCGCTGCAAAAGATCGAAGACCCGGTGGTGGCGATCAAGGTCGTCGGGCAGGGCGTGGGTCAGGTCAGCGACTCGGACCTGCTGCTCGCCGGCGTCTCGAACGCGATCATCGTCTGCTTCAACCTCAAGGCCACGCCCGCGTCGCAGGCGGCGGCGGAGAAGGCGAAGGTCGAGGTCCGCTATTACGACGTCATCTACAAGCTGACCGAGGACGTCGAGCGGGCCGCGAAGGGCCTCCGCGAGCCAACCTACCGGCAGATCCGCGAGGGCAGGGTCGAGGTGATCACGCCGATCAAGATCCCACGCCTCGGGATCATCGCCGGCAGCCGCGTTCTCGAGGGCAAGGTCAGCCGAGGCGGCTGGGTAAAGCTGTTCCGCGCGAAGGAGCTCCTTCACGAGGGCAGGATCAGCTCGCTCAAGCACTTCAAAGAAGATGTCCGCGAGATGCCGGCGGGGCAGGAGTGCGGCATCGGGCTCGAAGGCTTCGAGGCCT
Source organism: Candidatus Dormiibacterota bacterium (assembly GCA_035934385.1). GTDB lineage: Bacteria > Chloroflexota > Dormibacteria > Dormibacterales > Dormibacteraceae > CF-118. The sequence continues at coordinate 18,444 of DASYXY010000030.1, forward strand.
TCACGGCGGGGGACACGATGGAGACTTATCGCCTCGAGCGCGAAGAAATCTAGTCTCGTATTGACGCTATCGGAGGCTGCGATGACCAGCTACCGCACCGACCAGGTCGGCGAGCAGGTGCGTGAGGAGATCATGTCGATCATCAGGCGCGACCTGAAGGATCCTCGCATCGGCTTCGTCAGCATCACCGCGGTCCGCATGTCGCCGGACCTTCGGCAGGCGCGCGTCCGCGTCAGCGTGCTTGGTGATCCGGACCAGAAGAAGGCGTCGCTGCAGGGTTTGATCTCGGCCAAGGGCCTCATCCGTCACGAGCTGGGGCGGCGGCTCGAGAACCTGAAGTTCTCGCCAGAGCTGCGATTCGAGCTGGACCCGTCGATCGAGTACAGCGCCCACATCAACGAGCTGCTCAAGGCAGTCCTACCCGCGACTGAGGGTTCGGATCCGGGGTCCCCACGAAATCTCGGCGGAGCCTCCGATTTCGTGGGGGACTCTGAGGGGGAGCAGACATAGCCACCGCCCAGAGCGAGACCGGCGGTCTCTACGACCAGATCAAGGAGCTCATCGACTCCAACGACGAGATCCTGATCTTCGGCCACAAGGACGCCGACGGCGACACGCTGGGCTGCAGCCTCGCTTTCGCGGAGGCGCTGCGCACCGCGGGCAAGCACGTATGGGTGCTCATCCCGCACCCGCTCCCCGACATGTACTCGTTCCTACCGGGATTCGACGACATCCACGAGGGCCCGCCGAGCGGTGTCGAGCCGCAGCTCGTTTTCTTCTTCGACTCCGGGAACCTGGAGCGCTCCGGCTCCACCGTAAAGCACATCGCCTCGAAGGCGACCATCGTCAACATCGACCATCACCCGTCGAACTCGCGCTTCGGCGACGTCAACGTCATCGATCCCGACGCTTCGGCGGTCGGGCAGATGGTGATGGACATGCTCGACCACTACGGCTACCGGATCACTCCGACGATCGCGACCAACCTCTACGTCGCGCTCCTCACCGACACCGGCGGCTTCCGTCACGAGAACACAACGGTGCGCGCGCTCGAGGACGCGGCGCGGCTCGCTAGCCTCGGTGCCGACCCCGGCCACATCGCGACCATGGTCTACAAGATGCGGCCCGAGACGACCCTCAAGCTGAGCGGCATGGCCCTCGCCACGATGCGAGTCGAGATGCACGGCCGGCTGGCATGGGCCAAGGTGACGCGGCGCATGCTGCGCGAGGCGAACGCGGTCATGGCTGAGTCCGAAGGCATCATCGACACGCTCAACTCGATCGCCGGCCTGGAGCTCGCGATTCTATTCAAAGAGGTGCAGAGCGACCTGACAAAGATCAGCGTGCGCAGTCGCGGCGCGGTCGACGCCGCGGCGATGTGCGCGCTGTTTGGAGGCGGAGGACACATCCGCGCCGCGGGCGCCGAGATCGACAAGTCCATGGACGAAACGGTGAAGGTCGTTCTGGCCACGGCCAAGGAGGCGATCCTTGCCGCCTCAGTCAAGGCCTGAACGCTTCGCCTCGGGGGTCCTCAACGTCGACAAGGCCGCCGGTGAGACTTCCTTTTCGGTGGTGCGGCACCTTCGCCGGCTGACAGGCGCCCACCGTGTCGGTCATGCCGGCACCCTCGATCCGCTCGCCACGGGCGTGCTCCCGATCCTCTTCGAGTCGGCCACGCGTCTTGCCGATTTCGCGCTGCAGCTGCCGAAGACATACGTCGCCGACATCCATTTCGGCTTCACCACCGCGACCGACGACGCCGAGAGTGAGCGTCGGGCCGTGGGTGACGCAAGCATGCTCTCGGAAGTCGACGTCGAGAAAGGCCTGTCCGCGTTTTGCGGACGCATCATGCAGGAGCCGCCCGCCTTCTCGGCCGTGAAGGTCGAGGGCCGGCGCGCGTACAAGCTTGCTCGGCGAGGCGAGGAGCCGAAACCGAAGGCGCGCGAGGTCGAAGTGTATGAGGCGAACCTGCTGGCCTTCACGCCAGGGTCGGAGCCGGTGGCTCGCGTCCAGATCCGCTGCGGAAGCGGTACCTATCTCCGGTCAATCGCCCGTGACCTGGGCCGCATGCTCGGAGTGGGAGGCTATCTCGGTCGCCTGGTACGCACTGCGTACGGTCCGCTCGAGATCTCAGCGTCCGTGAGGCTCGACGCCCTCGGCGGCGCGGAGGATGTGCGCGATCGACTCTTGCCGGCCGAGGTCATACTGCCCGAGATGCAGCCGGTGCGGTTGAACGTCGAGCAGGAGGCGATGGTTCGACAGGGCCGCGCGGTGCGCGTGCTGCCCGAACCCGGCCCGGGCCGCCTGCGCGCCCACGATGCAGGCGGACGGCTGATCGCTCTCGGCCACACCGATCCGTTGCGGCGCACCTTCGTGCCGGAAAAGGTGTTGTCCTGAAGACACATCTCGGGCTGCCGGTCAGCCACATCGGTCCGGTCACGATCACAGTCGGCAGCTTCGACGGCGTGCACCTCGGACACGCCGATGTCATCCGCCGCCTGGTCGCCGCCGCTGTGGACTCTGCCGCCGCTCCCGCGCTCGTCACGTTCGAGCCGCATCCGCGCTGCGTGCTCGACCCCGCGAACTGTCCCCAGTCGATCACCACGCTGCAGGAGAAGCTGGCGCTCCTCGAGGCAGCCGGCATCGAGCATGCGATTGTTCTGCGATTCGACCGTGCGCTTGCGAGCCTGAGCCCTCAGGAGTTCGTCGACATGCTCGGCTCGCGCATGGAGATCAAGCGTTGGGTGATCGGCTTCGACTTCGCTTTTGGCAATCAGCGCAAGGGCAACGCGGGATGGCTGCGGGAGCACGGTCATGACGTGGACGTCGTTCCGCCTTTCGCGTTCGAAGAAAAGGCTCTGCACAGCTCTGATATCAGGCGTCTCATCAACACGGGCGATGTGCATGAAGCCAACCGGTTGCTCGGCCGTGAGTACGCGATGGCCGGACCCGTCGAGGCCGGCGATCGCGTAGGACGGCGCCTCGGCTTTCCGACCGCCAACATCGCTGTCGAGCCGAACAAGCTGATCCCGGCCCTGGGTGCCTACGCGGGCCGGGCGGTCACGGATGGAAAGGAATTCGTCGCCGCGCTCTCGGTAGGGTACCGGCCGACCTTTGGCGGGACGCAGCTCCGAGTTGAGGCCTTCCTTCTCGATTTCGAAGGCGACCTCTATCAGCGCCGCCTCGAGCTGCGTTTTATCCACTACTTGCACCCGGACATCAGGTTCGACAGCCCCTCGGAGCTGGTGGTGCAGCTCAAGCGCGACGTGGCCGAAACCCGTCGGATCGTTCGTCAGTGACGGCGGTCGCCGTCATCGGCGGCGGCATCGCCGGTTACTGCGCAGCGCTTGGGGCTCGACGTGAGGGGGCGGACGTGACGGTGATAGCGAAGGCGCCGGGCGCAACCGCCCTGTACGCGGGCGCGATGGAGGTCGTGGACGACCTCGAAGCATTGCTCAAGAGCGAACCGCATCATCCGTTCAGCCGCCTGGGCATGGACCTTGTGCGGTTGAGCACGGAGCTCGACACGGCAGTGCCTGCGCTTCTGCTCGCGCTCGAAAAAGACGGCTTGAAGATCGAAGGTGGCTGGCGCTCGCGAGAGGCCTACGCCGACATCCACGGCCTCGCTCGTCCCGCCAACCTCGTTCCAGCCACGGTCGCCGGTGGTGAGCTGAAGGGCCTTGTGGGCCGGCGCGTCACCGTGGTCGGCGTGCGCGAGGTGGGGGACTACGACGCGGCCTCGACCGCCGAGGCCATGAAGGAGCTGCACCACGTGGAAGCGGTTCCGGAAGAGGTCTCGATTGCCGATCTGCCTGCAGGCGCGGCGCTCACCGACCTGTACGGCCGGCGCGCGCCCGCGGTCACCAACGCGCGGGCGCTGGTCGCCTATCCGCCTGGTTTCACGAACCTGCCCGACGGCGGTTTCGAGCTTCTCGCCTCGCCGCCGTCGCCTCACGGCTGGCGCCTGCAGCAGGCGATCGGACTGGGCTCTGTGCGCGCCGAAGTCACCGACCTCCAGGTCGAGGGGGCGCGGGTCGTTGCGGCGAAGGCAGGTGAAAGAGCATTTCGCGCCGAAGCGTTCGTGCTCGCGACGGGCCACTACATCGGGGGCGGCCTGCGCAAGGACGGAGCCACGTCGGAGCCCCTGCTCGACCTCGGCGTCTTCCACGATGGCCGAGCTGTCGCGACACTCGGCGGGCGCCTCGAGCACATCGACTATCTGGAACCCGCCCAGGAGTTTAGGTCGGGGCTGGCCACCGACGACCGACTGCGGCCGCTGGACGAGGGTGGACGGGCGCCGTTCGAGAACCTCTTCGCCGCGGGATCGGTGCTGGGTGGCTACGACTACGCAGGTCCGTGCGGCTTCGGCGTGCCGATCCTGACGGGCTGGCTGGCCGGGCGGTTCGCCGCGCGTCACGCGCGCTAAAGCCCGATGAGGCCCGAGCTCGAAAAGATCGTGGGCGCCGCCGCCGTCGATGAGCGACCCGTGCGCGACCTGTGGCCCGCCGCGACGATGGCCGAACGCGCCGGCCAGGCGCCCGACCGCATCGTTGTGGTGCGACCGTCGGGTCGCGAGCAGCTCGCCGCCGTCCTGCGCTGGGCCACCGCCAATGCCGTGATCGTCACCCCGCTCGGGGGCGGCAGCGGCGTTTGCGGCGCGCTGGCGCCGAAGCGCGGCGAGCTGGTGCTCGACATGGCAGGATTCGATCGCATCTTCGAAATCGATGAGGTGAACCTCACATGCCGGGTCGAGGCCGGCGTCAACGGACTGGCCCTGGAGAAGAAGCTCAACGAGAAAGGCCTGACGCTCGGCCACTACCCGAGCTCGCTGCCCGGCACGACGATCGGAGGCCTGGTGTCGACCCGGTCGTCGGGCCAGGAGTCAAGCCGCTACGGGAGCATCGAGGACATGGTCCTCGGCCTCGCGGTCGTGCTTCCGGACGGCACGTTTGCGGCGCCGCGACCGGGCCCGCGGTCGGCGGTCGGCCCCGCGTTGCACGAGCTGTGGCTCGGCGCGGAAGGAGCCCTCGGGGTCGTGCTCGGCGCGGTGCTCCGCGTCCATCGGCTGCCTGCGTCGGTCGTCGGCCGCGGGTACACGTTCGGCCGGTTGAGTGACGGCCTCGACGCCATGCGGCGGGTGATGCAGTCAGGCATCCGGCCGCTCGTGATGCGGCTGTACGACCACGAGGACGCGGTGTTCAGCCGCTTCGAGGTCAGCGGCGACCAGTGCGTGCTCGTGATCGCGACCGCGGGTGAGGAAGAGATCGCTAGGGCCGAGGCTAGCGTCGTCAAGCGATTGACGGCAGGTGCTCAAGACCTGGGCGAAGAGCCGTGGCTTCGGTGGCAGGCGAACCGCTTCGGCCTGTCGGCCGAATGGCTGAAGGGAATCCTGAAACCGGCGGGTTCGTACGTGGACACGATCGAGCTGGCGGCGCCCTGGACTGTGCTGCCTAAGCTGCACGAGCGTGTGAAAACCGCAATAGCGGTCGGGGGACTGGCGTTATGCCATTTCAGCCACGCTTATGAGCAAGGCTGCTGCGCCTACTTCTCATTTGCAGGCGCAGCGGAGAGAGAGGAAGAGGCGCGCGCGGATTACAACCGCGCGTGGGAGGGAGCGATGAGCGCTGCGCTCGAGCTGGGGGCGACCATCAGCCATCACCACGGCACGGGCCAGGCGCGGGCGCGCTGGGTGGCCGACGAGATGGGCGGTTGGATGCGCGTCTGGCGCTCCGTCCGCGAAAGCCTCGACCCGGCGGGCATCATGAACCCGAACGCGATGGGAGGGAGGCGGTAAGAAGAGATGGCAGGCGAACCGATCCTGTTCATCGTCAACCCGGCGTCGGGCGGTGGCAAGACCGCGCGTGATTGGGCCGCGATCGAGGCGTGGCTGCCCTCGACCGGCCTTAGCTTCGAGACCGCGCTCACGACGCGGCCTCTCGAGGCGATGCAGATCGCAGAACGGGCTGTGCGCCAGTCGCGACCGGTCGTCGTCGCAGTTGGGGGCGACGGCACGCTCAACGAGGTGGTCAACGGCTTCTTCCACAACGGCGCGCCGATCCCCACCACTTCGCGTATGGCGATGGTGCCGCTTGGCACCGGCGGCGACTTCCGCCGCACGCTGCGCATCTCGCTCGACCCGCGCAAAGCGATCGAGGTTCTCAAGTCAGGGCTGCCACGCCGGCTCGATGTCGGCTGCGTCACGTACCAGGGCAACGACGGAAACACTCAGGTGCGCCACTTCATCAACATCGCCGACGCGGGGTGGGGCGGCGAGGTGGTGCGCCGGGTGAACGCCGGCAAGAAGCGAAGCGGCGGGCTGACGTTCACGTTGACCGCCTTGATGCAACTGATGGCGTGGAAGAACAAGCCGATGCACGTGATCATCGACGGCCAGGCGTTCGACGTTGTCGCGCAGCAGGTGGTGGTCGCCAACTGCCAGTACTTCGGAGGCGGGATGCGCATGGCGCCGAACGCCTCACCCACCGATGGGGTGTTCGATGTGATCGTCATCGGGGACGCGGGCAAGATCGAGTCGCTGCGCGGCCTGAGCCAGATACGCGAAGGCAAGCACTTCGACGATCACAACCCGAAGATCACGATCATGTACGGCAAGCGAATCGAGGTCACCTCGTCCAAGCAGGTGCGCATCGACATCGACGGTGAGGATCCAGGGATGCTGCCGGCGCTGTTCGAGATTCAGCCGGGCTCGATCGAATTCCTGACTCCGCGCGCGGTAGCCTGATCTCGTTTTGACGCGCGGCGTGATTGCCAGTCCGCACCGGCTGGCGAGCGAGGCGGGCGCCCAGGTCCTGCGCGACGGCGGGAACGCGATCGACGCGGCCATCGCCGCCGACGCGGTGCTGTGCGTCGTCTATCCGCAAATGACGTCGGTCGCCGGCGACCTGATGGCGATCGTCTGGCCCGCCGGCGGGACGGCGCCCACTGGATTGGTCGGCGCCGGTCGCTCTGGAGAGCTAGCGACCATCGACGCCGTGAGGCAGCGGGGCCACGAGGCGATGCCGGAACGCGGCGCCCTCACGGTCACGGTGCCCGGGACGGTCGAAGCTTGGGGCCGCCTCATCGAGCGTTTCGGCACGCTCGGGTGGAGCGCCGTGCTGGAGCCGGCTGTGGCCCTCGCGCAGAACGGATTCACGATCACTCGCCATCTCTCTGACGCGCTGAAAAGCGCCGCGGGGTTGCTGGCCCGCGAGCCGGCGGCGCACGCCCTGTATCCGCCCATGGACGCGGGCATGATCCTGCGCAACCCGGACCTGGCGTCGGTGCTGAATGACATCTCCCGCCATGGCTTCAACGGCTTCTACCGGGGCGAGATCGCAGCCGCGATCGTCTCCGCAGTCTCCAGGCGCGACGGGTTCCTCACCGCCCATGACATGGCCGGCCACCGGTCCGAGTGGCTCGAGACCGTCACGGTGCCGTATCGCGACGTCGTCGTCCACGAGCTGCCGCCGCCCACGCAGGGACTGATCGCTCTGAGCCTGTTGAAGGCGCTACACGAAAAGACCAGGGCCGAGCTGCAGCCGGGCCCGAAGTTCGTCGAGATGTTCAGGTCGGCGCGCGACACCGCGTACAGCATCCGCGACCGCATCACCGACCCGGACTTCGCGCCCGTCGCCGGTTTCGCCACCGCTGAGGTTCCCGACGGCGGCGACACGATCTACATGTGCGCGGCCGACGAGCACGGCAACCTCATCTCGCTCATCCAGAGCGTGGCCTTCGACTTCGGCTCGGGCATCGTCGCCGAGGGGACGGGCATGCTGCTGCAGAACCGCGGTTGCTACTTCAGCCTCGACCCCCAGCACGCCAACCGCCTGGAGCCGAAGAAGCGCACCCGGCACACGCTCATCCCTGCGCTGGCCACGCGAGAAGGGCGGCCATGGCTTCTCTACGGCTCGATGGGCGGCGACGGCCAGCCCCAGCTGCAGACCCAGGTCCTGGTCAACATCGTGGACCACGGCCTCGATCCCGCGGAAGCGGTGGCACGACCGCGTATCCGCATCACCCCGGACGGCGCCCGGGTGACGGTCGAGGCCAGCTATCCGTCGGCGGGCGAGATTGCGCGAAGCGACCCCGCGGTCCAGCTGCTGCCGGCCGGCCACCACTCGGTGGGACACGCGCACGCGATTGTCATCGACGGTCCAGGCAACTGGCGCGCTGGCTTCGATCCACGCTCGGACGGAAGCGTCGAAACAGTCGCCTGAACTCGCCACGTATAATTGCCGCTCGGTTTGGCAGAAGAGACGGAAGTCAAGGGCAAGATGATCGCCGAGTACAGGCGGTCTGAGAAGGACACCGGTTCCCCCGAGGTCCAGATCGCGCTATCCAACGCGCGCATCAGGGAGCTCACCGAGCACCTGAAGACTCACGCCAAGGACCACCACTCTCGCCGCGGCCTCCTGCTCCTGGTTGGCAAGCAACGGCGTCTGCTGAACTACCTGAGGGACATCGACGTGGAGCGCTATCGCGCTCTCGTCGGCAAGCTCGGGATCAGGAGATAAGAAGAAGCCCCCCAGGGCAAATAAATAGAGGGAGGACTCCACGCTGGCGCGGGGTCAGCTCCTTATCCACTCCCATCGAGCTCGCAAGGTTCGACGGCAGCGGCTAGGAATCTGACCTCATCGCACCTCGCGGAAGTCCTCCCACACATGGAGGTATTCGCGTGTCGATAACAACAAAGAATGTCGAGGTCGCCGGTCGGCGGCTGTCGATCGAGACCGGCCGGGTGGCCGAACAGGCGAACGGAGCCGTGATCGTTCGCCAGGGCGACTCCGTCGTCCTGAGCACGGTGGTGATGTCGAAGGAGCCTCGGGAAGGCATCGACTTCTTCCCGCTCACGTGCGATTACGAGGAGAAGCTGTACGCAGCCGGCAAGATCCCCGGCGCGTTCATGCGCCGCGAGGGGAGGCCAAGCGAGACCGCGATCCTCGCCTCGCGGCTGACCGATCGGCCGCTGCGGCCACTGTTTCCCGATGGCTTTCGCCTCGACATCCAGGTCGTTTCAACCGTGCTTTCGGTTGACCAGGAGAACGACCCCACCATCCTGTCGATCAACGGAGCCTCGACGGCGATCGTCATCTCGGACGTGCCGTGGTCCGGGCCGGTAGGCGCTGTCCGCATGGGCCTGCTCGACGGTCACGTGGTGGTGAACCCGCCCATGTCCCGGATGGCCGAATCAGAGCTCGATCTGGTGGTTGCCGGCACGGCGGACGCCATCCTGATGGTCGAGGCAGGCGCCAAGGGTGTCAGCGAGCAGACCGTGCTCGAAGCGCTCGAGATGGCGCACGAGGCGATCAAGCAGATCTGCGCCGCCCAGCTCGAGCTGCGCGAGCAGGTCGGCAAGCCGAAGCGAGACTACGCGCCCAACGAGTATCCAGAGCATGCGGTCGAGGTGGTCAACGAGTACCTCGCCCTCCGCCTGGACGCAGCGGCGTTCGGTCCCGACAAGGCGGCCCGTGAGGCCAGCACCGATCAGCTGCGGAAGCAGATGATGGCCGACCTTGGCGCGCGATTCCCGGACTACGCCGACATCCTGGGCAAGCTCTTCGACAAGAAGCTCAAGGACCGCGTCCGCGAGCGCATCGTCGAGGAAGGCGTGCGCATGGATGGCCGCGGCCTGAAGGACGTGCGTCAAATCACCGTCGAGGTTGGCGTCTTGCCGCGCACGCATGGCTCTGGCCTGTTCACGCGGGGGCAGACCCAGGCGCTGACGATCGCCACGCTCGGCTCGATGTCCGACCAGCAGAAGCTCGATGGCCTGACCCTGGCCGACGAGTTCAAGCGCTACATGCACCACTACAACTTCCCGCCGTTCTCCGTAGGCGAGGCGCGACCTCTGCGCGGCCCAGGCCGCCGGGAGATCGGGCATGGCGCCTTGGCTGAGCGCGCGCTGCTGCCTGTCATCCCGCCTGTGGAGGAGTGGCCCTACACCATGAGGCTCGTGTCCGAGATCCTCAGCTCAAACGGTTCCACGTCGATGGCGTCCGTGTGCGGATCGACCCTCGCGCTGATGGACGCGGGCGTGCCCATCAAGTCGCCTGTCGCCGGGATCGCGATGGGCCTGGTCACGCGTGGGGGCAAGCATGCGGTGCTCACTGACATCCAGGGTGTCGAAGACAACCTGGGCGACATGGACTTCAAGGTCGCTGGCACTCGCGACGGCATCACAGCCCTACAGATGGACATCAAGATCAAAGGCCTGACGCACGAGATCCTCGCGCAGGCCCTCGATCAAGCACGCGAGGCGAGGCTCTTTGTGCTCGACAAGATGCTGGCGGTGCTTCCGCGGCCGCGCACCGAGATGAGCGCTTACGCACCGCGCATCACGACCATCATGATCAACCCCGACAAGATCCGCGACGTCATCGGCCCCGGAGGCAAGATGATCCGCAAGATCACCGAGGAGACCGGTGCGCAGATCGATGTTGAGGACGACGGCCGCGTGTTCATCGCCGCCGTCGACCAGGTGGCGGGACAGCGCGCGATCGACTGGATCAAAGGCCTGACCGATGAGGTCGAGGTCGGCAAGATCTACCAGGGCAAGGTCGTGCGCATCATGGCCTTCGGTGCATTCGTCGAGGTGCTGCCCGGCCAGGACGGACTCGTGCACATCTCCAAGCTCACCGACCACCGCGTCGAACGCGTGGAAGAGGTCTGCAACGTCGGCGACGAGATCGTGGTGAAGGCGGTCGAGATCGACAGCCAGGGCAGGCTGAACCTCAGCCGCCAGGCCGCGATCGAAGAGCTCACCGCGCAGGGCCTGCCGATCAACGAAAAGATCAACCCCGAGGTCATGGCCGCAGCGCTGGCTTTGCCGCCGGCCCCGCGGGAACGCAGCTTCGGCGGACGCGACCGGGGCGGTCGCAACGGTGGCGGCCGGAGCCGAGGTAGGCGAGACTAGACAGCAAATGGGCGGGCAGATCCGGGTCGCGGTGGCAGGACACCGCGGCCGGGTCGGCTCGGTGCTCGTCCCGGTCCTGCAAGACGAGCCCGGCATCGAGTACGTCGGCGGGATAGGGCGCGGCGACAACCTCGCCGACTTCCTCAAGGAAAGGCGGCCTCGGGTGCTCGTGGACTTCACGAAGCCCGCTGAGGCTTTGCACATCGCCCTGGCGGCTGTCGCGGCCGGAGCCTCGCCGGTCGTAGGCACCACCGGCATCCCGGCCGAGGGGGTCGACAAGCTCGAGACCGCGTGCAAAGACAAAGGCCTGGGCGGGATCGTGGCGCCCAACTTCGCGATCGGCGCCGTGCTGATGATGCACCTCGCCGAGATCGCGGCGCCTCACTTCGAGGCGGTCGAGATCATCGAGATGCATCACGCGGGAAAGCTCGACGCGCCATCGGGCACCGCGCTCTCCACCGCCCGGCGGCTGGCGTCGAAGCGCGGTGAGAAACCGTTCGCGCACCGCAAACCCGAAAAGGAAACGCTCGCCGGCACACGAGGCGGGGAGGAGGGCAACGTCGCTGTGCACAGCGTGCGTCTGCCCGGCTTCGTCGCCGACCAGGAGGTCATCTTCGGCCTCCCCGGCCAGACCATGACCATCGCCCACAGGACTACGAGTCGCGAGGCTTATGCACCCGGAGTGCTGCTGGCGATTCGCCGCGTGGTTGAATCACGACGCTTCTATCGAGGCCTGGACCAGCTGCTGGGGCTTTAACTAAGCGCCAGTTCGAACTAAACTGAGCGAGTGCCCACCCCCAAGCGATTAAACGTGGCCGTCGTCGGGGCGACGGGGATGACCGGCCAGGAAACGCTGAAGGTCCTGGCCGAGCGCAACTTCCCCGCTGAGAAAGTGGTCGCGCTTGCGTCGGAGAGATCCGCGGGCCTGACAGTGCCCTTCAACGGGTCGCAGCTGCAGATTCAAGCGATCTCCGAGGACGCGTTCAGCGGCATCGACATCGCGCTGTTCGCGGCGAGCGCTGACATCGCGCTGATGTACGCGCCGATCGCGGCCGAGAAAGGGGCACTAGTGATCGACCTCAGCTCCGCCTGGCGCATGCGCGACAACGTCCCGCTTGTCGTGCCCGAGGTCAACGCTCAGGACCTGCGCCAGCACGAGGGTATCGTCGCCAATCCAAACTGCTGCGCCATACCGCTCACCGTGGTGCTCAAGCCGTTGCATGAGAAGGCTGGAGTCGAGCGTGTGCTCGTGTCGACTTATCAGGCCGCGTCGGGTGCAGGCCGGGCGCTCGTCGACGAGCTCGAGGAGCAGACAAAGGCAATCGCCGCCGGCACCGAGCCGCCCGTCAACGCGTATCCCCACCAGCTCGCCTACAACGTGGTGCCGGGAGGATGGCGGCCGGAAGCAGACGGCTACAACGAAGAAGAGGTCAAGATCGTCAACGAGACGCGCAAGATCTTGCACCTGCCCGACCTGCGCATCGCCGCGACGTGCGTCCGCGTGCCGGTGCCAGTCGGCCACGCTGAATCCGTCTTCGTGGAGACTCGCGACCCGATCAGCCCGGACGAGTTCCGAACGCTCATGGGCGCGGCGCCCGGAGTGATGGTCGAGGACGACCCGGACGCAAAGATCTATCCGACCCCGCTGCATGTCGCCGGTACCGACGAGGTCTACGTCGGCCGCATCCGCAGGGACCCTTCGGTCGCGCGTGGCCTCGCGATGTGGCTGGTGTCGGACAACATCCGCAAGGGAGCGGCCCTGAACGCCGTGCAGGTGGCTGAGCAAGCGTTGGAGATGGGAGTTCTGCGGCCGGCGGGTCGCGCCGCGAATTGACGAAGGAGGCTTAGGGCCATGGCCAGAGAGTTGGGTCGCCTGCTGACCGCGATGATCACCCCGTTCAAGGCCGACGGCTCGATCGACTTCGGCGCTGCAGAGAGGCTTGCCAACATGCTGGTCGCCGACGGATCGGATGGCGTGGTCGTCTCGGGCACCACCGGCGAATCGCCGACGCTGTCAGACGATGAGAAGGTGGAGCTCGTCGGGGTGGTCAAGAAAGCGATTCCCGACAACGACGTCGTCGCCGGCACCGGTAGCAACGACACGCACCACTCGATCAAGCTTTCCGAACGCGCGATGAAGGCGGGCGCGGATGCGCTGCTCGCGGTCGTGCCCTACTACAACAAGCCGCCGCAGGACGGCATGTACCACCACTTCAAGGCGATCGCCGAGGTGGGGCCGACCATCATGTACAACATCCAGGGCCGCACCGCGATCAACATGACCGCGGCGACCACCCTCCGCTGCGCCGCGCTGCCGGGCATCGTCGGCGTCAAGGAGGCGAGCGGCGACCTCGACCAGATGGGCCTTGTGTGCGCGGGCAAGCCGAAGAGCTTTCGCGTGTGGAGCGGTGACGACAGCTTCACCCTGCCGCTCATGGCCGTCGGCGGCTACGGGGTGATCTGCGTCACCTCGCACCTGGCGGGCAAATCGATGAAGCGCTTGATCGAGGCGCACATCGCGGGCGATAACGAGACCGCGCGGCGCATCCACCTGGGTCTGCTGCCGGTGATCAAGGCGCTCATGACGACCGCCGCCAACCCGGTGCCTGTGAAGTCGGCGCTCCAGGCCATGGGCTTCCCGGCCGGGCCGTTCCGCCTCCCGTTGGTGCCGCTCACCGACGAGCAGCTGCAGTCGGTCATGAAAGTCGTTCGTGAGGCCAGCGACCTCATCACGTTCAAGGCCGGAGTCAAAGTCGCTTAACGCCTTCGCCGAGCTCCAGGTTCTTCACGCCGAGGTGCGGGGCTGCACCAGGTGCAGCCTGCATGCCACGCGCACGCAGGCGGTACCGGGAGTCGGCCCGTGTCCCGCCGACGTGATGATCGTGGGTGAAGCACCTGGCTTCAACGAGGACCGCCAGGGCGAACCGTTCGTCGGCCCTGCAGGCAAGCTTCTCGACACGCTGCTCGGCCGCATCGGCCTGAGCCGGGCGGACGTCTACATCACGAACGTCCTCAAGTGCCGGCCGCCGCAGAACCGCGACCCCATGCCCAACGAGGCCGAGGCGTGCGAGCCCTACCTGCAGCGACAGCTCCAGCTGATCAAGCCGAAGGTGGTTTTGGTGCTTGGGCGGCACGCACTCGAGCGCCTGCTTCCTGGGCAGGGGTCGATCTCACGCATCCACGGCAGCCTCGTGCTGCGCGGTGACATCGCGTACGTGCCGCTGTACCACCCGGCGGCGGCGCTGCACAACGGATCGCTCGTCGCCGACCTCGAGCGTGACTTCGACAGCGTGCGCAAGTACCTCGACCGATTCCTCGCCCCGCCTCCGCCACCGGAACCAGAGCCTGAGAGGCAGGAAGCCGAGCAGCTACGTCTGTTGTGATCACCCCACGAACTCCGAGCCTGCGGCTGCGAGTTCACGGGGACCCCGTGAAATGACCCAAGGGCGACTCCGCTACCTGCCGCTTGGCGGCCTCGGCGAGGTCGGCATCAACATGTGGGCCCTCGAGTGGGAGGACAAGGTCCTCGTGGTCGACTCGGGCCTGATGTTCCCCCAGGACGACATGCTCGGCATCGACCTGGTGCTGCCGGACATCTCCTACCTGCTGGAGAAGGATCGAGACGTCGTCGGGATCGTCCTGACGCACGGGCACGAGGACCACATCGGCGGCCTGCCCTACGCGCTCAAACTCCTGAACGTCCCGGTCTACGGGACGCGGCTCACACTCGGGCTGCTGAAGCCCAAGCTGCGCGAGCACCACATCCTGCGCGAGGCCGACCTACGCGAGATTCGAATCGGCGACGCCGTCCAGCTCGGCCCGTTCCGGGTGGAGGCGGTCGCGGTGTGCCACTCGATTCCTGACGCAGTCGGGCTTTCGATCGAGACCCGGGTAGGCCGTGTCGTCTACACGAGCGACTTCAAGCTGGACCCAGCGCCGCCGGACGGTCTCCCCACCGACATGGCGCGGTTCAAGCGTCTCGGCGACGATGGCGTGCTGCTCCTGCTCAGCGACTCCACCAACGCGGAGCGCGAGGGCCACTCCGGCTCGGAGCGGGACCTCCACGCGCCGTTCGAGCGCATCTTCGGCGAGGCGCCAGGCCGGATCGTGGTCGCCAATTTCGCTTCCAACATCCACCGCATCCAGCACCTGGTGCGCATGGCGATTCAGTTCGATCGGCGGGTCGCGGTGGTCGGTCGCAGCCTGCAGCAGAACTTCAAGACCTCTCGGGAGCTTGGGTTCCTCGACGTGCCAGAGGGTCTGACGGTGCCGCTGGAGGAGGCGGATCGGATTCCGCCATCGAAGCTGCTGCTGCTGACAGCCGGTAGCCAGGGCGAGCCGATGTCCGCGCTGACCCGTTTCGCGGCCCAGCGCCACCCGCTCGTGAACGTGCGCAAAGGCGACTGGGTCGTGATCTCCGCGCGGCCCATCCCGGGCAACGAGCGGATGGTCCTCCAGACGGTGAACAACCTGTACCGGCACGGCGCCCGGGTTTTCTACTCCGAGGTCGGCAACGTTCACGTCACCGGACACGCGCAGCGGGCGGAGCTGCGCGAGATGCTCGACGCGGTGCGGCCGCGCTACTTCATCCCTGTCCACGGCGAGTACAGGCAGCTGCTGCAACACGCCGAGCTGGCGAAGGAAATGGGCGTCCCCGACGACCGCGTTGTCGTAGTCGAGGACGGCGAATCCGTCGAGCTCGACGCGCAGTCGATCCAGCGGGGCGAGAAGATCAGCACCGGTCTCGTGTTCGTCGACGGTCTGGGCGTGGGGGACGTGGAGCAGGTCGTGCTGCGCGACCGCCGGCACCTGGCCGAGGACGGGATCCTCGTCGTTACGCTGGCGCTCGACCGCGACACGGGATCGCTGCGGGCAGGACCAGATCTCCTGTCACGCGGCGTCATCGAACCCGAGCTGTCCACGAAACTGATGGCCGACGCTCGCAAAGCGGCTGTGGATGTCATCCGGCGCCTTGCGGAGTCACGCGACCTGAACATCCTGCAAGAGGCGATCCACGACGCCGTTTCCAAGACTGTGTGGCGACAGACCCGCCGCCGCCCGATGGTCATCCCCGTCGTGACCGAGATATGAAGCTTCCGCCGCTCGCGCTGGTCGCCCCGAGCCTTTGCCCGCGGTGCGACCAGCCGGCGATGGTCCTGGACCGGCTCGAAGACCAGCGCTGCGCGCACTGCGGGCTGCAGCTGCACCGGTGCGGCAGCTGCCACGGCGTGGCCGGCCCGTTCGACCGCTTCTGTGGCTTCTGCGGCCACGAGCTGGTGCGTGGAGAGGAGCGGGCGCCCTACTGGCGGCTCTGGATGCTGGCCGGCCTGGTTCCTCTGCTGGCCGGGCTGGTCTACGGCGTCGTCTGGGCCGCCTCCCACCCGATCAAGTAGGGGAGGGGACGTTAGCCTCCGGCGATCGCTCCCAGGATCAGGTAGGGCTCCTTCCCGGCCGCGACCTCACCAGGCAGTGGTTCGTCGATCGGATCGTCCGAATGATCTTCCTCGCACGCGAAGAACCTGAGCATCGGCCGCCGCTTCTTGGTCTTCGGGTCGCGGATCGTCCCCAGCAGCGCCGGGTAGCGCGCTTCCAGCGCGTCCAGCACCGAGCGCTGCGTGACGTCACCTTCGACTTCGAGCTCAAGCGAGCGGCCGGTGCCTGCCAGCAATTGCAGGTTCTTCGGCAGCACGACCTGGATCACGGCAGCGTCTGCACCTCGACCGACATGACGAGCGGAAGGTCGCACACGATCGCGCTCCAGCTGTTGCCGTCATCGTTCGACGCGTACACCTGGCCGCCGCTGGTGCCGAAGTAAATGCCGCACGGGTCGAGCCTGTCGACCGCCATCGCGTCGCGAAGCACGTTCACGTAGCAGTCCTTCTGCGGCAAGCCCTTGGTCAGAGCCTCCCAGTCGTCGTCGCCTCCCTTTCGGTTGCGGTAAACGCGCAGCTTGCCGTCCATGACGTAGTGGTGCGAGTCGCTCGTGATCGGCAGCACGTAGACGGTGTCTGGGTCGTTGGCGTTGGTGTCGACGACGAAACCGAAGTCCGTGGGCAGGTTGCCGCTGATCTCGCGCCAGTTGTCGCCTTTGTCGTCGCTCCGCATCACGTCCCAGTGCTTCTGCATGTAGAGCGTGTCCGGCTTCGAAGGATGCATGGTGATGTGATGCACGCAGTGGCCGAACTCGGCGTCGGGGTCGGGGATGTGGTTCGAGCGCAAACCGTGGTTGATCGGCTTCCAGCTCGTGCCGCCGTCGTCGGTCCTGAAGGCGCCCGCGGCGGAGATGGCGATGACGATCTTGTTCGAGTCCTTCGGGTCTTCGATGATGGTGTGCAGGCACAGCCCGCCGGCGCCAGGATTCCACTCCGGAGCCGTGCGATGCGTACGGAGTGCCGGCAGCTCGGCCCACGTCTGGCCGGCATCGGTCGACTTGAAGATGGAGGCGTCCTCGACCCCGGCGTAGACGGTATCCGGGTCTTTCAGCGAGGGCTCCACGTGCCACACGCGCTTGAACTCATAGGGATGGGGAGAGTTGTCGTACCACTTGTGGGGACCGACGTTGCCGGCGTATTCGAACTGGTTGCCGACGGTCTCCCACGTCTTGCCACCGTCGTTCGAGCGGTGCATCACCTGGCCGAACCAGCTGCTTGACTGCGACGCGTACAGGCGATCGGGGTCGGCCGGCGAGCCCTTCATGTGGAAGATCTCCCAGCCCGGAAACAGCGGGCCTTCGACGTCCCAGCTTTTCCGGGTTCCGTCCGAGTTGAGGATGAACGCGCCCTTACGGGTGCCGACCAGGACTCGCACTTTGCTCACGAGCAACTACCTCCACATTGACGACCGGTCGTTGGCCAACACGATAAATGACTCCCGGGGCGGGCGAAACTCATCGGTTCAAGCGTTTTCCGCATTCCACGCAAAAGCTGTGGCGGCCCAGATTGTGGTGACCGCAAAACGTGCAGACGAGGCGGCGTGGAGGATCGGCCTGCAGCCACCGTTCGTGCTCGCGGCGGTACCAGATTCCGTCCTCGGGTCCCAGCATCCAGCGATGGCCTTCGCCGTCGAGCACTGCGAGATCGCGCACCGCGAGCCTGAAAGCTCGCGCCTGCAAACCGCCCGCGCGCCTCTCCGCGACCAGCGCTCGATATCTCGCCTCGGCTTCGGCGAATGGATCGACCGCCACCGAGAAAGTATCGCCCGCAGCGCGATGCCGAGGGCGGCACGCAGGCGGGGTGTAGAATCCATCGGAACCGGGCCCCGGTAACGCAGCATGCCTCGCACCACTGCACGCAGCTCACGTTCCTCCTCGCACGGCGCGCGGCGCTCATCCTCCGCGCGAAGTCGCTCGACGCGTTCGCAACGCCGGGTGCAGGCACGGCTTACGCAACGACAGGTGCGCGAGATCGGCGGCGTGCTGCTGCTCCTCGTCGGCCTGCTTGGAGTGCTGGCGGCCGCGAGCAGCCAGGGTTCGATCCTGACCGGCATTCGCGAATGGCTCCTGGGTAGCTTCGGGCGCGCGTGGTTCGTTCCCGTCGCCGTCGCCATCGGCACCGGCGCGTACCTGCTGTGGCCAAAGGCCCCGAGGCCACGGCCGCTCGACGTGGTCAGCGGCCTGGTCGCCGTGTTTTCGCTCGTCGGGCTGTTCGGCATGGCGGGAGCGCACGGCGGCGGACTTGGTGCGGGTATCGACCAGGCGCTCATCGAGGTTGTGGGCACTTGGGGAGCGTGGGCGCTGCTGGTCGCGGGCCTCGTCATCGGGCTCATCGTCACGATCCACTTCAGTCCCGGCGCCGTCATCCAATCGCTGCTCGACGCCGCAAAGGCCGCCCTCGCCGAGCGCGACCGCCTCGACCGCCTGGTCCACCTGCCAGAGCAGCCGAAGGCGTCACCGATGAAAGCGGTGAACGGCGCATCGCTCGCGGTAGGGCCCGCGTATCCGCCTGTTCCGTCGGCGCCGCATCCGTGGGAGCTGGAGAGCGACCCCGAGCCCCAGCCCAGGAGGGAGCCGGCGCGAGAGGAGCGGATGGAAAAGAAAGAGCCCGACGAGGCCGAGCCGAAGCCCGCGCTGCGCGTCGTTGCGGAGCCTGAGGATGACCTGCCCCAGATCGAATGGAAGCTGCCGCCGATCGCGCTGCTAGACACCGTCACTGCGCGCCGCGAGCGAATGAAGGACGAGATCAAGCGCAACGCGGTGGTGATCGAGCAGACGCTTGAAACCTTCGGCGTGCCTGCGAAGGTCGTCGGAGTCAACCCTGGTCCTGCGGTCACGCAGTACGAGGTGCAGCCAGGCGCTGGCGTGCAGGTGAAGAGGATCACCGCGCTTCAGAACGACCTGTCGCTGGCGCTGGCCGCCGCGCCACTGCGCATCGAAGCCCCGATTCCGGGCAAGTCTGCGGTGGGCATCGAGGTGCCGAACAAGGCGGCGAGCCTGGTGACCATCCGCGAGGTCCTCGAGACCGCGGCGTTCCGCGAAGGCACGCACTCGCTCGCACTCGCGATGGGCAACGACGTGTCCGGCGCGTCGATCGTGGGCGACCTCACACGCATGCCGCACCTGCTCATCGCCGGCGCGACGGGGCAGGGCAAGAGCGTGTGCATCAACGCCCTCATCACAAGCCTTCTGTTTCAGACGACGCCCGATCACATGCGGCTACTGCTCATCGACCCGAAGCGCGTCGAGATGACGAGCTTCCACGGCCTGCCTCACCTCGCGCTGCCCGTGCTCGTCGAGTCCCATCAGGCCGCGGCGGCCCTCCGCTGGGCGGTGGCCGAGATGGACCGGCGCTACAAGCTGTTTTCCGCCGAGGGCGTCCGCAACATCGCCGCTTACAACGAGAAGGCGACGCTGCGGTCCGCGCGTCGGCTGCCGTACGTCGTGGTCGTCATCGACGAGCTCGCGGACCTGATGATGGTCGCAGCTGGCGAAATCGAAGAGCTCATATGCCGCATCGCGCAGCTGGCGCGGGCTGTGGGCATCCACCTCATCATCGCCACGCAGCGCCCGTCGACGGACATCATCACCGGCCTAATCAAGGCCAACATCCCGTCCCGCATCGCGTTCGCGGTCGGGTCCCAGGTCGACAGCCGCGTCATCCTCGACGCGGGAGGGGCCGAGAAGTTGCTTGGACGCGGCGACATGTTGTACCAGCCGGTCGATGCCGGCAAGCCGACGCGCATCCAGGGCGCATTCGTCAGCGACGCCGAGGTCGAGTCGGTCGTGAGCTTCTGGAAGTCGCAAGGTGCACCGCGCTACATGGAGGAGATCCTCGAGGAAGGCGCCGGCTCGGAGTGGGAGGGAAGCGAGAGATCCGAACGCAAGCTGGACCCGTTGTTTGCGCGTGCAGCGCGCGCAGTTGCAGCTGAAGGCGCGGCGTCGGTGTCTTTGGTCCAACGGAAGTTCAACGTCGGCTACTCGCGCGCGGGCCGCATAGTCGACCAACTCGCTGAGCATCGCGTGATCGGCGGATACCAGGGCTCGAAATCGCGCGAGGTGAATATGAATCTGCCCGATGTCGATGAGCTGCTGGAGCGACTCGGCCTCGAATAAGCGATTACGCTCAGTTCGGTGAACCTGCCGAACGCGCTGACCGTCAGCAGGTTGGTCGCGATCCCGCCGCTGATGTACCTCCTGCTCGCGCGGTTTGATTATCACGACCAGGTCGCGGCTGCGGTCTTCGTGGTGTTCTCACTCACTGACACCATGGACGGCCAGATCGCGCGCCGGCGGGGCACCGTGAGCGACCTGGGGAAGTTCCTCGACCCGTTGGCGGACAAACTCTTTGTCCTCTCGGTGCTGATCGTCCTCGTCCAGGAACGCCTGATCGCAGCGTGGGTGGTGGTCGTGATCTTCTCGCGAGAGCTGCTGATCACGCTGCTGCGCACCGCCGCCGCCGGTCGAGGCACTGTGATCGCGGCCGCGCCGCTGGGCAAGACGAAGACGGTGACGCAGGTCGCCGCGGTGACGCTGCTAATCCTGCAGCGGCCTTATCCGTGGCTCGCACTGCCGGCGACGCTTGCGGTCGCGTTCGCGGTGCTGTTCACGATCTCGAGCGGTCTCGACTACATGTGGCGGTGGCGTCATGTGCTGGTGGCCGGCGACCCGCCGCCCGCCGGTTCTTCGGTTGAGCCGGCGGCACGCGAGCTGGGTGGAGTGCTCGAGGAGACTGGCCTCACGCTGGCGCTGGCGGAGTCCTGCACCGGCGGGCTGCTGGCAGCCCTCATCACCGATGTTCCAGGCAGCTCCGGCTATTTCCTTGGTGGCGTGGTGGCTTATTCGAACTCCGCCAAGGAGAAGCTGCTGGGGGTCGCCGGCAAGCTCCTCGACGAGCACGGAGCCGTTAGCGCCGAGGTCGCCGAAGCGATGGCAAGTGGCGCGCGGGCCCGCTTCGGGACGGCGCTGGCCGCGGGCGTCACGGGCATCGCAGGCCCCGACGCGGACGGCACCGACAAGCCTGTGGGCCTGACCTACGTCGCGGTGGCCTCGCCTTCGCGAACGTCCAGCCGCGAGTTCACGTTTCACGGCGATCGGTGGGCCAACCGGCGCCAGGCGGCCCTGGAGGCGCTCGGAATGCTTGTCGAGGCGGCACGCTCGGTCGCCGCGACGCAAGGCGCGGTAAAGACTGCTTGACCTCCGAACACCTGTTCGATACTATGTGCGGACGGCCGGGTCCTGTAAAGAAGAGATTGCGTTCCGCCCTTCGACATAGAACACTCGCCGCAACGACGTAGGAGGCATCTGGATTGGAAAAGGAAAAGGCACTCGACACCGCGCTCGCGCAGATCACGAAGAGCTACGGCAAGGGCGCGATCATGAAGCTCGGCGAACAGGCGGCGCAGCGGGAGATCACGGTCATCCCGACCGGCGCCCTGCTGCTCGACCTGGCGCTGGGAGTGGGGGGCATTCCGCGCGGCCGGGTCACGGAGCTGTACGGACCCGAGTCGGCCGGCAAGACCACGCTCGCTCTTCACGTCATCGCCGAGGCGCAGAAGCAGGGCGGCGTGGCGGCTTTCATCGACGCCGAGCACGCGCTCGACCCCCTCTATGCATCGCGCATCGGAGTGAAGATCGATGACCTGCTCATCAGCCAGCCCGATACAGGGGAGCAGGCGCTCGAGATCGTCGAGGTGCTGGTGCGCTCGAATGCCGTCGACGTGATCGTCATCGACTCGGTCGCGGCTCTCGTGCCGAAAGCCGAGATCGAAGGTGAGATGGGCGACGCGCACGTCGGGCTCCAGGCGCGGCTCATGTCCCAGGCGCTGCGCAAGCTGACCGCCGCGATCTCGAAATCCAACTGTTCGGTGGTCTTCCTCAACCAGCTGCGGGAGAAGGTCGGGATCATGTTCGGCAACCCCGAGACGCAGCCGGGAGGTCGAGCGCTGAAGTTCTACTCCTCGGTTCGCCTCGACATCCGCAAGGTCGAGGTGATCAAGAACGGGCTCGACTCGGTGGGCGCACGGGTCAAGGTGAAGGTGGTCAAGAACAAGGTCGCTCCGCCGTTCCGAGCCGCCGAGTTCGACATCCTGTTCAACGAAGGCATCTCGCGCGAGGGCTCGCTCATCGACGCGGCTCTCGAGTACGGGATCTTCGACAAGAGCGGAACGTGGATGTCCTACGGCGACCAGCGCCTCGGGCAGGGGCGAGAGAACGTCCGCAACTACCTGCGCGAGAACCCGACGCTTGCCGCTGAGATCGAGGCCAAGGTCCGCGAGACCGCGGCCGGAGGTCCGGCTCCGGCCAAGGTCGTCTCGATGAAGGTTGCATCCGGTGGCGGGGAGGAGTTCTAGCCGGAGAGGCCCCCGCCGGCCGTCCGGTTCGGCAGTCGAGACTGGCCTCAGGCTCCTGGCGCGTCGCGCGCACTCACGAGCTGAGCTGCGCCTGAAGCTGGCGCGCCGGGGGTACCAGGAGGACGAGGTCGGCTCCGCCATGGCGCGTCTCACCGAGATGGGCTACCTCGACGACGGGGCGTTCGCGCGAGGCCTGGTGCGGCGCAGGAGCGCCACGCGGGGCTCGCTGGCGGTTTCCGCTGAGCTTGCTGCCAAGGGGATCGATCGGCACCGGGCGGCCGAAGCGCTGGCCGAGCTGGATTCCGACAGCCAGCTGGCTTCGGCCGTCGTGCTCGCCGAACGCCTGTGCCCGCGAGACGTGGAGATCGGATATCGCGGGATGCTCGCCCAGGTGGGCGTGAAGCTCCTGAGGCGTGGGTTTCCAGCCGGAATCGTCAGGGCCGCATGCCGGGCTGTGCTGGCGGAGCGGCACGGCCTCCCCGAAGCGTAGGCTCCGGCGCGGACCGAGCAGCGCCGCATCTGGGCGGCTCAGAGCTGCCGATGCCTGTGTTAGGGGCCCCGGCCGGCGTCGCTGCCCCCGCGTCCAAGACGCGGGGACCCCGATCGATGCGCTCCTCCTTGGGCCACCCCTGCCTTGGCCTCGGCAGCCTGACCGGCGCAAACGCGCCTGCCGCCCCCCGCGGCACCGTCGGCCGCCGCCGGAGCCTAAAATTTGACTCCACGCGAGGCGCTGGGGCGCCTCCAGTCATAGAGCCAACCCACCTCCTGACACGGTTCCAGACCGGGTCCCTGGAGAGCGGTTCCGCACTTTGACAAGCGAATACATGAGGTGCATGTCACATGCCTGCTTACGTCTTCGTACCGGCACTGGTGGCGGCCCTCCTGGTTGGCATCGGCGCCGCCTATCTGTACGTGCAGAGGCGCGCCGGGAACGGCGCCAGCGCCGTCGAAGCCAGAGCTCAGCAGGTCCTTGCCGAGTCCGAGACTCAGGCCAAGGAGAAGCTGCTGGAGGCCAAGGAGGACGCGGTCAAGATCCGCACCGCCGCCGAACAGGAAGCCCGGGAATACCGGGCACAGTCGCAGCAGATCGAAAAGCGCCTGCTCCAGAAAGAGGAGAACCTCGACCGCAAGGGCGAGGACCTCAACCGTCGCGAGCGCGAGTTCGGCGACAAGGAGAAGGGGTTGGAGGAGCTGAAGGCTCAGCTCGAAGATCACAAGCGCCAGCAGCAGCTCGAGCTCGAGCGGGTCGCCACGATGACCCGCCAGGAAGCTCAGGGCGTGCTGATGGCCCAGGTCGAGCAGGACCTGCGCAACGAAGTAGCGCGCAAGGTCCGGGAGTCAGAGCTGGCCGCTCGCGACGACAGCGAGCGCCGTGCGCGAGAGATCGTCACCGAGTCGATCCAGCGGATCGCCGCCGACCAGACCGCCGAGGTCTCGGTCTCGGTGCTGCCGCTCCCGACCGACGAGCTGAAGGGCCGGATCATCGGCAAAGAAGGCCGCAACATCCGAGCGCTCCAGCAAGCGACTGGCATCGACCTGATCGTGGATGACACGCCTGAAGCGGTGATCATCAGCGGCTTCGACCCTGTCCGCCGAGAAGTGGCCAGAGTCGCGCTGAACAAGCTCATCGTCGACGGCCGCATCCATCCGGCACGTATCGAAGAGATCGTGGCCAAGTCCCGTCAGGAGGTCCTGCAAAGGGTCAAGGAAGAGGGCGAAGCCGCGGTGCTCGAGGTCGGCCTGCAGGGCCTTCACCCGGAGGTCGTCCGCCATCTTGGAATCCTGCGATTCCGCACCAGCTACGGGCAGCAGGTGCTCAACCATTCCAAAGAGGTCGCTTACCTCGCAGCCATGATGGCTTCGGAGATAGGCGCCGACGTTCGCATCGCCAAGTTGTCAGGACTGCTGCACGACATCGGCAAGGCCATCGACCACGAGGTCGAGGGTTCGCATGCGGTGATCGGCGCAGACCTGCTCCAGAGGCACGGGGTGCCCGCCCCCGTCGTGCATGCGGTGCGAGCCCATCACTACGACGAGGAGCCCCAGACACAGGAGGCGCTGCTGCTGATCGCGGCAGACGCCATCTCGGCGGCCCGCCCGGGTGCCCGCCGAGAATCGCTAGAGGCTTACGTCAAGCGGCTGGAGAAGCTGGAGGAGATCGCGAACTCGTTCCAGGGAGTCCAGCAGTCGTACGCGATCCAGGCGGGCCGCGAGGTCCGAATTCTGGTCAAACCGGAACAGATCGACGACGCGGCGGCCCAGCTCATGGCTCGGGACATCGCCAAGCGAATTGAGTCAGAGCTCAGCTTTCCTGGTCAGATCCGGGTCACCGTGGTCCGGGAGACCAGGGCCGTCGAATACGCGAAGTAATTCCCAAGGGAGCCTCCCACGGAGGCTCCCTTTTCTTTTTCCCCGACAATCTGGTTCGTGAGCTCGGACCAATTCCGGATCCTGTTCGTCGCCGACGTGGTCGGCCACCCCGGCCGGGAGGCCCTCAAGGCCCTCCTGCCCGGGCTGAAGAGAGAGTTCGAGCCCAACCTCACGGTGGTCAACGGCGAGAACGCCGCCGCCGGTTTTGGGCTGACCGCCAAGCTCGTCCAGGAGATCAGGGCATCCGGCGCCGACGTCATCACCACCGGCAACCATGTCTTCGCCCAGAAGGAGTTCGTCACCGAGCTGCCGGAGCTGGAACGCGTCACCCGGCCGGCCAACTATCCGCCAGGCGCTCCGGGGAAGGGCTGGTGCACGGTCGCGGCTGCCGGCCACGACGTGCTCGTCATGAACCTGATGGGCCGGATCTTCGTCGAGACCATCGACGACCCGTTTCGCGCCGCTGACGCCATCCTCGCCGAGCACCCCGACCACCGGATCGTGCTGTGTGACATGCACGCCGAGGCCACGTCCGAAAAAACTGCAATGGGGTGGTACCTGGATGGCAGGGCCAGCGTGGTCGTCGGCACGCACACACACATCCCCACAGCTGATGCCAGGATCCTTCCGGGCGGCACCGCTTACGTCACCGACGTCGGCATGGTCGGGCCCCGCGACGGCTGCATCGGCATGGACAAGGACGTGGTTCTCAAGCGCTTCCTGACGGGCGTGCCGAACCGGTTTGTGGTGGCCTCCGGGCCGGTGACTTTCAACTCGGTACTGGTTACCATTAGTGCCTCCAGCGGTCGGGCCACATCGATCCAGCGAGTCGACAGAGAACACTCTTAGAGGGGATCCAGCAATGTCAGCGGAAGGGCGCGCTCCGGTGGAGGTGCTGAAGGTGTCAGCCACCTCCAAGCCGGTTGCCGTGGCCGGCGCCATCGCTGGGGTGATCCGCAGCAAGGGCAGGGTCGAGGTCCAGGCCATCGGCGCAGGCGCGATCAACCAGGCGGTCAAGGCGATCGCCATCTCCCGCGGCTACGTCGCTCCTGGCGGCCTCGACCTGGTGTGCATCCCCGCCTTCATCGACATCTCGATCGACGGAGAGGAGCGCACCGGAATCCGTCTACTGGTGGAGAGCCGATAATCCGAGCGAGGTCGTTCCACATCTGGACCATCGGGTGCCAGATGAACACCGCGGACTCCGAAAGCATCGCGCGGAAGCTGCTCGCAGCGGGCTACGTCGAGGACTCGCTGGAGCGCGCCGACATCGCGATCCTCAACACCTGCGTGGTGCGGCAGGCGTCAGAGGAGCGCGTCTATTCCAAGCTCCACGAGCTGAGGCAGTGGAAGACGCCCGAGCGAACGATCGCAGTCACCGGGTGCATCGTGGGCAAGGAAGGTGAGCATCTGCGGAAGCGATTCCCGCTGATCGACGCCGTTGTTCCCATTGGCGGGTACGACGGCTTCATCGCTGGCCTGCAGTCGCGCTATGACTGGTCGCTGGGCGAGTCTCTGCCTTCGGCCGGCCGGACAGGCGTGAGCCACTTTGTCAGGATCATCCAGGGCTGCGACCACAACTGCACGTTCTGCATCGTTCCGAAGGTTCGCGGCCGCGAGCGGCACGTACCGATGGCCGCGGTGCTGGCCGAAAGCAGCCAGGCCATTGTCGACGGCGCACGAGAGATCGTCCTGCTCGGTCAGAACGTCGACGACTACCGTGACCCCGACGGCCGCGGCGGGATGGCGGCGCTCGTGCGTGAGGTGGAGCGGCTGCCGGGTCTGAAGCGCCTTCGCTTCATGACGTCGCACCCGCAGGATCTCGAGGCTGAGCTGCTGGAGGTCATGGCAGCGAGCAACGTCGTGTGCCGCGAGTTGCAGTTGCCCGTCCAGTCAGGCGACGACCTGATCCTCCGCCGCATGGCGCGCGGTTACCAGACGCGCCACTACCACGCGATCATCGAGCGCGCTCGCGCGTTGATGCCTGACATCGGGCTCGCGACCGACGTGATCGTCGGCTTTCCGGGTGAAACCGAAGCCGCCTTTCAGAACACACGGAGATTGCTCGAGGACATCGAGTTCGACGTCGTGCACCTCGCGATGTATTCGCCGCGACCGGGCACGTACGCCGCGACGAAGATGCCCGACGACGTGCCCGATGCCGAGAAGCTGCGAAGGCTCAACGACCTGCTAGCGCTGCAGCGCGAGATCGCCGCGCGCAAGACCGCACGCTGGGTCGGGCGCGAGGTCGAAGTCCTTGTCGAAGGACGCGACGAGCTGGGCCGGGCGTACGGACGCATCCGGCAGGGCAAGCGCGCCGTCGTGCTCGGCAACGCCGAACCTGGAACCCTGGTCGACATCCGCGTGATCCAGGCGACGGCGGGTCAGCTGATGGGTGCTCGAGCGGCGTGACTCCCGAGGCTCCGCTGACCCCGGTCATGAGGCAGTACCGGGAAGCGAAGCGTCAGCACCCCGACGGGATACTGCTGTTCAGGCTCGGCGACTTCTACGAGATCTTCTTCGAGGACGCGGTCACGGCGGCGCCGATCATGGGCGTGACGCTCACCTCGCGTCCGCTTGGCAAGTCCGGGCGCGCGCCGATGTGTGGCGTGCCGCACCACGCGTGGCAGGGTTATGTCGGCAAGCTCCTGCGGGCGGGTCACAAGGTTGTGATCTGCGACCAGCTCGAGGCGCCATCCGGCAAGGCGGTCGTGAAACGCGACATCACGCGCGTGCTGACGCCGGGCACCGTGGTCGAGGACGCGTACCTGGAGCCCGTACGCGCCAACTACCTGGTGGCGGCGTGGACGCGCGGCGGTCAGGCCGGCCTCGCCGCGTGCGATGTGTCGACGGGCGAGCTGTTGCTTTGCCAGATGCCGGAGGAGCGGCTCACCTCCGAGCTCCAGCGCTTGGCGCCTTCGGAGCTGCTGACCCCACCCGAAATCGAGGAGTACCGATTCGATC
The DNA here is from genome assembly GCA_035934385.1 of Candidatus Dormiibacterota bacterium. Taxonomy (GTDB): domain Bacteria; phylum Chloroflexota; class Dormibacteria; order Dormibacterales; family Dormibacteraceae; genus CF-118. The sequence continues at coordinate 46,477 of DASYXY010000030.1, forward strand.
CGGACCGCGGCAAGCAGCGCCTGAAGGACCTCCTGGGGATCGCTTACCCGGCTTCAGTCGGCGCAGCCGAAGCGCCGCTGGCGATTGGCGCTGCTGGGGTCGTGCTCGAATACCTCAAATCCAACCAGGCCCGCGTCGGGCCCGAGCTCCTGACGGTCCGCACTTATTCGCCCGACGCGACGATGCCGCTGGACGCGGCCACTGTTCGCAACCTGGAGCTGCCGGCGCTGATCAACCTTGTCGATCACTCCGCGACGGCGATCGGCGCCCGACGCCTGCGCGAATGGATCGGTGCACCGCTGCGTGATGCCGAGTCGATCGAGCTTCGCCTGGCCGCGGTCGCCGAGCTCGTCGCCAGCCCAGCGTCGCGCGAAGCCATCCACCATGCGATGAAAGGCGTTGGCGACCTGCAGCGTCTCATCGCGCGCGCCGCGCACGGGCGCGCCGGCGCGCGAGAGCTCGTTGCGCTGAGACGCTCACTGGAAGCGCTGCCTGGTGTCCAGAGCTCGGTTGCGGGCTGCGAGTCGCTCGTGCTGCGCGAGCACGCGGACGAGATCGGCCCGGCACCAGAACTTGCGAGCGTCCTCCAGGCAGCTTTGGTGGAAGACGCGCCCACGTCACGAGACGGCGGTGCAATCAAGCCGGGCTTTGACCCGGAGCTGGACGGCGTGCGTGACGCGTCACGGGCCGCACGCGAATGGATCGCGTCACTGGAAGCGGCCGAGCGTGCCCGCACCGGCATTCGGACTCTGAAGGTCGGCTTCAACAAAGTCTTCGGCTACTACATCGAGGTCAGCCACGCCAACACCGCCGCCATACCTGACAACTACACCCGGAAGCAGACCCTTTCGACCGCGGAGCGTTACGTGACCGCCGAGCTCCGGGAGAAGGAAGCGGTCGTGCTCAGCGCTCGGGAGAAAATGAATGCTCGGGAGCTCGAGATCCTGCGCGAGCTGGGCGAGCGGGTCGCCGCGCTGGGCCCACAGCTGCGCGCGACAGCAATGGCGGTCGGGGCGATCGATGCGCTCGTAAGCCTCGCAACCGCCGCGGAGAAGCTCGGCTGGCGGCGCCCAGAGGTGAACGCGGGCACCAGGCTCGTCATCAGAGCAGGCCGCCACCCGCTGGTCGAGCAGGCACTGCCCGCAGGGGTGTTCGTGGCCAACGATCTGGAGCTAGACCCCGACTCAGAGCAGATCGTCATCCTCACCGGACCGAACATGGCCGGGAAGTCAACCTACCTGCGCCAGTCGGCGCTGATCGTCCTGCTTGCGCAGTGCGGCAGCTTCGTGCCCGCCGAGCGCGCGATGGTCGGGCTGGCCGATCGAATCTTCACCCGGGTCGGCGCTCATGACGACATCACCTCTGGGATGTCTACGTTCATGGTCGAGATGACCGAGACCGCTTACATCCTCAACCACGCAACGAAGTCTTCACTCGTGATCCTCGACGAGGTGGGGAGGGGGACGTCGACTTATGACGGCGTCTCCATCGCTCAAGCCGTGGTCGAGCACCTGCACGAATCGCCACGCCTCGGTTGTCGCACGCTTTTCGCAACCCACTATCACGAACTCACGGCCCTCGCTGATCGCCTGCCACGTGTACGCAACGAGCGTGTGGAGGTGCTGGAAGAGGGCGAAGCCGTGCGCTTCCTGCACCGCGTGGTACCGGGCGGCGCCGACCGGTCCTACGGAATACACGTAGCGGCGCTCGCGGGTCTTCCGGCGGCGGTCATCGCCCGTGCCCGCGACGTCCTGACCGAGCTGGAGCGCCAGCGCCCGCTCGAGCCCGCGGAGCTGCAGCTGGGCCTGCCCATGGAGATGGCGCCGGATCCTCTCCGCAAGGAGCTCGAGGAGCTCGAACCTGATTCGCTGAGCCCCCTGGAGGCGCTGCAGAAGCTCTATGAGCTGCGCGCGAAGCTGCACTGATGAGCCGAATCCAGCAGCTGCCGCAGGAGGTCGCGGACGCGATCGCCGCCGGTGAGGTGATCGAGCGACCGGCATCTGTGGTGAAAGAGCTGATCGAGAACGCCCTGGACGCGGATGCACTCCGCATCACGGTCGACGTGCGCGGTGCGGGGCGGACATCGATCCGCGTCAACGACGACGGTTCCGGCATCGCGGCGCCCGAGCTCGAGCTCGCCTTCCTTCGTCACGCGACCAGCAAGGTCGCCACGCTGCCCGACCTGGCCGCGATCACCACGCTCGGGTTTCGAGGCGAGGCGCTCGCGAGCATCGCCGCGGTCGCCGACGTCGAATGCGCGAGCGGCGGCTCGCGCATCCACATTCGCGCCGGTGAGGTGATTGAGAAAGGCGCGGGACCCCTGCTGCCCGGCGTCAACATCGAGGTCAGAGACCTGTTCGCCAACGTTCCCGCCCGGCTGAAGTTCCTGAAGTCCGACGCGACCGAGGTCGCGGCGATCAGGGACACGGTGTCGTCATACGCGCTGCTTCACCCGCATGTGAAGTTCCAGCTCACGATCGACGGCCGGTCGGCGCTCAGCACATCAGGAGATGGAGACAGGCGTCGCGCGTCAGCCGCGGTGCACGGCGGCGCGGTGGCGGCGGAGATGCTCGAGATCGTCGGTCTGCCGCTGATCAAGGGCATCGTCTCGCAGCCGCGCGTGAGTCGCGGCAGCCGGGATTGGATTGTCCTGGCGGTGAATGCGCGCCCCATCGCGTCGCGGACGCTCCTGTACGCGCTCGAGGAGTGCTACCAGGGACGCCTCGAGCGAGGCCGCCACCCAGTGGCGGTGCTCGACATCGGCATCGACCCCGAGTTGGTTGACGTCAACGTGCACCCGGCCAAGCGCGAGGTCCGGTTTCGAGACGAGAACGCGGTGTTCGCCGCGGTCCAGCGAGCTGTGCGCGCCGCGCTGGGTGGCAGCGAGCCGTTCTTCTACCGCCCCCCGGCGGCGGCGGCGGCGATGATGAGTACGTTCAGCGTTGGCGGCGGTCAGACACCCGCTGCGCTCTCCGGCGTGGCCGTGCAGGACGTGGTGACGCGCGAGGCTCCCACCGAGGCGCCGCTGCGACCGCTGGGCCAGATCGGCGAGGGCTACATCGTGGCCGAAGGCGCGCAAGGGCTCGTGCTCGTGGATCAGCACGCTGCTCATGAGCGCATCCTCTACAACCGGCTGGTCGCGCGACTGCGTGATGGAAGAGGCATGACGCAGCCGCTCCTCATGCCCGCCGCGATCGACGTCGAGCCGGCCTTGATGGCGGCCGCGGCGGACCACGCCAGCGAGCTGGCGGCGCTTGGCCTGGAGCTGGAAGAGTTCGGGCCGCGCAGTCTGCGCATCACGTCGATTCCCACCGAGATGCCGGTGAGCCGCGCCACCAAGGCCGTGCAGGAGACGCTGGGGGCGCTCGCGGAGAATCGCTCCGACAACGCCATCCAGCAAGCTGCAGCCGAGCTCGCGTGCCACTCCGCAGTCCGGTTCGGTGACGTCCTGGACATGGCCGAGCAGCGCCGCCTTCTTACCGATCTGGAGCAGGCCGAGGATTCGATCACGTGTCCGCACGGTCGGCCCACGCGCTTGCTGGTGGACTGGCAGGAGCTGAAGCGGCACTTCCGGCGGAACTACTGACAGGTCGACCCGTCGTCGTCGTCGTCGGGCCGACGGGCATCGGCAAGACGTCCGTCGCGTTCCAGCTGGCCCTACGTCTCAACGGCGAGGTGGTGGTGGCCGACTCACGCCAGGTGTACGAAATGCTGGACATCGCGACCAACAAGCCTTCACCCGATCAGCGACGGCAGGTCCACTACCACATGATCGACTTCGTCGATCCGAAGCTCACGTTCAACGCAGCGCAGTATGTGGAGGGTGCGCGCGCCGCCATTGACAACATCATGGGTCGGGGCAGAACGCCGATCGTCGAAGGCGGCACGATGCTGTATGTCGACGCGCTGACCGAAGGCTTCAGCCTGGCCGGCGTGCCGCCGAACCCCGATCTGCGGAAGGAGCTCGAGCTGCTCGATGCAGCCGCGATGCGTGACCGCCTGCTCGCCCTCGATCCCGATCCTGGGGTCGACCTCCAGAACCCTGTTCGCATGATCCGCGCGATCGAGTTACTGGAAGCGGTTGGTCCGCCATTGAGGCAGCTGCGCCGGCGCAAGGCACCTCCGTGGCCCGTTGTGCGAATCGGGTTGACAACCGGGCTCGACGTCATCGACCGGCGACTCGCTGAGCGCAGCCGGTCGCAGGTCGAGCGAGGGCTCATCGCCGAGACCACTGCAGCACTCAAAGCCGGCGTTCCTGAAAGCGCGGCCGTGATGACGGGTATCGGCTATGCAGAGGCGCTTGCCCATATCCGCGGTGAGGTCAGCATGGAAGACCTGCCGCAGGTGATGGCGGCGTCGAATCGCCGATACGCGCGCAGGCAGTTGCGATGGTGGCGGCGGGACCAACGCATCAGGTGGTTCGAGATCGAGCCCGACCCGGTGCCCGCTATCCTCAGCTACGTTGAGAACAACTAAGGCCGCGGGCGCCAAGCGACTAGGGCTGATACCGCCATATCTCTTCGCCGAGATCGACCGTAAGGTCCAGGAAAAGAGGCGAGCCGGGATCGACGTCATCTCGCTCGGCATCGGCGATCCCGACCTGCCCACGCCGAGGCGGATCGTCAGCGTCCTGCAGGAGGCCGCGGCCGACCCCGACAACCATCGCTATGCGTCGTACTTCGGCCTGGCCGAACTGCGCGGCGCGATCGCCAACTGGTACCGCGATCGTTTCAGTGTCGGCCTCGACCCACACACAGAGGTGCTGCCGACGCTCGGCTCCAAGGACGGCATCAGTCACGTTCCGCTGGCGCTGGTCGATCCGGGTGACGTCGTGCTGGCGCCGGACCCTGGCTACACCGTGTACGTCACGGGCGCGCTCATGGCCGGGGCCGAGCCGTACACGATGCCGCTGACGCACGAGAACGATTGGCTGCCTGACCTGGACGCGATCCCAGCAGACGTTGCGCAGCGAGCGCGACTGATGTGGCTCAACTACCCGAACAACCCCACCGCGGCGGTCGCCGGCAAGGAGTTCCTGACCCGAGCTGTGGATTTCTGTCGCGAGCACGGGATCGTTCTGTGCCACGACGCGCCGTACTCCGAGATCGCATTCGACGGCTATCGACCGCTGAGCCTGTTCGAGATTCCAGGCGCGAAAGACATCGGCCTCGAGTTTCATTCGCTCTCCAAGACCTTCAACATGACCGGCTGGAGACTTGGTTGGGTTTGCGGACGCGCCGACCTGGTTGCCTTGATCGGACAGCTGAAGACCAACATCGACTCCGGGATCTTCCAGGCCGTGCAGTGGGCCGGCATCGAAGCCCTGAACGGTGGGGAGGAGGAGACGCGGGCCGCGTGCGAGGTCTACGCGCGCCGTCACCGCCTGGTGGCCGACACGCTCAACACTCTGGGCTGGAACATCACGCCCCCGCGCGCGACCTTCTATGTATGGGCGCCAGTCCCGCGCGGATATGACTCGATCGGATTCGCATCGCACGTGCTGGATGAGGTGGGCGTCAACATCACACCCGGTGTTGGCTTTGGATCGCACGGCGAAGGCTACTTCCGCCTGTCGGTCACTGCCGCGGATTCACGCCTTGCCGAGGCGATGAAACGGATGGAGAAGCTTCGTCTCTGATCGCCACTAGAAAACCTCGCGAGAGGGCGTACCTGGTCGGGATCGTGCTCCCGGGCGCCACGGAAGACGTGGTGCGGGAGCAGATGTCAGAGCTCGCGGAGCTCGCGCGCACGGCCGGCGCCGAGGTCGTTGGCACTGACCTCCAGCGCCGCTCCGAGATCGAGCCGTCGCATTTCATCGGCGCTGGAAAGGTCGACACGCTGCGCGAGATGGTGCTCGAGGGCGCATTCGACATGCTCGTGTGCAACGAGGATCTGAGCCCACGACAGCAGCGCAACCTCGAGGGTTCGCTTAAGGTCCGCGTGTTCGATCGCACCGAGGTCATCCTCGAGATCTTCGCCCTGCATGCGCGGACGCACGAGGGTCGTCTCCAGGTCGAGGCGGCGCGACTGCATCACCTGCTGCCCCGCCTGATCGGCGCCTACTCATACGACCGCCAGGTCGGCGGCATGCGTGGTGGTGTGGGCGCGCGTGGTGGCCCAGGAGAGCAGCAGATCGAGACCGAGCGCCGGCGCATCCGCAAGCGGATCCGTGACCTGGATCGCGAGATCGAGCAGGTGCGTGGCCAGCGCCAGCAGCAGCGCACGGGCCGGCGACGCGCGGAGCTGCAGACCGCAGCGATCGTCGGCTACACCAATGCCGGCAAGTCGACGCTTCTCAACGCACTTACCGGCGCACGCGTGCGCGCGGAGCACAAGCTCTTTGCCACCCTCGACCCGACCACTCGCCGGCTCGACCTGCCCACCGGCCGGCAGGTGCTGTTGACCGACACCGTCGGTTTCATCCAGAAGCTGCCCACCGACCTCGTCGCGGCATTCCGAGCCACGCTCGAAGAGGTCACCCAGGCCGACATCGTCATCCAGGTGCTCGACGCGAGCTCGCCCGCGGTGAAGGACCAGGCCGCGACCGTGGAGAAGGAGCTGGCCGAGCTGGGCGCCGAGGGCAAGCCGAGAGTGGTGGCGCTGAACAAGGTCGACCTGCTCGGTCCGGCGCAGCGACGCCGAGTGGTCGCGGCGGTGGCCGAGCGCTACCCGGCGGTGGTTGCGATCTCCGCCATCAATCGTGGTGGCTTCGCGCCGCTGCTGGCGGCGATCGACGGGGCGAGCCGTGGCGAGACCGTCAGTCTCGAGCTCCTCGTGCCGTACGGCAGCGAGAGCGTGCTGGCTTCACTCCGCCGGATCGGCGGGGTGGAAAAGACCGAGTACGACGACCGGGGCACCCGCGCCTGGGGCTGGGCCCCCCGCCACGCCGCCGCCCGCTTTGAGCCCTACAGGAGCCCTACAAGCGTCTCCGCTGGGGTCAGCGGAACATCCGGATCACGCCGCGGACGACGCCGACAAGGCTGACATTGCTGGTGACGATCGGCTCGTAGGCCGGGTTCTCGGCGATGAGCTTGACGTGGCCGTTGCCTCGCTCGAAGCGCTTGACCGTGGCGTCGTTGTCGACCAAGGCGACGACGATCGTCCCGTTGGTCGCCTCCTGCTGCGGCTTCACGAGCACCAGGTCGCCGTCGAGGATGCCGGCGTTGATCATGCTGTCGCCCCGCACCCGCAGGAGGAAGAACCCGTCCTGGGCCAGTTCGGCCGAGAGGAGGACATGGTCCTCGATGTTCTGCTCGGCGAGGATAGGGGCGCCGGCGGCGACGTGGCCGACGATGGGCACCGAGACCGCGTTGCGGCGCTGCTTGTCGACGCCCTCGTCCTGCACGAGCTGAACCGTGCGCGACTTGCTGGGGTCACGCCTGATCAGGCCGCGGCGTTCGAGCTGGTTCAGGTGGTTGTGGACGGTGGAGCTGGAGCTCAAGCCCACCGCCTCGCCGATCTCACGCACGCTCGGGGGGTAGTTGCGAACCTTGTTCTGGTAGCGGATGTACTCGAGGATCCTGGCCTGCCGGTCGGTTAGTTGATCGGTCAATTTGGATGTCATCTCCGTGTGGTTTTGAAGTTCCGGGAGGTCAACCGGGGCCATGCTAGCACGCCGGCCACCGGAGTGCAAACCTTTGTTCGATGTCTTGACAACCGAACGCCCGTTCGCTATGGTACCGAACGCATGTACGCCGCCGGACTTGCCACCCGACCCCTGCGCTCCGCTCACCGCGGTGGCGGCCGCGTGCACGGGCTCGGGCGCTGGGTGCTGGTGACGGGCGCGCTGCTAGGAGCGAGCCTGGCGCTGGCGCGGGTGGCTGCCGGCGATACGGCGCCCGTGCAACGGGTGGTGGTGCAGCCTGGCGACACTCTGTGGTCGATCGCGGCTGCCCGCTACCCGGCTGACGACCCACGCGAGCGGGTGGACGCCATCGAGAGGCTGAACGGGCTGGCAAGCCCGACGATCGTGGTGGGGGAGACTCTGCTTCTGCCGCCCGGCACCTGACCCCTCGTTAGGATCGGCGCCATGGTTGATGTCGTCCTGGTCACGCGTAAGGGTTGTCACCTCTGCGACGACGCCCTCCGCCTCCTCCGCGAGCTTGGCGTCGAGCCTCACCTCGCCGACGTTGATGCCGACCACGCGCTGTTCCAGCGCTACGACTGGCGCGTCCCCGTGGTGCTGGTTGATGGCGTGCCAGCGGCCGAGGGACTGATCACCCGCGCCCAGCTGCTGGCGGTCTTTGGCCGGTCGGGAGGGGGTCCGAACGCCGCCTGACCCCACAGGCAATGCTTTCGATAATGACTGCTAAAGAAAGCCTGAGTTCGAGCGGGGATCCGTTCGTTTGTATACAAACGAGTTGAACAGTGGCCTCTGAATTGCGCCTTTGTATACAAACGCCGAGATTCGCATCGAGCGGGCTCCGGTCAGGCCGAGCGCTCCAGGACCGGCTGGGCGTCAAGTCCCCGCAGGAACACCTCGAGCGGCAGCGCCGCCGATTCGAAGTCGGCTCGCAGCAGCTCGAGGTCGGCGCCAGCCTGGTTCAGGCCGGCGATGGCCAGCTCGGCCGTGCGCAGCGCCTGGTCGACGTAGCCCACCAGAGCCTCCTCAGGCCGCCCGGCGGCCGCCTCGCCGTCCCAGGCTTCCCGGACGCCCTCGGCCAGGCTCTGGAGCCTGGAGACGCCGCTGATGGCCAGCGAGCGCTCGGACGGTTCCGCCAGCAGGCGGTCGACGACCTCCGCAAACGTGCGGAGCAGCCGCCGCAAACGGACCTGGGTCGCCAGCGTACGCATGTTCGAGATGTATTGTAGCCGAACGGGTGTTCGCAGGCAAGAGGCGCCGGGTTACGTTAACTGCCCTCTTCCCCGCCGCTCGGAGCCGGCTATGGAGCGAAGATGCGGCACAGGCTCCCCGCCAGCGTGTCCGCGTCCGCGCCGGGATGGGTCAGGAAGTACGACACCGCTTCGTTGACCGCGCCGACCACCGCCCGGCCGAAGATGACCGGGTCCTTGTCGGCGTAGAAAGAGTCGTGTGAGGTCGCATGCCGGACCTCTTCCGCCACCGCCGCCGCGAACCGGCCCTGGACCTCGTGGCGCACCTCATCGACCGCCGCGCTCAAACCGACCGATTCGACGATCAGCAGCCTCGCGACGGTCGGGCGCTCGAAGCAGCCCACGACGAAGCGGGTGATGCCGAGGCGCAGCCGCTCGTGGTGGTCGTGTCCGGTCGCCGCAGCGGCCAGCACATCGCGGATCAGCTCGCCGCCTTCGGCGAGCAGGACCTCGCGGAAGCAGTGCTCCTTGGACGTGAAGTGCTCGTAGAAAGCCGACTTAGACATGCGCGCCCGCGCTACTACCGCGCCGACTGCCGTCTCCTCGTAACCGCGCTCTGCGAAGAGCTCAAGCGCGGCGTCCAACAGCCGGCGGCGCCGGTGGTCGAGCCGCGCGGCGCCGGCTGCTCGCATCCGGACTAGTCCCGCGCCAGCGCGCGGGAAATCACCAGGCGCTGGATCTCCGAGGTGCCCTCGAAAAGGGTGTAGATCTTGGCGTCGCGGTGCCATTTCTCCACGGGGAAGTCGCGGATGTAGCCGTAGCCGCCGCAGATCTGGATCGCCTGCTCGGTGACCTTGACCGCCACCTCGCCGGCCTTCAGCTTGGCCATCGATCCTTCCGCCTTCTTGAACTCGCCGCCGCTGCGGCCCTCCCAGAGCGCGCGCCAGATGAGCGCGCGAGTGGCCTCGATCTCGGTCGCCATGTCGGCGAGCATGAAGGCGATCGCCTGGTTCTCGATGAGCGCCCGACCAAACTGTTTGCGCTCCTTCGCGTAATGGAGCGCGAACTCGAAGGCGGCGCGGGCGATGCCGAGGGCCTGCGCACCTACGATGGGGCGTGACAGCTCGAAAGTCTTCAAAGCCACCGACGACCGCTGGTGTGAGCCCTCGCGCGCGCGTGCCAGCTTGGCCTCGAGCTTCTCGACGCCGCCGAGCACGTTCTCGAGTGGGATCGTGCAGTCCTCCAGGAGCACCTCGGCGGTGTGGGAGGCGCGGATGCCCATCTTCTTTTCCTTCTTGCCCTGGCGGATGCCCTTGGTCCCAGGCGGCACCACGAAGCTCGCCTGGCCGCGCGTGCCGAGCTCTGGCTCGACCGCGGCGACCACGACATGGACGTCCGCGATTCCTCCGTTGGTGATGAAGATCTTCTGACCGTTGATCACCCAGTCGCCGTTCTTGCGCACGGCGCGGGTCTTCATCGACGACACATCCGAACCCGCGTCGGGCTCGGTCACGCAGAAGGCGCCGAGCGCCGGCTTGTCAACGGTGCCGTAACAGGCCGGGATCCACGTCGCGATCTGCTCCGGCGTGCCCTGCGAGAAGATCGCCGCGATTGGCAGCCCCGTGCCCTGGATCGCAAGCGCGATGCCGGCACAGCCCCACGTGAGCTCTTCAGACACCAGCGCCGGCATGATGCCGGTCGAGTCGGCGTACGTCTGCTGGAGGAAATCCACGCCGTACAGCCCGACCTCGGCCGCCTTCTTGACCACCGGCCAGGGGAACTCCTCGGTCTCGTCGTAATGGGCCGCCACCGGGCGGATCTCCTTCTCCGCGAAGGCGTGGACCCAATCCCGGATCTCACGCTGCTCGTCCGTCAGCTCGAAAGAAACCATGCCTTTTCGCGCTCCTCGTTGCTGGTTCCACGTTTGGTACCCGCGGGTACCGTTTCTGCACGGGGACGTTACGCCGCGCTGCGTCATCGTGTCAATGCGTTTACGAGGAAGGCGTGGGCGGCTCGGGTTCGCGGGTCGACAGCGCCCGCTGCAGGAGCAGGAGCGCGGCGCCGATGTAGAAGGCTCCGAACACGCGGGCCAGGAGCCCGCTCTCGAGGTGCACAGCGAGCAGCGCACCGCTGACGGCGCCCACCACGCCCGCCCCGCCAAGCCACCAGGCGGCGGTGACGTCGGCGTTGCCCTGGCGCAGGTGCGTGATCCCACCGACCAGGGCAGTGGGCACGATGGCCGCAAGCGACGTGCCCTGGGCGACCGTCTGGACCAGGCGAAAGCCGATGGTCAGGATCGGCACGAAGACCAGGCCGCCGCCGACGCCGATGGCGCCGCTCAGCAGGCCTGCGGCCAAGCCCCCGATTACGGCCGCCACATCGTGGAGCGTCAAGGGAGCAGCACCTGCTTGATCCCAACGAGCGCCATCAGGACTGCCACTCCGATGCGAAGCGGCCGCTCGGGAATGCTCTTCAGCGCCCGTGCGCCGATGTAGGCGCCGACCATGCTGCCGATGACGAGGAACAGCGCCACCCGCAGGTCCATCTGCGGCGCGCCCGCGCGAAAGTAGTAGATGGGAAACGCGGCGACGGCGATGGGGATGATCGCCACAAGGGAGGTGGCATTCGCCTGCCTCTGGCTGAGCCCGGCCCAAAGCACCAGCAGCGGGATCATCACAAACCCGCCGCCGACGCCGAACAACCCGCCCAGAAACCCGCCGAGAAACCCGATCGCCGAGAACCGGGCCGGCCGGCCTATTCCCCGGACCTGGGTGGTGTGGGCGTAGGCGGCTGCGGCTGGTTCGTCACCACCGAGTGATGGCGGAACTGCACGTCCGCCGCGGCGGCGCCGCCCGGCTGCTTGGCCTTCTTCTTTTTCTTAACTTCGCGGCCTTGCTTGTTTCGGCCTTTTGCCATGGGCCTCAGTTTCAAGGACAAGGGCCAGTTCGCGCAAGAAGGATTCGACGTCCGTAACCAGGCCGATCGACTGCCAGGTGCCCCGATCGGCCAGCTTGGTCACCACCGCGGGGTTGATGTCGACGCAGACGGTCCTGACGCCCGCCGGCAGCATGTTGCCCGTGGCGATCGAATGCAGCATCGTCGAGAGCATCAGCGCCATCCGCACGCCGCCGAGGCTGGCGCGCATTCGTTGCTGGGCGGCGACCATGTCCGTGATCACGTCGGGCAGCGGCCCGTCGTCGCGTATCGACCCGGCCAGCACCATGTCGACCCCGTGCTCGATGGCCGATTTCATGATGCCGCTGCGCAGCTGGCCGCTCTCGACCATCTGCCTCAGGCCGCCGGCCGCACGCACCCGATTGATGGCCCGCATGTGATGCTCGTGCCCGTGCTCGCTCGGCGCACCGCTCTCGATGTTGATGCCGAGCGCCGTGCCGAACAGCGCCGCTTCGACATCGTGCACCGCGAGCGCATTGCCCGCGAAGAGGACCTGAACGTAACCGAGCTCGATCAGCTGCGAGAGGTACCGGCTGGCGCCTGTATGCACGACCGCCGGCCCCGCGACGACCGCGATCCGGCCGCCGTGGTCGCGGATGCTCTTCATCTCCGCGGCGATCGCCCCGATGAGCACCTTCTTCGGCTTTTCGGCCGAGACCTCGCTCGCCATGAAGCTGAAGATCTCGGTCTTGCGTGAGCGCTCCAGCGGGGTCACGCGCACACCTTCGTATCCGACGACGACCTCGGTCCCGACGGTTGCGCCCTGGAAAACGATGCAGCGCGCGCGTCTCATCCGGCGGTCGACCGCGATAGCCGCGTCCATCTCGATGTTCTCGACTGTTATCCACGATCCATCGAGAAACACCTCCGTGGGCAGGTTGCTCGTCGAGTAGAAGCCTTCCGGGAAGACACCCTCTTTGATCACGCGCTCGAAACGAACCGGCCGCTCGGACTCGGAGGCAGCACCGAGCGCGCGCGCGCCCTTCACGATCCTGTCGAGCTGCTCGGAGGTGGACGCGACAACCTCCATGCGGCAGTAGGACGTGTCGGTCTTGTGCTGGCCGACGCGGAGCTCTTCGACTGTGAAGTTCCCGCCGAGGTCCATGACCAGGTCCATCACCTGCGGAAGGATCATCGAGTCGATGATGTGACCCGTCAGCACCAGCTTCGCCTTGTGCCGAGCTTCCGTCACATCAAGCTTCCCAGCGGACGGTGATCCGACCTTTGACTCCAGGCAGGGGCATGGCCTCGGACTCCGCCTCGACCGCTTCTCGCGCCGCTCGAGACAGGCGTTTCCACGCTTGGACCGTGACGGTCGCGGCTGCGCGGCGCCACGTCCCCACAATCTCCCCCCCAACGAGCAATGCCCCCGGCCAGACGCGCGAGGGCCACAGGGCCGCCCTGTGGGCGGCGTCTGGGATCAGCAGCTCGCGATCCTGCCCCTGGAGAAGAAAGTAGGCATCGCCGCTGGGCAGCAGTCGGGCGGGCGCGGCGAGTGCGGCTGGGGCATGGATCTCCGGCTCGTCAGCCGCGAGGATCCACGCGTCACCGATCGGTGTCCGCACGGCAGTCAGCGACTTGCGAAGCTCATCGAACACCGCCAGGGCCGAACGTGGGTTGATGCCGGCCCAACGAGCAAACGACCCGGCTGTGGTGGGTCCGTACACGTGCAGGTAGCGGCGCGCCAGCTCGAGGCGGGCTGCCCTGGGGTCTACTTCGGGGGCCGCCACCAACCGGAGCGTGGGCTGGCGGGCGCCATCCCACCGGATGACGATCGTGCCGGTGGGGGCGGCGAATTTGAGGCTGTTGGGCTTCACCCCGACCCCGCGCGCCGCCTCACGCTCGGTCATCGGAGCGCCGTTGAGGACCTCGCGCAGGCGGCCGGCGACACTTTCCGCCCACCGCCGACCCGGCGCGTCATCCGGCATCCGCCCCAGCGTGAACACGGCGAGGTCGCGGCGCGGCACGACAAAGACGCTGTACCGCGGCCCCCAGATCTGGACGAGCGAGGAATCTGTCCAGGTGTCCGGCCTGGTTCCCCGCACGCGGGCGTTGATCGACAGCGCTGCCGCACGGGGCATGCTGTCCTGGAGTCCCGCCCAGGCCGCGCGCCGCAGAGATCCCGGTCCCGGAGCAAGCCTCTCGTCGAGCGCCCCGACGCGGCGGCGAAAAGCCAGGACCTGCGACCGCGTGACCTTGAGCCGCGTATCGGTCATGTAAGCCTGCCGATGACGGCGTTGATCTCCGCGCGTATGCCCGCGGCGGCGCGTGAAGGGTTGCGGTCGAAGAGGATCGCCCGACTCACCGAAATCAGACAAGAGGCAGGGTCACCGTTCCATGCGGCTCTGACCGACGCCTGAACGTCGCCACCCTGCACGCCAACGCCGGGGACCAGGAACGGGAGCCCCGAGATCTTGCGCACGTCAGCGACAGCGGAGGGTGCAGTTGCTCCGACGACAAGGCCGATGTTGCCGTGCCCATTGGCACGCTCTGCCATGTCCGCGACGCGAAGGAACAGCGGCGCTCCGCCCGCGTCGAGGTGCTGCAGATCCTCCGCGCCCGGGTTGGAGCTGCGACACACGACGTACACCCCGCGGTCCTCGTAACGCGTGAACTCGTCAAGCGAGTCGGTGCCGAAGTATGGGCTGACGGTCGCCGCGTCCATGGCAAGCGTCTTGAAGACCGCATACGCATACGCCTTCATCGTGTTGCCCATGTCGCCACGCTTGGCGTCGAGCAGGAACGGCGTCTGGGCGAACTCCGCGTGCAGCTCCATGAGCGCCTTCCAGCCGTCAGGCCCGTACTGCTCCCAGAACGCGCTGTTCGGCTTGAAGCAGCATGCGAGCTCTTCTGTCTGGCGAGCGACCTCACGGCAGTGGCGCAGCGCCCCCGCGGCAGCGCCGTCGATGCGCTCGGGGTCCGGATCCAGGCCGACGCACAGCATCGTTCCCCGCTCTTTGGAGAGCGCGCGCAAACGTTCGAAGAAGGCCAAGGCAGAACCAATGGTAGTTCGGGCCAAACCTCAGAATTGAGTTCGATGGAGCGCGTGCTGCGGGTCGCCCTGGCCCAGGTCAACCCCATCGTGGGCGACCTCGAGGGCAACGCGCGACTCATAACCAACCGCATCGCGGAGGCACGCGACAAGGGCGCCGATGTGGTGTGCTTCCCCGAGCTGGTGCTCACCGGCTATCCGCCTGAGGACCTCGTCCTCAAGCCGAGCTTTGTGCGCGACAACCTGAAGCAGCTGGAGGCGGTGGTCGCCGCCACCGCGGGAATCTCGGCGGTGGTCGGCTTCGTCGACGACGACGGCGAGATCTACAACGCCGCGGCCTTCATCCACGACCGCGAGCTCAAAGCTGTCTACCACAAGGTTTTCCTTCCCAACTACGGCGTCTTCGACGAGGAGCGCTACTTCGCGGTAGGGCACCGCTGTCCGATCTTCGAGCTTGAGGGCATTCGGATCTCGGTCAGCATCTGCGAAGACTGCTGGTACCCGGCGGGCCCCATGGCCTGGCAGGCGGACCATGGCGCCGAGGTGCTCATCAACATCAATGGCTCCCCGTACCACGCAGGCAAGCGCGTCGAGCGGGAGAGGATGGTCGCCGAGCGTGCCGCCGACTACGGCGCTTTCGTCGCCTACGTCAACACTGTGGGTGGGCAGGACGAGCTCGTGTTCGACGGCAACAGCGTGGTGTTCGGTCCTCGCGGCGAGATGCTCGCCCACGCCTCGTCCTTCACCGACGAGCTGCTGCTCTGCGACATCAACGCCGGCGCAGTGCCTTTCCACCGGCCGCTCGAGAAGATCCGGCACGAGGCCGAGGGTGCGGCGCGGCTGGAGCTGGAGGTGACCGATATCCTCCTGCAGGGGGCCAGACCGGCAAAGCGCGCCACGATCGCGCCACGCATGGCGACGCCGCTCGAAGGCGCGGCCGAGATCTACACCGCCGTGGTGCTGGGCACCCACGACTACGTCCACAAGCAGAACTTCAAGAAAGTGCTCATCGGCATGTCCGGCGGCGTGGACTCGGCCCTGACGGCGGCCGTCGCCGCCGACGCGCTCGGGCCCGAGAACGTCATCGGCGTGCGCATGCCGTCGCGCCACACATCGGCCGAGAGCCTCGAAGACGCGGGCGCGGTCGCGGAGGCGCTTGGCATCCAGCTGCTGGACTTTCCGATCGAGCCCGCCCATCACGGGTTCGAAGAGATCGTCGCCGGCGCGTTCAAGGGCACCAAAGCCGGGATCGCGGAGGAGAACATCCAGCCGCGAATCCGCATGACGATCCTCCACGCGCTTTCCAACAAGCTGGGCTACATCGTGCTCAGCACCGGCAACAAGTCCGAGCTCGCGACGGGGTACGGCACGCTGTACGGCGACATCGCCGGCGGCTACGCAGTGCTGAAGGACCTGACCAAGACGACTGTCTACGACCTGTGCCGCTATCGCAACTCCCTCGGCCAGGTGATCCCGGAACGGGTGATCACCAAGCCGCCATCCGCGGAGCTCAAGCCTGGCCAGCGCGACACCGACAGCCTGCCCCCGTACGAAAAGCTCGACCCGATCCTGCAGGGCTACGTGGAGCAGGACCTGAGCCCCGAGGAGCTCGTGGCGGCCGGACACGACCCGGCCACCGTGGCGGGCGTGATCGAGCTTGTCGACCGCAGCGAGTACAAGCGCCGCCAGGCGCCACCAGGCGTCAAGATCACGCCCCGCGCGTTCGGCCGCGATCGCCGGATGCCCATCGTCAATCGCTACAGCCCGAACGGAGCGCGGTCCACCAGCTAGGCATGGAGCTGCGCCGATTCGTGCCGCTGGCTCCGCTGCCGGGCGCGGTGCTCACGGCGGTGATTTACGGGCTCGACCCCACGTACGAGAGCGGCGGCTACCCCGTGCATCAATGGTCGACCCTTGGAGTGATCGCGGGGTGGTGCCTTCTGCTGGCGGGCCTTACGGTCGTCGCTCCGAGCCTGGTGGGTCGATGGATGGCCGTCATCGCTGCGATCGCGTGGGTGGCCGGACCGTCCAACCCAGGTGCCGGCGAAATAGTGCTGTATGCCATCGGCTTCCTACTCAGCGCGCTGCTCCTCCTGGTGAGCTCCGCGACCTTTGTCGTGCTCCGCTACGGGGCGAGGGGCCGCATCGCGGCGGCGATCGCTCTAGGAGCGCTTGGGGTAGCCGCGCTGGTGAGCTTCGGCTTCCCGCAAAGCCCCTTCGTCGACAACCCGGCCGGGCAGGTCTGGGCCGCGCTTCTGCTGGCGCCGGCCTTCGTCGCGGGCGGTGCGCTATGGCTCTGGCTGGATCGACCGTCCACGGCGGCCCTAGCCCGCGCGGGCCAGCCCGCCTCGTTCGCCCGCCGATTTCTTGCGGGTTTTGTGAGCTGGGTCATCTTTGGGTTTGGGACGTCCACGCTCGCCGGTGCGGGCGCGCAGGCCGGCCCAGCGGTCGGCTCAGTGATGAGCGTGGCGTCCTATCCCGTGGGCGTCGTTCTGCTGCAGATCATGCCAACTGCGCTTTGGGGCAGGACGCTCGGCCAGCTCGCCGCTGGTCTTCGTGTCGTGAGGGTGGACACCGGCTTGGCGCCAGGATGGCTGCGCTCGATCGTGAGGTTCACGTTGTTCCAGTCCGTGCCGCTTGTGGGCTTCATCTATTTCATGGCATGGGGAGTCAGCGTCAGGCTCGGGATTGGAGCCGGGGTCCCTGGCCGGCTGCTATGGGACCGCGCGTCAGGCACTGCGGTCGTCAGGGTCCCCGCGACGACCCCTGCCGTACAGCCGATCCCACCGCCGGCGCTGCCGAAGCCGGACCCTGACGTCGTCTGGCCGTCATACGACTAGGCACCTTCCGGAGCCGGATCGACATAATCAAGTTCGATGGCTCGTATAGATGGGGGCGATGGCAGGGTCCTTTGACGTAGTCGTGATCGGCGGCGGCCCGGGCGGATACGTCGCCGCGCTTCGGGCCGCGCAGCTCGGCGCGTCCACGGCGATCGTCGAGAAGGACCGGATGGGCGGCACGTGCCTGGTCCGAGGATGCATCCCGACCAAGGCGCTGCTCCAGTCGACCGAGCTCTACTCGCTGGCCAAGGCGGGTGAGCCGTTCGGCCTCGTCGCCGACAACATCGGCTTCGACTGGCCCACCGCCCAGAAGCGCAAGACCCAGGTCGTCGATCAGCTGGTCAAGGGCGTCGAGGGCCTGCTGAGGGCCGGCGGGGTCACCTCGTTACGCGGCGCCGCGCGCCTGGCGGGCAAGGGCCAGGTCGCGATCGACGGCGGTTCGATCTCCGCCAAGGACATCGTGATCGCGACCGGCTCGGCCATCTCGCGCATCCCCCTGAAGGGCGCCGAGCTGACGATCGACTCCGATCGCATCCTCGAGCTGAAGGAGGTCCCAGCTCGGCTCGCTGTCATCGGCGGCGGCGTGGTCGGGATGGAGTTCGCCGCCATGTTCGCTGCGCTCGGGACCAAGGTCACCGTGCTCGAGATGCTGCCGCAGGTTCTCCCGATGGTCGACACCGACCTTGTCACCGCCTACGGCAAGCACCTCGCCGGGCTGGGGGGCGTGATCCAGACGAATGCAAAGGTGAACGAGGTCGCCAGGAACGGCAAGGCGCTGCAGGTGCGGTTCTCGGCTGGCGGCGAAGGCGGCGCCGTCGACGCCGACCAGGTGCTGCTGGCGGTCGGCCGCTCGCCGTACACGGAGGGGCTCGGCGCCGAGGCGGCGGGCGTGAAGCTCGAGCGGGGCCGCGTCGTCGTCGACGAACACCTGCGCACCACGGCCGACGGCGTGTGGGCGATCGGCGACGTGATCGGCGGCATCATGCTGGCGCACGTCGCGTCGTACGAGGGCGTTTGCGCGGTCGAGAACATCGCCGGCCACGCCAATCGCGTGCCCGACTATCACGCCGCGCCGAACTGCATCTACACCGATCCGGAGATAGCTCACGTCGGTCTGGGCGAGAAAGAGGCCAGGGGTCAGGGCCTTGACGTTCGCGTCGGCAAGTTTCCGTTCGTGGCGTCGGGTCGCGCGCTCACGCTGGGCCAAACGGAGGGCTTCGTCAAGGTCATCGCCGACTCCAGCTCAGGCAAGCTGCTCGGCGCGCACATCATCGGACCGCGCGCGACCGACCTCATCGCCGAGGCCGCGCTCGCGATTCAGAACGGATTGACACTCGAGCAGCTCGATCTCACCATCCACGCGCATCCGACGCTGCCCGAATCCCTGATGGAGGCCGCGCTGGCATCGCAGGGCCGGGCGATTCACATCGCCAACAGGAAGAGCGCTGCGCAGACCGCAGCTCCCAAGCAATCCAACCCACTCCCTGCCTCCCCAATGCGTGCCGAGGTGAAGGCCACACATAATCCTGTCGTGGCTGCGGTGGACGTCTCGCCCAGGACCCTCGAACTCAGCAAGGACAACAAGGACCTGCTGCTGAGTCTGCATCGTGAGATGCAGCTCATCCGCCGCTT
>DASYXY010000038.1:0-44484 GCA_035934385.1 Candidatus Dormiibacterota bacterium
GACGAGATCACCGTTGAAGCCGCCGCGATGGCGTACTTGATGAAGGGGATCCACTTCTAGGGGGCTGAGAGCCGGCTGTTGTTAGCCCGACGAGTGCGCGGCGATCCCGAACAGGGCGATCCCGAACACGAAGATCAGGATGATCAAGACGATCACGACCATCGCGATGAGGGCCATGTGCACGATCCCGATGATCATGCCCGCGGTGGCCATGCCCATCCCCTGCTCGCCCGTCTGCTTGATCTGGTTGCGCGCCATGTAGCCGGTGACGACGGCGACCAGGGCCACGGTGAAGCCGCCAAGCCCCGGAATGATGTGAGCGAAAAAGGACCCGATCCCGGCGGCGAGGCTGACGATCGCCAGGGTGTTCGTCTGACCGGCGGCCCCAACACCCTGCGGTTGCAGGCCGGGCGTGTGCGGCACGGTGCTGGAAGGCGCGGACTGCTGGCCGACGATCTGCGTCTGCGGCGCGGGCGGTGTGGGCGGCGGCGAGGACGGCGGCGGCGGTAGGTCGCTCGGAGGCGTGCTCACGAGGGCAGTCTAACCCCGCTTCCTACAATCGTTCACCGTGGCCACCCAGCAGGAGGAAGCGGTCCGGCAACGTCTGCGAGCGGTGCCGGACGAGCCCGGCGTGTACCTGTTCCGCGATGCGCGCGCGCAGGTCATCTACGTCGGCAAGGCGCTGCGCTTGCGCGACCGCCTGCGCCAGTACTTCAACCCCGGCTACGCCCAGACCGCGCGGGTCGACGAGATGGTGCGGCGCATCTACGACTTCGAGTTCGTGCAGTGCGCCAACGAGGTCGAAGCGCTGGTCCTCGAATGCAACCTCATCAAGAACTACAGGCCGCGCTTCAACATCCGGCTCAAGGACGACAAGAACTACCTCTACCTGAAGCTGCCGGTGACCGAGCAGTACCCGCGCGTGCACTACTCGCGGCGCGTGCAGAACGACGGCGCCCTCTATTTCGGACCGTACACGTCCGCGCAGTCCCTGCGCGGGACTGTGAAATCGATCCGCCAGCTCCTGCCTTTTCGAACGTGCTCGGATGAGATCTTCAAGCAGGGCAAGGTGTGCCTCGACTTCCACATCCGGCGCTGTCCGGGCCCGTGTGAAAAGCGAATCAGCCCCGACGACTACAAGGCGCGCATCCGCGAGGTCGCGCTGTTCATGGAGGGACGTTCGGACGTGCTCGTGAGGCAGCTCGAGGACCGCATGGGCGACGCGGCGGACCGCCTCGACTTCGAGAATGCGGCGCGATATCGCGACCAGCTGCAATCAATCGAGCGCATCGCGGATCGCCAGAACGTGCTCGTGCGCGGCCGCGACGACCAGGACCTGATCGCTTACGCGCGCAAGGGCAACGACGTTTTCGTCGAGGTCGCGTACGTACGCCAGGGCAAGATGGTCGGCCACGACGGCCATCCGTTGGACGGGGCCGCGGAAGCCGGCGAGCCGGAGCTGCTGCGCAGCTTTCTCCTCCAGTACTACACCAGCGCCACTCACGTGCCCCGCAGTGTCATCGTGCCGGGTCCGGTCGGAGATCCGGACCTGATGCGCGACTGGCTGACGCAGCGGCGCGGCGGGCCGGTGAGCATCGATGTGCCGCAGCGCGGTCGCAAGCGTGCGCTCGTGACGCAGCTCGGTGAGACCGCGGCGCAAGAGCTCGAGCAGCAGCGCATCCAGGCTGATTACGACCGCAGCCGCACCGAGCCGATGCTGGCCGCGCTCGCGGACGCGCTGGACCTCGAGCAGCCTCCAAAGCGCATCGAGTGCTACGACATCTCGAACATCCAGGGCGACTCCGCGGTGGGCGCCATGGTCGTGTTCGAAGACGGCCGGCCGCGGAACGACCACTACCGGCACTTCCGCATCAAGTACGTCCCCGGGCCGAATGACTTCGCGATGCTGCAGGAGGTGCTGAAGCGCCGCCTCGAGAGGCTCGAGTCCTCGCTCCGACGCGAGGATGCGGACGCGGCCGGCGATCGGTCGTTCACGAGCCGCCCCGACCTGATCCTCATCGACGGCGGCAAGGGCCAGCTCGGAGCCGCGCTCGAGGTGCTCGAGGAGGCGGGCTTCGCCGACATCCCGACCTTTGCGCTGGCCAAGGAGCGCGAGGAGATCTTCGCCCCAGGGCGGGCGGAGCCGATCGTCCAGGAACACAACTCGCCAGGCATGTTCCTCGTCCAGCGGATCCGCGACGAGGCGCATCGATTCGCGATCACACATCACCGCAAGGTCCGGTCGCGCAAGGCGCTTTCATCGCCGCTGGACTCGATCGAAGGCATCGGACCGGCGCGCAAGCGCGCGCTGCTGCGGCAGTTCGGGTCCGTGCAGGCGATACGGGAAGCGCCTGTGGAGGAGATCGTCGCGGTCGGTGTCCCCGAGAAGCTCGCCCGGAGGCTGAAAGAGACCCTATGACCCTCGTAGTGCTAGGCGTGGCCAAGTCGGATAGTCTCGACCACGACCTCGAGGTTTTCGAGGCGGCGGGCTTCCGGCGCCTGCGCGACATGGCCACGATTCCCGAAGGCGACGCGGTCCTGGGTGTGGCCGGTGGTGGCGAAGAGTTGCTGCGCGACGCCGACAACATCGGCCTCAAGTACGTGCTGGTCCACGAGGGGGAGGCGGACGGTCACGCCGGCGGCACCTATGAGCGCGCGCACCATCGCGTCGAGGCCGGCGAGCTGGCGGAGCTTGCCACGCACCTGCGCAGCCGCAAGCGCCCGCTCATCACGTGCCTCGCGTTCGGGTACAAGAACGGCGCGCCGGCCGACGCCGCGCTTCTGATCGACGCCCGCTTCCTGGACAACCCGTACTGGGTGCCTGCGCTGCGGGAGCGCACCGGGCACGACCCGGCGGTCGCCGAGTTCGTGTTGAGCCAGCCGGCCGCGACGAGGCTCCTCGACGACCTGCACCGGATGGTGAAAGACCTGATGCCCCTGTACCACGAGAAGGGCCGCATGCACCTGGTGATCGCTTTCGGGTGCACAGGGGGACGCCATCGCTCGGTGGTGCTGGCTTCGGAGATGGCGAACCGCCTGCGTGCGATGGACGGCGTCGACGTCGACTTCGTCACCCGCGACATATGACGCGCGCGCTGGTGCTCGGCGGCGCGGGCTTCCTCGGCACCGCGGCATGCAAGGAGCTGATGCGCCGCGGGGTCGAAACCATCGCCGCCGGGCGCAAAGACCGGCCGTACGGAACGTTCACGAGCTACCTCGCCCTCGACCGCGACGACGAGGTGCAGCTCGAGCGCGCGCTCGAATCGGCGCAGCCGGACGTCGTGCTCGATCTCGCGTGCTACGAGCCGAAGCAGGTGGAGACGATGACTCGGCATTTCAATGGCGACCGCTACGTTTTCGTCTCGAGCGGGATCGTCTACCCCGACATCGACGGCAGGCCGGCGCGCGAGGAGGACTTCGCGCCTCTGGACGGCGAGACGCCGGCCGAGCTCGATTACAAGGCCGGCAAGCGCTGGTGCGAAACGGTGCTGGCGCGCACAAGCGGCTTTCCCTGGACGGTGGTCCGCCCACCGGCGGTGTTCGGCGCAGCGGATCGAACCCTGAGAATCGCGGCCTACATCCAGCGCGTGGAGGACGGCGGCCCGGTGCTGGTGCCGCAGGAGACTTACCAGCGTCAGTTCGGGCTTGCATGGGTGAAGGACGTCGGCTACGCATGCGCGCTCGCATGCGATCCACGCAAGCAGGCGCTTCGCCGCGCTTACAACGTGGGCTTCGAGGGAGTGAGCCTGCTCGCGCTGATCGAGGGCATCGCCCAGGCGATGGGTAAGCGGACCGACATCCACCCGGTGCCGTTCGCCCAGCTGCCGGACGGTGCGAGCCCGTACGGGCCCATTCCAAAGCGGCCCGACGGTTACGCCATAGGCAGAGCACGCAGCGAGCTGGGCTTCGTGCCCTCGGCGCTGGAGGACGCGCTGGCGGAGACGCTGGCGTGGTATCGGGTCGCGCATCCGTCGCATCCCGGCTACGCCAACCGGCCGAACGAGCTCGCACTCGTAAGCTGACGGCCGTGATCGCGCGCCGGGCCGGGCCGTACGCCATCGCGCTGGTTGGTGCCGCGGTCGTCACAGCCGCAATCGCAGTCGTCGACGCGTACACGAAGGTTGGCGGCCTTTCCGCCATCTACCTTCTGCTGGTCCTCTGGCTTGGCGCCACCTACGGCAGGTGGCCGGCGGTGACCGCGAGCGTCGCGGCCTTTCTTCTCTACGACTTCTTCTTCGTGCCGCCGGTCGGGACATTCACCGTTCGCGGGCCCAGCGAGCTGCTCGAGCTGGTGGTGCTGCTGGCGGTCGCGCTCGTCACGAGTCAGCTGGCCGCCTCGCTGAGGCGTACCCAGGCCGCCGCGGAGGCGATGGCGGTTCAGTCCACGGCGCTGTACGAGCTCGCGATCGCCGCCCTGCAGGCGCCCGAGGTCGCCAACGCGCTGTCGCTCTTGTGCGGGCGCGCGGTCTCGATCCCGGGAGTGAACCGCTTTGCGATCGGCGCGGTCACCGATGGCAAGGCAGAGCGGCTTGCAGGAAGCGACATCTCGACTGAGGAGCTGAGCCGCGCCGCGTGGAGCGTCGAGACCATGCGGCCGATCGGCATGTCCGTGAGCCACGGCACGGTTCGCGCCATGCGCACGCATCCCGACCGCGCTGAGCCCGCCTACATACCGCTGGAAGGCGGCTTCGCGGTGATCGAGACCGAGGACCCGCCGCTCACCGCCGACGACGCGAGGATGCTCGCGGCCTTGATCGGGCTCGCGGGCCTGTTGCTCGACCGGCGCCGAGCCGCACGTGAGACGACGAGGGCTCGCGCGCTCGAAGAGTCGAACAGCCTCAAGGCGGCGATCCTGTCATCGGTCTCGCACGAGCTGAAGAGCCCGATCGCCGCGCTGCGCGCCGGCCTCACCGCTCTTGTCTCACCCAAGGCCGGCCTCACGCGTGAGCAGCAGGACCTGACGCGCGACATGGACCGCCAGGCCACGCGCCTTGACCACATGGTCGGCGACCTGCTGGCTCTCGCGCGCCTGGAAGCGGGGGTCGAGCTTCACCGCGAACCCCATTCGTTCGGCGACCTGTTGGGTGCTTCGCTCCGGCAGGTGCGACCAGAGCTCGAAGGACGCGAAGTCAAAGTCGACGTGCTGGCGGACCTGCCGGCTGTCGACGTCGACGAGATGCAGGTCGGACGCGTCCTGACGAACCTGCTCGAGAACGCCGCGGAATGGTCGCCCGCCGGGGGCGGCATCTCGGTGGGGGCTGCCGAGCGTGACGGGCACCTCGCGGCGTGGGTCGAGAACGACGGCCCAGCCATCTCGCCCGCCGACCTCGATCGCGTCTTCGACACGTTCTGGACAAGACGCGTGACCGGCACGGGCCTTGGGCTCGCGATCTGCAAGCGCGTGGTCGAGGCTCACGGCGGGACGATTCGCGCCGAGAACATGCGCCGCGGACCGCGCTTCACGTTCACCCTGCCGCTGGCGCAGGTGCAGGCCGCGCAGGCGCGGTGAGCGGACGCGTGCTCGTGGTCGACGACGAGCTGGAGATGCAGCGCGCGCTGCGCGCCGGCCTGCAGTACCACGACTTCGACGTCCGCACCGCGGGGAGCGGGGAGGAAGCTGTTCGCGAATCAGCTGCGTGGCGTCCGGACGTTGTGCTGCTCGACCTCGGCCTGCCCGGCATGGACGGATTCGAAACGCTCGCCGCGCTGAGGCCGGCGACTCGCGCCGCGATCATCGTGGTCAGCGTCATGCCGGGAGAGAAGGACAAGGTGCGCGCGCTCGATGCGGGCGCCGACGACTACGTGGTCAAGCCGTTTGGAACTGAGGAGCTGGTCGCCCGCATCCGAGCGGTGCTGAGGCGGCAGGCCGACCTTTCGGCCGGCGAGCCCGTCGTCCGCTCAGGCGATCTCGAGATTGACCTCGGCCGGCGCTCGGTGTCGGTGAAGGGGCGACCTGTGCGCCTGACTCCAACCGAGTACGAGCTGCTGCGGTACCTGGCTCTTCATGCAGGCAAGCCAGTCACGCACAACACCCTCCTGCGCCAGGTGTGGGGCGAGTACGCGGTGGGCGACAGCTACAACACCCGCTACGTCGTCGCGCAGATTCGCAAGAAGCTCGGTGACGACCCGTCGAATCCGCGCTACATAGTCAGCGAGCCCGGGGTCGGCTACCGCCTCGAACCCTAGCCGAGGGTAGAAGCGCGAGTGCCGGCACTCGCACGCGCGGAACTGCGATTGTGGCCTCGAGTGCCGGCACTGGCACTGTGAGCTTGCGAGGAACTGTCGATCTGCTAGCGCTCGCTCCGCCCGCGATTGAGCAGGTACGCCGAGATCAGCGCCATGAGGACGATGCCGGGCGACCAGCCGAGGCCGGGGCCGAAGGGGTCGTAGCTGGACAGGTCGATGCCCACGGCCAGCCCGCTCACTCCCGCGAACACGGCCACGATCAGGGCGCCGCGAACGTAGCCGTGCCGCGCGAAGAAGAGCTGAACGCCGAGCAGGCGGTGACGGCGCCGCGCGCGCGGCTGAGGGATCGGCGCCGCGTGGGCGAGCACTTTCTCGCGCCTCCCGAGTCGGTAGCGGGCCGCCGTCGGGTGCGGCTCGATCGGCCCGCGCGCAACCTCGCGGTCCGGCGGAGGCGGCACCTCCAGGGGTTCCCACCACGGCTCCCTGCGCCGCCGCCGGTACCAGACGAAGCCGGCGGCGCCGACGACCGACCACGCCAGGAAAACCCCCGTCGAGTTGGAGATGTTCTGGAACATCAGCTGCGTGAAAACCGTGCCGATCGCCAGCGCTCCGACGAGCGAGAGCACCGGGATGCTGGCGCGGCCGAACGGAATGTTGAACGGCATCTCGTACGGCCGGTACAGATCGGGTTCGACGAAGCGAAGCCGCATCACGGCCAGGTGGGCGGTAGCGAAGGCGAACGTGGCGGCGAGCGCATAAACCGCGCCCAGCAGGTCGATCTGCGCAGGCAGGATCAGCGCGGCGGCGACGATGCCGAACACGATGATCGACACGTACGGAGTCTTGAACTTCGGGTGCAGACGCGAGAACGCCTTCGGAAAGAGATCGTTCTGCGAGAGCGAATAGCTGAGCCGCGATATCCCGATCAGCCCCGCATTGGTGGCGATGATGAGGATCGTGAAGGCCAGGATCGCGACCCAGATGCCCGACCAGAACGCAAGCGCCTGGGACACGGTGCCGAAGTGGGTGACGATTCCGGCGACAGGGTCGTCCTTCCACGTGGTCGCCAGCTCCGTGAAGTAGATTCCGTGCACGGAGTCGTAGTGCACGGGGAAGACGCTCATGCCGATGGTCGGCAGGACCGCCGAGACCGCCAGCACCGCGACGATGACCCCGAAGTAGGCACGGGGCACACTTTTCCCGGGGTTTTTCGCCTCCTCGCTGAGGTTGGAGATCGTTTCTATCCCGGTGTAGGTGACCATCGCGAGCGAGATGCTCGCGAGGAAGTTGCCCCACGTCGGCGCGATGCCCCAGTGGATGTTGCTCACGACAACCTGCCAGTTCAGCAGGAATACGACCCCGAGGATCACGAGGGCGAACTGGGTGACCAGGTCGACCATCGCGAAAAAGATGTTGATGAAGCTCGACTCCTGGATACCGAGGATGTTGAGCACCATCAGCAGTCCGGTCAGTGTCACCGCGGCGAGCGCGTGCGGGAGCGGCTGCTGGAAGCTGTGGAACAGGGGCACGTACTTGCCGAACACGTTGAGGTACGAGATGGCCGTGTAGGCAGAGATTGACACTGTGGCCGCGAAGTTCAGCAGCTGGATCCAGCCGACGAGGAAACCGATGGGCTCGTTGAACGCCCGCCGCGCGAAGCTCGAGCTGCCTCCCGCGTGAGGCAGTGCGGCGGTGCCCTCTGCGTAGTTGAGAGCCGTCGTGATGAAGATGAACCCCGCGAGGATGAGCGCCAGCGGCGTCAGGCCGAGGGCAAACGCCGCGGTCACCCCCAGCGCGTAGTAGATGCTGGATCCGACGTTGCCGTAACACGCCGCGAAAAGCGCCGCCGCACCCAGCGTGCGCGGCAGCTTGGCCGGGCGGCGGATCACGACGCGAAGGTCGCCCGGGCGCCGGCCGCGCCTCGCGACCGAGTCGGAGCTCACAGAACGCGAGAGTAAGGCTTCCGCGCCAAACCCATACGAACTCCATACGCCCGTGGCGGGCATCCATGCGCAGAGCTCACGCCGCGATTCCTAGCGTGGAAGTCGATGCGAAGCGCCATCGTCAAGCTCCCAGACCAGCGGTCGGGCAACCAGCAGCGTTCCGTGTTGCGAACCGCCATGCGCCAGCTCGAGCGGGCCGATATCTACATCGCATCGGTGGCGTCGCTCGACGTCGGCGATTGGACGGCGCAGCGAGCCATCCGGCAGCTTCGCGACGACCTGGAGAGCGTGCGCCGGCGCCTGGCCGAACTGCGCGGTTCGGTCACCTCCACGTGAGTTACGGCCAGGTCCTGAGCGACCTGCGAGCCCGGACTCCGTCGTGAGCCGCGCCGGCGCCATGAGCGCGCGGCGGATCAAGGTCCACGCCGCGAACCTCGGCCCACTCCTGTGCTGGTCGATCGTCTTCGCCGACATCGGCACGTCCATCTATTACGTGCCGGGAATCGTGTCGTCGAGCGGCTACAACAAGCGCGCGGCGATGTTCGTCGCGATGACGGCGGTCGCCTTCGTCCTCCTGGCGTTGAAGTACGCCGAGGTCACGTGGCGCAACCCGGAGGGCGGCGGTGTGGTGACCATCGCCTCGCGCGCGCTGCACCCGCTGCTCGGCCTGCTCGGCGGCTGTTTCATCATCGTCGACTACTACCTGACGGCGGCGCTGAGCGCGTTCTCGGGCGTGAGCTACCTGGCCGTCGTAATCCCGGCGGCCGCGTGGGGCAACGCGCTGCCCGGCACGCTCCTGGCCCTTGCCGGCCTGGCGTTCCTGAACGTCATGGGCATCCGCGAGAGCGCGACGGTCAGCTTCATCGCCGCCGTGCTCGCCGCCGGTGGCCAGGTGCTGGTCGTCGTGCTGGTGGCGGTCCACCTCGGCATCCCGGGAATCATTCACAGCTTCCAGCTCGCCGGGCAAGGACCCCCGCCCCTGACGCCGCTCACCTACGTCTTCGGCTTCGGCGCGGCCTTCCTGGCTTTCTCCGGACTGGAGAGCGTGGCCCAGATCGCGCCCGCGATGCGATCCCCGCGACGCGTCACGGCGTATCGAACGATGGCGCTCGTGATCGTCCTGATGCTGATCACGAGCCCGATCCTCTCGCTGTGGCAGACCGTCCTGGTGGCAGACCCGAACAGCACCGCCAACAACAGCCAGCTGCTTTCGCTCCTTGCCGGCCAGTTCTCGGGCCAGATGGTGGCCGACTACGTCGCCATCACAGGAGCGGTGCTTCTGATGTTCGCGACCAACACGGCGATCATCGGTGGTTACCACGTGTTCCTGGCGCTGACGCGCATGGGTTTTCTGCCGAGGGTCATCGAGCTCCGCAACGCCTGGAGGCGGACGCCGCACATCGCCATCCTCGCCGCCACCCTGCCACCGGTGGCCATCGTGTGGGTGGCGTCGACCAGCTCCGCGGGCACGGCTGTTTTCCTCGGCAACCTCTATGCCTTCGGCCTGCTCGGCTCGATCATCCTCACGAACGTCGCGCTCGACGTGATCCGAAGGCGCGAGCTCAAGGTGAGCCAGGGCTCGTGGCCGCGCGTGGTCTTCGTTATCGGCGTGATCACGACGTCGCTACCGCTCATCGCGTGGATCGTCAACCTGTTCGCCAAGCCGGACGCCACCATCTTCGGCGGCGGTCTCACCGTGCTCGGGCTGGCCGTTGGTCTGTGGACCTACAGGCGCGGGCGCGCCCACCGCCCCGCTGTGTTCCCGGTGCCTTACCGGCCGGAGCTGGCGGCGGAGTCGATCGCGCTGCAGTTCCAACGCCGCCCCGCGGACGTCCTGGTGCTGCTGCCACGAGACCAGAACACCGCCGACGTGGTCATCGCTGAGGGCGTGAACGCGGCGCAGGGCAAGCGCATCGTCTTCCTGTATCGCGGGCAGGTGCCGCCAGGTCCCGCGGAGCTGTGGGAGGTCAGCGATCCCTACCTCAAGGACTACACGGCGCAGGACGCGTTCGCACGCGCTGAACTCAGCGCGCGTAAGGACGTGCCGAGCCGTCGCTACGTCTACGTGCCCGGCAGCCTCCCCCGCGACGCGATCAGCCGCGTGTGGGCGGAGGTGCGCCCGCACGAGACGGTCGTCCTGAAGGGCGAGCAGGATGTGCTCCCGCCGGTGGCGCTGGCTCGTGTGCGGCACCGGATCACTCATGGTGTGCCCGTGCTCCACCTCGTTAGCAGCCACGTAAGAACGCTGGCCGCCGCCGGCGCCTAGGCTTCGACTATCAGCTCCTTCAGAGCGCGCGGATAGTCGGTCATCACGCGTCGGCCGTCCTCGGTGATCAGCACCGTGTCCGAGTGGCGGAACCCGCCGACGTCCTTCAGGTAGACGCCGGGCTCCACCGTGAAGACCATGCCCGGCTCGAGCACAGCCTCGTCGCCGCGGTCGAGGAACGGCGCCTCATGCGCCTCCAGGCCGATCGAGTGGCCGACGTGGTGACGCAGCTCGTCGTGGACGCCAAGCTCGTGCGCCAACCGCACGATGGCGAGCTCAACCTCGGCCGCGGGCACGCCTGGCGCCATGGTCTCGATCGCGTGAGACTGCAGCTGAAGCATGGCGTCGAAAGCGCGCTCCTGGGCGGCCGTCGGCTGGCCGACGAACATCGTGCGCTCGAGCTCGCTGTGGTAGCCGTCGATGTCGGCCCCGGCGCCCGTGACGAGCACGTCGCCCTTCTGCACTCCGTGGCCGCGAACGAACCCGTGCGGCATCGCCGTCGAGCGACCGGCCACGAACATGGCAGTTCGCTCCCCGCCCGAGAATCCACGCGGCCGCCAGCCGGGCATCTCGCGCACCATCTCGGCCAGCGATTCGACCGCAGCAGGCGCATAGCACTCCATCTCGGTCTTGCCGATCACGATCGAGTCCTGCATGCGCCGGTGCGCTCGCGCAGCCCAGTCGCAGCTGAGCTGGATGCACTCGATCTCTTTCGCCGACTTCACCCGGCGCAGAGACTCCACCAGCATCTCGGCGTCGCGCGGCGCTTTGCCGGTGATGTCGGAAAGCAATGGGCCCCGGTAGCCCCAGTAGGGCACGAACCCATCGTGGTCGGCCCCGACGCGCTCTGGCTGCGCGCCCACCTCCGCGAGCGCGACGCCAAGGCGCTCCATCGGATGCTCCGGCCCGGGGTATTCGAAGTACACATCGAGCTTGTCGATGCCGGGGATCGTCTCCGCGTGCTCCTTCTCGACCGCGGGCACGACCAGTGCCGCATAGGCGTTCGGACCCAGCACGAGCGCGATCGGCCGCTCCGTCGGCACATGGTGAAAGCCGGTCAGGTATGTGACCCGAGCAGGGTAGAAGACGCACATCGCGTCGAGGCGCATCGCGTCCATGCCGGCAACGACCGCCTCTCGCCTGGCGCGATATTCCTCGTCAGAGATGCGCGGAACTGACGCCCCCTCCCGACCTCCCCGCGAGCGGGGAGGAGCGGCCTTAGTACGCGGCAAGCTCGCGCATCGCCTTGGCGATCTTCTCGGGGCTGGGCATGAAGTAGTCCTCCTGCGGGCTGTTGAACGGCATCGCGGGGATGTCCGGCGCCGCGACCCGCACCACCGGACCGTCGAGGCTGTCGAACGCGTGCTGCGCAATGGTCGCCGCGACCTCCGCGCCAAAACCCCCCGTCAAGTTGTCCTCGTGCACGACCATCGCCTTGCCGGTCTTCTTCACAGACTCGAGGATGGTGTCCCGGTCGAGCGGCGCCAGCGTCCGCAGGTCCACGACCTCGACGCTGATGCCTTCGGCCTCGACATCCGCTGCCGCCTGCATGCAGTAGTGGGCCATCAGACCCCAGGCGAAGCAGCTCAGGCGAGTGCCCAGGCGCCGAACCACCGCCGGGCCGATTGGCACCAGGTGGTTGCCGTCAGGCACCTCCTCGCTGACGAGCCGGTAGACCTTCTTGTGCTCGAGGAACAGAACCGGGTCGGGGTCGCGGACCGCCGACTTCAGCAATCCGTGCGCGTCCGATGGGGTGCTCGGCACCACGACCTTCAGTCCGGGCACGTGCGCATAGAAGGCCTCGACCGACTGGGAGTGATAAAGGCCGCCGTGCACCCCGCCACCGAAGGGCGCGCGGATGACCATGGGCACGGACCAGTCGCCGTTCGAGCGGTAGCGCGTGCGCGCGGCCTCGCTGACGATCTGGTCGAAAGCCGGATGGATGAAATCGGCGAACTGGATCTCGGCGATGGGGATGAGGCCGTTCAGTGCGGCCCCGATCGCGACGCCGATGATCCCCGATTCGGCCAGGGGCGTGTCCAGGACGCGAGCCTCGCCGAACCTGGAGTAGAGACCCTCGGTCGCGCCGAAGACTCCGCCCTTGCGGCCGATGTCTTCACCGAGCACGAGGACGCGCTCGTCGCGCTCCATCTCTTCGCCGATGGCGGCGCGCACGGCTTCGATCATGCGCATCTCACCCATTACCTGGCCCCCAGAGCATATGTATAGACTGGACCGAGGGGGAGAGGATCGCCCGAAACTGGAGGTGATCCCATTTCGTTCTCGGCGGACGTCAAGAACGAGATGGCCGGACTGCTGCCGGCCCGGCCGTGCTGTCAGCTGAGCGAGCTGCTCGGCATCTATTTCGGGTCGCGCGGTCGGCTGCTGCACAGAGGCGGCGACGGCGAAGCGGCGTACTTCTCGCTCCTCCGCAACGCTGTTGCGCGCAAGGTCGTGAGGCTCGGTCGCGCTGTCGGGCACATGGACGCCAAATACCAGGCGGTGAAGACGAAGAAGCGAATGACGTTCTTCATCGAGCTCTCGCTGCCTCCGGGACTCGAGAACGCGTTCAAGCTCGCCGCCGCCCGGACAGTGCCCGAGGCTGCGTGCGACCGCAAGGCCCTGCTGCGCGGTCTGTTTCTCGGTTGCGGATCTGTCAACGCGCCGAGCTCGCGCTATCACCTCGAGTTCGTGGCGCCCACCGAGTCGTGGGCGGGCGCCATCAAGAACCTGGCGGCGGAGGCGGAGGTGCAGGCCGGCGTAATGGAGCGCGGCGGCCAGCATGTCGTTTACGTCAAGGATGGCGACGGCATCGTCCGCCTGCTTTCCCTGATGGGTGCCAGTCGCGCGGTGATGGAGTTCGAGAACGTACGTGTCGTCCGGTCCGTGAGCGGGCAGGTCAACAGGAGGCTGAACTTCGAGACCGCGAACATCGGCAAGGCGATCGGCTCCGGCCTGCGTCAAGCCGCGGCCATCGAGAAGCTCGAGGCGGCTGGGAAGCTGGAGTCCCTGCCCGCCGCGCTGCGGGAGATGGCGCGGTGGCGCGCCGCTTACCCGGAGCTGAACCTCGCCGAGCTGGCAGTCCGGATGAAGCTGTCCAAGTCAGCTGTAAACCACCGTCTCCGAAGGCTGCAGCAGATGAGCACAAGCGCTCCGCCCCGCGATCACGCGCGCAGGTCGGCCTAACATAACGTCCGGCCTCACGCTCGGTGAGGATGGCGCACGCCTGGGTCGAGGGAGAGCATGGGTGTAAAGGTCGGCATCAACGGCTTCGGACGCATCGGCCGCAACATCTTTCGAGCCGCGCTGAAGCTCGATGCGGACATCGAGTTCGTCGCGGTCAACGACATCGGCGACGCCCACACGTTCGCGCACCTCTTGAAGCACGACACGACCTTTGGAACCCTGCCGGAGGCGGTCTCGGCGAAGGACGACACCATCAACGTCGACGGCCGCAGCATCAAGTTCCTCAGCGTCAAAGACCCGGGCGAGCTTCCGTGGAAGGACCTCGGCGTTGAGCTGGTAGTCGAGTCGACCGGCCTGTTCACCGACGCCACCAAGGCGCGAGTGCACATCGACCGCGGCGGCGCGAAGAAGGTCATCATCTCGGCGCCCGCCACGCACCAGGACTACACCGTGGTCATGGGTGTGAACCACAAGGGCTACGACCCCCGAAAGCACAACGTCATCTCCAACGCGAGCTGCACGACCAACTGCTTCGTCCCGCTCGCCAAGGTACTGCGTGACTCATTCGGCATCGAGAGCGGTTTCATGACGACCATCCACGCCTACACCGCGGACCAGCGCCTGCAGGACCTGCCGCACAAGGATCTGCGGCGCGCGCGAGCCGCGGCCGACAACATCATCCCGACCTCGACGGGCGCGAACCGAGCCGTCGCTGAGGTGTTGCCCGATCTCGCCGGCAAGTTCGTCGGAATCTCGTTCCGCGTGCCGGTCCTTGACGTCTCGGTGGTCGACCTCAGCGTAGAGCTGGGCAAATCGACGACGGTCGAGGACATCAACGCCGCCTTCGACGAGGCCGCGAGCGGCGAGCTCAAGGGCATCCTTTCTGTCAGCCACGAAGAGCTTGTGTCATCGGATTTCAAGGGCGACTCGCACTCGTCCATCGTCGACGCGCCGCTGACGCTGATGCTCGGCCCGCAGCGGGCGAAGGTGGTCAGCTGGTACGACAACGAGTGGGGGTTCAGCTGCCGCATGGTCGACCTGATCACCTACATGGCGGACGACCTCTGAAGGCATCGATCACGTCCGTCGACGTAACCGGCAAGCGAGTGCTCGTTCGCGAGGACCTGAACGTTCCGCTGAAAGACGGCCAGGTCGCCGACGCCACCCGTATCAAGGCGGCGGTACCGACTCTGAAGGACCTGCAAGCACGCGGGGCCGGCGTCATCGTCATGTCGCACCTCGGGCGGCCGAAAGGCGTCGACCAGGCGCTGTCCCTGCGGCCGGTCGCGCAGGAGCTCGGTCGGGCGCTGTGGACCGAAGTGAAGTTCGCTTACGACTGCGTCGGTCCCCAGGCCCAGTCGGCGGTGTCGAGGCTTACACCTGGCGCTGTGCTCGTGCTCGAGAACGTGCGGTTTCATCCCGAGGACGAGGCGAATGACCCAGGCTTCGCCCAGCAGCTCGCGTCGCTCGGCGACATCTTCTGCAACGACGCATTCGCTTCATCGCATCGGGCCCACGCCTCGGTGGTGGGAGTCGCGCACTTCCTGCCGGCGTACGCGGGTCTGCTGATGGATGCCGAGCTCAACGCGCTTCACGCGGCGCTCGACTATCCGAGGAAGCCCCTCGTGGCAGTGATCGGCGGCGCCAAGGTATCCACCAAGATCGGCCTCCTGAACAACCTCGCCACGAAGGTCGACGCCCTGATCATCGGCGGGGCGATGGCCAACACCTTCCTCAAGGCGCAGGGCCACAACACAGGGAACAGCCTCATCGACGACACCGCGCTCGACGCCGCGAACCAGATCTGGAAGACGATGGGCCAGCGCCTCGTCCTGCCTATTGACCTGGTGGCGACGCAGCAGACGATGTCGGGTCAGCCGCTGCATGTGTTCCCGGCCGCGAACGTGGACGCGGGTTGGATCGCCGTGGACATCGGCCCGCAGTCGATCAACCTCTTCGCCCAGCACCTCCAGGGAGCGGGCACAATCGTGTGGAACGGACCGCTCGGCATCACCGAGGTGCGCGAGTTCAGCGTCGGCACGAAGGCCGTAGGCGAGGCCATCGCCTCGTCGGGCGCATACACTCTCGTCGGCGGTGGCGACACGGCTGCCGCTGTCGACGCATTGGGTCTGGCCGGTCGGTTCTCGTTCGTTTCGACCGGGGGCGGAGCAACCCTCGAATACCTCGAGGGCAAGGAACTGCCAGGCGTCGCCGTTCTGAAGGAGGCGTAGGCGTCCGTTGCCGGAAGCAGGGCCGAATGCCAAGGCGCTTCTTGCTGCCAACTGGAAGATGAATCCCGTTGACGGGGGCGAAGCGGTCGACCTTGTGAAGGGCGTCCTGGGCATCGCCAACGAGGCAGTCGACAACGTCGAGGTGGCGCTGTTCCCACCCTTTCCGTGGCTGCTCGGAGTGGCCGAGGTTCTCGAGGGATCGGGCGTGAAGCTCGGAGCGCAGGACTGCTTCTGGGAGACGTCAGGCGCTTACACGGGCGAGGTTTCGCCGGCGATGCTGCGCGGCTGGTGCCAGTGGGTGATCGTCGGGCACTCAGAGCGCCGGGTCATCCTCGGCGAAACGGACGACATGGTTGCGCGCAAGGCCGCGGCCGCGCTCACCGCCGGGCTCAACGTGATCGTCTGCGTCGGCGAGCTGGAGGACCACTACGACGCCGGCAGGAGTGACGAGATTGTCACCGGCCAGGTGAAGGCGAGCCTCGCGAACTGCTCCGCCGACGATTCCTCGCGCCTCGTGGTTGCTTATGAGCCTGTGTGGGCGATCGGCAGCGGCAAGAACGCGGATCCAGAGCACGCGTACAAGACGATGCGGCTGATCCGTCGCGTAGTCGGCGAGCTCATCGGCGCGGGAGCTGCGCGCAAGGTCCGCGTCCTCTATGGCGGCAGCGTGACCGCGGCGAATGTCGAGTCCTACGTGGAGCTGCCCCTGTGCGACGGCTGCCTGGTCGGTGGCGCAAGCCTGAAGGCCGACGAGTTCGCGCAGATCGTCCGGGTCACCAACGAGGTCTATGGCCACCGGTAGGCCGACCGACCCGGCGACCCTCGTCCTGCTCCGCCACGGACAGAGCACATGGAACCTCGAAAACCTCTTCACCGGCTGGCATGACGTGCCCCTGAGCGATCACGGCGTTGAGGAGGCTCGGGAGGCCGGCCGTCAGCTGACCCTTGCCGGCCTGCAGCCGGACATCGTCCACACGTCGGTGCTGATCCGCGCGATCCAGACCGCGGACGTCGCGCTCGCGGAGATGGGGCGCAGCTGGATCCCTGTGCGCAGAAGCTGGCGGCTCAACGAACGCCACTACGGTGCGCTGCAGGGACTCAACAAGAAGGAAACCTCGGAGCGCTACGGCGCCGAGCAAGTGAAGCTCTGGCGGCGCAGCTACAACGTGCGGCCGCCGGCCCTGGAGCCAGGCGACGAAAGGCATCCCGCGCGCGACGTGCGCTATGGCGCGCTGCCGCCGGAGTTGCTGCCGGCGACGGAGTGCCTGGAGGACGTCGTGGCGAGGATGCTGCCCTACTGGTACGACTCGATCGTCCCCGACCTGCTCACGCACGCGTGCGTTCTCATCTCGGCGCACGGCAACAGCCTCCGGGCGCTGGTCAAGCATCTCGACGGGCTCACGGAGCAGGAGGTGGTCGACCTCGACATCCCCACCGGCGTGCCGCGGGTCTACAACCTGCGCGCCGATTTCAGCGTCGCCTTGTGGCGGTACCTCGGCGATCCCGCGGAGATCGAACGGCGCGCCGCCGAGGTGAAATCCCAGGCTCGGTAGATAACCTGCTTTTGTGCACAATCGCGTGAAATTCGCGGCGCAAACCGTGCTTTTGTGCACAAAGGCACTCTTGAAACACCGCTCGCCCACGTCACGTCAGGGATCTTCTTAGACTGGTTTCGTATTCGGTCGGCCGTTTCTGAAAGGGGGAATCGCTTCGCATGGCTTATCAGCTACCGCCTCTTCCATATGGCTTCGATGCGCTCGAACCGCACATCGACGCCAAGACCATGGAGATTCATCACGACCGCCACCACCAGGCCTATGTGAACAACGCCAACGGCGCGCTCGAGAAGCATCCCGAGCTGGCCTCGAAGTCGGTGGAGGACCTGCTGCGCGGCATCAGCTCGGTGCCAGAGGACGTGCGCAACGTCCTGCGCAACAACGCCGGCGGGCACTCGAACCACTCGATCTTCTGGACCATCATGGGCCCGGGTGGCGGCGGCGCTCCGTCAGGCCGCATCGGCGACGCAATCAACAGCACGTTCGGTTCGTACGACGCGTTCAAGGAGCTGCTCACGAAGGCCGCGGTCGGCCAGTTCGGCAGCGGTTGGGGATGGCTCATCGCCGACTCCGGCGGCAAGCTCTCGATCAAGGGCTACCCGAACCAGGACAGCCCCTACATGGACGGGATGACCCCGATCCTGGGAGTCGACGTCTGGGAGCACGCCTACTACCTCAAGTACCAGAACAAGCGACCCGATTACGTGGCGGCCTGGTTCAACACGATCAACTGGAAGGCCGTCGCCGAACGCTACAAGTAGCCGTCGAATCCGCCCACCGTCGCGGTGGGGTAGCCGCTGATCGGTAGAATCCGGGGGTTCACCAATGACCCAGGTCAAGAACGCCCTCGTCATCATCGAAGTCGTCCTCGCGGTCATGCTGACCGCGGGCGTGCTGGTGCAGACACCGAAGGCCACCGGGTTGGGCGGGACGATCGGCGGTGGGGGCGACGGGCTCGGCGGTGGTTACCGGACGCGCCGCGGCCTGGAACGTCAGATCTACTGGACCACATGGGTAGTCGTCTTCGCCTTCCTGATCTGCTCGGTCGCCAACATCTGGGTGACGGAGCTTAAGTAGAGGCGCGGCCGGGAGCCCCGCCGAGAGATTCGCCGATCCAGGTGGCTTGGATGCGGGCGAGACGACGAGCAGCGCAGCGAACGCATTGGAGCCATGCATGAGCGAGCAGCGCAACCTCTGGGGCCCCCGCGCGAAGCGCGGGAGGCGGCGAGCCGCATTGGGCGGCGAGGATCCGGTGGGGCTTCCCGGTCCGCGCCTGGTCCCTCGCGTGACCCGCGCCGCGGGCATTGCGTTCGGCGTGCTGGTCGCCCTCGCCATCGGCGCCTGCCAGCCCATCGCCACTTTGCCCAAGCCGGCGAAAGGCGGCACCGCGATCGAGGCGCTGGTCGGTTCGCCGGGTCCATTGAACCCGCTGTTCGAACAGGACGACGCCACGCGTGACGTGGACAGCGTCATCTATCAGGGGCTCACCACTGTGGATGCCAACCAGCAGGTGGTCGGTCTGCTGGCGAGCAATTGGGCGATCTCGCCCGACCATCTCACCTACACCTTCACGCTGCGCAACGGCATCAAGTGGGCCGATGGCGAGCCGTTCACAGTCGACGACGTCCTGTTCACGTTCAGCGTTTTGCAGGACCCCGAGTACGACCTCCCCGGTTCCGCGTTCTGGCGCCAGCTGGGTGTCGCCCAGGCAGGAGTCAATCAGGTCGTGTTCACGTTGCGAGCGCCGAGCGCGGCGTTCCCAATCGCCCTGCGCATCGGCATCATCGCCAAGCATCTGTTCAACGGCATGGCGCCGCCGCAGATCTCGGCCAGCGCGTTCAGCGCCGCACGGGCGCTGGGGACCGGTCCCTTCAAGGTTGCATCCATCGACTCGCGGGGCGTCACGCTCGACCGCAATCCCTACGCGGTGCCACAGCCGTACCTCGATCACCTGGACATGCGCACCTATCCCGCCAACAACCCGCAGGCGGCGATCCTGGCCGTGCGGTCGGGTGCGGCGGACCTGGTCGGAGGCCTCGAGCCCGAAGAGCTCAACGCGCTGGAGAACGCCGGCGACGTGACCGTCATGGACGTGCGGACCTACACCAACGCGTTCGTGAGCATGAACGCCGAAGGTGAGGGCAAGCCGTATTTCGGCGATGTCAACGTCCGTCGGGCGATCGTGCAGGCGATCAACCGCGATTCGGTGATCAGCGAAGTGCTCGGCGGCCGGGCCGAGACCGATCCGACTCCGATTCCCGCGGGTGACTGGGCGTACGCCGACGCGGGGGCGCGCAAGTACCCGTACGACGCGCTCGCGGCTGCCCATGCGCTCGACAGCGCGGGTTGGACGATCCCCTCTGGGCAGCAGTTCCGCACGAACAGGTCAGGGCTCTTGTTCCAGGTGAACCTTGTGGTCTCGGATTCGTTTCCGAACCGCCAGATCGCCGACGCCGTGGCGCGGCAGCTGGCCGGCGTCGGGATCGATGTCAAGGTGAAGGCCGTACCGTCGCCGGACCTGATCCAGAACTACCTCGTGGGCCACAGCTACCAGATGGCGATGGTGGTCTTCGACGTCGGTCCGGATCCCGACCTCTACTCGCTCTGGCACTCGGGCGCCACCGCCGGCAGTCTCAACTTCGCCTACTCGCACGGATGGGGCCTCATCGACAAGGACCTCGAGGATGGTCGGGCCGCGGTCGACCAGCCCGAGCGTCTCGCCGCGTACACGGACTTCCAGCTTCTGATCGCCGACCAGGCGCCCGCAATCTTTCTCTACTCGGCGCACTACGACTACGCCGTGTCAGGGCGCGTGCGCGGCGTGCACCTCAATCGGGTGATCGAGCCGTCGGACCGCTTCCAGTACGTGACCGACTGGTACGTGAACACCAGCGCATAGCGCCGCGCGGCTCTCGGCCCGGACTTGACAACGGGGTCAGGACCTGCCATACCCCTGCCAACGCCTGGATTCTCGAGCGACGTGCTTCTGGATTCTGATGCGACCATCGGTCGCGGAAACAGGAGACGTCATGAGGAAATTTCTCAAGCTTTTGCCGGCAATTTCACTTGCGGTGGCGATGCTGGCGCCGCACCCGGTCGCCGCTGCGGCCAATGCGGTGACAGTCGTCATGACCATCAACGGTGGGGGCACGGCTTTGATGTACGCCGGGCCCGGCGCTGGCGACAAGAGTGTCAGCTCGTTCGGAATCCACGCCACGCTCTATTCCGACGGGACGGCTACAGGCCACGTGGACTGCGTAGACCAACATGACGACACAGCTTCAGGAAACATCTTCGGCGCCGTTACAGGCTGGGTTCGGAACGCTCCGGATGGCGTCCCTGACTTTCTCGACGGCGGCGTCACGCTGTTCGTTACCGGAACATTGGTTGCTTTCGGCGGCGGCGGCGGCATCGATCGGACCTTCAAGGTGACCGTTCAGCAAGCAGGCGGGGCCGGCGTGGGCAAGTGGACCCTAGGTCCCCCAGAATCACCGTTCTGCATAGAGGTCCTTCTCAGCGGCGTCATTCGCGAGAGCTAGTAACGAACGAGTTCTGACTGACCCCCAGCAAAGTTGTTGGGGTCAGTTCTTTGAACGGCGCGACAATGAGGCTGTGGACCTCGGGCTGAAAGACTGTCGCGCGCTCGTCACCGCCGCCAGCAAGGGCCTCGGCCGCGCCTGCGCTCAAGCCCTTGCCGCCGAGGGCGCCAGGGTTTTCATCAGCTCGCGGGACGGGGCGTTGCTCGAGAAGGTGGCGAAGGAGATCGGCGCGGCAGGTTGGCACGCGGCCGATGTTGCGGTAGCGGGCGGTCCAGAGGGAGCGGTCGACGCTGCGGTCGCCGGGCTCGGCGGTCTGGACGTCCTTGTCGTCAATGCCGGCGGGCCGCGGGCGGCAAACTTTCAGGGCGCCACCCCCGAAGATTGGGACGCCGCCCATCAACTGACGCTGATGAGCGCGGTACGCCTGATCAGGCAGGCGCTGCCTCACCTCAAGAAGTCACAGCAGGGCCGGATCGTGATCATCACCTCGATCAGCGTCCGCCAGCCAATCGCCAACCTGGTGCTGTCCAACAGCGAGCGAGCCGCCGTCACCGGCATGGCCAAGACGCTGTCCACGGAGGTCGCGCCTGACGGGATCACAGTGAACTGCATGGCGCCGGGCACGATCCTCACCGACCGGATCCGCAACTTGGCCCCAGCTGGGGTTGACGTGGACCAGTACATCAAGCAGTCCGCTGCCAACGTTCCGATGCGCCGCCTGGGCGATCCGGCCGAGTTCGGCGCCGTCTGCGCGTTCCTCTGCTCGAAGCAGGCCGGTTTCATCACCGGGCAGACAATTGGCGTCGACGGCGGCCTTCTCACAGGCGTGCACTAGGATTCGGAGCCGATGACCATCAAGTTCGCGGAGCGCATGTCGAGGCTCGGGACCGAGGGCGCGTTCGAGGTGCTCGCGAGGGCCCGCAAGCTCGAGTCCGACGGCAAGCAGATCGTCCACCTCGAGATCGGCGAGCCCGATTTCGCAACGCCTGACAACATCATCGAGGCCGGTATCTCCGCGCTGCAGAACGGATACACGCACTACACACCCGCGAGCGGCATCAAGGAGGTGCGCGAGGCCGTCGCCGCCTTCGTGTCGCGCACGCTCAAGTGCGAGGTCGACGCCTCGGAGGTCGTGCTCGTGCCCGGCTCCAAGAACGTTCTGCTCTTCACATTGCTCGCGACCATCGAGCCGGGCGACGAGGTCATCATGCCCGACCCCGGATATCCGGCCTATCACTCGCAGGTCAGCTTCATCGGCGCGGTGCCCAGGCTCGTGACGCTTCGCGAGGAGACCGGTTTCCGCATGGACCTCGACGAGCTGCGAACCCTGATCACGCCGAAGACCCGGTTGATCATCATCAACACGCCACAGAACCCAACCGGTGGCGTGCTGACCGAAGAAGACGTCAAAACCGTTTGCGAGATCGCGGTCGAGCACGACCTGATGGTCGTGTCGGACGAGATCTACAGCCAGCTCGTCTACGGCTTCCACCACGTGTCGCCGATGTCGCAGCCCGGGATGCGCGAGCGCACTGTGCTGATGGACGGTCTATCCAAGTCGTACGCCATGACCGGCTGGCGGCTGGGATACGCCGTGGCGCCGAAAGAGCTAGCGGCCAAGCTCGACCAGCTGATGATCAACTCGTCCTCGTGCGCCGCCGGGTTCACGCAGATGGCGGCGATCGAGGCCCTGGCGACGCCGGAATCCGAGCACGCCGTTCACCGCATGGTCAAGGTGTTCGAACACAGACGCAACCTCGTGGTCGACGGTCTCAACGCCATCCCCGGCGTCCGCTGCAAGTTGCCGCAGGGCGCGTTCTACGCGTTCCCGAACATCGAAGGGACCGGATTCAACGAGCGCGAGTTGGCGTCGCGCCTGCTGAACGAAGCCGGCGTCGCGGTGCTTCCCGGAACAGCTTTCGGCGAGGCGGGGAAGGGGTTCATCCGGCTGGCCTACACGCAGTCGGAGGACGAGCTCAAGCTCGGCCTCAGACGCATCCGCGAGTTCGTGGAGTCGAACGGAAAGAAGGGCTAACCTAGGCCCCAGATGGACAATGGCCGTCATCGTCTGACGCAGCCGCTGGTCCGGGAGAACGGCAGCTTACGGCAGGCGACGTGGGACGAGGCGATGGACCGGGCCGCCGCGGGCTTCGCGAAAGCCCGCAAGCAGGGCCCCAACGCCTTCGGCATGTTCAGCTGCTCGAAGACCACGAACGAGATGAACTACATCGCGCAGAAGTTCACGCGTGCGGTGATGGGCAGCAACAACGTCGACAGCTGCAACCGGACTTGACACGCTCCTTCCGTCGTCGGTCTGGCGACAGTGTTCGGGGCGGGGGGAGGAACGTCTTCATACCGCGAGGCTGAGGAGACCGACCTGATCATCCTGTGGGGCTCCAACGCGCGGGAGACACACCCGATCTTCTTCCACCATGTGCTGAAAGGCGTCCGGAACGGCGCGCGCCTGATCGCGGTCGACCCTCGTCGCACGACGTCTGCCGAGTTCGCCGACCTGTGGCTCGGACTCGACGTGGGCAGTGATATCTCGCTTGCGAACGCGATGGCGCGCGAGATCATCCACGCGGGGCTCGCGGACAGAGAGTTCATCGGTCGCGCGACGTCGGGCTTTGACGAGTTCGCGACGTGCGTCGAGGCTTATCCGCTCGAGCGCGCCGAGAAGGACACCGGCATACCCGGCGACGTCATCAAGGAGGTCGCCCACGCGTACGCGCGCGCCGACCGAGGGATGATCTGCTGGACGCTCGGCATCACGGAGCACCACAACGCGGTCGACAACGTGCTCGCGCTCATCAATCTCGCGTTGCTGACAGGCAAGGTCGGGCGCTACGGATGCGGCCTCAACCCCCTTCGCGGCCAGAACAACGTGCAGGGCGGCGGCGACATGGGGGCTATTCCGAACCGGCTCACGGGTTTCCAGGATCTCGAGAACGCCGAGGTGCGAGGCAAGTTCGAGAAGGCCTGGGGCGGCGTGACCATCCCGCCGAAGCGCGGCTACCACCTCAGCCAGATGTTCGAGGCGATGGAGCACGGCGAGATGAAGGCTGTCTACATCGTGGGCGAGAACCCGGCGCGCTCGGAAGCCGACCAGACGCGCGCCGTGCGTTTGCTGAGCGGCCTCGACCACCTGGTTGTGCAGGACATCTTCCTCACACAGACCGCCGAGCTGGCGCACGTCGTGCTGCCCGCGGCCGCGGGCTGGGCCGAGTCGGAGGGCACCGTCACCAATAGCGAGCGTCGGGTGCAGCGGGTGCGGCGGGCTCTCGAGCCGCCGGCCGGCGCGCGCGATGACGTCGACATCATCTCGGACATGGCCGCGCGGCTTGGCCGGGACTGGGGCCGGCCGACCGCGGAGCAGGTGTGGGACGAGCTGCGCACTCTCTCGCCGATGCACGCGGGCATGGCGTACCACCGGCTCGACGAGCTGGGCGGCATCCAGTGGCCGTGTCCCGACGAGTCGCATCCAGGCTCGCAATTCCTCCACGGCCGCCTCTGGAGCGACCCGGTCGAAGGTCCGCGAGCACCGTTCAGCGCCGTCGAGTTCGAGCCGCCGGTGGACCAGCTGACCGACGAGTTTCCGATCCGGCTGACCACGGGCCGGCGCCTCGACTCGTTCAACACCGGGGTGCAGACGGCCGAATACACGTCGCCGCTGCGCGAGCGCGAGGCTCTGCTGCTGTCGCCCGCCGACGCGGCCCGACTGGGCATCGCCGACGGCGAGGTGG
This sequence comes from Candidatus Dormiibacterota bacterium, assembly GCA_035934385.1. GTDB lineage: Bacteria > Chloroflexota > Dormibacteria > Dormibacterales > Dormibacteraceae > CF-118. The sequence goes on from DASYXY010000038.1 coordinate 24,651, forward strand.
TGCGCGCCAGTTCGCGTCGAGGCACGATCGAGGTGCCCGTGCGCATCGAGGCATCGTTGCGGCCAGGACTCGCGTTCATGACCCTGCATTTCCCGGACCAGGTCTCGACGAACGTGCTGACCATCGATGCCACCGATCCGAAATCCGGAACCGCGGAGTTCAAGGCGAGCGCGATCCGCGTGGACAAGCTCGGGGCTAAAGTCACGGCCTAGTGGACCGCAGCCCCCGGGTCGTCGGCAAGACGAAGCCTCGGAGACCGGTGCCATCCGGGCGGCCGGTGCCAAGGATGGGGTGGCACGAGGAGGAGCCCATCGTGAGATGGGTGACGAGGAGTGCCGGGCCCCCAGACGCTGGCATCAGACGCCGAAGGCGTCCCGGCCGCCCTGGGGCACCGGATGCCGGCGATCTCGGGGGTGCGGTCCACTAAGTGCAGATACGCACGACTGGGGGGCCTCCGACAGCTGAAGAGATCGAAGCCGTCGACGCCGTGCTCGGCGAACCGTCCTCGCTGTGGGATGGAGGCGAGCGCACCTCGCTCGACGATCATGTAGCGCGCGGAGGCCGCGACGTTCGTTCGCGGCGGCACATGCTGCTTCCCGTCCTGCACTCGCTCCAGGACCGCGTGGGCTGGGTCAGCCGGGGCGGCCTCGAGTACGCCTGCCGGCGAATGTCTGTCCCCCCCGCCGATGCCTACGGAGTCGTGACCTTCTACGACCGATTCGCGACCGAGAAACGGCCGCCCCTCGCGGTGCACGTGTGCGACGACGTGGCGTGCAAATGCGCCGGGGCCGACGAGCTGTGCGCGGCGCTCGAATCATCGTTCGGGCCGGCGGGCGCCGCCGGATCGCACAGCGGCGCAGCCTGGTACCGCAGCCCCTGCCTGGGCCTTTGCGACCGCGCACCCGCGGTGATGGTCGAGCGCGCCGGGCTCCGGTATGCCCAACGCCGCATCACCGGCGCGACCGCCTCGACGGTGCGGGATGTGCTCGGTGGCGCCGATCCGCCGGCGTATGAGGCTGGTGGCCTATCGCAGCCTCGCTCAGAAGTAAGCCTGCTCCGCCGTCTCGGGGAGGCCGCCCCGGGGAGTTTCGACAGCTACCGGGCGGCCGGCGGCTACCAGGCGCTCAGACGGGCCATCGAGATGGGACCGGAAGGTGTGATTCGCGAGATCACCGAGGCGCGGCTGCTAGGACGCGGCGGCGCGGCTTTTCCAACCGGTCGCAAGTGGGACGCTGTCGCGCGGACGCCGGCTCGCCCCCACTACATGGTGTGCAACGCAGACGAATCTGAGACGGGGACCTTCAAGGATCGCGTCCTCATGGAGGGCGACCCGTTCGCCGTGGTCGAGGCGATGACGATCGCGGGACTCGCGACCGGCTGCGAGCACGGCTACATGTACGTGCGCGGGGAGTACTCGCTGGCGCGGCACCGCATGGAGAGCGCCGTGCTGCAGGCGCGGGAGCGCGGCTTTCTTGGCGATGACGTCGCGAGCACTGGCGCGCACTTCGACATCGAGGTCCGCCGCGGGGCGAGCGCGTACATCTGCGGCGAGGAGACGGCGCTGTTCAACTCCATCGAGGGCAAGCGCGGCGAGCCGCGCAACAAGCCGCCGTTCCCGGTCCAGTCGGGCCTCTTCTCCAGGCCGACGCTCGTCAACAACGTGGAAACGTTGGTCAACGTCCTCGAGATCCTCAATCACGGCTCGGCCGCGTTCGCCGCGACCGGCACCCCCGAATCGACCGGCACGCGCTTGTTCTGCCTGTCCGGCCATGTGCGGAAGCCAGGCGTGTATGAGGTGCCTATGGGCACCACGCTGCGTGCGCTCATCGACAAAGCAGGCGGGCTCCATGAGGGCCGGCAGCTGCAGGCGGTTCTGCTTGGCGGCGCCGCCGGCTCATTCGTGACAGAGAAACAGCTCGACGTGCCGCTGAGCTTCGAGGGCACGCGCGCCGTCGGAGCGACGCTGGGCTCGGGAGCGGTCATGGTGCTCGATGACACCGCCGACATGTCGAGCATCCTGCTTCGCATCGCTGCCTTCTTCCGTCACGAGTCGTGCGGGCAGTGCGTTCCCTGCCGGGTGGGCACGAAGCGCCAGGAGGAGATACTGCAGCGCGTGCTGTCTTCAAGGAATGGAAACGGCCACGAGGGCGACATCCAGCTGCTGGCGGACATCGCGCAGGCTATGCGCGACGCGTCCATCTGCGGCCTCGGCCAGACCGCCGCAAGCGCCATCCAGTCCGCGATTCCGTTGATGGTGGCGCGCTAGATGGCGACCACTGCCTTCGTCGGGCTGCCGAGGCGGATGCTCACAGCGACCATTGACGGACGCGAAGTCCAGGCGCCGGAAGGCACGACCATCCTCGAGGCCTGCAGACGACTCGCCATCGACACGCCGACGTTGTGCTACCTCGAGACGCTCACACCCGTCAACGTCTGCCGCGTTTGCGTGGTCGAGGTGGAAGGCTCGCGCGTGCTGGTGCCTGCTTGCTCGCGCAAGCTCGAGGCCGGCATGAAGATCCAGACCGACAGCGAGCGAGTGCGTCACAGCCGCCGCGTGGTGCTGGAGTTCCTGGGCTCTTCAGTGGACGTCTCGCTAACGGCGCCAGAGGTGCATGGTTGGATGAAGCGCTACGGCGCTGACGTCAACCGGTTCGGTCCGGCCGCCGCGACCGTCGAGCAACCGGTCAAGATCGACAACGAGCTGTACGTGCGCGACTACTCGCGCTGCATCCTCTGCTACAAGTGCGTCGAGGCATGCGGCGTCGACGCCCAGAACACGTTTGCGCTCGGCGTCGCAGGTCGTGGCTTCGACGCCCACATCTCGACCGAGTTCACAACGCCGCTGCCGGAATCGGCGTGCGTCTACTGCGGCAACTGCATCGGCGTTTGCCCGACCGGCGCTTTGATGTTCAAGAGCGAGTACGACATGCGCCAGGCCGGCACGTGGGACGAGAGCAAGCAGACGGTCACGGAGACCGTGTGCGCTTACTGCGGCGTGGGCTGCATGCTCGAGCTGCACGTGCAGGACAACTCCATCGTCAAGGTCACATCGCCGCTCGACCACAGCGTGACCGCGGGTCACCTTTGCGTGAAGGGCCGGTTCGGATACCAGTTCGTGCAGAAAAGGGGAGGTGGCAGCTGATGCCGATCGTCTGGACAGAGAACGAAGAAGCCAACCAGCTCCTCGACAGCGATCCGCTCGCTTTGCTGATCGGGATGGTGCTCGACCAGCAGGTGAAGATGGAGAAGGCGTTCATCGGACCGTACGAGCTGAAGAAGCGGCTCGGCGGGCTCGACGCGCGGCAGATCGCGAGCATGGACCCGGACCGCCTGGACAAGGTCTTTCGCGAGCGCCCGGCGCTCCACCGCTTCCCCGGCAACATGGCGAGGCGAGTTCAGGCCATGACGCAGGCCGTGGTCAAGGACTATGGCGGCGACGCCGGCGCGGTCTGGCGCGAAGCCCGCGATGGGGACGACCTGGCAAAGCGCATCTCCAAGCTGCCTGGGTTTGGCGAGATGAAGACGAAGATCATGATCTCGGTCCTGGCCAAGAAGTTCGGGGTCCAGCCGCCCGGCTGGGAGAAGCACGCGGCCAGCTGGCACTCGGTTGCGGACGTCGATTCGCCAGAGACCATGGCGCAGGCCCGGGCGGTCAAGCGCGAGATGAAAGCCGCCAAGTGATCTGCTAACCTGACCGTCCCGGCCCGGTCCGGAGATGGGAATCGGGCGGGAAGTACAGAAGAGAAGAGGCGAGACAGCTAGATGAGAGAGTGCACTCCCACCCGGGCGGAAGCTCGGGCCCTGACGGCGAACCACGCGCTGGTGCCCATGTACCGCGAAGTCCTCGCCGACATGCTCACCCCGGTCCGCGCCTACACGCTCCTGTGCCCAGCCGGCGAGCCTGGATTCCTGCTCGAGAGCGTGGAGGGCGGCGAGCGGCTGGCCCGCTACTCGTTCATCGGGTCGCGGCCGGTCGACCTGGACCTTGGGGACGGCAACCCGCTTCCAGCCCTGGTGCAGGTGGCGAGCGAATCCGTCGCTCCGGTGGCCGGGCTGCCGCGCTTCCATGGCGGAGCGGTTGGCTACCTTGGCTACGAGACCGCCCGCCATTTCGAGCACCTCCCGGTCGCCGACGGGCCGGCGCCGCCAATGCCCGAGTCGGCATTTCTCAAGGCCGAGGACCTGGCGGTGTTCGACCACGTCACGCGCCGGTTGAAGCTCATGACCATCCACCGACCCGCAATGGAGGCCTACGACGATGCGCTGGCTCGTATAGACCGCATGGAGAGGCGTCTAACCGAGGACGCGCCGACGCCTGAGGCTTTCGGTCCGGACGGCGTGCCGTGGGAGCCCAACATGTCGCCGGGCCGTTTCCACGCGATGGTGGATGGCGCGCGCGAGCACATCCTGGCAGGCGACGCGTTCCAGGTCGTGGTCTCGCAGCGCTTTCGCAAGAAGCTCGCGGCGCGCCCATTCGACATGTACCGCTGCCTTCGCGCAATCAACCCGTCGCCGTACATGTTCTTCGTCTCTCTCGGTGGGGGCCGCTACGTCGTTGGCACGTCCCCTGAGAAGCTGGTCCAGGTCGAAGGCCGGCGCGCGGAGACGCGGCCCCTCGCGGGCACGCGGCGCCGGGGCCGGGACCCCGAGGAGGACGCGAAGCTCGAGAAGGAGCTGCTGTCGGATCTCAAGGAGCGGGCCGAGCACGTGATGCTCGTCGACCTTGGACGCAACGACGTCGGTCGCGTGGCGAGGCCCGGAACCGTGCAGGTCGAGCGGCTGATGGAGGTCGAGCGCTACTCGCACGTCATGCACATCTCGTCGACCATCAGTGGTCAGCTCAGGGACGGCTCGACATCCCTGGACGCTTTGCGCGCGGCGTTCCCGGCGGGCACCGTGTCCGGCGCGCCGAAGATTCGCGCGATGGAGATCATCTCCGAGCTCGAGCCGGACCAGCGCGGCGTCTACGCGGGGTCGCTCGGCTACGTCGGTTTTGGCGGCAACCTGGACATGGCCATCACGCTCCGCACGCTCGTAGTCGCCGGCGGCGAGGTGTTCGTCCAGGCAGGCGCCGGTGTGGTCGCGGACTCGAAACCCGAGCGCGAGTTCGAGGAGACTCTCGAGAAGGCGGGGGCGATGTTCAGAGCTGTTGAGATGGCGGAGGAGATGGGATGAGCGAGCCCCGTCTTGCGATCATCGACAACTACGACTCGTTCACCTACAACCTGGTGCAGTACCTCGCCGAGCTGGGACCGATGCCCGACGTGTTCCGGAACGACGAAGTCACGCCTGGGGAGCTCGCGTCGTACAGCGGCATCGTCATCTCGCCCGGCCCCGGCGCTCCGGGTGATGCCGGAATCTCGACTCAGACGATTCGCGACCTCAGCGGCAAGGTCGCCATCCTCGGCGTGTGCCTCGGGAATCAGTGCATGGGTGAGGCGTTTGGCGCGAACGTCGTCCGCAACGAGCCCGCGCACGGCAAGACGTCGTGGATCCGGCATGACAACTCGGGCGTGCTGGCCGGCGTGAGCGATCCGTTCGAAGCGACGCGCTACCACTCGTTGATTGTCGAGCGTTCGTCGGTGCCCGATGAGCTCGTAGTTACGGCATGGACATCCGACGGGACAGTCATGGGCCTGCGGCATACGAAGCACCCGACGTACGGCCTGCAGTTCCATCCCGAGTCCGTGCTCACAAAGGAAGGCAAGAAGATCCTGGCGAACTTCATACGGCGCTCTGCGAAGGTGAACGGAACGTGATTGACGCTATCGCCAAGTTGGTGAAGTGCCAGTCGCTGACCGAGGCTGAGGCGGCCGCCGCTTTCGAGACGATCATGCGTGGCGACGCGACGCCGGTCCAGATCGCCGGATTCGTCATCGCTCTGCGCATCAAGGGCGAGACCGTCGATGAGCTCACCGGGTTCGCGAAGACAGCTCGCCAGATGTCCACGCCGATCGACGTCGAGGGTGATCTCCTCGACACGTGCGGCACCGGCGGCGATGGGCTCGCCACTTTCAACATCTCGACGCTCGCGGCCATCGTTGCCGCCGCCAGCGGCGCGCGGGTCGCCAAGCACGGCAACCGCGCTGCCTCGTCGATGTGCGGTTCCGCCGACGTGCTCGAACAGCTGGGCGTGAAGGTCGACCTGCCGCCCGAGGGCGTTGCTCGCTGCATCGAGGGCGCGGGAATCGGATTTCTGTTCGCGCCGATCTTTCACCCGTCGTTCAGGTTCGCCGGTGTGCCGCGGCGGGAGCTCGGCGTGCGGACGGTCTTCAACGTGCTGGGTCCGCTCTGCAACCCGGCCGGCGCGCGCTACCAGGCACTGGGGGTCGCGGACGGAGCCCTCGCGGGCAAGATGGCTGACGTGCTCCAGCGCCTTGGCGTCGAGCGCGCGATCGTCTTCCACTCCGAGGATGGAATGGACGAGCTCTCGCTGTCGGCGCCGTCGCAGGTGATCGAGATCGACGGCGCCCGACGCGAGTACCAGCTTGACATCTCCGAGCTGGGCCTCAAGAAAGCGGCGCTCGTGGAGGTGCGCGGCGGCGGTCCTGAGGAGAACGCCCGCATCGCTCGGGAGGTGCTCTCGGGCGCGAAAGGGCCCCGCCGCGACGTCGTGCTGCTCAACGCGTCGGCCGCCCTGCGCGCGGCCGGGATCGCGAAGGACTGGAAGGATGGCCTTGGCCTCGCCGCGGAGGCCATCGACTCTGGGCGCGCTTCTGACGTGCTCCAGCGGTGGGCGAAGATCTCACAGGCGTGATCTCCGGCCACGGAATCCTCGCCCGGCTGGTGGCCGAGGCGGTGGTCGAGACGAAACAGCGGCGTGCCGTGCTGTCGCGCAGCGAGGTGGAGCGCCGCGCGGCGAACTACTCGCCGCGTGATTTCGCCGCGGGCCTGCGGGCCTCGGGCCTCGCTGTCATCGCGGAGATGAAGCAGCGCACTCCGAGCATGGGCGTGCTCGTGAACGACTACCTGCCCGCGAATCTGGCGGCCGATTACGAGCGGGGAGGTGCCGCGGCGATCTCGGTCTTGACCCACGCCGCGGGTTTCGGCGGCTCGATCGAACACCTGGACGAGGTGCGGGCCACCGTAGACCTTCCCATCCTGCGCAAGGACTTCATCACCGACCCCTACCAGGTCGTGGAGGCTCGCGCCCACGGCGCCGACGCGGTGCTGCTGATCGTGGCCGCGCTGCCGACGGGGAAGCTGGCCGAGCTGCTGAACGTGGCCACCCGGCTTGAGCTGGCGGCGCTGGTGGAGGTGCACGACGAGGGCGAGACCCGCGCAGCGGTCGACGCTGGTGCGCAATTGATCGGCGTCAACCACCGCGACCTCCGCACGTTCGACGTCGACCTGACGCTGACGGAACGTTTGCGCCCACTGATTCCAAGTCAATGCATCCTGGTCGCGGAAAGCGGAATCAAGAACCGACAGGACGCGCGGCGCATGCGGGACGCGGGAGCCGACGCGGTCCTTGTGGGCGAGCTGCTGATGCGGGCTGCGGATCCGGCCCAGGCAATCAGCGAGCTGCGAGCCGGCTGATGGTCCAGGTGAAGATCTGCGGCATCTGCAGCGCCGCCGACGCGGAGGACGCGGTCGATGCGGGCGCCGACCTCCTGGGCTTTCACTTCTGCTCGTCGCCCCGCCGCATCGAGCCCGACCTGGCGCGCTCGATCGTCGACGGGCTGGATCGGCGCCCCACGATCGTCGGGGTTTTCATCGACCAGCCGGCCGGCGAGGTCCGCCAGATCGCCGAGCACGTCGGCCTCGACCTTCTTCAGCTGCACGGCTCGGAGGCGCCGGGATTCGAGGCCGGGCGGCCCCTGATGAAGGTGCTCAAGGTCAGGGGCGATGAGGTGCCCGCCGCAGGCGCGTGGCCGGACCCGCTGATGCTGGATTCGTGGTCGCACGATCAGCGCGGCGGCACCGGGCGGACGTGGGCTTGGGAGCTCGCGCGCGATCTCATAAAGCAACGCAGGGTCTTCATCGCCGGCGGTCTGGAACCGGGTAACGTGGGCACGGTCGTGAGCAGGTTCAGCCCATTCGGCGTCGACGTGTCGAGCGGGGTCGAGGCGGCGGTGCGTGTGAAGGATCCGGAAAAGGTCCGCGCCTTCGTCCGCGCGGCCAGGGCAGCCGTCACGGCGTGAGCCATCCCGTGCGGGGGCGGTTCGGACCGTTCGGCGGGCAGTACGTGCCAGAGACGCTGATGGGCGCGCTCGAGGAGCTCGAGGGCGTATGGCACGAGGCCAAGGCCGACCCGCAGTTTCAGCTCGAGCTGGCGGGTCACCGGCACGCATTCGTCGGCCGACCGACTCCGCTGTACGCGGCGACGCGCCTCGGCGAGCACTTCGGCGGCGCACACATCCACCTCAAGCGCGAGGACCTGTGCCACACAGGCGCCCACAAGCTCAACAACGCGTTGGGGCAGGCGCTGCTGGCCCTGCGCATGGGCAAAACCCGCCTGATCGCGGAGACGGGCGCAGGCCAGCACGGGGTCGCGGTGGCCACCGTGGCCGCGCGGTTTGGTCTCGAGTGCAGCGTCTACATGGGCACCGAGGACATGCACCGGCAATCGATGAACGTGCGCCGGATGAAGCTGCTGAACGCCGAGGTACGCGAGGTCACCAACGGCACCAGGACCCTGAAGGACGCGACATCGGAAGCGATCCGCGACTGGGTCACCAACGTGGGCACGACCCACTACATCATCGGGTCGGTGGTCGGACCTCACCCCTACCCCGAGCTCGTGCGCGACCTGCAGCGGGTGATCGGCGACGAGGCACGCGAGCAGTACCTGCAGGCGGACGGCAAGCTGCCGGATGCGGTCATAGCGTGCGTCGGCGGGGGATCCAACGCAATCGGCATGTTCACGGCGTTCCTCGAAGACCGCGACGTCGTACTCATCGGCGTTGAGGCGGGCGGTTCAGGGGTCAAATCTGGAAAGCACGCGGCCTCGCTGGTGGGCGGCCGTCCCGGCGTGCTTCACGGCTCGTACTCATATGTCCTGCAAGACGGCGACGGTCAGATCACGCCCACGCACTCGGTTTCCGCCGGGCTTGACTATCCGGGCGTCGGGCCGGAGCACGCATTCCTGCGCGACACCGAGCGGGTCGAGTACGTCGCGGTGACGGACAAGGACGCCGTGGCGGCCTTCAAGCTGTGCACACGGCTCGAAGGGATCATGCCCGCGCTCGAGCCGTCGCACGCGCTGCATCACGCCGGCGTGCTGGCGCGGCAGTTCGGTCCGGGCGGGCGCATCCTGGTGTGCCTCTCGGGCCGCGGCGACAAGGACATGGACTCGGTTGAGAGCTACGACTAGCCGTCTGGAGAGGGCGCTCAAGGCGGACGGCGATCTGAAGCTGGTCGCCTACATCATGGCCGGACATCCGAACCGGAAGAAGTCGCTCGAGATCGCAAAACGCCTGGCGGCCTCCGGCGTGGCGGCGCTGGAGATCGGCGTGCCCCACTCGGACCCGCTCGCCGACGGCCCGGTGATCCAGAAAGCCGGGCAGACAGCACTCGACCGCGGAATGACCATGGGCGGGTGCCTCGAGCTGGCAAGCGAGGTGAGCGGTGTCGGCGCGCCCGTGGTGCTGATGTCTTACGTCAACCCGATCCTCGCCCACGACGCCCGCCGCTTCGCGGCCGACGCCGCGCAGGCCGGGGTCGCCGGAGTGATCGTGCCGGACATGCCCATCGAGGAGGCGGAGCCTGTCACCAGTTGGCTTCGCTCGGCTTCGCTCGACACGATTTTCATGGTCGCCCCGACCACCGCGCCGAACCGCATCGGCGCCATCTGCGAGCGCTCGAGCGGCTTCGTCTACTGCGTCACTGTGACCGGCATCACGGGAGCGCGCAAGGAGATGCCGGCGGGATTGAAGGAGCTGGTGGGCAGCGTTCGCGAGCGGACGGAGCTTCCCGTGGCCGCGGGCTTCGGAATCTCTCGGCCTGAGCACATGAAGTCTCTGCGCGGAGTTGCAGACGCGGCGGTGGTCGGCAGCGCATTCGTGTCCGAGATCGACGCCGGCAAGGACCCGCTGCCGCTCGTCAAGGAGCTTTTGAAAGCGTGCCGGTGAGAGGCATCCGCGGCGCGACCACCGCATCCGCCAACACCGCCGAGGCCATCAACGAGGCGACCGAAGACCTGCTGCGCGAGCTCGTCCGTCTCAACGACCTCGAACCGAACGACATCGCCTGCGCCTTCCTCACGACGACCACCGACCTCGACGCGGAGTTCCCGGCGCACGCCGCGCGGCGCCTCGGCTGGACGCACGTCGCCCTGCTGTGCGGCCACGATATGAACGTGAGGCAGCCCAACCCGCGAGGTATCCCGATGTGCATTCGGGTCCTCGTCCTCTACAACACCGAACGGCCGCAGACGGCGATGCGATTCGCCTACCTGCGCGGCGCGCAGGCCATCCTCGCCGATTTGGAAGCGAATCGGCAGTGATCATCGTCATGGGTCACACCGCGACCGACAGCGAGATCAACGCCGTGGTCGACCGCGTGCACGAGATCGGGCTGAAGACCGAGCTTTCTCGCGGCGAGGAGCGAACCCTGATCGGCGTCATCGGCGCCAACGCATACGCGTACCGCGAGGCCTTCTCCCACCTCAGCGGCATCCACGAGATCATCCCAATCACCAAGCCGTTCAAGCTCGCGAGCCGCGAGTTCCGCGCTCAGAACACAGTGGTCGACGTCGGTGGCGTCAAGATCGGAGGCGAAGAGGTCGTGGTCATGGCCGGACCATGCTCGGTCGAGGGCGAGGAGATGCTTCTCGACACAGCGCGGCACGTGGCCTCGCAGGGCGCGAAGGTGCTGCGCGGCGGCGCGTTCAAGCCGCGCACGTCGCCGTACTCGTTCCAAGGTCTCGGCGAGGCCGGACTGAAGATGATGGCCGACGCGCGGGCGGAGACGGGCCTGAAAGTGGTCACTGAGGTGGTCTCGCCCGCCGACGTGGACATGGTCGCGCGGTACGCGGACATCCTTCAGCTCGGCACGCGCAACATGCAGAACTACGCGCTGCTGCAGGAGGCCGGGCGGTCGGGCAAGCCAGTGCTGCTCAAACGCGGCATGTCCTCCACGATCGAGGAGTGGCTGCTGGCCGCCGAGTACGTCCTTTCGCAGGGCAATCGCGGCGTGATCCTGTGCGAGCGCGGCATTCGCACGTTCGAGACCGCCACTCGGTTCACCCTCGACCTAAACGCGGTGCCTCTCGTGCGCGAGCTCTCGCACCTTCCGGTGATCGTCGACCCGTCGCAGGCGACCGGCCGGCACTCCCTGGTCGGGCCCATGTCCCTCGCCGCGGTGGCGGGCGGCGCGCACGGACTGATCATCGAGGTGCATCCCACGCCCAACCAGGCGCTGTCGGACGGCGCGCAATCGCTGGACTTCGCGGCGTTCGACCGTTTGATGGCCGACCTCAGGCGTCTGCTCGGCGCGATGGCCAAACAGCTGGCCTGACCGCGCTTTGGCCACTGTTGCCGTAGTGGGGCTTGGGCTCATGGGCTCGTCGTTTGCGCTCGCGCTGCGCGGCCAGGGGCACACCATCGTCGGCAGCGACCGCGACCCGGCCGTGGTCCGCAAGGCGGTGGACCGCAGGATCGTGGAGGTCGCTCACTCGGACCTCAGCATCGTCGACATTGCGGACGTGGTCGTGATCGCCGCGCCGGTGCGCGCGATGCGCGACGTGTTCAAACGGCTGGCCGGAAAGACGGCCGCCAAGGTGGTGACCGACATGGCCAGCACCAAGGCGGTCGTCATGGATTGGGCCTCCGCATCGGGGGTGGACCTCGTGGGCGGCCACCCGATGTGCGGCAAGGAGTCGTCCGGAATCGACGCCGCCGACCCGACCATCTTCCAGGGTGCTCCCTGGATCATCACCCGGCGCGACCCGCAGGTCGTCGGGCTCATCGAGTCGGTCGGCTCCCACGCCGTCGTCATGGACGCGGCCACGCACGACAGGCTCGTCGCGGGTGTGAGCCACGGCGCGTTCCTGCTGTCGATCGGCTACGTGCTCGCGCTCTCGCACCGCTCCGACTGGCCGGAAGCCTCCAAGGTCGCCGGCAGCGGATTCCGCGACATGAGCCGGCTCGCGGCCGGCGATCCCGAGCTCTACGCCGGGATCTCCGAGACGAACCGGGAAAACATGGTCGCAATGCTGGACGCGATCAGCGCTGAGCTGGCTCGGCTGCGACGCCACCTGGAGGCCGACGACCCGCGGCTGGTCGAGCTTTTCGAGGAGGCTCGCTCGGTCCGCGAGCGTTGGGCCCGCGAAAACCCGTGATCGCCACCGTCCGGGGCGGGCGAAAGGTGCGCGGCGAGGTCCGGCTGCCCGGGGACAAATCGATCTCGCACCGGGCACTCATCCTCGGCGCCCTCGCCGACGGGACGAGCAGCCTCAGCGGGCTCTCGCACGGCGAGGACGTGCGCTCGACCGCCGCGTGCCTGCGTGCGCTGGGCGTAGACGTCGACGAGAGCAGGGTCGACGGCCGCGGCCTGATGGGCCTGCGCCAGGCGAGTGGCCCGCTTGACTGCGGCAACTCAGGCACCACGATGCGGCTCCTGGCGGGGGTGCTGGCTGCGCAGGCGTTCACATCCGAGCTGACAGGCGACTCCTCGCTTCGGAGGCGGCCCATGGACCGAGTGGTCGGGCCGCTCACCCAGATGGGCGCGCAAGCGAGCTGGCCGCCACTGCGCGTAGGTGGTCGCGTGCCGCTTCGAGGCATCGAGTACCGCCCGCCGGTACCGAGCGCACAGGTGAAGTCGGCGGTCCTGCTGGCGGGCCTCTTCGCCCAAGGCGTCACCGAGGTCGTCGAAACCGTCGCGACACGTGATCACACCGAGCGGATGCTCCGGGCGATGGGTGCGCCGGTGACACCACGAGCCAACGGCGTTCGCGTCGAGCGCGCGGACCGGCTGCAGCCGCTCGCGCTTGCCATTCCTGGCGACCTGAGCGCCGCCAGCTTCTGGCTGGTGGCGGGCGGAGTCGTGCCCGGCTCACGAATCCGGATCCAGGATGCGGGACTGAACCCGACAAGAACCGGCTTCGTCGAGCTCCTGCGGCGCACGGGTTTCGGCATCACGGTGGGCGCGATCGGCGAGGCCGGCGGCGAGCCGGTCGGTTGGCTGGAGGTCGCGGGCGCCCATGACCTGGTGCCCGTCCACCTCGCCGCCGACGACTCTGCAGCGATGATCGACGAGCTCCCAGTCCTCGCGGTCGCCGCCACCCAGCTCCCTGGCACAACCCGCGTCGCAGGCGCGAGCGAGCTGCGGGTCAAGGAGTCGGACCGAATCGAAGCGATGACCGAAGGGCTGAAGAAGATGGGCGCTGACATCAAGACTCTCGACGACGGGTGGGAGATCAGCGGTCCTTCGAGCCTCGAAGGCGCGCGTGTCCGGTCGCATGGCGATCACCGGGTGGCCATGGCGTTTGCCGTGGCAGGCCTGCTCGCGAGGGGTGAAACGACCATCGAGGACGCCGAGTGCGCGGACATCTCGTACCCCGGCTTCTTCGACCAGCTTGAAGCACTGACGTCGCCATGCTGAAAGTTCAGAGTGATCTCGACATCGACTTCGTCGCGTTCGAGCTGTACGAGCTCGAGGTGACCGAGCCGCGCGAGGATTTCGAGCTCGAGGTCGCGCGCGCAGCCCAGGCAGTGCGGGCCGGCACGATCGGCGACGTCGGCCGCGCCCGCGCGCTTTACCGCCGGTATGGCACGGACCCGACCCGGATGAGGCCGTCGAACGAGGCTCTCCTGCGCAGGTTGAGAAAAGGCGATGCGCTGCCGCGCGTGAACTCGCTGGTGGACGTGGCCAACGCGCTGTCGGTCCAGCTGCAGGTGCCGGTCGGCCTCTACGACCTGGAGAAGGCCCGCGGCGACCAGCTGACCATCAGGTTGGGTGCCGATGGCGAGGGTTATTCGGGCATCGGCAAGGAGCACGTCAACGTTGCTGGACGGATCTGCGTGGCCGACGCCGAAGGGCCGTGCGGCAACCCCAGCGCGGACTCGGCGCGCACGATGATCACCACGAACACCGAGCGCGCCGCGTGGATCTACTTCCTGCCGGTGACCGATGACGAGATCGACCGCACCGCCGAGCTGGTGGCGGTCTTCGGCCGCGGACTGGTGCGCATGGCATGAGGGTGGCGGCCGAGCAGGTGCTGTGCGTGCGCCGGGAGGACATCTTTCCCGACGGGGCATGGCATGGCTTCATCACGGATGACCTTGAACGTCCCCAACGCGTGATTCGCGAAAGACACTTCTTCAAGCCTCGAGCAGAGGTCGAAAACGATCCTGCCTACCAGCAGATCATTCCGTACGTCGTGTTCCGGCACAGCGATCGCTACCTGCTGACTCATCGCCTCCGCGCATCGTCGGAGCGGCGTCTGCGGAAGCAGTACTCGCTCGGGGTCGGTGGCCACATCAACCCGGGTGATCTGCATGCGGGCGATCCGCTGCTCGAAGGGCTGAAGCGCGAGTGGGAGGAGGAGGTCGTTTACGACGGCCAGTTCGAGGCCCGGCTGATCGGGTTCCTGAACGAGGAGTCGTCGCCCGTTTCGAAGGTCCATCTCGGCGCCGTCTTCCTGGTCGACGGCGACAGCCCGGAGATCAGGATTCGTGAGACCGACAAGCTGGCCGGTGAGCTGCTGACGCTGGACGAGATGCGCATTCACTTCCTCGAGATGGAGTCGTGGTCGCAGATCGTGTACGAACGCCTGCGGGCGGGAAAGGATTGAGGTTCGTCGAGGCCGGCGGCGTGCGCGTCTCCGCCATCGGTCTGGGCACGTGGCAGTTCGGGTCGATGGAATGGGGCTACGGCGGCCGCTACGCCAGTGACGACGCGAGAGCGATCGTCCACCGGGCGCTCGACCTCGGCGTCAACCTGGTCGACACCGCCGAGGTCTACGGCCAGGGCAGGTCGGAACGCATCGTCGGCGAGGCGATCCGCGATCGCCGCGAGCGCGTGTTCATCGCCACCAAGCTGTTTCCGTTCGGGCTGCCTCTGCAGGTCGCATCACGCGCTCGCGCGAGCGCCCGGCGCCTTGGCGTGCAACACATCGACCTGTACCAGCAGCACTGGCCGAGCCCGCTCTTTCCCGCAGGCGCGACCATGCCCCGCATGCGAAGACTCGTGGAATCGGGGCTGGTGGGACACGTTGGCGTCAGCAACTTCTCGCTGCGGCAGTGGCACGACGCCGAGCGCGCGTTGGGAGGACCGGTGCTCTCGAACCAGGTTCTGTTCAACCTGGTGCACAGCCATCCTGACCGCGACCTGGTGCCGTGGGCGCAGCGGGAGGGCAGGATCGTGATCGCGTACAGCCCGCTCGGACAGGGCCTGCTCTCCGGTAGGTACCAGGACGCACCGCCCCGGAACTTCCGCCGCTTCAGATCCAACTTCCGGACGGCAGGTCGCGCGCGCGTGGGACCGGTTGTGCAAGCCCTGAATGAGATCGCGTCGAAGCACGGAGCGACTCCTTCGCAGGTGGCGCTCGCATGGCTCATCCGCAAGCCGAACGTGGTCGCGATCCCCGGCGCGTCGAGCGTGCATCAGGTCGACGAGAACGTGGCCGCGGCCGACCTCGAACTCGCCAACGACGAGGCCGAGCATCTGGATAGGCTGAGCCTGTGAGACTGGAGGTCGTCGAGCTCATACGCATCGGCATCCCGCTCGTCGCGCCGTTCGAGACGTCGTTCGGCGTCCAGTCAGATCGCGACATCCTGCTGGTGAAGGCGATCACGACCGAAGGCGAGGGCTGGGGCGAGTGCGTGGCCGGCGAGGAGCCGACCTACTCGCCCGAGTACGTCGAGGGCGCGCAGCACGTGCTGACCAATCACCTGCTGCCCGCGCTGCTCGCGCGTGAAGACCTGAAAGCGGAGGACGTCTTCGGTCTTCTGCACCATGTGCACGGCCACCAGATGGCGAAGGCGGCCATCGAGATGGCGATCCTTGACGCGCAGCTGCGCGCGCGAGGCGAGTCGTTCGGCCAGTATTTCGGCGCGGTGCGCGCGGAGGTCGACTGCGGCGTGTCGGTGGGCATCCACCGCACCATCCCCGAGCTGCTTCGCACGGTCGGCGCATACCTCGACCAGGGGTACCGGCGCATCAAGCTGAAGATCAAGCCCGGGTGGGACCTCGAGCCCGTGCGCGCGGTGCGTGAGCGTTTCGGCGACGTGCCGCTGCAGGTCGACGCCAACACCGCCTACCGGCTCGGCGACGCGAAGCACCTCGCCGAGCTCGACGCGTACGACCTGCTGCTCATCGAGCAGCCGATGCCCGAGGACCAGGTGCTGGCGCACGCGCGGATGGCCGAGGTCGTCAGCACTCCTCTCTGCCTCGACGAGTCGATCCATTCGCTGCAGGCTGCGGCAGACGCGATCGAGCTTCACGCGTGCCGCATCATCAACATCAAGCCCGGCCGTGTCGGCGGCTACCTCGAGGCCCGGCGCATCCACGACCTGTGTTCCGCCAATTCGATACCTGTGTGGATGGGGGGCATGCTCGAGACGGGCATCGGGCGAGCCGGCAACGTGGCGATGGCGGCGATGCCCAACTTCACGCTGCCCGGTGATACCTCAGCGTCGGACCGCTACTACCACCGCGACATCATCACCGAGCCGTTCGTTCTCCACGAAGGCCGGTTGCGTGTGCCCACCGGGGCGGGGCTCGGAGTGACGGTGGACGCGGAACGCCTGCGCGAGGTCACGACGTCGACCGCGGAGATCGGCCGGAGCTCGGTCACAGCCTCCAACCGCTGACCAGCAGCTCGTGCAGCGAGCTTGCTCTGGCGGCCTGGCCGAGGCGCGGGACCCCCAGCAGGTCCTCGATCGTCGCCAGCAGCGAGTAGTGGTCGCGATATGCGCTCGACACCGCGTGCGTGCCCAGAGGCCTGATCACAAGCATGAGCACGTGGTTGGTCTGGTCATAGCCCTCATCCCAGGTGATGAACAGCGCGCCGTTCTCCTGCCATTCGGCGGTGGCCATGATCGCCGGCACCAGCTGTGAGAGGTATTTATCGGCGACTGCCGTCGAGCAATCGTGCCCGTCGTTGCAGAGGCCGGGTGTGATCCAGACGAAGCGCGGCGCGTCCGCCGTCGCCATGTCCGCGGTGAAGCTGCTGAACGGTTTGACCTCGGCGGGGCAGCTGCCGCCGTAGTACGGGAAGGGGTCGTGCTTGAGCGCGTATGGGTACGGGCTCGAGAAGCACGTGCGCGACATCCCCTCCATGTATGCGCGCCACGAGATGCCGGCCTGCGTGAGCTGCTGGCCCAGCCCCGACGCAGGCAGCGCGTGGTACCCGTCGTCAGCGATGCCCCATGTGCTTCCGGACGTCATCGCCAGGTAGTTGGGCAGGCTTGGGTGGGACACGCCGTGATAGTTGGTGGCGACACCGTATGTCGCAGCAAGTTGCGCGGTGAAGCTGCCGGCCAGAGCCTGCTCGTAGCCGCGGTTCTCCATCACCACGACGAAAACATGCGACGGGACGGGCGTCGGGCTCGGCGATCCTTGCGGCTGCACTGCGACGGGCGGCGTTGGGCTCGTGCTCGCGTGTCGCGCGGCCGGCGTGCCGCAGGCAGCGGTGGCCACGACGGCTAGCATCGTCAGCGCGATGAGGCTGGTCTCCGATCTGTGGCGGATGGAGATCCTGCCCGAGCGAGGCGGGCGCATTGCGTCGTTGCGCTTCCGGGAGGCGGAGCTCCTGGACCAGGGCATCGGAGTTGACCAGCCTACCGCGGAGGGGTTCGTCGAGGGTGGGGCGTGGGGCTGGGACGAGATGGTGCCGACCGTCGAGGCGACCCGGTCGCTGCCGGATCACGGTGAGGCCTGGCGCGTGCCGTGGACCGTGGTGTCGACGGACATGGCCTCGTGCGTGATGACATGCGAGGGGCGCGCGCTGCCCTGGCGGCTGGAGAGGCGAATCGATCTCGGCCAGGTCGTCCGGGTCTCATACGTGCTTTCGAACGCAGGCGCTGAGGCGATCCCAGGCTTCTGGTGCGCGCATCCGCTATTGCGGTATGAGGCCGACATGGAGATCGATGTGGGAGCGCGGCTCATGCGGTTGGCGGAGGGAAAGAGCGGCAAGTTCTTCCTGCCGCGAGGCGAGGTCGACCGTGCGCGCCTTCGATGGCACCGGGGTCCTGCGATCGAGATCGCGTGGGACCGCGAAGCGACTCCGTACTGCGGTGTTTGGATCTGCAATGGCGACCTTGGGGGTTACAAGCAGGTCGCGATCGAGCCGGCGACTGGCGGGGGTGACCGACCAGACTCCGACGAACCGCCGCCGACCCTCCAGAGCGGCCAGTCGCTCGCATGGTGGCTGGAGATACGCGCTATCTAAACTGAGCAGCCGATGCCCAAGCTCCTAGGCCTTCGCTGTCGTGAGTGCGGCGCCGAGTACCCGCTGCAGGCCACGCACGTCTGCGAGATGTGCTTCGGTCCGCTCGACGCGGTCTACGACTACGCGTCGCTGAGGAAGATCGTCACCAGGGAGCGCATCGAGTCGGGACCCAAATCGATCTGGCGCTACCGGGACCTGCTCCCGGTGGAGGACTCTACGCCGGTCGTGACGCTTGGCGAGGGGTTGACGCCCCTGGTCAAAGCCGACCGCCTGGGGCACGAGCTCGGCCTGCGCAACCTGTATCTGAAGAACGACAGCATGAACCCGACCAACTCGTTCAAGGATCGTGTCGTCTCGGTCGCGATCAGCTGGGCGCGCTCTCAGGGGTTCGAGACGATGGCTTGCGCCTCGACCGGAAACCTCGCCAACGCAGTCGCCGCATACTCGGCCCGCGCAGGGCTCGACTGCTTCGTGTTCATCCCGGTCGACCTCGAGCCCCAGAAGGTCGTGAGCATCGGCGTCTTCGATCCAAACCTCGTGGCGGTGCGCGGCACCTACGACGACGTCAACCGTCTGTGCAGCCAGCTGGTCGAGTCGACGCCCTGGGCCTTCTGCAACATCAACATCCGGCCGTTCTACGCCGAAGGCTCCAAGACCCTGACGTTCGAGACCGCCGAGCAGTTGGGCTGGAGATTGCCCGACGAGATCATCATCCCGGTCGCGAGCGGCTGCCAGTTCGTCCGCCACCGGCAGGCCGTGCGCGAGCTGATCGACTTCGGCCTCGTGCGCGGCGACCGGGTGCCCGCGCTGACCGGCGCGCAGGCACTGGGCTGCTCGCCCGTCTACAACGCATTCAAGTCCGACCAGCCCGAGCGGGTGCTGCCGGTCAAGCCGAACACCATCGCCCGGTCGATCGCGATTGGCAATCCGTCCGACGGCATCTACGTGAACCGCATCGCGCTGGAGACCGGCGGCGTCGTGGAGGCGGTCACCGAAGAGGAGATCGTTGATGCGATGCGCCTTCTCGCCCGCACCGAGGGCATCTTCACCGAGACGGCCGGCGGTGTGACCATCGGCGTGCTCGCGAAGCTGGCCCGGGCAGGCCGCTGGCGGGGCGACGAAACCGTGGTCGCGTATGTCACCGGCCATGGGCTCAAGACCGCTGACGTGCTGGCGTCGGCGAACGGGCACGGGCGGCGGGTGGAAATAGATCCGACGCTTAAGTCGTTTCGCGAAAAGGTGAATTTGTAGCGATGCCACGATTTCGGATTCCCGGCCCGTTGCGGCGCCTGTCGAACGGCGAGATCACCGTCGAGGTAGGCGGCGCCGACCTTGGTTCCGCGATCGTTGCGCTCGACCAGCGCTATCCCGGTTTCCGGGACAGGCTGCTCGACGAGAAAGGCGACCTCCGCCAGTTCGTGAACGTGTACCTCAACGACGAGGATGTCAGGCTCGGATCGGGCCTCAGCGCGAGAGTCGAGGAGGGCGACGAGATCT
>DASYXY010000047.1:0-1667 GCA_035934385.1 Candidatus Dormiibacterota bacterium
CGATCGCGAACACGTTGTTCTGCTGCACCAGCTTCTGCACCGCGGTCAGCGCGCCGGTCGGCGTCGAGTTCGTGTCGCCCAGGATGTACTTGATCTTGATGCCGTTCACGCCGCCGGTGGCGTTGAGGTGGTTCAGGTACGCGTCGATGCCCAGCTTGCTGGTCAGGAAGCCCGACGACGCGACCCCGGTCAGGTCGGTCACGAAACCAATCGTGATCGTCTTCGACCCGGCCGGGGCAGAGGTCGAACCGGAGCCGGATCCTCCGGACGAGGACGAGCTGCACGCCGCCAGGGCGGTGCAGGCGGCCACGAGCAGAGCCGCGCCTGCGTAAGACCGTCGACGCATCGGCGAACCCCCTCCACTATCGGTCAGTTGGGAGCGGCACGCCGTTGCCCCCTCCGGCAGCGCACTGGAAACGTTACCGAAACACGAACGGTAACGTCAATGAGATGGGCCTTCTTGTTACCGAACCTATGCAGTACCGCTGCTGACCTGGTCAGATGCTGGGCGGTAAGCCGACTCCCGGAATCGGAGATCGCGCCTCTTGCCTGCGGGCAGCCGGCCTCGGCAGAATGACTCAGTGACCGGCGCTGAAACAACAGCGGTATCGCTCGGTATCCAGGTCAGGCGCTGATCGCATCGGCAGCCAGGGAGGAAAGCGGCGATGATCGAGACCAAGGCCGGGGCGTTCGAGCCAGAGAGCCGCCTGCTCATCGACGGCGAGCTGGTCGAGGCGGCGTCAGGAGCCCGGTTCGACAACGTCAACCCCGCGACCGAGGAGGTGCTCGGTCAGACCGCCGACGGCGGGCACGAGGACATGCTGCGCGCGATCGGCGCGGCCCGGCGCGCGTTCGACGAGACGGACTGGCCGACGAACCACGCCTTCCGCGCGAGGTGCCTGGAGCAGCTCCAGGAGGCGCTCGAGGCCGAGCGCGAGCAGCTCCGGGCCGAGCTCGTGGCCGAGACCGGCACGCCGGTCCTGCTCACCTACGGTCCGCAGCTCGACTCGCCGCTGCAGGAGGCGTACCGATGGCCGGCCAAGAACATCGAGCAGTTCGAGTGGGAGCGCGAGCTGCCCGACTCGGACATGTTCGGGGTCCGGAGCCGGCGCAGGGTGGTCAAGGAGCCACAGGGCGTCGTCGGCGCGATCGTCCCGTGGAACTTCCCCTTCGAGGTGACCTCGAACAAGCTCGGCCCGATCCTGGCCACCGGCAATACCGTGGTCCTCAAGCCGGCGCCGGACACGCCGTGGAACGCCACGCGGCTGGGCCGGCTGGTCGCCGAGAAGACCGACATCCCGGCGGGCGTGGTCAACGTGGTCGCCTCGTCCGATCACCTGGTCGGTGAGGATCTGACCCTGGACCCGCGGGTGGACCTGATCTCGTTCACCGGGTCGACGGTGACCGGCAAGCGGATCATGGAGAAGGGCGCGGCGACGCTCAAGCGGGTGTTCCTGGAGCTGGGCGGCAAGTCGGCGTTGATCGTGTGCGACGACGCGGACTTCGGCGCGGTGCTGCCGGTGGTGAGCATGTCGTGCACGCACGGCGGGCAGGGCTGCGCGATCCAGACGCGGATCCTGCTGCCCCGCTCGCGGTACGCCGAGGGGGTCGAGATCATCACCGCGGGGATGCGGGAGGTGCCCTACGGCGACCCGACCGACCCGTCG
>DASYXY010000057.1:0-54088 GCA_035934385.1 Candidatus Dormiibacterota bacterium
TGCTCGAGGCACTCGGCCTCGGCGCCGAGGTCATGCGTATGTGCTTCCCTTCGATGCCGTCGCGCATCGGCGGCATCGACCTCGACGACCTGGACACGCTGGTGCGCTCGCGGATGACCGAAGCGACGGCGCTGCCTGACCACGGACGTGTGAGATTCCGGAAAACCGGTGAGCATCACGCGTACAACCCTCTCGGCGTGCGCACCGCGCACAAAGCCGCCGCGGGTGCGGACCCCGCCCAGTTCCAGGAATGGCTGCGCGCTTCACGCATGGACCGACCCCAATCGCTGCGCGAGCTGCTCGTGCTCCAAGGGTCGGACACACCAGCGCCCGTGGACGAGGTCGAGCCTGCAACCGAGATCGTCAAGCGATTCGTGAGCACTGCGATGTCACTAGGCGCGCTGTCGCCGGAAGCCCACGAGGCGCTCGCGCTGGCCATGAACCAGATGGGCGCGAGATCCAACTCTGGCGAAGGTGGAGAAGACCCCGCCACCTACGACGACGCCGTCGTCAGGCGCGATAACCGCGTCAAGCAGGTCGCATCCGCGCGATTCGGCGTCACGCCCGCCTACCTCAAGCGCGCCGACGAGCTCGAGATCAAGATCGCGCAGGGCTCGAAGCCTGGCGAGGGCGGCCAGCTGCCTGGCCTGAAGGTGACAAGCCTCATCGCGCGGCTGCGCCACGCCCAGCCAGGGAGGCAGCTCATCTCACCGCCGCCGCACCACGACATCTACTCCATCGAGGACCTGGCGCAGCTCATCCACGACTTGAAGACCGTGAATCCGCGCGCCCGCGTCGGCGTGAAGCTCGTGGCCGAGTCCGGTGTCGGCACCATCGCCGCCGGCGTCGTCAAAGCCCGCGCCGACTACGTGCTCATCTCAGGCCACGACGGCGGCACTGGCGCGTCCCCGCTTTCGTCCATCAAGAACGCGGGCGTGCCGTGGGAGCTCGGACTCGCGGAGACCCAGGAGGTCCTAGTGGCGAACCGGCTGCGCGAGCGGGTAAGCCTCCGTACCGACGGCGGGCTCCGGAGCGGCCGCGACATCGTCGTCGCCGCGCTCCTTGGCGCCGAAGAATTTGGCTTCGGCACCGGCGTCCTCGTCGCGCTCGGTTGCGACATGGCCCGGCAGTGTCACCTCAACACGTGCCCCACCGGCATCGCGACCCAACGCGAGGACCTGCGGGCGAAGTTCACCGGCCGGCCGGAGCATGTGATCAACCACCTGATCCTCATCGCCGAGGACGCGCGCACCGAACTGGCGCGGCTCGGCGCGCGCACCATCGACGAGATCGTGGGACGCCGCGACCTGCTGGCGGCGTCGAGCGACTGCGCGCTGGACCTCTCGCTGCTGCTGGCGGGGACGATCGAAGACTCACCCACGCGCCGGCTGTGGGCACGCAATGGTGATGTTCCCGTGCCCGCTCCCGAATCGGGGCCGATCGACAACTCTCACCGCACGGTCGGTGCGTCGCTCGATCGTGGCGAATCACGCGCGTACACCGGCAGCGCGGGCCAGAGCTTCGGCGCCTTCATCGACATGGGCGTCGAGCTCTCGCTCGACGGCGAGGCGCAGGACTACGTCGGCAAGGGCATGGGCGGCGGGTCCATCGTCATCCGGCCTCCGTCCGGCGATGCCGCGATCGATCCGGTGCTCGCGGGCAACACGATCGCATACGGCGCAACCGGTGGCCGCCTGTTCATCGCCGGCCGGGTCGGTGAGCGCTGCTGCGTACGCAACTCCGGCGCCACCGTTGTCGTCGAAGGGGCCGGCGACCATTTCTGTGAGTACATGACCGGCGGCGTCGCCGTATCGCTTGCAGCGGTGGGCTGGAACGCCGGCGCCGGCATGACCGGCGGCACCGCGTACCTCGTCGACTGGCGACAGCTGAACGCCGACAGCGTCGTCGCGCGCGAGGTCCCTTCGGAAGACGAGCCCGAGCTGCGCGCACTCGTCGAAGAGCACCTGCGGTACACGGGGTCAGAGCGGGCCGCCTCGCTGCTGTCGGATTGGGCCGGCAGCATGGCGAAGTTCAGGCAGATCGTGCCGATCGCGACCGTTCAGCCGACGGTGCCTGAGCCGGCGCCAGCGCAGGAGAACGCAACCAGACCCGTCCTCTAGAGTGGTTCAACTGCGACGCCTCATCGCCGTCGCTGTCCTGCTCACGGCATGCGGGATCCTCCCAGCACACGCGCAGGTGATCAGCCTCCTGTTCGATCCCGCGCCCGCCTAGGAAGACATCGCCTCCCGGATTCGATCCAGCACGCGCATGTTGGCGAGGGACTCCTCCAACGAGACCTCCGGCTC
Organism: Candidatus Dormiibacterota bacterium; assembly: GCA_035934385.1. Classification (GTDB taxonomy): domain Bacteria; phylum Chloroflexota; class Dormibacteria; order Dormibacterales; family Dormibacteraceae; genus CF-118. Next base: position 2,307 of record DASYXY010000057.1, read on the forward strand.
GGTGGCGTTCCTCGCGCTGTCCGCGAACGATTCGACCATCAGCTGGTAGGGGTCGTGCGGGTCCTGCCAGGCCGTGAACGGTCGCTCCAGCGCGTAGGTGCCCTTTGCCGTGACAGCGGTCACCCCCTGCTCCTCGGCCGATTCGAAGCTGCACCACAGAGACGCCGTGCCGCCGCCCTCGAAATGCAGCAGCGAGCTCACGCTCATGTCGACTCCGGTCTGCTGGTCGAAGCGCGCCCGCGCCAGCACCGTGTCTGGCTCGCCGAGCAGCCATCGCGCCGCGCTCACCGTGTAGCAGCCGACGTCGAGCAGGGCGCCGCCGCCCAGCGAGGGCTGCAGCCTGTAGTTGGCGGGGTCGTTCAGCGGAAAGCCGAAGCTCGCCTGCACGTGCAGCGGCCGCTCGTCGCCGCGCAGCCCCTCGACGAACGCGCGCATGCGCGGATGGAAGCGATACATGAAAGCCTCCATCAGAAGCCGGCCCGATCGACGCGACGCCTCTGCCATCGCCGCAACTTCGCCGGCGTTCATGCCTAGCGGCTTCTCGCACAGCACATGCTTGCCCGCAGCCAGCGCGCGCTCCGTCCATTCTTTATGCACGCTGTTGACCAGCGGGATGTACACGGCCTCGACCTGCCGGTCGGCCAGCACCTCGTCGTAGTCGCGCGCGACCTTCTCGATGTTGTGCTTCGAGGCCATCGCGCGGGCGTTCTCAGGATTGCGGCTTGCGATCGACACGAGGCGACCGTTGCGAGAAGCGGTGATGGCCGGAAGCACCGCCCGGCCGGCTATCCACGCCGCCCCGAGCACACCCCAGCCGAGCCGGTCGCCTGCTATATGTCGACCTCGAGCCGAGCCCCACCCTGAGCGATCGACCGCGTCGCCGCCTCCATCACCGCGACCGTGCGCCGGGCCTCCTGTGGTGTGACGGCCAGTGGTTCGTCCCACGCCAGGTGGTCCGCGAGGTTGCGGTAGAAACCGTGCTCGTCGCGAGGCGCGAGGGCAAGCCGTTCCTCGTGCGTACCGCCTCCCGTAGCCGGACGCAGCACCTTGACGCTGGCGGGCGAATCTGCCGGCGGCTCCACACCCTCGCGCCACTCGCCAACAACCGCCCCGCGCGTGCCGAGCACGTACCACTTCGGCTTGAGCGCCGCGGCGATGTCGGACTGCATGAAGGTCGCCTGAGCGCCGCCGTCAAACGTCAGGTCGACGCGCACCTGGTCCGCGTTGGTGACGTCGTGCCAGACCCGCTTGTGTCCGACGGCGGACACGTGGCGGACAGCTCCCTCGAACAACTGCAGCACCCAGTCGAAGTAATGCGAGCCCCAGTCGTAGATGGTCCCGCCCGAGATGGGCTCGTGACTGTGCCAGAAGTCGCACGGATGCGAGTAACCGCCTATGAAGGACTCCATGTAGAAAAGCTCGCCGATGCGGCCGGAGCGGATTGCTTCGCGCATCGCGAGGTAGTCGGGATCCCAGCGCCGGCTCTGGTAGACGCTGAGCACGCGGTGATGCGCCGTCGCGGCGTCGATCATGCGGTCGGCTTCTTCGATGGTGATCGCGAACGGCTTCTCGCAGACGACATGCTTGCCTGCGTGCGCAGCGGCGACAACGGGCTCGGCATGGACGCTGGGCGGTGTCCCGACGATGACCAGGCCGATGTCAGGATCGCGAAGCAGCTGTTCGGCGGTCTCGTACGTCTTCACGCCGAGCTCGCGGGCGGCGAGCTCGCGGCGCTCAGGCGAGATGTCGCACGCCGCCCGCAGGTCTAGGCCGGGCGTCGCTGAGACGGAGCCGGCGTGACCGCGCGCGATCGCGCCGTAGCCGATCAGTCCGACGCCAACCGGGGGAGCCGGCGCGACGCCGGATGCAAACAGCACCGCACGGTGCACGAGCTTCTGAACGTCGGTGTCCTCATAAGTGGCCGGCCCATGACCGAGGCCGATCTGTACGAAACGACCTTCGCCATGCTGCCTTTCGTACGCCACGACCTGGTCGCTGAAGCGCCAGCTGGCCCGCAGCAGGACATTTGCTGCCGCCGGCGGGCCCTCCGACATGTACAGCTCGTCCTCGAGCCGGATCTCCGGCGACAGCCTTTGCGTGATGGGATGGTCGTCGACGCGAATCACAAGCTCGGTCGACGGAGCCGCCCGCCCGAGCCTCCACCCCGCCATCTCCGCGACTACGTCCTGTTCGGACCACGCGGCGAGAGTCCCGTGCAACAGCACAAGGCCGCCGCCGCGTCGCACGAATTCACTTAGATGCTCAGCCTGGGCGCGGTCGAGCGCCACGTCCGACGCGGCCAGGAGCACTCGCGCGCGCCCCTCGTCCAATGCGTCGAGGTCGCCGGCAACCTCGATGTCGAAGTGGTGCGTTCGCTCGAGCGAGTGGAGCAGGGGCCTCGCCAGGTGCGCGTAGTCGTGAGCGCGACCGGATAGCAGCGCCAGGAGAGTCAACCGGCTGCGCGACATCGTTTAAAGGGTACGCGCCGGCGTTTTTCGGGCGATTCCATGCAACGCGTCGCGCGTGAGGCTTGCGGTCCGCCGCCACGTGAACTGACCCGAGCGTTCCCTGCCGGCTGTGGAGAGGCGCTCGCGAAGCGCTTTGTCAGTGAGCGCCTTCTCGATGCCGGCCTCGATCGATGTGACGTCTTCGGGATCCACAAGCACCGCCGCACCCCCGGCCAGCTCCGGAAGCGCGCCCGCCGTGCCCACGACCGACGGCAGCCCGTGCGCCATCGCCTCGAGCAGGGGCAGCCCGAAGCCCTCATACAGGCTCGGAAATGCGAGCACCGCGGCGGAGTCGTACAGGGCGCTCAGCGTCGCCTCGTCGACGTGGCCGAGGTAGCGCACGCCAGGCTCGGCGCGAATCTTCTCGAGCGTGTCGCCATACGCCCATCCAGGCCTGCCCGCGATCACGAGGGGCGGGGCGAGGAGGCCGGCGCGCAGGCGGCGGTAGGCGGCGAGCAACCGCGGGTAGTTCTTGCGCGGCTCCACGGTGCCGACCGCGAGGATGAAGCCGGGCATGATGCCTTCGGGCAGCGGTCCCGCAGGGACTGGATCGGACACGCCGAGCGGCACGACCGAGGTTTTCTCGTCCAGGCCGGGGACGTGGTACCAGTCGAGAAGGTCGGTCCTGGTCTTTTCCGAGATCGTGAGCACGGCTGCCGCCTGCCGCAGCGCCGGCTCCAGGATCGTCCCGAAATAAAGACGCTGCTGCCACGGGACCTCGGAGGGGCGGAGCTTGAAGGCGAGGTCGTAGACGAACACAGCCGCGGGTGGCGCGGACCTGCTGCGCCACGGTGGGCTCGGCCAGTACGGGTAGAGGATGGCGTCGCTGTCGAGCAACCTTTCGACCGCGGGCAGCCAGCGAAGCTTCAGCGCGAGCTCGTGCCGGTAGGGAGCGAGCGAAGCGTCGCACTTGAGGTCGCGCAGGCTTTCGGGTCGCTCGCGGCTGCACAGCAGCATGTAGGAATCCCCATCGCCATCGGCGACGAGCGAACGCGCGAGCTCCGTCGCGACGGTGACCATGCCGACGCGCGGCCGCCAGCAGGCGGTGACATCGATCGCGAACTTCATGTTCCTCCCCACATTGTGGGGAGGCCAGGAGGGGGCGTTATGCCTCGCCTACATCTGAGCCGAGCGGATGGCGAACACGCAGTCGAACGTTCCCGACACGCAGCCGCACTCGACCTCTTCGACATACCAGTCGTTGGCGAGGCCGGCCCACCGCAGGATCGCCTCGATTGTCGCGATCCAGATGTGACACGACTTGACCGGCTTGATGCGGCCGAGGGCGAACATGTTCGAGAAGTTCACCATCCAGAACTGGTCCTCGTCGACCTGCAGCCACGCATGCGTGTGCTCGCCGCGGACGTTGTCGAGCGACTCGCAAAACGACTTGACCACGCCTGCAAGCTTTCGCTGCCGGCCGGGCACGAGGCGGCGCATGCCGCCGAGTCCGTGGCGGCCGTCGGCAAGCCAGCGCTCGGTCATCCGCCGTCCCCACGCCCGCACCATGTCCTCAGCCTCGGCGCCGTACACGACCTCGAACGCTTCGTTCAAACGGCTCAGGTAATCGACCGGCGTTCCGAGCTGCTCGTCATCGGGCGGCTCCTTGTCGAGGTACTGCGCGAAGCCGGCCGTGTACGCGAGCTCGTGCCAGCGATCGTGCGTAACCTCGTGCGCCGACCGCACCGCGTTGGCGAGGTAGGAGTTGAGGATGAACCTGCCTCGCGCGCGCGCCGGCCGGACGCCCATGAGCTCGAGCGTCCGGACCGCAGACGATGAACCGGAGCCGGAGCTCGGGGTCGGCGGTGGCGGCGATCCATGCAGCGTCGGCGGAATGACCCGCGGCATCGGCGGCAGCGGCTGAATTGGAGGCAGTCCGGGCGGGGCAGACCCCGGAGTCGCCATGGCGGGCGGAGTCGCCGGCGCGGGCGTGACCTGCACCGAAGCGGCAGCGGCCGGCACGACCGGAGCGGGGGCGACGGCCGGCACAGGCGGCACCGTTGCCGCAGCGCTCGGCCTGCGCTGGGGAAGCTTGGCCATCAGGGCCAGCAGCTCGCGCACGGTCTGCGGGCGCTGGTTTGGATCCTTGGCCAGCACGCGCATGAGCAGCTGATCGAGCTCGTCGGGCAGGTTTGGGTTCAACCCCACCGCGGACGGGACCGGCGTGTTGACCGTCGAATAGGCGACCTCCATCCGGTTGGCGCCCACGTACGGGAGCCGTCCGGTGAGCATCTCGAAGGTCAGCGCGCCCATCGCGTAGATGTCGGCGCGGCGGTCCACGTCGTGCCCCATCACCTGCTCCGGGGCCATGTACCCGGGCGTTCCGATCGCCAGACCGATCGTGGTCAGATGCGTCGGCTGTCCGGCGCCTCGCGCGAGTCCGAAGTCCGCAAGCAGCGCGCGGCCGTCGGCATGGATGAGCACGTTGGTTGGCTTCAGGTCGCGATGCACGATGCCTGCGTCGTGCGCGTGTTGCAGGCCATCACCGATCTCCCGCAGGTAGCGCCACGCGGTGAGCGTGTCCAGGGGCCCGCGCTTCATGACGTCGCGCAGGGTGCCGCCGCGAATGAGCGGCATCGTCAGGTAAGCGATGCCGTCAGTCATCTCGAAGTCGTAGATCGCCAGGATGTTGGGGTGGTCGAGCCTGGCTAGAGTCTTCGCCTCGGCCTCGAATCGCTTCACAAAGCCCTCGTCCTGGAGCAATTCCTGCGACAGCGCCTTGAGCGCGACCTCACGCCCGAGCGGCTGCTGCACCGCCCGGTAGACGACCGCCATGCCGCCTCCGCCGAGGCGTTCGACGATCTCGTACGAGCCGAGCCTTGTGCCTGTGAGGTCCTTCATTTGTCCGGCGCGCGCTGAGCGGGCAGACCCCCTCCGACCAGCTTGGCGACCATGTCCGTGAGGTCGTTCAGACGAAACGGCTTGCTCAGCACGTCGTTGGCGCCCGCGGCCAGGAATCGTTCGCGGTCACCGGCCATCGAGTGCGCGCTCGCGATCACCACCACCATGGACGGCCGCTTGTCCTTTATCTGCTTCATCGCCTCGAGCCCGTCCATGAGGGGCATCGCGACGTCCATCAGGATCATGTCCGGCGCGTCGGCGAGCGCGATGTTCACCGCCTCCTGCCCGTCGGATGCGGTCAGCACCCTGTGGCCGGCCTTCTCCAGGACGCGACGGCACAGCCGCTGCGCAACCTCGTTGTCGTCGGCCACCAGCACGGTGACCGACTTGCCGTCAGGCATGCCGGAGCTGCATCGCGGGCGTCACCGCCTCCGGCGCCAGGGGGATCGTGAAGTGGAACGCCGAGCCGTGGCCGACTGCGCTCTCAACCCAGATCTTGCCGCCGTGCATCTCCACGATCTGCTTAACGATCGTCAGCCCGAGCCCAGTCCCGGCGATGGACTGGGCCGCGCCGCTGCGCACGCGGCGGAACCGCTCGAACACGTGCGCGATCTCGTCCGGCGGAATGCCAAGCCCGGTGTCGGCGACTGTGACCAGCGCATAACCGCCCTCGGCGCGGCTGGAGATGGTCACCGTGCCACCTTCGGGCGAGTACTTCACCGCGTTGTTGACCAAATTGCTCACGACCTGGATCAGCCGGTCGCGGTCTCCGGTGACGATGGGTAGCCGCGGGTCGAGGTCAGGCTTGAACTCCACCATCGACGACCCGGTGGCAGCGCGGGCGACCGTGTCGCTGAGGACCTCGTTGATGTCGACGTCAGCCATCCGAATGCTCATGCGGCCCGATTCCATGCGGTCGAGGTCGAGCATGTCGCCGATGAGCCGGTTGACTCGATCCGCGTCGTTGAAGATGTAGCCGCCGTAAGCGCGCAGCTCGTCCTGCTCGAGCCCGCCGTCGCGAATGAGCTCGCTGAAGCCCTGGATACCCGTGAGCGCGGTGCGAAACTCGTGCGACACGATCGACAGGAACTCAGTCTTGGTCCTGTCGAGCTTTTCCAGGTCGGCGTTGGCGCGCTGCTGCGCCGACAGCGACTCCCCGAGCTTGTCCTGTGTCTCGCGCACGGCGGTCACGTCCTCGATCATCAGCAGGACGTGCTCCGGCTTGCCCTGCAGGTCCGGTATCGACGCCGCCGACATTTGCAGCCACAGCCATCGTCCATCGCCTGTGGCTGCGCGCAGCTGCACGGTGCCTCCGTCGCTGATGCCGGCAAGCAGCGGCGCGAGATTCGCCCTCCCCGCCGCGAGGTCGTACGCGCGCAACAGCTCAGGCCAGGCCTGCGTGCGCAGCGTCTCCAAGTCGTGCGCCAGCATCTTCAGGAGCGCCGCGTTGCCCTCCAGCAGCTCGCCCTCGGCGCTCACGCGAGCGATCCCGATCGGCGCGCGCTCGAAGATCGCTCGGTGGTCGGCCTCGCTTCGCTGCAGCGCGACGGTCGTTTCCGAGCGGTGGATGAACTGGCCGATCTCGGACCCCGCCACCGTGAGCATGGTCATGACGTCGCCGTCGACGTCTCGCCGTCCCCGGCCGAACAGCACCAGCAGCCCCGTGACGCTGCCGCCGAACGTCACCGGGCACGCCACTTCAACCGTGAGCCCGGCACGCCGCGCGGCGTCGCCGATCAGGGATTCGCTCGTGGCGGACACTTCTTCGTTCACTGCGGCCACGCCGGACCGAAGGGCTCGGCCCATCAGTCCGCCGGTCGTGGGCAGCGCCAGGGAATGAGCGGCACGGTCGAACTCCGACAGACGTGGTTCGTCCGCTTGCCATGAATGCCGGAGTCGCAGCATCTTGCCGTCGTCTTCCTCGCTCCACAGCTGCGCCACGTCCCAGCCCAGCTTGCTGCCGACGGAGCTCAGCACGGCCGGCGCCGCCTGCTCCCACGTCGCGCTCGTCGCGATCGCGTGACGCACCGCCACCATCACGTCGCGGACCGTCTCCGCACGTTTGGCCGCCGAGATGTCCATCTCCTGCACCAGGAACGTGCGCGCGGACGCTGGGCGCTCGCCCAGGGGCGTGACCGAGATGGAGACCGGGAACGCGCTGCCGTCGGCGCGAACCTGCAGGGTCTCGGTCGTCCAGCCACCGTCTGTCGACGCGGCGCTCTTCGCGAGCGAGTCGGAGACGACGCCTGATTGCGATTCGGCCGTCACGGCCGGCAGCGATGTGGCGAGCAGGTCCGCCGCGGATCGCCCCAGCATGGCTTCGAGCCTGCTGTTCACGTGAAGCCACGCGCCGCGTGTGTCGACGATGCCCATCCCGACGTCGGTGTGGTCGAGCGCCGCCCGCAGCCAGGCCTCGCTGTCGCGCAGGTCTTTCGAATCGCGCTCGACCGTGGCCGCCATCGAGCGAGCGTCGCGGACGGCGACGGCTACCACTGCCGCCAGCAGCACCGCGAGGCCAGCGAGCAGAACGAGCGCTACAAGCAGCCCTGACCGCCCGGCGAGGCTCAGCCCGGCGGCGCCGAGTCCGTAGAGTGCGACGAGGCCCGCGATCGCGTAAGGCGTGGCAGGGCGAACCAGCCCCTTGGTGCTCGACGGCGCGGCTGCCGACGGTTGGCCCGGGTCTGGCGACACCGGCTCAACCTCACCCCCCCTGACAGGGCTCGCGGTGCGCAGGTGCCAAATTTTATCGGCCGGCCGGCGGCCGGGCCCCCTCTTAAGGACGGCCGGTCTTTACTTGATAAGCTGCGGCGGCGAGTTGGCCCCCAGGTTCCTGAATACGCCGTTGCACCAGCCCGGCCTGAACCGGCGGATGTACCCGTTCCTCGGCCTGGCCATCGTCGGCCTGGTCACCGTGAAGCCGATCACGACCGTCGCCGGGTCGCCCGAGCTGGTGGCCGCCCTGGTGATTGGCGCCGTCCTGACCCTCGCTCCGGTCGCGCCCGATCGCTTTGTGCCCGCCGGCCGGTGGCTGGGCTCGCTCCCCGTGGCCCTCGGCTTCGTCCTCGCCTCAGCTTCCCTGTGGAGCAGCGGGTCGCCAGTAGGCATCGCCGCGACCGTGGTCCTGACGCTGCTCGGATGCGCACTCATCGTCGTGCCCTGGGAGAAGGTCCCTCGCTGGCTCCATTCCGCGTCGCCGATCGGCGGTCTGCTCGTCGCGATGGCGCTCGAGGTCCAGTTCGGCTCGAGCGTGCTGAAGGCGTTTCCGTTCGTGCTCTTGCCGCTGCTGATGCTCGCGCTGTACTACACGTCGCTCGAGTTCGCCATCGGCGCGCTGCTGGCGGTCGCGAACATCGCTACGGTCGCGATCGCGAATCCAGGCCTGCCTGACACGGGGCAGGCGCTGCTGGCGGCGCTGACGCTGGTCGCGCTGGGCTTGCTCGTGCGCCGTGTGGTCGGGGCCCTGCAGCTCAGCCGGGCGACAGCGGCCGCGGCGGAAGAGGCGAAGACGGAGCTCCTCGCCAACCTTGCTCAGCGCAACGAGCAGCTGCAGGAGATGACACGCATGAAGTCCGAGTTCCTGGCGACGATGAGCCACGAGATCCGGACGCCGATGAACGGTGTGATCGGGATGACAGGACTGCTGCTGGGCACAGAACTGTCGGCTGAACAGCACGACTACGTCGAGACTATTCGCACCTCGGGCGACACGCTGCTCGAGATCATCAACGACATCCTCGACTTCTCGAAGATCGAGGCCGGCCGCGTGCGCATGGAGACGATCGACTTCAGCCCCAAGCACGTGACGGAAGAGGCGGTTGAGCTGTTTGCCGAGCCCGCGTCGAACAAGGGCATCGAGCTCATCGTCGACGTCGAGCCGGACATACCGGAGGTCGTGGTCGGCGATCCCGGCAGGCTGCGTCAGGTGCTGCTCAACCTCATCGGCAACGCGGTCAAGTTCACGGATGTCGGCGAGGTCGTGGTGCGCGCCCGCCGCGTGGAGACCAAGGGCCGAGGCGTCCTGCTGAGGTGGGAGGTGTCGGACACGGGCATCGGGTTATCCGAAGACGAGACGGGCCAGATCTTCTCCACGTACTCGCAGGTCGACAGCTCGACGACCCGGCGCCACGGCGGCACGGGTCTCGGGCTCGCGATCGCGCGGATGCTCACGCAGCTGATGGGTGGCGATATCGGGGTCGACAGCACGAAAGGGGTCGGCAGCCGGTTCTGGTTCACGGCGCTGTTCCGCGAGTCCGAGAGTGCCGCTGCCACCAGCTCAACCGGTGACCTGACTGGAACGTCGGTCGCGATCATCGACGACAACCGCACGAACCGCGTCATCCTCGAGCGCTACCTGGATTCGTGGGGCATGCGACAGCACAGCTATGCGGAAGGGCGCGAAGCGCTCAATGCGATGCGCGAGGCCGCGAGCGGCGACCCGTTCGACGTCGCGATCGTCGACATGATGATGCCGGCGATGGACGGCGGAGCGGTGGCCGCGGAGATCCGCAACGACCCGAAGCTCAGCGACATGGTGGTGGTGCTTCTCACTTCCGCGGGCCATTCGGAGCAGCCGGTGCCCGGCGTCGACATCGAGCTCGTCAAGCCAGTCCGCCCTTCGCAGCTGTTCGACGTGCTGCACACGCTCCTCTCGTCGCGGCCGGATTACGGTAGGCACGAAACCGGCCAGCACCCTCCCGAGGTGGTGCGGCCCGACCGGGGCGGGCGAGTGCTGATCGTCGAGGACAACGTTGCCAACCTGAAGGTCGCGATGCGGATGGTCGAGCGCCTCGGTTATCGCGCCGACAAAGCGGGCAACGGCGTCGAGGCGGTGCGGGTGCTCGATCGCATGGACTACGACGCAGTGCTGATGGACTGCCAGATGCCGGAGATGGACGGCTACGAGGCCACGCGCCAGATCCGGCGCCACGAGAAAGAGGGACGGCGGACCCCGATCATCGCCATGACCGCCAGCGCAATGGCCGGCGACCGCGAGCGGTGCCTCGCGGCGGGCATGGACGACTACATCTCCAAGCCGATCAAGCTGCATGTGGTGGCGGCGGTGCTGGAGCGCTGGCTCGGTCCGGTGCAGGAGCCCGCGCCGGCGACCTAGCGGTTCAAGAGCGTTTGTATACAAACGCGCAATTGCAGGCTGCGGATTCCGTGCGTCTGTATACAAACGGCGGGATTCAGGCTTTCGGGTTCCACTTCCTTCGCAGCGCGAGCACTGTCACGTCGTCCGACATCTCACGACCACGCACGCCCTGCGTGAGGCTGTCCACCAGCTCCTGCGCCGTCGCGCTGCGCCTCACGTCGGCCGGCAGCAGCACGTCCTTCACGGCCATGTCGGGCCGGAGGTCGAGCAGCCCGTCGGAGAAGACGAGCAGCGTGTCGCCGGCCTTGAGGTTGGCCCAGCCGATCGTGAACTCGGTGTCCGGAAACATGCCGATGGGGGCGCCGCGCAGAGAAAGGTTCTCCTGCCCTGTGCTACCGCGCAGGATCCGCGCGTGCCCGTGGCCGGCGTCGATGTAATGCATGTCGCCGCTGGCGATGTCGAACACGCCGTGGAAGACAGTGACGAACGCCTGGTTGGCCTCGAGCGGCGCCTCCATGATGCGCGCGGCCAGGCGCACCGACTGCTCGAGGTCCTCCACCTGCGCCGACGCGCGAAGCGCCGCGCGGACCGTGGCCATCATCATCGCCGCCGGCAGGCCTTTGCCCATGACGTCGCCAAGCGTCACGGCGATGCGTTTGGCGTCGGGCAGATACCAGTCGTAGAAGTCGCCGCTGATCTCGCGCGCCGGCGTGAAATGCGCTGCCACCTCGAACCCATCGCCGTCGAGCGGCGAGTGCGGAAGCATGCCTTCCTGCACATGGGCGGCGTTCTGCATCTGCTCTGCGCGCTCGGCGACCATCGTCTCGAGGCGTCGCAGGTTGGCCTGGTACTCGAGCTCCAGCCGGCGGCGGCGGATCGCGTTGACGACCGCGAGGTAGAGCTCGGTCGAGCCGATGGGCTTGACGAAGTAGCCGTGAGCGCCGTGCTCGACGGCGGCCTTGCCCAGCTCCGGGTCGTCGACGCCCGAGATCATCACCACCGCGATGTCCGGCTTGAGCGCGCGGAGCTCGCCCAGGAGTCCGTAGCCCGACTCGTCGGGTAGGCGGACGTCCAGCAGCACCACTCCGTACTCGGACTCGGCCATCCGCTGCCGCGCCTCGGCGCCGGAGAAGGCGGTGTCGGCGTCGATGTTCCGGCTCTTGAGGATGCGCGCCATCGACCTGGCGAGGGCTTCCTCGTCCTCGACAATCAGCGTCCTGGGACCGTTCTCCGCGGGAGGCACACGCAGAGTTTAAAGACGCCGTTACGCCTTCCCTCCGTTGTAGGCTGTCGAACCGTGAGCCTGGACGTTCAGACGCGTCAGACCGAGGCAGGGGTGACAGTCGTCGTTCCATCTGGCCGGCTCGACGTAGCCGGCGCGCCCGCGCTCAAAGAGGCGATCGGCGATGCAATCAAGAACGGACCTTCGCGTCTTGTCATAGACATGGAGGGCGTCAGCTTCGTCGACAGCACGGGCCTGGGCTCCGTGATCGCGGCACTCAAGCTGGTGCGAGGCAACAAGGGCGACTTGCGGCTCGCGGCGCCGAACCAGCAGGTGCGCGTGGTCCTGGAGCTCACTACGTTGGACCGCGTCTTCGCCTACTACCCGACGGTCGAGGACGCGCTCACTGACTTCTGAGTTCGGAAGACCGTTCGAGTTCCAGGCCACACTGATCCAGCTCGACGAGGCTCTGGACACTCTTCACCACTCCGTGCAGCTGTTGCGCGAAAAGGGGCCCGCCTCGCTGGACGAGACCAGCGTGATGCTGTTCGAGAGCGCCCTGGCGGAGATCGGCGCCAACGTGCTGACCCACGGGCGCAGGGACGGCCCGAACGACGCACCCGTCCAGTACAAGCTGAAGCTGGAGGGCCACATGGCCCTCGCAACGTTCGTCGACCGCGGGCCGCCCGTTCATAATCACCTGACTCGCGCCATGCCGGAGCCGACCAGTGAGACCGGACGCGGCCTCGCCATCGCCCGCCAGGTGCTGGATGAGCTGGGTTACGAAAGGGATGGCGAGATCAACACATGGCGGCTGGTGAAGCGGCTTTGAACGTCTCGGGCGAGACCGACGGACGGCTCACGCCCCGCGAGCTCGTGCATGAGTTTCGGAACCTGCTCGCGGTGATCATCAATTACTGCGAGCTGATCGCTGAGGAGACGAATGATCCTGCGGCGGTCAAGACCGACCTGAACGAGATTCGCACCGCCGCCGAGCGCGCGCTCGCCCTGACGGACAAGATCCCGGTTCCCCCCAAACATCCGACACCCGATCCTGTGGACGCCGGAGAGTGACGATCGCCAGGGAGGAGGAAACGGCGAGGTCGGTGAGCCGCAGGCCGAAACGAAGCGACCGCGAGGTGGTGCTCGTGGTCGACGACGAGACGCAGGTGCTCCAGCTCCTCAAGCGCGTGCTCGAGCGCGCAGGCTTCGAGACAATCACCCTCGACGACGGGCGCGCCGCCCATGTCGCGGCGGTCGAGTTGCGGCCCGACATCATCCTCCTGGACCTGATGCTCGGATCGACCACCGGCGACCAGGTGCTGGCGGAGCTCCGCAAGGATTTCCGCACACGCCTGATCCCCGTGGTCTTCCTCACCGTGCGCAGCTCGATCAAAGACAAGGTCGAGCACCTGATGGCCGGCGCCGACGACTACGTGACCAAGCCTTTCATCGGCGAGGAGCTCGTCGCCCGGCTCCGGGCGGTGATCATGCGCGCCACGACGACGCGGGAGCTGAGCCCGCTGACCGGCATGAGCGGCAACTCCGACATCATGCGCGAGATCTCACAGCGCCTGCCCGCACAGGAGTTCGCGTGCCTCTATCCCGACATCGACAACTTCAAGAGCTACAACGACCACTACGGGTTCATTCGCGGCGACGACGTGATCAAGACGCTGGCGTCGATCATCCTCGAGGTGCTCGAGGAGAAGTACTCGCCCTCGCACTTCGCCGGCCACGTCGGAGGCGACGACTTCGTCATCCTCACCGACCAGTCGCTCGCCGAGGACCTCGCCTCCGAGATCACGCGCCGATTCGACCGAGAGGTGCCCGCCCTCTACGACCAGGCCGACCGTGAGCGCGGCTGGATCGAGTCCGAGGACCGCACCGGCCACATGCACCGCACGCCGCTGGTCTCGCTGTCGATCGGCATCGTGATGTCGAGGCCCGGGAACTTCAGCAGCGCGCCGGCGCTGGCCTCGCGCGCGGCCGAGGTGAAGGGTGTGGCGAAACGGATTCCAGGCTCGAAATGGATCATCGACCGGCGCCGTCCACCTGACTCCAAGCTGCGCTGAAGAATCGATTTCGTATCGAGGTCGAGGGCGGTAATCCCGGTGCTAGCATCGCGAAGAATGGCCATTCCGATGTTCGTTCTTGCCCATGAGTGAGCTCAGGGTGCTGCCCGGCGGTCCGGAGGGGATCGACCCCGAGCCACAGGCCGGCCTGGTCCAGACCCCGCTGCGGATCAGCGTCGCCGTGCACCGCATGGACGGCGGCCTCGAGAGCGGCGAATCCGAGGCGCGCGCGCTGAGCGCGGCGGGCTTTCCGATCTTCACGACGGCTGACCCCGAGCGGCCCCGCCTGATCCCGCTCACGGACATCAAGTACGTCGTCCTCGGATCGGTCGAGGACCCGAACCTCGAGCCCGACCCGGGCGACAAGGCGGCGGCACGGAAGGCGATCCTGCGCTTCCGCGACGGCGAATGGATCCCCGCGTACATGGACCCGAGCCAGGCGAACGACGGGGTCGGGCTCGCGGTCAAGATCCGTCTGACGGAGCGGCAGCGGGTGATTCCCGCGGTCGCCTCGTCTCGTGCCCTGCTCGAGATGCAGTTCGTGGACAGCTGGGCGACCCCGACTGAAGGACCGACCCCACAGCGCCGCCGATCCGACATCGAGCAGGCCGCGGCGCGCCAGGGCAAGGACCTGCACAAGCTGGCGAACGACTTCCGTGACCGGCTCGCCCTGGTCCGGGACGCGGGACTGACCACGGGCGACACGCTTGCCTTCTCCCGCGCCGTGCGCACGTACCTCGACCGCTTCCTCGCCGAGGACAGCATCACCCTGACCCCGGCCGAGAAGTCCGCCCTCGCTGACATCATCCTGCGCGCCGCGGTCGGGTACGGACCACTCGACCCGCTCCTCCACGACCGGTCTGTCAGCGAAATCATGGTCAACGGCCCGGACCAGGTCTTCATCGAGCGCCGCGGCGTGCTCGCCAAGGCAGAGGTCCGTTTCGACGATGAGAACCAACTGCTCGAGACGATCCGGCGCATGGTCGCCACCACGGGGCGCCACATCGACGGCTTGAACCCGATGGTCGACGCGCGCCTGCCCGACGGCAGCCGCGTCAACGCGATCATCCGGCCGGCGTCCATCCACGGCCCGGCGCTGACGATCCGGAAGTTCAAGGACGCGGTGCTCGGCATGGACGACCTGACCCGCGAGGGCAGCTTGAGCCCCGCGATGTCGGAGTTCCTCAAGGCCGCCGTGCTCGGTCGCATGAACATCCTGGTGTCGGGCGGCACCGGCTCGGGCAAGACCACCTCGCTCAACGTCATCGCGCGCTTCATCCCGCACAACCAGCGCGTGATCACGATCGAGGACGCCGCCGAGCTACAGATCGATCACCCGCATGTCATCTCGCTCGAGCACCGGCCGCCCAACGTCGAGGGCAAGGGCGAGCTCACGATCCGCCAGCTGCTGCGCAACAGCCTCCGCATGCGCCCCGACCGCATCCTGGTCGGGGAGGTCCGCGGCGCCGAGGCGCTCGACATGCTGCAGGCGATGAACACCGGCCACGACGGTTCGATGTCGACCATCCACTCCAACTCCGCGCGCGACGCGCTGTCCCGCCTGGAGACGATGGTGATGATGGCCTCGATCGACATCCCGTTCGAGGCCGTGCGCGCGCAGATCGCGTCGGCGGTGAACCTGATCGTCCACCAGGCGCGCATGCCGGACGGCCGGCGCAAGATCGCGCAGATCGCGGAGGTGGTCGGCTACGACCAGAACGGGCCGATCCTGCGCGACATCTTCCTGCTTGGCATGGGCGGCGACTTGCGCTTGGAGTACAACTCCACGGGCTACGTGCCCACGGCCCTCGACAAGGCCGCCTTCTACGGCGTGCAGGTCGACCAGGACCTGTTCGACCCGGTCAAGGCGAGATTCATCCCGGCCGGGTCGGACAGCATGATGCCTGTCGTCAAGGACCCTTTGATGTCCGGACAGCGCGGCGGTTCGGAGGAGAGGGTCGTGCGCCAGGTCGTGGTGGTTCCGTTCAGCTCGGACCGCCCCGGTCAGCAGACTGTGCAGACCCAGGCGACCGCCGCCGCGCCGGCGCAGGCGATGGCCTCCACTCCCGAGATGCAGGAGGAGATGCGCAAGCTCATCGAAGCCTCGCGCTCGGCGGTTGCCGACCTGCAGGCGGCCGCGCGTCCCACGGCTCCCGCGGCCGAGCCGCCACAGGTCTACCAGCCGCCTCCCACGCAGCAGCCACCTCCTGCTTACCAGCCGCCTCCGGCATATCCGACCCCTCCGTCGCCGGTCGCACCGCAGCAGCCGGTGCCGTTCCTGGGCGAGATCCCGGCGATGCCGGTGCAGGGAGTGGCGCCCATCGCGGCAGGGCCGGTGCCCGCGGCACCCGTCTCTCAGGCGCCGCTGGCGGACGGCGGAGCTGCGGCTGCCCTGCAGGCGGCCACTGCGATGGCTCGCGCCACCAGCGAGTTCGGCCGCATGGCCGCCGCGGCACAGGGCGGCTTCATTGCCAACGCCGGCTCGCTGCCCACGATCCAAGCAGAGGGCGGGCACGCCGGCCTTGGCGTGAGCCGGCGCCTGAAAGCGGTGATCGAGACGATCATCTCCGGCAAGAACCTGAACCTCCGACTGGCGCCGGCGATCACGCAAGTGTTCGAAGGCGCCGAGATCAAGGCCAGCGAATATGCCAAGCCGAACCACATCTCCAAGGAGTCCGCCTCGAGAGAGCTTCGCCAGGCTGCGGAGGCAGGGCTGCTCGAGATGGTCAAGTACGCCCAGGGCGAGGCCGGTTTCCGCTCGGGGCCCTCACTGCTGCGCGAGGTAGCGGTCGGGCTCGGTCAGCCCATCGACGCGTCGTCGCCGCTGACCGCGGACACGATCATCGGCAGCCTTTCGACAGGTCAGACAGAAGGCACCGTCGCGATCATGTTCACCGACGTCGAGGGCTCGACCAACCTGTTGTCGACGCGCGGCTTCACCGAGTCGCACGAGATCATGAAGGCTTACGAAACAGTCGTAGGCGAGAAGATCGCCGAGCACGCAGGGCGTCGCATCAAGGGCCTCGGCGACGGTGTGATGGTGAGCTTCGGTTCGACCCGTCACGCGGTCGAGTGCGCGCTCGACATCCAGCGGGCGATCACCGACTACAGCAAAGCGAACCCGCACCGCAAGCTGAGAATCCGCATCGGCATCAACACCGGTGAGGTAGTCGAGGAGGCGGGCGACATCTTCGGGGCGGCCGTCAACATGGCGGCGCGCGTTGCAGGCAAGGCCAAGGGCGGACAGGTGCTCGTGTCCGAGGTCGTCCGCCAGCTGGTCGGGCCGGTGGCGGAGATCCACTTCACATATCGCGGCCACTACAAGCTGAAAGGATTCCCAGACCGGTGGCGCCTGCACGAGGCGACCCCTGGCGAGATGCCCGCGGCAATCGCGCCCGTCGTGGTGCAGGGCGATGGCTTTGTCGGCCGTGACCAGGAGAAGCTCGACATCCGCCTCGTCCTCGACCGCGCTGCGACCGGCACGGGCGGAATGGTCCTTATCGCCGGGGCTCCCGGCATAGGCGCGTCGCGCCTGGTCGCGGAAGTCGCCGCCGAAGCGGCGCGGAAGGGATGGATCGTGGTCAGCGGCCGCTGCGCGGAGCAGGAGGAAGCGCCGTACGCACCGTTCCGCGAGGTCCTGGCCGGCGCGGTCGCCGTGGCCCCTCAGCGACCCCTGCAGGAGCTCGCCGCCGGCAGCGGCGCGATGCTCGCCGAGCTCGTGCCGAGCCTTCGCACCAAGGTGCGAGGCACGACGCTGGGCGTGGATGCCCCGGTCGGCGCACGTCGTGAGTCGCTGTTCAAGGCGGTCTTCGACGTGCTGGCGGCGTCGCAGGGGGCGAAGCCGATGCTCGTCGTGCTCGACGACCTGCAGTGGGCCGACGAGGCAAGTGTTCTGCTGCTGCGCGACCTCGCCGAGCGGCTCGGCAACAGCAAGATCGTCGTCCTCGGGACCTACTGGGAGTCCGACCTCGACCCGGAGCGGCCGTTCACCGGCGTGGTCTCGCGACTCCTCCGCCGCCGTCGCGCCCAGCGCATACCGCTCGGCAGGCTGACGGACGCCGAGGTCGAGAAGATGCTGATGAGCCTTGCCGGCGGCGTTCTCACGCCCGTCCAGCTGATCGGCATCCAGGCCGCAACCGAGGGCAACCCGCTGTTCGTGGAGCACTCCTACTTCTACATGGCGGAGTCCGAGGGGTTGCTCGGCGGCGTGCGAGCGCGATCGCACACGAGCTTCACGGAGGAAGATCTCGAGCTGGCTCAGAGCGTGCGGGGGCTGATCGGCCGCCGCCTCGAGAGGCTCAGCGAGCCGGCGCACCGAATGCTCATCGCCGCCGCCATCATCGGCCGCGACTTCGACGTCGCGCTGCTCGAGGCATTCGGTGAGCTTTCGGGCGGGGAGCTGCGCGAGGCCCTGGACGAGGCGACCAAGGCTCGGCTGCTGTCCAAGTCCGGCAACGACCGCTACCGGTTCTCGCACGACCTTGTCCGCCAGCGCGTGCTCGCAGGTATGCCGCTGCCGCGACTGCAGGCCTACCACCTCGCGGTCGCCGACACGCTCGAGCGCGCATACGGCAAGACGGCCAAGGATCACGCCGCCGAGGTGGCGAACCACCTGTACCAGGCCGGAACCGCGGCCGACGCGATACGCACGTCGTCGTTCCTCGGCCAGGCCGCGAAGAACGCGCTGGCTGTCGGTGCTTACGAAGAGGTGCTGCGCCTGATCGAAAGCGAGCTCATGCTGCTTCCGGCGGACAAGACCAAGGAGCGCGCAGCAGCGCTGGCCGTGCGCGGCGACGCATTCGCGGGCCTCGGCCGCCGCGATGAGGCCCGCTCGGCGTGGGGCGTGGCCGCCCAGCGTTTCGAGGACTCAGGAGACAAGCGATCTGCCTCGGCCGTCAGGTCGCGGCTGCATGCGTCGCCCGCCGAGAAGACAGACGAGCAGGCCGCGCAGCCGGCCCCCGCGGAAATGACGGAAGCGTCAGGCGACGGACATGAGGGGGCTGTGGCCGCGGAACCGGTCGCCGATGAGGCTCAGGTCGTGACGCCCGAGGCGACGCCAAGCCTCAGCTGATCAACCGCGAGGCTGGTGCCACCGGTCCGAAGTCGGTGGGGTCGCCGATGATGGTCGGCAGCTGCCCCTGGAACCCGATCGTGTTGGCCAGGATGCCGCCACTCTCGTCGGTTCGGAACGTCGATGCCTTGGAGATGGTCACCGAGGCCGCCGGCATGTACACGTACCCGATGAATGCGGAATCGAACGCGGCCGCCAGCGTGTTGGCGCAGGTATTGGCGGGTGGGTTGCCGTTGCCTGGCTCGTACACGAGAACCCAGTTGTACTGATAGCCCCCGAAATAGAAGTCGTCGCCTCCGCTCGTGGCGTTGAGGCACCCGCCGGACGGGATGTAGAAGGAGACTGCCCCAGGTGTGACTGGCGCCGGGCAGCTGGACAGCGCGCCTCCTATCGCATCGCACTGGTTTTCGTTGGCCCGGTCCCCCGCGGGCGGCGGTGCGCGGTCGGCGTTCTCGTTGGGCAAGTTGCTTCTGAGCGGCGCGGCCTCCGATGCCGGGGGATAAGCGCCAAGAGTGTCCGGCGGCGCGGCGGCGTTGGGCCCGAACGGGGCGCCGAGAATGGTCGAGTCGAGCACGATGCCCTCGTTGCCCAGGCTGCAGCCGCTTCCGCTGTAGACAGGACAGCTGAACGTGCTGTTGTTCGATGGCGTGCCGAATACGGGCAGCGTGTCGGCGAAGCCGAACGGACCAGCGCAGGAGCCGTTCGGCGCGACGTAGATGTTGTAGGCGGTCGCTCCCGGTACGTTGCTGACCCTGACCTGGATCAGCCTTGTGCTCCCGTTGGTCGTGATCGTGTAGCAGAAGGATGGAGCGCTCTCACGCAGATACGTCACGCCGTTGTAGACGGCGTTCCGGGTCGATGTGAGAACGAGCGCCCAGGTCTGGTTGGGGAGCGGGTTGGGGCCCGAGATGGCGGTGACCTGGGCGGATCCGTGGCAGTTGACACCGTCGGTATCCCAGAACTGGTGCGGGGCCAGCTGGGTGTTGGCGTTGTAACGCGGCTCGTCTGGGGGCTTCAGCTCGTTCGACACAAATGCGCCGTTGTTGGTGTATCCCGCTTCCCACATGTAGACGCCGCCCGCCAGGAAGTAGCACTTGGTGCTCACGAACGCCGGGTCGGCGCCATACGTGCCGGGGGCCAGGATCACGTTGTTTCCCGGCCGTGACTGGGGGCCGCCAACGACCGTGGGCGGCGAATAGTTGGGATCGGCGTACGAGTAGCCGGTCTGGACAGTGCCGAGGACGTCGGGATAGGTGCACGGCGGGAGAAGCCCGCTGGCGTAGCAGGCGCTGGTCAGGTTTGTAACTGACGGCTGGCAGCGCGCGTAAGTGTCGCCGGCGACCGTGGCGGTTGCCGAAGGGATTGAGATTGCCCCGTTGGAGATGACGTCGCCGATCACGCTGAGGGCCCCGCCGCCGGGGATCGAGATCGCACTCCCAGGCATACCACCGCATCCGGCCTGGCTGAGGGCGGCCAGGGTGGGCTGGAAAACGAGGCCGCCAACCGCGCTGGAGCCAGAGGCGGCCACCTGGGCCGAGTTGCCGTTGGTAAGGATCCGCGCGAACTGCAGGGCGAGGTTCCGGGTTGCCGCCAGCGAGAAGGACACTCCAGCAGGGCCGGAGTTCGCCACCACCTGGGTCAGCGTTGTTGCGTCCGAGTAAGTGCAGACGATCGTGACCGGCGACGCTCCGGGCGTGAGGTACCCCGGCGAGCACGACGGACTGTTGTACAGCCGCAGGTTGGTGCCGAAGATGGTCGTGGCGGCAGCCTCCGCGGACGGAAAGCTCCTCGTCCGCTGGTAGTTGTCGCCGGCGGCCAGAGCTGCCGAGTCGAGCGCCGCCTGCAGGTCGCGGCGCAACGCATACGCGCGGGATCCGTCGATGGCCAGGGCGGCCATGCCCACCACGACTACGAGCATCAAAGCCACCAGTACGATGGCCTGGCCTCGCTGAGAGCGCGGGGGGATCAGGATCCCCCCGCGAAACCCCTGCATCAGTACTCGGTCCGGAAGATGGCGGCGGCTGTGAGCACTATGTGATCGGCCGTGACCTGAGACAGGATCGGTGTGATCAGCACCAGGTTGAACTCCAGCGTCACCTGCAGCGGGGAGTTACCGGAGGCGGGGTTGACAGCGCTGCAGCCGCCAGACGCGGCGACGGCGAACTCGCCTCCGGGAGCGTTCTCGGGCGGGTTGGTTTCAACGGTGGCCGGCGGATTGGGCTCGGTCACGAAGAGCCAGGCGGTGTTCGCGGGTGGGGTGGCGTTGGTCAGAGGTCCCTGCGGACACGGCTCCGACACCGGTACACCGACAAGCTGTTGCGTCACCACCGCCTGGACCGAGGCGTTGGTCGGTAGCGGGCTCGACGCGGCGACGGCCGACCGGGCGCCTTCGCGAGCGGCGTGGGCCATCGTGTCGTAGTAGAAGACGGCGCGTCCGATGTCGATGATCCCGAATATGAGCAGCAGCAGCACAGGCGAGACGAGCGCGAACTCGATCAGCGCCTGCGACCGCTGCCCAGATCTGTCCGGCTGCCTCATAACGAGCCCTGCACCGTCATGTGCTGGTTGTTCGCGAGATGAAACGTGCCGAACTGCCCGGCGAGCAGCGGCGTCAGCGGCGCATACGTGTACAGGACGATGACGTTCAGGTCCTGGCCGTCCTGGCCTGCCGGCGGTGCTCCGAAATCGACACCGGCGGTGTTGTCGTAGCAGATGTAGAGCCACGTGGTGTTCGCGGTAGTCGGGTAAGCCGCGTTTGCGTATGGGGGGTTGTGATAGGTGTTGCCGTCCGTTACAGCCGGACAGGTCGTGCCCGGATTCTTGAGCACGGAGGCAGGGAGTGAACCAGCCGCGAGCTCCTGGTCCACCACCGCCTTGATCGCGTTGTCGGAGAGATATGGCGACAGGAGGTGGGGGCCGTCGAACCAGGCTCCGTGCCTGGCCCCTTCTCGCGCCGCGTTCGAAAGCGTCTCGGTGATGTAGATCGAACGGCCGATGTCCACCAGCCCTCCGACCAGCAGCAGGAGCACGACCGAGGAGAGCGCGAACTCGACCAGCGACTGCCCGTGCTGGCTCGTTTTGAGACGTTGATGAGGCCTGTCTAAGCGGCGCGACACCCGGATATCTTGCCTATGATGGTCCGGCCGTGGCGCGCCTTAACGTCGGTGGATTGACCTCTCGAAGACCCTTCACGTTCCTCGGCATCCTTCTCGCCATACTGGTGATCGCGGCCTTTGTGCTGGTCGCAATCAACGCCAGCACCGGCCAGAGCACGGCTCAACAGTCGGTGGTCGTGGCCTCCAAGGACCTGTCGCCCCGCGTACCGATCGACGCGTCCGCGATCGAGATGAAGAGCATCCCGGTTGCCGGCTATCCCGCCTCGCTCTTCTTCCATAACACCGATGACGTGAAGGGCATGATCCCTCTGGTAACGATCGTCGCGGGCGAGCCGATCACCGCCAACGTGATCGCCAAGCCTGGTGCATCCCTGGGCTCCCAGTCCGAGTACCTGCCCATCCCATCGGGGTACGTCGCGCTGCAGCTGCCGACGAGCGACCTGCAAGGGGTCGGCGGCAACATCCAGCCGGACGACTACATATCGGTCATCGCCACGGTCACCACCAACGGCAAGGTCGCGACCAAGACGATCTTCCATGACGTCCACGTGATCCGCGTCGGATCGGCCGCCGCCAACACGTCGTCAGCGTCCACCGCGACCAGCCTCACGGTCGTGGTCACGTACTGCCAGGCCGAATACATCACCTGGTTCCTGTCGTACGCATCCCTCAAATACGAGCTCGAGTCGTACCACGACTACCAGCCGTCGAGCTCGCAGGCCGCCGACCCCAACTGCCCCGGGATCACATCGGCGAAAGGGGTCACACTGCAGGCGGTCCAGGCCGCCTTCCCGTCACTGTTCTAACCCGGAGGTTGGGCCGTCCGTGAGCAGCCAGCTGGTAGCGGTCGTGATCGCGGTCCCTGCCGCTCTGGCGATCGCAATCTTCTTCTGGAGCGTCGACCGCGTCCGACGTGAGCGCGCCCCGTCGCCGGTCGCGCCGGCAGCGCCGCGCGCGACCCCGCGAGAGCTCGTCGAGCGCCTGCTGCGTCCGGCGGCCGAGTCTCTGAGCGAGCGTCGTCGTGTCCAGGGCAAACCCACCCTGGCCGAGGACCTCGGTCGCGCCGGGCTCAGCATCACACCGGCCGAGTACCTCCTGATTCGCATCGGCGCCGTTGCGCTTGGCGCCCTGATCGGGCTGTTCCGGTTCGGGATCTCGATCGGACCGCTCATCCTCGGCCTGGTCGGGTTCATCGTGCCGCCGCTGGTCGTGAACTACCTGCAGAGCCGGCGCCGAGATCGCTTCAACGAGCAGCTGGCGGGCATGCTCCAACTGCTGTCCAACTCGCTCAAGACCGGCTATGCCATCGACCGCGCCCTGGAGACGGTGGCGGCCAAGTCTCCACCGCCCGTGTCGACCGAGTTCGAGCGCGTGACCACAGAGATCGCGCTCGGCACGTCAGTCGAGGACGCGCTGAGCTCGCTCCTGCTGCGCATCGACAGCCCTGACCTCGAATTCATAGTGACGGCCATCCTCCTGCACGTCCGCGTGGGCGGCAACCTCGCCGAGGTGCTGGACAACATCTCCGACACGCTCCGCGACCGGCTCCAGACGAAAAGGGACATGGCGGTGCTCACCGCTCAGTCGCGCGCTTCGGCGACGATCATCACCGGCCTTCCCATCCTGCTTGCGCTCGGTCTTTACGTTTTCGTCCCCGGCTACTTCGCGCCGATGACGAGCACGATCGTCGGCTACATCCTGCTCGGCGTCGCCGGTTTCCTGATCCTCATCGGCAACCTGCTGATCACGCGTATGACGCAGCTCGAGACATGAGCGCGGTTCTTCTCGAGGCGCTCATCGCGGGCACGATCAGCGGTGTCATCGTGATCGCTTTCTTCATCGCACTCGACGTGAGCCGGTCGACATCGCGCGCGACGGCCAACGGGACATGGGCGCGTCCCGCCGAGCGCACCACTGCGCTGAAGCAGCTGGAGGAGTTCATGCGCCCGGTCGCCAACCGCCTTCCTGCGCTGGCCGCAGGCCAGCTGCGCGAGAAGCTGAGCCGCGCGGGGGACCCCGGCAGCCTCACTCCCGCGGGTTTCCAGTCGGTGCGCTACGGACTCGGCGCGCTGCTGGCGATCGTCGGACTGACGGTGGGCCTGGTCGTGCAGCTACCGCTGCCGACTGTGATCGCAGCACCGCTCGGTGGCGCGATCCTCGCCGTGATCGGGTACATGGCGCCGAGCATCTGGCTGGAGTTCAGGATCTCGTCGCGCAAACAGCAGATCCAGCGTTCGCTCGCCGAGGCGACTGACCTGCTCACTCTGGTCGTCGAGTCAGGCATGAGCCTCGATGAAGGACTGCTGAGCATCACCGAGCGCTTCCACAACGCGCTCGGCGACGAGATAGGCAAGGTGCTTCGCGAGATCCGCCTCGGCAGGCCGCGGATGGCCGCGCTCGAGAGCATGGCCGACAAAAGCGGCGTCTCCGATCTGCATCACCTCGTCGAATCGATCGTCCAGTCAGACCAGATGGGCGTTCCGATCGCGCGCCTCCTGCGGGTGCAGGCGACGGAGATGCGGCGGCGGCAGCGTCAGACTGCGCAGGAGCGGGCGGCGCAAGCTTCGTCGCGCATGGTGTTTCCGATGGTCGGCTGCATCTTCCCCGTCCTGTGGATCGTTCTGCTCGGGCCGGCCATCATCCAGATCCTCAGGTCGCTCCACTGATGAGCAATCGCCTCGGACTGCGCGCGCCGCAAAGCTCGTTCGGCGACCTCGACAAGCCGCTGTACACGATCAGCGTCGCCGCTGAGATCCTCGAGACCCATCCGCGCACGCTGATGCTGTACGAGGATGCGAGCCTGCTCGAGCCCCACCGCACGGCGACGAACCGCCGCCGCTACTCGCAGCGGGACATCGTGAAGGTGCAGGTCATCCAGAACCTCACGCGAGAGAAGGGCGTGACGCTCGCCGGCGTGCGCCACATCCTGAGCCTGTTCGAGGTCATGAAGCGCCACAAGGTCGAGCCGCCGAGCGAGCTGCGCGACGTGTTCGACCGCTACGCGCAGATCATCTAACCCTGCCTCGCGGCGCGCATTCGCTTCCGCGACCTGCTCAGCGAGTTCCACCCGAAGAATGCCAAGCCAAACGACCCCAGGGCAAACAGCGCGAATCCGGCCACGACGCCGTTGATGTTCAGGTTCGGGTTGTCCGCGGGATTGTCGGTCGTGTCGCGCTCCGCGACCAGCGTGACTCGGCCGCTCCAGAGCTCGACGGCCACGACGTCGCCCACCCGTGGGCTGGGAAGCGTGAGCCTGGTTCGGTAGTCTCCGCCGCCCGGCACCAGGGTCACATGGATCGTGGCGTTGTAATTGCCGGCGTCGACACTCGTCACCCGGGCCTGCGTCTCCAGCCTGCAGCTCGGACCGCCGCCAGCCGCCTGAGAGCACGGGGGCGCGATCCGGTAGCGAGCCATGTCGTCCCTCGCGGTCGACTGCGACCAGGCCGACAATCCAGCGGAGGCCAAAAAGACCCCGCCCGCAACGAGCCCGATCCCCAAGGACCAGCCGGCCGACCGAATGTCCCGGCTGAGCCGGTCAACGGGTCGCATCGACGGCCCGTCCCACGTGATGCCTGCTCGCGCGCAGAACGCGAACACATCTGTGTCTTGAAAGCGCCACGCGTTGATCGCAAACAGCCGCGCACCTGCCTGGTTGGAGAACACCCACCCTGCGCTAGAGCCGGATTGAGCAAGGGCGCAGCGCGCCACCTCGCTGCGCGGATACCGCTCCTGGCTCCGACCAGAGCGGTAGATGACGTCGTCACCCTCGAGGCTGAGGCTCACCGGAAGCGCCAGGAAGGCAGCCGACAGACCGAAGATCGCCACGAGGATGAGCACACCAAACAGCAGTTGCGGAACACCGATCAGCAGAGCGATGACAGCGAGAAAGACGCTCAATCCTGCACCGATGGACGCAACGGCGACCGCCGTCTGCCGTGAGCCGTTGATCGTCATGGCGAAGCCATCATCCGCCAGCTGCCGCGCAGTTGAACCGCTTAGGCGATCGCTACGCCCGGCTCATCCAGTCATGCTGCCAGTGCATGCCCTCGCGGCAAATTCGAGGACAAATTCGACGCGAGTTCGTTCACTCGCGGTAAATCAGCTCGCTTTCCTGCGCCGCTTGGCCGCCGTGGTCCAAAGACTCTCAAGGTCGTAGTAGCTCCGCTCGCCCGGCAGGAACACATGCGCCAGCACGGAATCGAAGTCCAGGAGTATCCAGCCCGCGTCTTCGTAGCCGTCGACGCCGAGCGGCCTCAGCTCCCTTTCTTTGGCCGCCTCGACCATCGCATCCGCGATGGCCCGCACCTGGCGATCAGTCTCACCCTCGCAAATCACGAAGTAGTCGGCGAGTGAGGTCTTGTCGCGCACGTCGATCACGACGCAGTCCCAGGCCTTCTTGTCCACGGCGGCGCCGCGCAGCAGCCTTGCGAGCTGCAGCGGCGTGGGACTCTTCCTCAAGGCCACTGCGATTATCCCCTGTAGATGTGGTGGATCGCGATGAAGTGCTCGACCTCTTCCGGCACCCGACCAGCGACTGCTCGGCCCGCCATCAGGTCGCGACGTAGCTCGCTGCCGGAGACCGCCGGAGTCGGCCGCGGGCACAGAATCACGCGCCCGGGATCAAGACCGGCGGTCCTCACGTCATCGATCGCCGGCGCGGCTCTCCCGGGTCGTGTGATCACGATCACCGGCGCGAGCGCCAGGACCTCGTCAGGGTGATACCACGATCGCAGCTGCGAGGCCGCGTCCCACCCAAGGACCAGGAACATCTCGGCGTGGGGGTTCGCCCCCCGCAGCGCGAGGAGCGTGTCGAGGGTGTACGAAGGTCCGACGCGCTCCAGCTCGACATCCGAAACTGTGAATCGCGGGTCCCCCGCGGTGGCCAGGCGGCACATCTCGAGTCGTTGCTCGCCCGACGCCACGGCCCGCGGCCGATGCGGTGGAGTGCCCGTGGGCACGAACACGACCTGGTCGAGATCGGCGCACTCAATCGCCGCCTCGGCGGCAGCGAGATGGCCGAGGTGGATCGGGTCGAACGTACCGCCCAGCACACCGAGTTTCATGGTTGGTACTCGAACTCCGTAGGTCCGATGCGCACAGTGTCGCCGGCCTTAACGCCGGCGGACTCGAGGGCGGCGCTCACGCCGATGCGATCGAGCTCCACCTGGAATCTCTCGAGCGCGCTGTCGGAGTCGAGGTCGGTTCGCTGGACAAGGCGCTCGACGCGGTCACCGCTCACACGGTAGCCCCATGGGTAGCGCTGGACGGTGAGTGCAGCCGCGATTGGCGTGAGCTTCGTCGCCACGTGGCGAGTCACCGGTGCCGGCAGCGCTGGCGCGTGCGAGAGCGCGTCGGCGATTCCATCCGCCAGCTCGGGGATGCCGTCGCCGGTCGTGGCCGACACGTAATAGGTCCTCTTGCGCCGAGTGCGCGGGCGACGCGCTTGCAGCAGATCGATCTTGTTGACGGCGACGATGTACGGCCGGGCAGCCAACGTGGCCGAAAACGTGACCACTTCGGCGCGAACCATGTCGAGATCGCGCGATGGGTCAGGCCCGGCCCCATCGATCACGTAGACGAGCAGGCGGGTGCGCTCCGCGTGACGCAGGAAACGAAGCCCGAGGCCCGCCCCCTGCGCAGCGCCCTCGACCAGGCCCGGGATCTCCGCCAGTACGATCCCGCGGCCTCCGACCTCCATCACGCCCAGCTCGGGAATCAGCGTGGTGAACGGATAGTCCGCCACCTTCGGCTTGGCCGCGGTCAGGGCACGCAGCAGCGATGACTTGCCTGCGTTCGGAGGACCGACCAGGCCGACGTCGGCGATGAGCTTGAGGTCGAGGACCACTGTCAGCTCTTCCCCTTTCGCGCCCGGCTCCGCATGGTCTGGCGCGCGCCTGGTCGGGCTCTTGAAGTGAACGTTGCCTCTCCCCCCGGCCCCGCCGCGCACGACCTCGTGACGCGCTCCAGGATGGTCGAGATCGGCGATCAGGGCGCCGTCTTCATCGACAACCATGGTTCCCACCGGCACATCGAGCGTGAGGTCGGCGCCACGCTTGCCCGTCTTGCGCCCACCGGCGCCGTCGCCCCCAGGATCCGCCTGCCAGCGCACGCGCCTCACGAACTGCGAAAGGTCGAGGAGGTCTGTCGTCGCGCGCACCCAGACTGAGCCGCCACGGGCGCCATCTCCACCGTCAGGGCCGCCACGCGGCACGAACGGTTCGTGACGAAACGAGGCTGAGCCACGCCCTCCATTGCCGGCGCGCAAGAGGACACGAGCCGAGTCGATGAACGGCCGGGTGCGGGCGCCTGAGCTCTGGCTAGGCCTTGGCGTCTGCGGTCGCTTCTACGTTGACGCGCCGGCCGTCTTTGCCCACACGCTGGTACCGGACTTTGCCCGGGATCAACGCGAACAGCGTGTGGTCGCGGCCGAGGCCAACCCCCTCACCCGGGGCGATCTTGCTGCCGCGCTGGCGGACGAGGATCGTACCGGCAAGGACTTCCTGGCCGGCGTAGATCTTGACCCCCAGCATCTGGGGATTCGAGTCGCGTCCGTTGCGGGATGAGCCGCCGCCTTTCTTGTGCGCCATGGGTTACTTCTTGGCCGCCTTGGTTGCCTTGGCTTCCTTGGTGTCCTTGGTCTCCTTGCTGGCGCGCGGCTTGCGCGCGGCCCCCTTCTTGGGAGCTTCCTTGGCGTCCTCTTCGGATTCGTCCTTCCGGTGGCGACCAAAAGGCATTATCTCGAGTGCCGTCAGGTCAGCGCGAGCGCCCCGGTGCACTCGCACCCTCTTCTTCGATTTGTACCGAAGCACCTCGATGCGTGGGCCGCGCCTGTGCGCCAGGACCTTGGCCTCGATCTCGAGCCCATCGATTCCAGGCGCCCCGACCTCGATGGAGTCGCCTTCGTGAAGCAGCAGGACGCGACCGAACTTCACCGAAGATCCGGGCTCGGCCGCCAGCCGGTCGACCAGCACGCGGTCTCCCGGGGCGACTCGATACTGCTTTCCTCCGCTGACGACGACGGCCGACAGCGATTCGTCTGGCTTGGGCACGGCGAAGCATTCTACCAAGAGCCCTCAGGTCGTCACCTGACCAGCGCCAGCGTGGCCACGATGAGGGCGAGAACCAGGAACGCATACGGGGCGACCGCCCGCGTGTACAGCCCGCGCGCCCGTTCCGCACCTCTGCGTGCAAGCACCGTCCCGATCACCACGCAGATGAGCGCCGCCACGACGCTGATTCCGAAGAATCGAATCACGCCCGCAAGGTCGTCGGCCTGCGGCGGGAAGAACAGGGTGGTGAAGAGCCCGCAGTACGGGAACCACAGCATCGCCCGAGTCGCGTTGAACCGCGGTCGCAAGCGCCGCTCCGCCGGAGGCGACAGGGGCCACAGGCGCATCAGGGCCGGCAAGCAGAGCAGGTAGAGAAACCCGGAGGCGACCTTCACCGGCAGGAGCGACGCCACCAGGACGTTGCCCAGCACCTGCGGACGCAGGCTTTCGGGCTCGATCGCGGGGCCGAGCACTGACAGCAGCCAGCAGCTCTGGATGACGAGGAGCAGGCCGGGCCTGGCGACGAGCTCAGGGTCGAGGGCGAGCTCGGCCCAGGCGGTGAAGCCGATGGCGATCGCCGCGATCACGAGGTTGCGATCCACCGTAGGCACTGCGTTGAATGGCGCCGCAAACTGCACGGCTGCCAGCACCGCGAGCAACGCCACGATGACCTGCACCGTCGGAGGCCGTCGCCAGCGGAGCGTGGGACGTCCGACTGCCTGACGGCTGATGACCGACCAGGCGACCTCGATCGCCAACCCGAAGAGCCCAATCGTCACGAGCCCGGGGTAGACGAGCAGCGAAAAAGTGTCGCCGGCGGACGAGGAGAGCAGTTGCGTCATAGGCCGGCCAGCCCGAGCAGCGGTCGAGGAAAGAGGCCGAAGGCGACACTGAGAGCCAGCGCGACGGCCACACCAATGAGCTGCCGGCCCGTGGGCGCCCCGATGGTGCGGCCGAGCCGCAGCGATCCCGGCAGCCACAGAAGAAAGGACAGGGCCAGCACGAGCGCAAGCGGCCAGTACAACGAGGTGGCCGCGCGAAGTAACAGGATCCTGGCCGGGAAGCCGGCGAACGGCGCCGACCCCGCGAGCGCCGCCGCGACGATGAAGTTGATCGGCCGCTCAGTCGTCGCCTTCTCACGTAGCGATTGACGCGACCACAAGTAGAGCGGGAGCCGTCCGAGGAGGATCGAATAGAACACGAGCAGGGCCGCGCCCACGCCGTCGGGCACCACCAGGCCCAGTCCGCAAAGAGCGAGACCCCAGTCGGCGATGAATGAGTATCGCCACGCAGCGGCGTCGGAGGACGTCCGCCAGGTCGCCAGGGTCGCGACCACGATGTTCATCAGTCCAAGGCCGATCAGCAGCGCTCCGAAGGCGTCCTCAGCGCCCTCGACCATGGCTTCGGCTCGTCCGACGACCACCACCGCGAGCACCGGGCCGACGAACGCGAGCCACGGGATCGGCGACACGGCGGTCGGCTCGTCTGGATCGAACTCGTGCATGTACGGCAGCACGCCGAGAGCCGCCGCGAGGCCGGCCACGAGGCACACGACGATGAGACGGGTCAGCAGCGAAGGTCCCTGCATCGCGGCGAGGGCGATGGCGAGGGCGAGCAGGACCACCGCCAGCGCGGGTGCGCGGAAGCGATTGGCGTAAACGCGGTGCCCCGTGCCCGATGCCTGCAGCACCAGCAGCAGCAAGAGAACGATCACCCCGAGGCCCAGGCTTGGAGCTGCTGCCATCGCTGTCATTCCGGCAAGCCCGCCGAGCCCCCAGCGAAGCAGGTTCGAGCGGTCTGCCCGCGGAGGAGGCAGCGCCACCAGGATCGCCAGCGCCGCCGCAGCCGCGAGGAGGATCGCGCGGCTCGCGGGCGACAGCGTCAGCGGGATGCCGAGCTGATCCGACGTCAGGTCCGCCCTGCTCAGGATCACCGCGACCACTCCGGCAACGCCCAACGCCGCAGCGGATGCAAACGCGAGCCTCGGCCGAGGCTTGAATGCGGTCGCGCAAGCCGCCCCGACCGCCGGGAGCGCTACCGCGAGCTCAGGTTCCACGAGGACGCCGTGCGGCTGGAACCGGCATCGCCGATACGCCTGCCGTTACGAGCGCGGCGACTGCATACGGGACGATCCCGTCGCCTGAGACCATGCCCAGCACGAGCGCGACGCCGGCGACCGCGGTCGGCATCACCACCGGGTCCGCCGCCTCCAGCAGGCGCCCCCCAAGAAGCACCAGCGTGGTCAGGGCTGCGAACCTGAAGCCGGCGCTGCCCCCTGAGGTCGCCGCCAGCGCCACCCACAGCGCGACCACGGCCACAATGACCACGAACAAGAGTCGCGGCGTCGAGCCCGGTTGCATCAGCCCCCAGCCGTCTGGTCCGCTTGTGAACCGCAGCGCCGAGGCCAGCACTCCGCCGGCCAGCAGGACGATCGCGCCTCCTTGCTCGCCCTGGGACCAAACGATTCCCGCCGCACCGACGGCCAGGATCGCAAGCCCCGCGGCGAGGCCTCGGCGGCTGTCGGCCAGCACGATCGTCGCGGCGCCGAGCCACGCCGTGAACGCCGCGACGTCGCTCATCTGGTGACCGCGACGGCGAGCGCGACCAGTGACGCCAGCCAGAGCACCGGCCGCCCACCCGCGGCCACGGCCTCCATCGCCGCCGGATCGAAGAGCGAGCGGTACTGCTGCGGGACCTTCAAAGACCGCAGCCGCTCGCGCATTGCGGTGAGCACCGCAATCCCAGGCACCGTGAACAACGGCGCCCTGGACTGGGCCGCGGTCGTCGTGGGACCGGGCTTCGAAAGCGCGACCGCCGCTGCACCAAGCAAGAGCAGCGGGCCGAACAGAGCCGCCGCGGGGAGCCTCGTCGAAACAGTGATGATCGAGAACGGATCCGCCGCCAGGCCCCCGATTGGAAGCGCCATGACACCTGCGATCGCGTCGGTGGCGAGCGATGCTAGCGCAGCAACCGCAGGCCCCGACGCAAGCACCATCACACCCAGGACGGCGGCCACCAGCGCCAGCGCGTCACTCGCCTGCCGGCGCCGGCCGGCCGGTAGGCCCACGGACCTTGCCGCCGCCGCCGCCACCACCAGCCAGGTGGCAGCCCCCGCGACCGCGACGAGCCCGAAGGCGTTACCGGTTTCGAATGCGTCCGCGAGGCCGAGCACCCGACCCCCGAACGCGAGCCCGGGCGGAATGCCCGCGGCGGCCGCCGCCACGAGCAGCGCGGCCGGGCCGCGACGGTCGGGAAGCAGCGGCAGGGCGGCCGTGACAAGCGCCGCGGACCCGAGCAGGATCAGGCCGGCGAAGAGCCCGACCGCGGTACCGATGGCAATCGACATGAGAGCGAACCCGGCCAGCCCCTGGACTGTCTCCGCCATGTACTCAGCGCGGCTCGGGGCCGCCTGGGCGCGAATCGCGGAGCCAAGTGCGACGAGCACCCCCCACGCGGCGAGGACCAGGTTCAACCACGACTGCGGGAAGAGCCCGTTGCCGAGCTCGTAAGCGCGGACCAGGAGATAGAGGCTCAAAGGCAGAAGCGTCGCCGCGGTGACGCTTGCCACTCGAAGTGAGGGCCGCATCCACATGCCCACCGCCCACCCGCGCCACGGGACAATGCCCGCGCCAAGAAGGGCCGCGATAGCGACAAGCCCAAATATCTGAGTGGTCAGTGCCGAAACCGGCACTGCCGCGTACACAGCGGTGCCTGACTCGATCTGGAGGGTCACGCCCGCCCATGCGAGCGCGATCCACGGGATGATCACCGACGCCCAGCTGGGCCTGGCAGCGCGGACGTCTTCGATGTCGAACTGGACGACGGCGAGAGTCGCCGCGGTGCATCCCCCAACGGCAGTGAGGATCATGTTGCCGGACTCGATCGCGAGGACCACCGCAGCGATCGCCAGCAAGGCGACCGTGCTCTCCTGCCATCCTCGCTCCTGCAGCGTGAGGAGCAGCGCGGCAGGCACGAGCGCGATGACGCCGAACACGACCGCGATTCCGTCGAGGCGGAGGTCGAGGCCCACTCCGAAACCCAGTGGTCCGACCGAAAGCTCCTGGGTCGAGCGCACGGCGATCCAGAGCACGGCGACCGCTCCGAGCGAGGCCCATGCGCCAGAGGCTGCAGCGATACGCGCGATCTGATCACCGAGGCGCGATGACGCCGCCGCCACGGCCGCGGCGGCCACGGGCAGCACGATCGGTGCCAGCAGCGCAATCGGCGGCACGCGCTAAGGGTATTTCGTCAGGTCAGCCGGTCGATTGCGGCCCGGATCTCCTCGGCACGGCCCTGCTGCTTGGCGACTTCCTCGGGCGGCGCCTTGGCCAGGAACTGCTCGTTGGCCAACTTGCTCTCGATGCGCTCGAGGTCCTTCAGGAGTTGCGCGACCTTCTTCTCGGTCAACGCCTCGTCGGCTGCCTCTACCTGCGGGAAGACGACACTCCCCCCGGCGATGCCCAGAGGCTTTCCGGGAGGAAGCTGCCCCGTCACCGCGACGTCGCCGATCCGTGTCAGAGCCTGCACCCAGTCGTCTTCCCATTCCGCGTCCAGCTTCACCGCCCCGCCCTTCCCGGGCGCGCCGCTGACCGACTTTCGGTAGGAGCGGATCTCGGAAACCATCGCCATCAGCGATTCGAAGTCCAGCTCGACCTGAGCGTCGATGTAGCGGCCGGCGTCGTCGGGCCAGCCGCTCCGCATGACGAAGTCGCGCTCGCCCGGCAGGCGCGACCACAGCTCTTCGGTGACGAAGGGCATGAACGGGTGCAGCGCCCGCATCAGCGTGTCGAGGCAGTACACGCCGATCGCCTGCGCGATCGGGTCGGCCGCCTTCAGCCGCGGCTTCGCGGCCTCGAGCCACCAGTCGCAGAACTCGTTCCAGGCAAACGCGTAAGCGGCATTGATCGAGTCCTGGAACGCGAACTCCTCGATCCCTCGCGCGATCGCGTCGCAAGCCGCGGCGAGCTTCGACAGGATCCATCGGTCCTCGTACACAACGAGCTCCTCCGGCTCCGGCACCGCGCGCACCTCGTTTCCGTCGAGGCTCGTGAGGATCGGCTTGACCGCGTTCCACAATTTGTTGCAGAAGCGCCGGTAGCCCTCGACACGGGATTCGTCGTAGCGGACGTCCTGGCTGGACATCGCGACTGACGCCGCCCACGCCCGCAACGCGTCAGCGCCGTACTTGTCGACGATGGAGCGCGGGTCGACACCGGTGCCCAGGGATTTCGACATTCGCCGGCCGTCAGGGGCCTGGACCACGCAGTGGACAGCAACGTCAGCGAACGGGACCTCGCCCATGAACTCGAGGCCCGTCATGATCATGCGGCTGACCCAGAGAAAGATGATCTCGCGGGCCGTGCAGTTCATGTTCGTGGGATAAAAGGTCCGCAGGTCCTCCGTCTCGTCGGGCCAGCCGAGGGTGGCGAACGGCCACAGCGCAGACGAGAACCACGTGTCGAGGACGTCGGTGTCCTGCCTGAACTGGTTGCTGCCACACTCGGTGCATTCGTGCGGCGGTTCGACGCTGGCGATGACGTGGTCGTTCTCGCAGTAATAGACCGGGATGCGGTGGCCGAGCCAAAGCTGGCGGCTGATGTTCCAGTCGCGCAGGCCGTGCATCCAGTCGAGATAGACGCGCTCGTAGCGCTCCGGGTGCCACCGAACCTGGCCTGTCTCGCTGGCGGCGACAGCGCGGTCGCGCATCTTGTCCATGCGGAGCCACCACTGGTCGCTGATAAGCGGCTCGATGACGGCGTCGCACCGGTCGCAGTGCCCGACGTCGTGGGTGTACGGCTCCTCCTTGAGCAGCACGCCTTGCTTCTTCAGGTCTTCTACGACCAGCTTGCGCGCCTCAACGCCCGGCAGTCCGTCGTAGCGCAGGCCCGGCACGTTCATGCGCCCGTCGGGGTGCATGCCGTTGATGACCTCGAGGTGATGGCGCTGCCCGATGTCGTAGTCCATCGGGTCATGACCGGGCGTCACCTTGAGCGCGCCGGTGCCGAAGTCCGGGTCCACCGCTTCGTCGGCGACGATCGGGAGCTTGCGCCCGACCAGGGGTAGCACCGCGGTCTTGCCGACGATGTCGCGGTAGCGCGGGTCGGCCGGGTTCACCGCAACGCCCGTGTCCGCGAGCATCGTCTCGGGCCGGACCGTGGCGATGGTCACGTCACCACCACCCTCGATCGGGTACTTGATGAAGTAGAGGACGTCGTTGTGCTCCTGCCACTTCACCTCGAGGTCGGAGATCGCCGACTGGTCGTGCGGGCACCAGTTGACGATGCGCGGCGCGCGATAGATCCAGCCGCGCTCGTAGAACGCGACGAAGGCGGTGAGCACCGAGCGCACGTAGCGCTCGTCCATCGTGAACCGCTGGCGGGTCCAGTCGAGCGACGCGCCCAGCACCCGGTACTGGCTGACGATCGTCGCGCCGACCGTGCGGTACCACTCGTCGACCAGCTCCGCGAACGCGTCGCGGCCGATCTCCTCCTTGCTTGTGCCCTCTTTCGCAAGCCGTTTCTCGATCACATTCTGCGTGGCGATGGCGGCGTGGTCGGTGCCTGGCAGAAACAGGACCTCGTGGCCGGTCATGCGGCGGAAGCGCGCCCAGATGTCCTGCACCGTGCCGTTCAGCGCGTGGCCCATGTGGAGCTCGCCAGTGACGTTGGGCGGCGGCAGGCAGATTGTGTATCGCGGCTTGTCGCTCTGGGCCGACGCCGTGAAGAGGCCCGCCTTCTCCCAGCGCGCGTACCAGCCGGCCTCGATGGCCTTTGGATCAAACGCTTTCGGCATCTCTGTTGGGACGTGCTTCATCTCATGCTCGGGATCGAATGCGCCGGCAATGATGTCGCGGCTAGCGCGACGGAGCCGGCGAGGCTACGGATACGGTCTCGGTGCGGCCCACGACCGAAATCTTAGCGAGACGAGACGGCGAGGAGCGCCGCCACGACAGCCAGGAACGCGACCTCCCAGTCGCTGCCGCGTAGAACGCGGTAGCGCCAGTCGAAGCCCTCAGCCCAGGACGGAGGCTCGACGTGCTGAGTCCTGGCCGCGTCGAGGGCCGCTGAAATGCGCTCGGTGTGGTGGAACGTGAAGTACGCGCGCGGCAGCGACCACGAGAGCATGCCGCCCGGGATCAGCTCGACCGGCGCGGCTACATACACCGGCGTGCGCTTGAATCCGAGCACGAGGAGGACGCCGATCATCACGAAGTGTGCGGTGGGCCAGATGATGAACCAGGCGACTAGACGCTCCACATTGGCAACGCAAAGACGGCCCCAGGCGAAGAGCGCTTCTGTCTCGGGCGCCTCGCCGCCCGCCGGCACGAGCTTGTTGACATCAAATCGAAAAATGCCGCTGACAACAGCATGGCCGAAACGGGTGACGGCGTCAGTCAGCACTGCGGCTGACTACGCCCAGGGCTACGCGGTTTCGCCGACCACCCGGGCCGGGCTGTCGGATTCCTCGCCCAGCTCGAACTCGGGCTCGAGCGCCTCGCGAATCGAGCGCTCGGAGATCAGGCAGCGCTTGATCTCCGGCCGCGTTGGGATCTCGAACATGGAGTTGAGCAGCGCCTCCTCGATGATCGACTTCAGCGCGCGTGCGCCGGTGCCCCGCAGCAGAGCCAGCTCGGCGATGGCGTCCAGGCTTCCTTTCTGGAAGACGAGCTCGACGTTGTCGAGCGAGAAGAACTTCTGGTACTGCTTGACGAGCGCGTTCTTCGGCTCGGTGAGGATCCGCACGATGTCCTGCTGGTCCAGGTGGTGCAGCGTGACGATGATCGGCAGACGGCCGATGAACTCGGGGATGAACCCGTACTTCAGTAGGTCCTGAGGCTGCAGGTGCTTGAGCGTCTCCGACACGGCCTTGCGCTCGACCCTTGTGTGCGGCGCGCCGAAGCCAATGGCGCGGTGGCCGATGCGCTGCTCGACAACCTTCTCCAGGCCGTCGAACGCGCCGCCGCAGATGAAGAGGATGTTGGTCGTGTTGATCTGGATGAAATCCTGGTGCGGGTGCTTGCGCCCGCCCTGGGGCGGAACGTTCGCGACGGTGCCCTCCAGGATCTTCAGCAGCGCCTGCTGCACGCCCTCGCCGCTGACGTCGCGTGTGATCGAGGGGTTGTCTGACTTGCGTGCGATTTTGTCGATCTCGTCGATGTAGATGATTCCCCGCTCGGCGCGGCTGATGTCGAAGTCCGCAGCCTGGATGAGCCGCAGCAGGATGTTCTCGACGTCCTCGCCAACGTAGCCGGCCTCCGTGAGGCTGGTGGCGTCGGCGATCGCAAACGGCACGTCGAGGATCTTGGCCAGTGTCTGGGCGAGGTAGGTCTTGCCGCAGCCGGTCGGGCCGACGAGCAGCACGTTCGACTTGGTCAGCTCCACGTCGCCGACTGATTTCGAAGCCGAGATGCGCTTGTAGTGGTTGTAGACCTGCACCGACAGCACTTTCTTGGCGCGGTCCTGGCCGATCACGTACTGGTCGAGGGCGGCGCAGATCGTCTTGGGATTCGGGATGAATCCGGTCTTCTGCTTCTTCTGGCCGGCGGACCGGTTGTCGTCCTCGAGGACCTCCTGGCACAGGTCGATGCACTGGTCGCAGATGAAGACGCCGGGCCCCGCCACGAGCTTGCGGACCTGGTCCTGGCCCTTACCGCAGAACGAGCAGCGAGTGTACCGGCGCCGATCCTCTCGTTCGTTCATTGGTCCCTCGTTGTCCTAGCCATGCTGATCAATCAAGACGATGCCGGTGCCGGGGGATTATGGCCCCAGAGAATCTCGTTCGCAAGGCTTATGCACTCGCTGCAGATGAACACTCCTGGTCCGGCCACGAGGCGGACGCCGCGCTCTCCCTGGACCTTGCCGCAGAAGGAGCATTTCGGCTTATGCCGTTGGACCCCGCTGTCCTTGCTCCTGCGGCGAAAGATCATTTCGCGGCTGCCCCGACCTTCTCCTTCTCTTTTTCCTTCTCACCGGGCTTGGGCGGCGTGAGGATGATGTCGTCGATCAGCCCGTACTCTTTCGCGGCCTCGGAGGTCAGGAAGTAGTCGCGCTCGGTGTCCTGCGTCACCTTCTCCATCTTCTGGCCGGTGTGACGCGAAAGAATCTGGTTCAGCTGCTCGCGTGTGCGGAGGATCTCCCTGGCGTGGATCTGGATGTCGGTCGCCTGACCCTGCATGCCTCCCCACGGTTGGTGGATGAGGATGTTGGCGTGCGGCAGCGCGTAGCGCTGCCCGTGCGCGCCGCCTGCGAGCAGCACCGCGGCCATGGAGTAAGCCATGCCGATACAGATGGTCGAGACCGGCGGCCGGATGTACTGCATGGTGTCGTAGATCGCCAGGCCCGCGGTGACGTTGCCGCCCGGGCTGTTGATGTAGAGAGCGATCTCCTTTTCGGGATCCTCTGACTGCAGGAACAGCAGCTGGGCCACCACCAGGTTGGCGACCTGGTCGTCGATCGGCGTGCCGATGAAGACGATGCGGTCTTTGAGAAGCCTGGAATAGATGTCGAACGCCCGCTCACCGCGGCCAGTGTTTTCGACGACCATCGGGACGAGGTAGGAGGCGGGCCGATCGAATCTGCTCATGTCAGGCACCAGTCCATTCTAGACAGCACTCCTCGGGATTCAGTCAGGGTCAGGATTCAGCACCGGTTTTGCGGACCCCGCCTACTTCGGCCAGGCGATCCAGCACCTTCAGACGGCGCAACCGGGATTCGAAGTACCGCCGGGCGGTCCGGCTCTTCTTGACCTCAGGGATGCGCCCGGACAGCTCGTCGTCCTTCACGGCCTGCTCCTCGATGTACCGGTCGACCTCCTCTTCAGACGGGTCGATGCCCTCGCGCTTTGCAAACTCGTCGAGTACCAGGTCGACCTTGAGCCGTGCCTCGGCGTCAGGGCGCTCGTCGGCGGCCCACTGCGGCACGGTTTTTCCCAGGTAATCGAAGTATTTGTCGAGACGCAGGCCCTGGCGACCGAGGCTGCGCTCCATCGACTCGAGCTGCGTCGCCAGCTCCTTCTCGACCAGCGCGTCGGGAACCTCGACCTGTGACGAGTCGACGAGTGCCTTCACCACCGCTTGCTTGCGGGCCATGCGCGACACCGCCTGCGCCGCCTCCTCGAGGTCCGCGCGAATCGCGTCGCGGTAGGCCTCTACTGTTTCCTGCTTGCCGCCGCTGAGCTGCTTCGCGAGCTCATCGGTCAGCTCGGGCAGCACTTTCTCCTTTACCCCGCGCACGGTGACGCGGATCGTGCCTTCCTTGCCCGCGAGCTTCGGCTCCGAGTAGTCGTCGGGAAACTTGACCGTCGCCTCGCGCTGCTCGTCGACGAACGTGCCGGGCAGGACTGCCAGCAGCTCGGGCAGCAGGACGCCTTCCTTTAGCTCTGCCTCCATCGCCTTGCGAGACTCGGACTCGACGACCTGGCCATCGGCCTCGACCTCGACGTCGATCACGCCCACATCCTTCATGCGCAGCTCGCGCTCGACGGGGGTGATTTCCGCCAACGGCTCGCGCACGTCCTCGAGGCGCCGCTCCAGCATCTGGTCCGTCACCTCGACCGCCGGCGTGTCAGGCGGCGTGAGCGTCGAGACGTCGCCCAGCGTGACCTGCGGCATCACGGTGATGGTCGCCTTCAAGCGCGCCGGCCGGCCGCGGTCCAGCTCGAGCACCTCCACGTCGGGGTTGTCGATCGGGTCGATCGACTTGTCGCGCATCGCCTGATTGAGGACCTCGGGCACGATCGCCTCGACGACCTCTTCGCGGAGAGCAGCCGGTCCGATGCGCGCCTCGATCAGCTGGCGCGGCGCCCGCCCGGGTCGGAAGCCTTCGATCTTCGCCCGCGACGCAAGGCGATTGAGCACCCGTTCATACGTCGCGTCGACAAGCTCCGCCGGCACCTCGATCGTCATGCCGACCTGGCTCTTGGGCAGCGGTTCGACGGCGACCGACAACTCCGCAGGCATTGCGGGCGATTCTACGGACGCAGCCCGCTACGGACGTTCTAGGGCGAGGGAGTGGGCGGAGGAGGCGGGCTCGCCAGGACCGGGCCGGTGCCCGGATCGTCGGGGACGTTGATGTTCACCGGCGTCGGGGTGGGGCTCGGCGCGCTGTCGCCCGGCAGTTTCGCGACGCTCGTCGTGTCGCTCAGGTACCAGCTGTTGTTCGGGCCGGGAACGACGTCAGGCGGCTTCGAGTACCAAAGGTTGCCGGGCACTCCGTTGAGCGCGGCTTCGACGAACCGATTCACACCGGGCGCTGCCACGAAGACGCTGTCAGAGCCCTGGATCATGTAGTGGTTGTTGTCCAGGATGTCGCCGATCCAGAGACCCACCGACAGGACCGGATTGAATGCGACGACGACGCCGTCCTTGAAGTTGTCGGTGGTGCCGGTCTTGGCCGCGACGATGTGGTCGCGCCAGTGCAGCGGGCTGTTGTAGCCGAAGATCGGGGCGCGGTTGTTGTCGTCGGCCATGATCTGGGCCATGATGTAGGCCACCCCTGGGTCGATCGCGAGGCGCGCCCGCTGGTCGGCGTTGGTCTGGTACAGCACGTTGCCATGCGAGTCGGTGACCTGCAGGATCGCCTCGGGCGTGTGGTACACGCCCATGTCGGCGTACGTGGAGATGCCGGCCACGTGCTCGAGCAGCGTGATCGGGTAGCCGCCCAGCGTCAGGCTCGGGCCGTACTCGTCAGGCGGGGCGTTCGGATCTGACGAGTACGTGCCGTCAGGGTTGGCCTTGATGTAGCGAGGGTTGACGCCTAGGTTGCGCATCCACGCGAGCACGGACGGCACCCCGATCGAGAGCTCGGCCTTGACGGCGCAGATGTTCAGGGAGCTGAGAAACGCCTTCTTCAGCGGCAGCACACCGTGGGACTTGTGGTCGTAGTTGTAGAAGTTGGTGGTGCTGTACGCGTCCTTGTAGACCAGCGGGCTCGGGCCGTCGTAAATCGGAGTGTCGACCGTGGCGACCCGCGCGTTGATGACCGCGCCGTAGGTGTATGGCTTCATGGACGAGCCCATGTTGCGAGGCACTATCGACAGGTTGATCTCGCCGCCGTTGACGTGCGAGTTGTAGTCCGGCGACCCGACCATCACGAGGATCTCGCCAGAGCGCGGATCCATCGCCACCAGCGCTGACGAAAGCTGGCCGTAGCGGTCGCGCCAGAGGTTAGCGCCCAGGTTGCTGCGAAGGACAGCCTCACCCACCGTCTGCAGGTTGTAGTCCAGCGTGGTCTTGACGTTCAGCTGCTCCACGCCGGGCTGGAAGCCGAGCTGCCGGAGCTCGGACTGCACGTAGTCCACGAAGTGCGGCGCCAGTGCAGTGTTGGTCGGCGCGTAGTAGGTGAGCTGCTCGGCCAGGGCTGCGTCGGCGTCGGCCTGCGTGATGTGCGTCACATCGTAGGCGCGCACCATCGCCTGCAGCACCTCCGACTGGCGAGCCTTGGCCGCATCAGGGTTGAGCACCGGGTTGTACTCGGTGGGGGCCTGCGGAAGGCCGGCCAGCACCGCCGACTGCGCCAGGTCGAGTTTCGAAGCGTGAATATGGAAGTAGGACTCCGCCGCCGCTTCGACTCCGTACGACTGAGCTCCGTAGAAGCTCTTGTTGAGATAGAGCTCGAGGATCTGGTCCTTCGAATAGGTCTGACTCAGCTCATAAGCGAGCGCCAGCTCCTTGATCTTCCTGCTGTATGTCTGGTCTGGGGTCAGGAACTGCTGCTTGGCCAGCTGCTGGGTGATCGTGCTCGCGCCGCTGACGATGTGGCCGGTGCGCAGGTCGTCATAAAGCGCGCGCAGGATGGCCATCGTGTCGAAGCCGGGGTTGCTGTAGAAGTTCTTGTCTTCGACCGCGACGGTCGCGCCGATCATGAACGGGTTCACGTCCTTGAGCCGGACCGCGAGCCGGTGGTCGCCGGTGCTATAGCCGACGTCCGCAAGCTGCCTGCCGTTGCGGTCGGTGATCACCGTGTCGCCGGCGAAGGCGGCGGTGTCGAGACCGCGGATCGTCGGAAGGCTGTCGAAGAATGACTGAGCGTAGGCGTCGACGGCAAAGCCGAGCACCAGCACCACCGCCAGGAGGACGCCGAGTCCTCGGAGCAGCGCAACCCTTCGGTGGTGCTGTCCGATCGGGGACCAGCCGGCGTGGATTCTCGCCCTCGGCTGGTGCCCGCCCTTGGTTTTGATCTTCTCAGGAACGTCTCGACCCATAGGCTGGAGAAGCGCGTAAGAGTCTAGCGCTCCCGCCTGAGCCTAACGCCTGCCCGCCCGGCTGGGTTACGCCAGAGGATCGCGCGGCCGGGCGAACACCTCCTCGGCGGGGACCAGGCGCTCCTGGCGGGTCCCCGGGAAATGAACCCGCACGCCGGCGCGTCCTGGGCTGCCGAGCTCCCAACCCGCGTCGTAGAGGCGGGACGCTTCAGCGAGGTCTTTCGCCTGGGCGGTCTGCGCGCCGTCAGTGAATGCCAGCGTCTGCGCACGTGCCCCCGGGAATCCGAGCCTGACCTCGCCGCCGGTCTTCAAGTTGAACACGAAGTCGTCGAGCGAGCCCTCCCGACTGTCCTGCACCAGCTGAGCCACGGTGGGGAACCTTCCTTCCTTCATTGCCGACTTCAGGTCGGCGCGGGCCTCGCGATGGGCGCCGCGCTCGCGCCTTCGCCTCTCGGTCAGGAGGACATCGCGCTGCATGCGCAGACGGGAGAGCTGTTCGTCGAGCGGACGCATCTCGGTGCGCACGTCCGCGATCCTTCGTTCGAGCTCGTCGTCCGCGAGACCGGTCAGGTCTTCGGCCACTACGAGAACTTATTCGATTGGCCGGCGGCCCTCGGGCGGAAACCCGCAAAGAGCGCGAGGTCGTACACGATCTTCAGTCCACCGCCGGCGAAGAACGGAACGCCGAACGAGGCCGCTCCGATCGCGATGCCGGCGATCGTCGGTCCAACCGATTGGGCGACACCGCGCACCGCGCCGGTCATGGCCACCGCGCCGGCGCGTTCGGCCGGCGGTACGAGCGAGACCACGTACGCCTGGCGCGCCGGCACGTCCATCTGCGACAGCGCGAAACGAGCGAACAGCAGCGCCACGGCCACTCCGAGGCTTGGCGCGAATGGCACCGCGAGCAGCAGCAGGTTGCTCGGGAGGTGGGTGAAGACCATGGTGTTGATCAGGCCGATGCGGTTGGCCAGCCTGCCCGACACCTCGTAGGAGGCCGCTTGCAGAAGCGCGATGGCTGCGAACGCCGGACCAAGGAACGTGGTCTCAGCCCCAAAGCGGGCGTGCAGCCAGTACGCGATCACCGCGTTGGCGACGAATCCGCCGCCGAGCGAGTCGAGGGCGAACAGGCCAGCGAGCACGGCGAGCGGGCGAAAGCGTCCGAACGCGATCGGTGGCCCGGGCGATTCGACGGCGCGGCTCATGAAGAGAGGTATCGCGCCGGACATCATGCCGATGGCGGCATACAGACCGAAGAAGCCGGCCGCCGACTGAGCCGACGCCACTCCGGCTGACAGTCCACCGGCGGCGTTCAGCAATCCGGCGGTGAGCGCGTAGCGGGCAAATGCGGTGTTTCGGTCCTTGGCCGGCGCGGCCTCGGCCAGCATCGCCTGCTCGACCGCCGCGAACGGCCCGAGGTCGACGCTCGCC
The DNA here is from genome assembly GCA_035934385.1 of Candidatus Dormiibacterota bacterium. Lineage (GTDB taxonomy): Bacteria > Chloroflexota > Dormibacteria > Dormibacterales > Dormibacteraceae > CF-118. The sequence continues at coordinate 45,911 of DASYXY010000057.1, forward strand.
GCGCCGAGCATGCCCGGCACGCCCGCGAGCACCAGCAGCAAGGGCGAAGAGGCAAGCGCAAGGTCCAGGCCCGTCACGGCCATCAACAGCCCGCACACGGCCAGGGTCGCCCGCCGGCCGATGCGCGCGGCCGCCCACGCGGCCGCCAGGCCGGCCAGCGATGAGGCGGCAAGTCCAAGTCCGAGCGTCAGGCCAATCAGGCCCGGCGACAGGCCGCGCCGCTCCAGGTGGATGCCGACCAGCACCGCCGAGAAGCCGAAGCCGAACGCCCGCAGCCCACGCGCCGCCAGCAGCAGACGCCGATCCATGCCGCAAAGTATTTGGTGGCGAGGGGTCGCTTTGCGACAATGGCGTGCCGTGACGCTGCCTCGCCGAATCGTGGGTCTCGGTGGAGGCGGCTTCAGCCGCTTCGGCCGCTTCTCCAAGCTCGACGACTACGTGCTGTCACTGACGCAGAAGGACCACCCGCGGGTCCTGTACCTCGGCACCGCGGGCGGAGACGCCGACTCGCACATCGTCCTTTTTTACGAGGCGTTCTCCGGCCGCGCGCGCCCGGCGCATCTCAAGCTGTTCGGCGCACCCAGCCGCATGGAGTGGCGGCCGCTGATTCGTGAGCAGGACGTCATCTATGTCGGCGGCGGCAACACCGCGAACATGCTCGCCATCTGGCGTGTGCACGGGATGGACCAGGCGCTGCGCGAGGCGTGGGACGACGGCGTTGTGCTGTGTGGCGTGAGCGCGGGCATGAACTGCTGGTTCGAGTGCTCGGTCAGCGATTCCTTCGGGCTGGACCTGGCCGCGCTGCGAGACGGCCTCGGCTTCCTACCAGGAAGTGTGTGCCCTCATTACGACGGAGAAGAGCGCCGGCGCCCGGTCTATCGGCAGCTCGTGGCCGAGGGATTGCCCGCCGGATACGCGGTCGAGGATTCGGTCGGGATCGTGTTCCACGAGACCGAGTTCGCCGAGGCGGTGACGGAGATTGACGGGCACCGGGCCTATCGCGTGGAGATGACCGACGGCGAGATCAGCGAGACCGTTGTTCCGACGAGATCTCTCGTCAGCTCCGCCCCTGCGCCCGCAAGTCCCGCAGCACCAACACCACCGCCAGCACAATCACCACGAGTCCGGCGCTGACAGCCGCGATCAGGAAAACCGTCGGCGCGTCGCCGGTGCGGCCGCTCGTCGCGGGTTGCGCGCTGGCTCGCGGGCTGGGCGATGGCGCCACAGGTGTTGCGCCGGTGAAGACGAGATGGCCCTCGCCATGCGCGCGCGTGCCGGTAGTTATCAGCTTCTGAACCGTGCACGTTGCCGCGCAGCGCACCGAGATGAGAGTTGCGCCGCCCTCGGTGGCCGACAGCAGGTCGCCTTCCTGGACGCCGAGGGCGGTGAGCGAGTCGGACGTCAGCGCAAGCAGGGTGTCATCGCCGGGGTGGGGGTTGCCCTTGGTGAATCGGTCCGAGTAGTAGACGTTCCCGTGCCAGCCGTGCGGCACGAAGCCGACCGCCTCCACGCCGATGTCCTGGCCCTTCGGCAAACCTGAGGCGACCACGGTCTGCACCGAGCCGTCGGCACCGATCGCGTAGATGTTTCCCGACAGCTCGTCGGGGGCGATGAGCATCTTCGCGAAGGCGCCGAACGCCGCCGGCGCGATATCAAGCCCTCCCTCGACCGTCGGCGCCGTGCGGGTGATGACCGAGACCGTCCCTGCGCAATCGATGGCCGCGACCTCGGTCTTGCCCGGCCCTGCGGTCCCTGTGACCAGGATGCGATAGCCGAACGCGCCGCCGGTGTCGAACGTGATACCGCTGAGGGCGGTGACGTTGGGGATGTTCGCGAACGCGCTCTTCACGCCATGGCCGTCGACACGGTTGAGCCCCAACGGAGCGTGCAGGCGGAGCACGTAGACGTCGCCCGCCTGAAACGAACAGCCCGCCGTAGTCGTCAGCGCGGCGGCTGGCAGCTTCGGTACGACCGTCAGGTAGGCCTCAGCGCCCTTGTCGTCGCCGTACACGCCTGGATACGGCGTCGCCGCCCCAAGTGGGTCCACGAGCCAAAGCTTCCCGGTCCCCATCACGACCAGCCACCCGTCTGCCCGCGGCCCGCCGACGTCGACTACGCCGGCGATAGTGGCGACCGGTTGCCACGCCGGAGGGGCTGCGGCCGAGGCCACGACTGCGTATGCCAGCGCGAGGCAGGCGAGCGCGGCGGAGGCAGCGAGACGTCGCACGACGCGCCAATGGTATTTCAACATCAGGGTTGAAAAACTCGTAGGATCATTTTGTGGACTCCCGCCGCGAGATCATCCTCGCTTTCCTGAAAAACCGAGGCCAGGCGACCCTCGGCGAGGTAGCGGCCCATCTTGAGGTCTCCAAGCAGGCGGCCCTGAAGCACCTGGAGGCGCTCGAGACCGACGGTCTGGCGGCCGTTGCCCACGCCCAGTCGCACCTCCGCGGCCGGCCGGAGAACGTCTACTCGCTGACACCCGCGGCGGCGGAGCATTTCCCCCACGCGCACCGAGAGCTCGCCGGCGACCTGGTGGAGTTTCTCAACGAGGAGCAGCTGCAGCGGTTCTTCGAGCGCCGCGCCGCCAGGCTCGAAGCGGAGTACGCACCACGCCTGGCCGGTCTCGATTTCGACTCGCGTGTGCGCGAGCTGGCAAAGCTCGCCACAGAGCACGGCCACATGGCGGAGGTCGTCGAGCTCCAGGGAGGCGGGCTCGCGATCAGGCACTGCAACTGCCCCATCCAGGACGTGGCAGCGCGCACGCCACTGCCTTGCAAGAACGAACAGGAGATGTATGAGCGCCTGCTCGGTGCTCCGGTGGAGCGCTCGACCTGGGTGCGAGAGTCCGCGCCGGACTGCACATATCAAGTGAAGGAAGGGAGCAAGCACGTTGGCTGATTTCGAGATTCGCGACCTGCGCGCAAGCGTGGAAGGCAAGGAGATCCTCAAAGGAGTGACGCTCGCCATCAACAAGGGCGAGGTGCACGCGGTGATGGGCCCGAACGGATCCGGCAAGTCGACCTTGTCGTACGCGCTGATGGGGCACCCGGGCTACACGATCGACAGCGGCCAGGTCCTGTTCAAGGGACACGACATCCTCGCCCTGGAGCCCGACGAGCGCGCCCGCCTCGGCATCTTCCTCGCCTTCCAGTACCCGGTCGTGGTTCCCGGAATCTCGATGACCAACTTCCTGCGCACGGCAATCAACGCCAAGCGGGGATACGACGGCAAGGACAAGTCGAAGCAGATCTCGCCGAAGGAGTTTCGATCCCTGCTCAAGGGCGAGCTCGAGGTCCTGCACATGGACGACTCGTTCCTCCCTCGATACATCAACGACGGTTTCTCCGGCGGCGAGAAGAAGCGCGCCGAGATCCTGCAGATGGCCATGCTGAAGCCCGAGATCGCGATCCTCGACGAGACCGACTCGGGACTCGACATCGACTCGATCAAGTTCGTCGCCGAGGCCGTGAACCGCATGCGCGGTCCAGAGCTCGGCGCGCTGATCATCACGCACTACACGCGCATCCTCGAGTTCATCAAGCCGGACTTTGTGCATGTGCTGGTGGATGGTCGGTTCGTGCTTTCGGGCGGCCCCGAGATCGCGGACCGGCTCGAGAAGACCGGTTACTCGGAGTGGATGGAAGCGGATGAACCAGCCGTGCTGGCTAAGGAAGAGGTGAGCTGATGGCGACGCAGCCCAAACCAGTCGACGTCGGCACCGACTACAAGGAGAAGTACGGCTTCTTCGTCCCCGAGGACTACGTCTTCAAGGCCAAGCGCGGCCTGAACCCGGAGATCGTCAAAGAGATCTCGTTCATGAAGGGCGAGCCGGAGTGGATGACGAAGTTCCGCCTACGCTCGCTCGAGATCTTCCGCAAGAAGCCGATGCCCAACTGGGGCGCGGACCTGTCGGTCATCGACTTCGAGAACATCTTTTACTACCTCCGCGCCTCGGACAAGCAGTCGAAGACGTGGGAGGAGCTGCCGGCCGACATCAAGGCCACGTACGACCGGCTGGGCGTGCCCGAGGCGGAGCGCAAGTTCCTGGCCGGCGTGTCGGCCCAGTACGAGTCAGAGGTTGTCTACCACTCGCTGCAGAAAGAGCTGTCGGCGAAGGGAGTGATCTTCCTCGACACGGACTCGGCGCTGCGCGAGCACCACGATCTCTTCAAGGAGTACTTCGGCACGGTGATCCCGCCGGCCGACAACAAGTTCTCGGCGCTCAACAGCGCTGTCTGGTCGGGCGGTTCGTTCATCTACGTGCCGAAGGGCGTGCGCGTGGACGTCCCGCTGCAGGCGTACTTCCGCATCAATGCGGAGAACATGGGTCAGTTCGAGCGGACGCTGATCATCTGCGACGAGGGCTCGTTCGTGCACTACATCGAGGGCTGCACGGCTCCGATCTACACGACCGACTCGCTGCACTCAGCGGTGGTCGAGATCATCGTCAAGAAGGGGGCGCGCTGCCGCTACACGACCATCCAGAACTGGTCGACCAACGTCTTCAACCTGGTCACCAAGCGCGCGATGGCTTACGCGGACGCGACCATGGAGTGGGTCGACGGCAACCTGGGGTCGCAGATCACGATGAAGTACCCGAGCGTCTACCTGATGGAGCCCGGCGCCAAGGGCGACGTGCTGTCGATCGCGTTCGCGGGCAAGGGCCAGCACCAGGACGCGGGCGGCAAGATGATTCACGTCGCGCCCAACACGACGTCGACGATCACGTCGAAGTCGATATCCAAGGCCGGTGGACGCACCTCTTACCGAGGCCACATCAAGGTCTACCCGGGCGCGAACAACAGCAAGAGCTTCGTCAAGTGCGACGCGCTGCTGCTGGACGACAACTCGCGATCCGACACCTACCCGTACAACGACGTGGACGCCGACAACGTGACCCTCGGGCACGAGGCGACCGTCAGCAAGGTCTCGGACGAGCAGCTCTTCTACCTGATGAGCCGCGGCATCACGCGGTCCGAGGCCGAGACGATGATCGTCAACGGCTTCATCGAGCCGTTCACCAAGGAGCTCCCGCTCGAGTACGCGGTGGAGCTCAACCGCCTCATCCAGCTCGAGATGGAGGGCTCGGTCGGGTAGGGATGCCTTTCACGACTGAGACCCTCGAGAGCACGGAGCTCCGGGGCGAACCCGACTGGCTGCGGCGACGCCGGCGCTCGGCGCTCGAGGCGTTCGAGCGGCTGCCCATGCCAAGCCGGACCGACGAGGAGTGGCGCCGCACCGACATAGCGGGGCTCGACCCGTCGCAATTCGCGAAGTTCGAGCATGCCAACGGCGCGGTAAGCGAAGAGCGCCAGCTGCCCAAGGGGGTCGTCGTCGAGCCGCTTTCGAAAGCGGTCGCGACTCACTCGGCGCTCGTCGAGCCGCTGCTGTTCTCGATGATCCGGCCCGACCGTGACCGCTTCGCTGCGCTGCACGCCGCGTTCTTCACCGGCGGCAACTTTGTCTACGTACCTGACGGCGTCACCATCGACGAGCCGATCCTCGGCCAGCATTTCTCGCACGAGGGCGGCACGAGCGTGCTGCCGCACACGCTGATCGTGGCGGGCAAGGGTTCGCGCTTCAACTACCTCGACGAGTACATCGCCGACGGCGATGACGAGGCTGCCTATCGCAGCGGCTCGGCGGAGATCATCGTGGGCGAGGGCGCCGAGGTCGGCTATGTCGCGATCCAGAAATGGGGCCGCCAGGCGTGGCACCTGGCCGACCAGCGCGCCAGGCTGGCGAAGGACTCGACGCTGAAACTGTTCAACGTCACGCTCGGCGCGCGATTCTCGAAGACTCGCGTCGAGGCCTCGCTGATGGGACCTGGTGCGAAAGCAGAGCTCAAGGGCATCTACTTCGCTTCGGGCGAGCAGTTCTTCGACTTCCACACGCTGCAGGACCACCAGGTCGGCAACACCACGTCCGACCTCCTGTTCAAGGGCGCGCTGCAGGACAAGGCGCGCACGGTCTACGCCGGACTCATCCGCATCGAGAAGGGCGCCGCACGATCGGACGCCTACCAGGCGAATCGCAACCTGGTTCTTTCCGACAAGGCAAAAGCCACGTCCATCCCGATGCTCGAGATCGACAACAACGACGTGCGCTGCACGCACGGAGCGACGGTCGGCCCCGTGGACCCGAACCATCTCTTCTACCTGCGTTCGCGCGGCATCCCGGAGATGACCGCCAAGCGGATGATCGTGCAGGGCTTCTTCGGCGATGTGCTCGAACGGATTCCGTTCGAGCAGGCACGCAGGCTGGTCGAGACCGAGCTCGAGTCCCGCCTTGGCTAGGATCCGCGTGGCCGCGGCCGACGAGGTTCCGGTTGGTTCGCTGAAGGCGGTTATGGCCGATCGCACCGAGATCTGCCTGGCCCACGCCGACGACGGCAGCTTCTACGCGATCAACGATGTATGCACGCACGAGAATTTCCTGCTCAGCGGCGGTGAGCTGTTCGACTTGCAGGTCGAGTGCCCGCAACATGGCTCGCGATTCAACCTGCAGACCGGCGCCGTCACGGGCTTGCCGGCGGTCATCCCGACCATCGTTTACCCAGTCGAGATCGAAGACGGCGAGGTCTACGTCGATGTATGACGTTGCCGCCGTCCGCAAAGACTTCCCGATCTTCGAGACGGGGATCGCTTATCTCGACTCGGCAAACACCTCGCAGCGGCCGCGCCAGGTGACGGGCGCGGTGCTGGACTACTGGGAACGCTACAACTCCAACATCCACCGCGCCGCTTACAAGATCGCCGAAGAGGCGACCGATCGCTACGAGGCAACGCGGGAGAAGGTTCGCGCCTTCATCAACGCCGCGTCGACCAAGGAGATCATCAACACGCGCGGCACGACTGAGGCCATCAACCTCGTGGCGTACGCGTGGGGCCGCGCCCATGTCAAGCCGGGAGATCTGATCGTCCTGACCATCCTCGACCACCACTCGAACATCGTCCCGTGGCAGATCCTCGCGAACGCCAATGGCGCGCATATCGAGTACGTCGACATCGACGAACGCGGCGAGCTGCGCCAGGACCAGTTCCGCGAGCTGCTGGAGAAGCAGCCTAAGCTCGTCGCTTTCAGCCAGGTGAGCAACGCCCTCGGCACCATCAATCCTGTCGACGACATGGTCAAGCGCGCCAAGGACGCCGGCGCGACGGTGCTCGTCGACGGGGCGCAAGGCGCGCCGCACCAGGGCGTCGACGTGCGCGCGCTCGGCTGCGACTTCTACGCGTTCAGCGGCCACAAGATGCTAGGGCCGACCGGCGCCGGGATCCTCTACGGCCGGCGCGAACTGCTCGAAGAGATGGATCCCTTCATGGGCGGCGGGGACATGATCAGGACGGTCCGTGTCGACGGCACGACCTATCACGACCTCCCGTGGAAGTTCGAAGCCGGAACGCAGGCAATCGGAGAGGTCATCGGCCTCGGAGCTGCGGTCGACTACATCGGCGAGCTCGGGATGGAGAACATCCGGGCGCACGAGAGCGAGATCACCGAGTACGCCTATGAGGCGCTCAGCGAGATCGAAGGCCTTACCGTCTACGGTCCGCCTCCCTCGCGGCGCGCCGGCGTCATCTCGTTCGCGCTCGACGGCATCCACCCGCACGATCTGGCCACCATCGCCGACCGCGACCAGGTGTGCCTGCGCGCGGGCCACCACTGCGCGATGCCCTTGATGACGCGGCTCGGCGTCCCCGCCACCGCGCGCGCCTCCTTCTACGTCTATACGCAGAAGGACGAAGTCGACCGGCTGGTCGGTTCCATCAGAGAGGCGCAGAGGATATTCAAGTGAGCAGCAAGCCGGTTTCCGCGGACGACCAGTTCTACCGCGAGTACATCCTCGACCACTACAAGAACCCGCGGAACTTCGGTCGCCTCGAGCACCCCGACATCACGCACGAGGAGGACAACCCTCTGTGCGGCGACGTGGTCGGCATGGACTTTCGTATCAAGGACGGGGTCATCGACGACATCCGGTTCCACGGCCGCGGTTGCGCCATCTCGCAGGCATCGGCGTCGCTGCTGACCGAGCGCCTTAAGGGCATGCCGCTCGACGACGCCAAGAAGATCAGCAAAGACGACGTGCTCGGCGAGCTTGGCATCGAGATCTCGCCTGCGCGCATCAAGTGCGCGCTGCTGTCGTTGAAGGTGCTGAAGGTCGGCGCCTATGGG
>DASYXY010000082.1:0-95777 GCA_035934385.1 Candidatus Dormiibacterota bacterium
GCCGCGATGGTGTGCACCATCGAACCCGGCGTGTACATCCAGGGATGGGGCGGCGTCCGGATCGAGGACGACCTCGTGGTGGAGTCGCATGGCGCGAGGCTGCTCACGCAGGCGGACCGTTCGCTCTACGTGATCTCGGTATGAGCGCGACCACGGGCATGCGTCGCACCGCGCAGCGTTCGATGGTGTTCCAGGCGATCGTCCAGCTGGGCGGTCACTGCACGGCCGACCAGATCACCGAGGAGCTGCGGCGCACGCGGCCGACGTTTCCTCGCAGCACTGTTTACCGCGGCCTTGACGCGCTGACTGCGTCCGGGGCCATCTACGCGGCGCACCTCGGCGAAGGTCCCACGCACTACGAGCTGGCGAGCGGCGAGCACCAGCACGCGGTGTGCGAAGTGTGTGGCGGCGTGCTGCATATCGAGGAGGACCTCGTCGCCGCGATCGAAGGCCACCTCGAGGAGCAGCACCGGTTCAAGCCCGCGCGGACCGAGGTGCTCGTGGTCGGTATTTGCGAAAGCTGCTCGCGCGCGCCGGGCCTCAAGTCCGCACGGAGACCGACTCTGGCTCACGTACACCGCTGATAGAGTTGCGGCGAGCCGCCCAGTCTCATTAGAAGAGGACGCGATGGAGCCAAAGATCATCGGCACCGTGCTGCCAGTGCTCGAGCTGAACATGCAGCCGGGCGACAAGGTTTTCGCCGAGTCAGGCCAGCTCTCGTGGATGTCGATGGCGATCCAGATGCAGACCTCGACCACGGCCGGCGGACAGTCGGGCGGCCTGTTCGGCGCCCTCGGCCGCGCGGTCGCCGGCGGCACGCTGTTCATGACCGAGTACACGGCGGCGGGGGGTCCGGGGCTGCTCACCTTCGCGGCCAAGCTGCCTGGCCAGATCCTGCCGATCGACGTGGCGCCCAACGCCGGCTACATGGTCCACCGCCACGGTTTCATGTGCGGAACGATGGGTGTGCAGTTCTCGATCGGCTTCCAGCAGCGCCTGGGCGCCGGCGTCTTCGGCGGCACCGGCTTCCGCATGCAGCGTTTGCAGGGCCAGGGTCAGGCGTGGGTGGAGTTGAACGGCGAGGTCGTCACCTACGACCTGCAGGCGGGCAACACGTTGAGGGTGCACCCCGGGCACGTCGGCATGTACCAGGAAACCGTGCAGTTCAACATCACCACGATCCCCGGCATCAAGAACGCGCTTTTCGGCGGCGACGGCATCTTCCTCGCGACGCTGACAGGTCCGGGTCGTGTGTGGCTGCAGTCGATGTCGATGCCGCACCTCGCGCACGCCATCGCCGAGTACCTGCCGCGCCCGGCGGAATCGAGCGGCGGTCTCGTCGGCCAGCTGCTGCAGGGGTCTTAGCGATGGATCCGAAGATCGTCGGCACGGTGATGCCCGTGCTCGAGCTGAACATGCAGCCCAACGAGAAAGTGTTCGCGGAGTCGGGCCAGCTGTCGTGGATGTCGATGGCGGTGCAGATGCAGACGTCTACGACCGCGGGTGGCCAGCAGGGCGGTTTCCTCGGTGCGCTCGGCCGGGCGGTCGCCGGCGGCACGCTGTTCATGACCGAGTACACGGCCGTCGGTGGCCAGGGCCTGCTCGCTTTCGCGGCCAAGCTGCCGGGACAGATCCTTCCCATGGAGATCACTCCCAGCGGCGGCTACATGGTCCACCGCCACGGATTCATGTGCGCGACGCCCGGCGTGCAGTTCTCAATTGGCTTCCAGCAGCGCCTCGGCGCCGGCATCTTCGGCGGCACCGGCTTCCGCATGCAGCGGCTGCAGGGGCAGGGCCAGGCCTGGGTCGAGCTGCACGGCGAAGTGGTGACTTACGACCTGCAGCCAGGCAACACGCTGCGCGTACACCCCGGACATGTCGGCATGTACCAGGAATCTGTGCAGTTCAACATCACGACGATCCCGGGCATCAAAAACGCGTTCTTCGGCGGCGACGGCATCTTCCTCGCCGCGCTGACGGGGCCGGGTCGCGTGTGGCTGCAGTCGATGACGATGCAGCACCTGGCGCACGCCATCCAGGAGTACCTGCCGAGAGCCGGGTAAGCAGTTGTCCGACCGCTGGCTCACCTTCGACTGCTTCGGAACGCTGATCGACTGGCGGCACGGCATCGGCACGACCGGAGAGCTGCTATTCCCGGGCCGCGGCAATGACTTTCTTGCCGCATACATCGACCTGGAGGCCGAGGTCGAAGCAGACGGACCCTTCCGCCGCTACCGCGCGATCCTCACCGAGACCACGAGGCGCGTCGCCACACATCTCGCGCTCGACCTGAAGCCCGACAACGCCACCGCGCTGGTGTCGACCATTCCTTACTGGCCGCCGTTCGCCGACGTCGGACCGGCGTTGAGCGCGCTCAAGAAGGACGGCTGGAGAATGGCCCTGCTCACGAACTGCGACCGCGACCTCATCGCGCAGACTCAGCGGCGATTGCCCGTGGCGTTCGACGCGGTGGTCACCGCGGAGGACGTTTCTTCATACAAGCCGAACCACGCACACTTCAATCTGTTCAAGTCGACGTTCGGTTCGTCGGCCGCGGTCTGGATTCACGTCGCGCAGAGCTACTTCCACGACATCAAGCCGGCGCACCAATTGGGCATCGCGCGCGTGTGGGTCAACCGCCAGGGCGAGAAGGACGACCCCTCGATCGCCGACGCGGTGCTGCGTGGTCTCGCTGATCTGCCTGAGACAGTCGGCCGGCTAGCCAAGCGATGACCGCGGCCGTCGCACTTGACGTGCGGCTTCGGCCGGCGCATAAATCGCATGGAAACTCTGATCCGGTTCTGCATGGTTCACAGGGGGTGTCTCATGCGCAAGGCGAGGGTCACACGGCTTCTGTCGACCGCGGGAGCGGTGGTGGCGGCGGTCTTGTTTACGAATGCTCCAGTTGTGGCCGGCCAGGCGTCTGACTGGAGCCTCGGCTACTTCACGCCGTCGACGCACGGCGCGATTTCCAACTCCTCAGTTGCCGCGCTGGCGGGTGGCGTGGCCACGTTCGATTTCACCAACCAGCCCAACACCGCATTGCTGGTCACGAGCCACGGGGCGTTCAAAGGCACTTTGCTGGGCAACGATCAGGGCAAGACCATCACCGCGACGTTCACTGTCAGCGGCGCTTCCGCGTTCACGTATTTCGGCCAGGGCGATCCGAACGTCAACCCGTGCGTTTTCCCGGCCAACGTCCGCCTGTATTTCGAGACATCCAATGCGGGCGGCTTCGCGTTCACCGACTTCTGGTGGTCGGACACGGCTGCAGCGGTTCTCGCCAACGGCACGGTGACCATCACCGCGAGCGTGCTGTCTACTGGCTGGTCCGACTGGAACGGTCAGCCGGCCGCCGGCAATGTGGACGCGTTCAACCAGGCGGCGTCGAACGTCACCCTGATCGGGCTTTCGTTCGGCGGCGGCTGCTTCTTCGCCAACGGAGTCGGCACGGTCGACGGTTCGGGAACATTCGACCTGGACAGCTTCTCCGTCAGCTGAAATCAGATAGATCGACGCGCGCGCGGTAGACGCGACGCGCTGGGCCGGACTGGATGAGGGTTCCCTCGTCGCTCCTGCGCACTGCGAGCTCGCCGCCGGGCATCTGCACCGTCACGCGATCGTCGACGAGCTCCGCGCGCATACAGGCGGCCGCGACCGCGCTGGCGCTGGTGCCTGATGCCAGCGTGTAGCCGGCGCCGCGCTCCCAGATCTCGATCCGCACACGCCCGCGATGAAGGACTTCGAAAAGCTGGACGTTGGTCCGTTCCGGGAAGGCCTCGTGGCGCTCGAGCAGGGGGCCGAGCTCCAGGCAGCGCTCCCTCGTGACCGGCTGGCCGAAGACGACGCAGTGCGGGTTCCCCACCGATACGAGCATCGCCTCCACGTCACCGGCGGACGTGTGCAGGCGCACCCGGTCGGGCTCCCCCTCGAAGCGAGCCGGGAGATCGGCGGCTCGAAATGACGCCCGGCCGATGTCGATCTCGCTGACGACCTCGGCGCCATCTTGCGAAAGGACGGTCACGTGGTTGGTGGCGGACTGCGTGTGGAGGTCGAACCGCTCGCCGGCGCTATGGTCGAGCACCGCATGCGCGGCGATGATGCGCAGGCCGTTGCCGCTCTTCTGCGCCTCGGAGGAGTCGGGGTTGAAGATGCGGACCGTCATCGACCACGGCTCGAACGCAAGCAGTCCGTCCGCACCCAGCCCGCGGTTGCGGTCGCACATCGCGGGCAGCAGCGGAACTACCTGCTCCAGTGGCGCGGGCATGTCGAGCACGAGATAGTCGTTGCCGAGCGCCTGGTACTTGATGAGGTCTATTTGCGACAACGTCCCAATAATCTAGGAGTTCGTCCTGGCGCACGAGGGTTGTCTAAAATGACGCGACATGCAGTATCTCGTCTGGCCTGCTCAGCGACTGGTCTACCACCCGGCCTGCTTCTGTAGCTGACCGGCCGTTTGCTCGCGCCGCAAAGGCGCGCCCATCCGGCCGTGCGTTTGATCCATCACCAATCCATTGGTTCATTGCCATTTACGGGAGGTTTCGAGAATTGAGCTCATCGACAACTGCGGCGAAGGCGCTAGTCAGCACCGAATGGATCGCTGACCACGCGAAAGACCACGGCCTGCGTCTCGTGGAGGTCGACGTAGACCCGACCAATTACGAGAAGGGCCACATCGACGGTGCTGTCGGATGGAACTGGAAGAAGCATCTGCAGGACCAGCTCGTGCGCGACATCGCGGGCAAAGAGGCGCTGGAGCAGCTGCTGAGCGAGAGCGGAATCACGCCCGACACGAACGTCGTGCTTTACGGCGACAACAACAACTGGTTCGCCGCCTATGCGTACTGGGCACTGAAGTACTACGGCCACGACAAGGTGCAGCTGGTGGACGGCGGCCGCGTCAAATGGGAGAAGGAAGGGCGCGCGTACAGCACGGAGGAGCCGAGCTATGAACGGTCGCACTACCACTTCCACGGCTCACCCCGCGAGGACATCCGCGCGTACAAGGACCAGGTGCAGTCGAAGATCGGCAAGGTCGCCCTGGTCGACGTCCGCTCGCCGAAGGAGTTTTCGGGCGAGCTGCTCGCGCCCGAGAACCTTCCCCAGGAGGGTGCTCAGCGCGGCGGCCACATCCCGACGGCGGCCAGCATCCCGTGGGCGACGGCGGTGAACGCCGAAGACGGAACCTTCAAGCCGGTTGCCGAGCTGAAGGAGATCTACGGCGGCAAGGGCGTGACACCGAACAAGGAAGTCATCGCCTACTGCCGCATCGGCGAGCGCTCGGCGCACACGTGGTTCGTGCTGCGCGAGCTGCTCGGCTACCCGGATGTCAAGAACTACGACGGCTCGTGGACCGAGTGGGGGAGCTCGATAAGGGTTCCCATCGAGAAGTAGTCATGTCGACCGCCCTGCAGACAGTCGATCACTCGGCGTTGAAGGTCAACCAGGCCGGCATCGTCGTGACGGTGCTGGTTGCGTTCATCGGCAGCTTCTTCTCGCCGGTCGCATGGGTGCTGATTCCGCTGCTCGCGATCGTCCTGCTGCTGGGCACATTCGCGCCGCAGCTGGCGCTGTTCAAGCAGTTCTACTTTCGCGTCCTCAAACCGGCGGGTATCGTCAAGCCGCGCCCGGTGCAGGATCGGCCGGAGCCTCACAACTTCGCGCAGGGCCTCGGCGGCGTGTTTCTCGCCGTCGCCTCGCTGTTCCTCTACTTGGCGGCGCCGACCTACGGGCTCGTCGCAGCGATCGGGCCGGCACTGTCGCTGCTGGTGGCCGTGCTCGCCTTCGTCAACCTGGCGTTCGGTTACTGCCTCGGCTGCCAGATCTACTACCAGCTTGGCAAGCGGGGACTCATTCGAGCGTGAATCCACAGCTCTGGGCGCTGGCGGCGGTGGGCATCGTGGTGCTCGCCGCCGTCGCTCTGGAGCGCGTGCATTCGTATCGAGCGGGCCGGGCCGCGCTATCGGCGGAGGGATCGCCCTCCGCCGCGCCCTACATCCTTTACTTCACCGGCAACGGCTGCACCGTCTGCCGAACTCACCAGGAGCCTGCTCTCGCCAGGCTCGGTGAAGTGCGCGTGGACAAGGTCGATGCAATCGCGGAGCACGAACTGGCCGAGCGTTTCCACGTGTACACGCTGCCGACCACGGTCGTGATGTCGTCGAGCGGCAAGGCACTGCACGTCAACTACGGCTACGCGCCAGCGCCGAAGCTCGAGCGGCAGCTGGCCGAAGCGAGGACCCTGACCGCTTAAGCTGGGAGTCGATGCGACTCCGTCTTCTCATCGCGATCCTCGTACTGATCGCAGCGGCATGCGGTGACTCCTCGCAGAGCGCAAACCCGGCCGGCACGATCACCATCGGTGCGATCTACCCGCTGAGCGGTCCTCAGGCCCCGGGCGGCAAAGACGAGCTCGGCGGAGTGCAGTCCGCTTTGCAGCTGGCGCAGGCGCAAGGCGTGTTGGGTCATCGCGTGCAGCTGCGCATCATCGATGCGACCACGCCCGACCAGGCAAGCGCGGCGGTCGATCAGCTCGTCCAACAGGACCACGTGCCCGCGATCCTCGGTACGTATGGGAGCACTCTTGCGGTCGCGGCTTCAGCTCGCGCCGAGGAGTTGAAGACCGTCTACTGGGAGACGGGTGCGGTCGCGGATCCAATCACCGCCCAGCGACACTACGTTTTCCGAACGGTCGCCACAGGTAGCTCGCTGGGGCGCATGGCCGTCACGTTCACTCACGACGTGCTCATTCCCGCGAGCGGCCTCACGTCGCCGCGCGTCGTCATCGTGCACGTGAACGACATCTACGGCGAGTCGGTCGGCGGGGGCGAGTTGGCCCTGGCCCAGCAGCTCGGCATCAATGTCGTCGACACGATCGCCTACAACCCGAATGCATTCGACACATACGCGCTCGCCGGCCGCATCGCTGACGACCGGCCGGACTTTCTCTGGGACGTTAGCTACATCGACGACGGCGTCGCCATCTGGCAGGCGATTGTGAGCCGGCACATCCCGATCAAAGCAGCGGTGGGAACCAGCTCCGCGTTCTGCATGCCAGAGTTCGGTCGCAGGCTGGGCGCCCAGGCGATCGGTGTTTACGCCGCGGACAAGCCCGACGCCACCATCAGCCAGGCCGCGCTATCGCCCGCGGGTCGCAAGCTACTAGCCGAGGCGCAGAGCGCATACGAGCGCTACAACCACGCCGCCATGAGCATCCCCGCGGTGGCCGGATTCGTCGGCGCCTGGACCCTGCTGCATGACGTGTTGCCCAACATCTCGGGCGCGATCACACCTGACTCGATCCGCGCGGCGGCGTTGAAGGTCGACGTGCCGACCGGCGACAGCATCAACGGGGGCGGCGTGCGTTTTGGAGCGGATGGCACACTCGACGAGGGGCAGAACACGCGCGCGGCCGCGGTGGTCGGTCAGTGGCAGGCGGTGGAGGACATGCGCGTGGTCTACCCGGCGGCTTACGCGACCGCAAAGCCGATCCTCCACTAGGCCGAGTGCCGGCACTCGCGTGCCCGAAATCGAAAAGACGAGTGCCAGTGCCGGCACTCGAGCGGTCCTGCTACTCGAGCGACCTCTGCATCAACGTGATGTCCATCCAGCGATCGAACTTGTTCGCCGCGTTGCGGATGGTGCCGACGGACTCGAAGCCAAGCTTTTCGTGAAGCTGCAGCCCCGAGCGGTTGTCGGTGGCGACCGTGGCGACGATCGTCTTGTAGCCCAATCCCTGCGCCTGCTTGATGAGCTCGCTCAGCAGCGCGCGCCCGATCCCGCGTCCGTGATGCACGGGGTCGACGTAAACGAGGTCCTCGACGACGTCGATGCCGCGCTGCTTCCAAGGGAAGAGCCGGGCCCAACCGAGGACACCGGTGTCATCGGTGGCCACGATCAGGCGGGAGCGCCGGGCGTGGGTCTCCCACCAGTCGGCCGCCTCCTCGGTGCTGAGGGGCTCCGAGTCGATCGTCGCGAAGGTCTGGTTGACGGCCCAGTTGTAGATGCCGACGATCGCGGCGACGTCCTCGTTGGTCGCCGGCCGGATCGCAAACGTCCGGCTGGCCTTGGTCTTTGCCACGCCTCCATTGTGAGGAGACCAGTGAACCCCCTGTCGAAGTTGATATTTTCACGGGCGTGACATTCAACCACCGGCCCCAGATCAACACCCCTCTCCCCGGCCCGAAGGCGGCGGAGCTGATCGCTCGCGACGCCAAGGCCATGTCGCCGAGCTTCACCCGCGCCTATCCATTCGTGATGGACCACGGCCAGGGCTGCTGGGCGACCGACGTCGATGGCAACGTCTTCCTCGACCTCACCGCGGGCATTGCGGTCAACACGACGGGCCACTCGCATCCGCGTGTCGTGGAGGCCATCGAGAAGCAGGCCCGGAACTTCGTCCACATGTCCGGCACCGACTTCTACTACCGCTCCGAGATCGAGCTCGCCGAGCGGCTCGAGGCCAAGATCCTGCCGGGGACCCCGGCTCGCGTCTTCTTCACCAACTCCGGCGCCGAGGCGATCGAGGGCGCGATGAAGCTGGCGCGCTACGCCACCGGGCGGCCAAGCTTTGTGGCTTTCATCGGCGCGTTCCACGGGCGCACCTTCGGAGCTCTATCGCTGACCGCGTCCAAGGCGAGCCAGCGAAGGCGTTTCGCGCCGCTGCTCGGTCCGGTCTTCCACGCGCCGTTCCCGTCGGGCGCGCGCGGCGTGACCACCGACGAGTCCATCGAGCGACTCGAGGAGCTTTTCGCAACCGTGGCCCCGCCGGAAAGCGTCGCGGCGGTGTTCGTCGAGCCGATCCAGGGCGAGGGCGGTTACCTGGTGCCGCCGGACGACTTCCTGCCCCGCCTCCGCGAGCTGACTCAGAAGCACGGCATCCTGCTGGTCGCCGACGAGGTCCAGAGCGGCATGGGCCGCACCGGCCACCTGCTCGCGGTCGAGCACTGGGGCGTCGAGCCCGACATCGTGTGCCTGGCCAAGGGCATCGCCTCCGGCTTGCCGCTGGGCGCGTTCATCGCGCGCGCGGAGCAGATGAGCTGGCCGCCGGGCTCGCACGGGAGCACGTTCGGCGGCAACCCCGTGGCATGCGCCGCGGGACTCGTGACGCTCGACCTCCTCGAAGAGGGCTTGATGGAGAACGCCGCCAAGGTGGGCGAGCAGCTCAAGGACGGGCTGCGCGAGATCGCCGCCACCCATAACGAGATCACCGACGTGCGCGGGCTGGGGCTGATGCTTGCGATCGAGTTCCGAACGGCCGACCAGGCGGCGGCGCTCGTGCAGACAGCATTCGAGCGCGGCCTGCTCCTGTTGACGGCCGGCACCCGCGCCGTTCGCATCTGCCCGCCGCTGGTGATCGACCGCGACGAGGCGGCGACCGCCCTGGAGATCATCGCCTCGGCTCTCGACTAGCCGGCCGCCGCCATCATCAGGTCGCCGATCGATATCAGCAGGGCCGCCGACTGCCGGTCTTCCGCCGCCAGCACGCTGTACGACATGGCGCGCTGGTCGTCGATGACCCCGATGGTCTGGTGGGTGACCGAGCCTATGTCGGCGGTCACGTGCAGCCCGTTGAGAAACGCGGTGAACCCCGGCGTTGATGTCTCGTCGAGAGCGTTGAGCGCCGCCGACTTCGCGGCGTCATCCGCAGCGGACGCGTACGCCATGAAGGTTTTGTCCTCGTCTCCCCAGAGCTGAGCCGCCCGAGCGCCCGCCTGGGAGCTGAAGGCCGACGCGATCGCGTTCGACAGCTCCTGGTCGTTGGCCTGCAGCGAGCTCGTCGCGGCCCCCGCCTCGGCGGTCGCCCCGCTCGATGCCGCATCGGTGGCCATGCTGAGCAGGTAGGCGTGCTCCTGCAGCGACGCGTCGAGCTGCGCGCGAGTCTTCGCGCCCTGCGCCATCACGTCCCCGGGATATTTGTCAGGAAACTTCCAGACGATCCCTTCGGCGATGGATCCGCCCATGGCGGTCGACTTCGCGTAGGCGGCGCGGAGATCCGCATAGAACGATGTGGGCGAGCCGGCCACAGCATCGTCGATGAACTGCTTGGTGCTGGTCACCTGGTCCAGCAGCATGCGATTCGCCGAGCTCGCCGAAATGTTCAGCGGCGTGCTCAGGCCCTCCGCCATGCGTGGCACATACGCGCTGTTCAGGTTCATCATCGCGGCGTCCGCCAGGTTCTGCTGGCGCGTCGTGACGGCGACGATGTAGTCCACGAAGAAGCCGTTGCCCCGCGTCCATGATTCCGCGAGTCTCTGTCCGGCGGTCTCGCCGATCGCCGTGGTGAGGACGCCGCCGAGCTCGACTCCGTTGGCCGCCAGAAGATCGGCGTAGGAGCCGAACTCGCCTTTCCGCCCGGCCACGGCCGCGACCGTGAGCTTGGCCACCACGTAGGTGTGTTCTCCCATAAGCAGCGACAGGCGGGTCCTGACATCGGCCGCCGCCGAGGTGGCGCCGGGCATGCGCGCGGGCGACGATGTGGGAGAAGCGATGGTGCCTGCGCAGCCCGCGAGGCACACCACGCCGGCGGCGCATGCCGCCAGGCACCTGAGCATCCGGCCCATCGTACTGATGGGTCTTAAGATGGGTCGCCTTGCCTGAGTGGCTGCTGTTCGATGGATCGAGCCTGATGTTCAGGGCGTTCTACGGCGTGCCGCAGGTGTTCAAGGCACCGAACGGTTTCCTGATCAACGCGGTGCGCGGGACGCTCGACCGCATGGCCAGCACCATCAACGACCGCAAGCCGCGACACGTCGCGCTCACCACCGACGAGGATTGGCGGCCGGGCTGGCGCGTGGAACTCATCCCCGGCTACAAAGCTCAGCGCGTCGCCGAACCGGTGCCGCCGGCGCTCATACCGCAGATCCCGGTGATCATCGCTTCGCTGACGGCGGTCGGCGTCGACGTTGTCGGGCTGGATGACTACGAGGCCGAAGACATCATCGCCTCGCTGATCCCGAAGGTCGAGAAGCCGGTCGAGATCTGGAGCGGCGACCGCGACCTCTTCAGCCAGGTCCGCGGCAAGGACGTCGTGGTGCTCTATCCGGAGAAGGCGGGCCTGGCCGTGATAGACGCCGACGAGGTCAAGAAGCGTTACGGGATCCCGAGCACCGCCTATTCGGACTTCGCGATGCTGCGTGGCGATCCATCCGACGGGCTGCCGGGCGTGGCGGGCGTCGGACCCAAGACGGCCGCCGACCTGATGAGGAAACACAAGTCGGTGCAGGGCATGCTCGACGCCGGCATTTTCAAGCCGCCTGACGCGGCCTACCTGGCGAACGCCCTGAAGGTCGTTCCGCCCCGCACCGACCTCGAGCTCCCGATGCCGAAGGGACGCCGCGGCAGGTACCCGGCGGAGCCGGAGGTCGTCGAGGAGATCGCCAGGCGATACGGAGTGGGTTCTTCGCTGCAGCGGCTGACGACCGCGCTCAAGGGCCTTACAAAAAACTGACCGGCCGCTGCCGATGATCTGATGGCGCGCGGCCAACGTATGTCTGGTCATGAGGCACGGCACGATGATGGGGGCCCATGGAAGTAGGGTTGTGCGAGTCCTGCAGGCATTCGCGCCAGGTAAGGGGCGCGCGCGCAACCTACTGGATGTGCGAGCGCTCGCGGACCGACCCGTCCTTTCCGCGCTACCCGCGCCTGCCCATGCTCAGCTGCCGCGGATACGAGGAAAAGGCTAAGCCACCCCCTCCACGCGCATGAGCGCAATCGGGTGGGCGATGTTCGGGTCGAACGTCGTCGACACCGATCCGTTCGCCATCGACACCTCCGCAATGGCGCCGGCGTCGTTGACCACGTAAAGCGTTGCGCCGTCTGGACTCAGGGCCAGGCTGCGCACGGTCCAGCTGTCGAGGGCGTGGTGCCGCTGGGTCAGGGTCGCTGTGTCGAGCCACACCACGCCGGTGGCGCCGGCGATCACGAGAGTCTTGCTGTCTGCGCTCACGACCGATCCCGCGGGCCAGACGTGCGAGGGCTCGGCGATGTGGACAGTCCGTCCAACCGAGGGGCCCCCGGCCAGGATCTCAGTGACGACGCCAAGCGCCGGGTTGGTCGCGTAGAGGTGAGTGCCGTCCGGGCTGAGGGAGAGCGACCAGTCCAGAGAGCTCTGGTCGCCATCGTCGAATCCATTGCCGGGTAGGTCGAGGCAGAAGGCGAACCCGCCGCCTAGATAAAGGGCGTGGATGAACGCGCCCGCGTGGCCTCGCGCGTACACGCTGAACAGCCACGTGCCGTCGCGTGACGCGATTCCCGTGAGCTTGAGCCCGTTCATGGCGGCAGCGCCATCGTTCTTGTCGACGATGAAGTTCGGATCGAGCGCGCCCCCGCTCACCGAATAGGAGCGCACGTGGTAATCGGTGGTGTTGACGTACTGGATGAGGAACAGCCGGTCGCCGTCGTTGCTGACGGCATCGAACTGGAAGTAGCCCGCAAGGTCGATGCTCCGCCTCAACACCAGCGATGTTGTGTCGAACACTAAGAAGTGGGACACGGCGCCGTCGAACCGCTGAAGCACGAGCCAGCGGCCGTCCTGGGACAAACCACCCGGGATGCCAGTGCTGGTGGCCGGCGGGAGGCGATAGTCGGCGGGCAACCCCACGCGAATGCTGGTCGCGCCGGTCGCGGGGTCGGTGTCGAAAAGGCTGCCGCCCCGGACCGTGTAGTAGTGCTTCCAGTCCGGCGAAGGCGTGCCGAGCGGCAGCTGGTCATGTGCGGCGCGAGATTTTATGTCGATGATCGCCACGATCGGCGAATCCGGGCGAGCCGCCGCCTCATAGAGCCGGTAATCAGCGCCCTGAGCCGCATTCGTGACGTGCCCGCACGCGCTCACTAGCACCATCGCCGACAAAGCCATCAGCCGCATTCGCATCGCCATCACCTCGGCCCTCCTTACACCGGCCGGCCCAGCTGGGTTCAGGCGAGCGTTCCGGCGATCTGCAGCGCCTGCGCCCTCGTCATGTGGCCCTCGATCCGCACGATCGTGCCCCCGTCGTCGATCACCAGCGTGTTGGTGGCCAGGCGCAGCGTCTCGAAGCGCGGGTTGCCGGCGGCGTCGATGAAGACGAAGTTGTGCGGCTGGCCTGAGATCCACCAACCCTGGTGGCCGTTGACCGTCACCGGTTCGATCGTTGTGGCGTCGTTCAACGTCTTTTGGAAGAACTGCTCGTTCACGCTGCCGCGCGCCTCGGTGACGAGCAGTGCAACCCCCGTCTCGGTCGAGACGGGTATGCCGGGCGAGGTCGCGTACACGAGCGAGACCTCGCCGCCCGAAGCCCCGTCAGGCGGCAGCAGCAGGTAGACCGCGTCCGGCGAGCCGAGCTGACCCGGCACGACAATGTGCCACGTCACCTGGCTCTGCGCGCCGGCCAGCGTGGTCCGGGTGCCTAGCCCGAGGTTGGATCCCAGCGTCCCCGACGGCAGCGGCGACGGTGTGGGCAGGGCCGTGGTGTGGCTGAGCCCGATGTGCAGGTTTACCCAGTCCGCGATCGCGGTTCGCGTCGGGGCATAGGCGAGCAGCGAGGCGACGATGACAAGCACAGCCGCGGCGGCCATCGCCCATCGGGGCACGAAGAAGGCTCGCCGAGGTTCGACCGCGATCGGGCGCCCCACGGCGAGGCTTAGCCGTGGCGTATCTGGCCACGCGATTGCCCCGGCCAGCGCAGTCAGCCTGTCTTCGATCTCAGGCACGCTGCGCCTCCTCGACCTTCTGTCGAAGCCGCTCGAGCGCGCGCGAAAGGCGCGACTTCACGGTGCCTTCCGGAATGCCAAGCGCCGCCGAGGTCTCCTCGACGGACAGCTGGAGCAGGTAGCGGCTCGTGACCACAAGCCGGTCGTCGTCGTCGAGCGCGTTCACCAGAGCCAGGAGCCGCCGCTGCTCATCCGCGGCGAGGGCCGCCGCCTCGGGGGATGGGGCCGCATCCCCCGGGCGGAAGTCCTCCGCCAGTTGAAGCTGAAGGTGCTGGCGGCGCCCCGCGGAGCGCGCCCGGTTGCGCGCCTCGTTGGCGACGATCCGGAGCAGCCATGGCCGGGGTTCGGCCCCGGTGCGGAAGGTGTGAAGAGCCCGGTAGGCCTTGAACATGCCTTCCTGCGCGGCATCCTCCGCCTCCGCGGCGGACCCGGTGATCACATAGGCGACTCGGAACGCGACCTGCTGGTATCGCTGCACGATCTCCTCAAAGGCACCCTGATCGCCGCGCTGCGCGCGAGCAACCAGTTCGGCTTCGTCCGTTGGACGGCCCTCCATCGGATCGGCAGTACTACAAACCGCGACCTATCGCGGTTCCGATGGGTTGCAACTCTGACTGCCCTGTACGTGTTAAGAGAGAGTGATGGAAGGCGTCGAGCACGTCTTTGAGCGCATGGTGCACGACCACCAGGATCGACTGTATGCGCTTGGCTACGCGCTGACCGGCAACCGACACGACGCGGAAGAGGTCGCCCAGGACACGCTGCTGCGCGCCTACCGAGCTCTCGTTCGATACTCGCCGGAGCGGATCCGGGAGCTGAAACAACGCGCGTGGCTGCACCGGATCGCCGTAAACGTGGTCCGCAACCGGAACCGCCGCCCAGGTCCGCGGACGGTCGAGCTGAACGGCAGCGAGCAGGACGCCGCGCCGGGGCCGGAGGCGCGAGCGCTGCGTCGAATCGAGCTCGATGGTGTCGCGGCCGCGCTGGCGTGCCTGCCGGAGCGGTATCGCGAGGCCGTGGTGCTGCGCTGCGTCCAGGACCTGTCATACGCGGAGGCGGCGGAGGTGCTCGGGCAGCCGGTCGGCACCGTCAAATCCAACGTGCATCGAGGTTTGCGACTCCTGAGAGGTGAGAACGATGAGCGTTTCGACAGCTGATCTGAAGAGACTCGGCGAGGTGAAGGCGCCGGCTGGGATGGCCGAACGGGTGCTGGCCGGGGCCGGGCTCGCCGACGAGTACGCGCGGTTCGACACTGTCATCGGCGCGGTCTACGTCGCGTGGAACCGCAACGGCCTGTCGGCGGCGGCGCGGTCCCGCTCCGCAGACGAGTTCGAGGCATATTTCCGCGCCGAGGTGCGCCGGGCTGTGCGGCCTGGCACGCCTTCGGACGAGATGGCGCACCGCATCACCGACGAGCTGAGCGGCAAGCGCACGCTGCGCTTCGACCTTCGCGGCCTCACCGAGTTCGAGCAGGCGGTGCTGCGCAAGGCGCGCGAGATCCCGTACGGCCAGGTGCGTCCTTACAGCTGGGTGGCGCGCGAGATCGGCCATCCGTCCGCGGTGCGCGCGGTCGGCACGGCGCTGGCGAACAATCCGATCCCGTACTTCATCCCGTGCCATCGCGTTGTGCGTGCCGACGGTGTGATCGGCAACTACGGCGGCGGCGGTCCCGAGGCGAAGAAAGCGATCCTGGCGCTGGAGGGCGTGCGCGTGCAGCAGCTCGCGGACCTCGCGCGGTCGGGCATCAGATACCAGGGCGTCAAGACGACTGGCGTCTACTGCTATCCGACCTGCCACCACGGACGGCGCGCGCTGCAGCGAAACGTCGTGTGGTTGCACGACGCTGCCGAAGCCAGAGCTGCGGGCTTCCGCCCGTGCAAGAGCTGCCGCCCCGCGGCGGCTTAGCTCAGGGAGTAGATCGCCGGCAGCTCGCGGTACAGGCCGGCGTAGTCGAGTCCGTACCCGATCACGAAACGATCGGGGATCGTGAATCCGCGGAAGTCGATGTGCACGTCGACGGTGCGCCTCGCCGGTCTGTCCAGCAGCGCGGCGAGTCGCAGCGACGCGGGCTTGAGCTTGCTCACGCGCTTGCTCACCGCGTCAGCTGTGCGGCCGGAGTCGACGATGTCCTCCACCAGCAGCACATGCCGGTCGACCAGCGTGCCTTCGACCATGCCGGCTAGTCGCAGCGGACGTCCCTGGCTCGATGTGCCGCCTCCATAGCTCGCTGCGCGGACGAATTCCAGTTCTGCGGGGATGGTGAGGCAGCGCATCAGGTCCGCCGCGAAAACCGTTGCGCCCTTCAGGATCACCACGAGCACGAGCGGCCTGTCGATGCCTTTGTAGGTGGACGAGATCTCGCGCCCGAGGCGGTGCACCCGCCTGGCGATGCGACTGGACTCGATCAGCGGCGTGCCGGCGCCGCGAGGTGCAGCGGTCTTGAGATTGCCAGGCTGTTGCTCGGCAGTCAGGACCTCAGGCATGCATGACTAGCTTAGAAAATTCAGTGGCGCGACGGAAGCACTAATCGGCGACACGCGCGCATCTTTTCGATGTGAACGCGAGAAGGCGCCGTCGAAATTGATCGCGAGGCCTCCGTGATAGGACTCGGGTTCGTGACTGCGATGCGGCGTGTGGCCGAAAACCACACGGCGACATTGCGTCGCCTGCAGATATTCGCGTAGCCGCATCGGCTGCTGCGCGAAGACGTTCTTGGCGCTGAGGACGTCCCAGAGCTCAGCCTCGCCGTCGCCGTGCACCAGGTCGCGAACGCTCTCATTCAGCGACGCGACGGGATCGGTCTTCTTACCCAGCCAGCGCATGTAGCCGTCATGACCGCAGTGCTGCACCAGGGTGCCGTCGCGGAGTTTCATCAACGCCGGCCTGTCGCGAAGCCATGCCTGCAGCGCGTCGCCGTTCGCGATCTCCTCGAAATCGTGCCTCTGCCCCCCGATCGATATCCACCAGCCGAGCCGAGTCGGGTCGCGCAGCGCCCAGAGCAGCGCGACTTCGTGATTGCCGAGCAGGACGGTGGTGTTGGGACGGTCGCGCGCGAAACGCAGCGCGCCGACGCCGAACATTCCGTAGTCGACGAGGTCGCCGACGAAGATCGTGTGCCATTGGTCCGGCGGGTAGGGTTTCAGCGCCTGGAACAGCCGCTCGATGTCGCCGTGGACGTCACCGACGATCAGGACAGGCAGATCGTCCGCGGCCGCCCTCCGTTATTGCGCCTGTTTGGCGCCAAACGTGCCCTTCGCGGGCCGCACTTCCACCCGTTTGGCGCCAGTAGTGTGGAACGCGGCGCCGGTCATGCCGCGATCGTACTGGCTGGGTAGAATTTGGCATCGGCCGATAGGGGCGTAGCTCAGTCTGGTCAGAGCATCGGTCTCCAAAACCGAGGGCCGAGGGTTCGAATCCTTCCGCCCCTGCCATACATGCCGAGACCCTGGGCCGCTAGCTCAACTGGCAGAGCGCCGTGCTGATAACGCGGAGGCAGGTGGTTCGAGTCCACCGCGGCCCACCACCCGTTCAATTTCAGATAGCCACGTATGCTGCCGGCCATGCCCGGGAAACGGCGAGGTTCGGAACGCCTGTTCAAAGTGTCGCTTCCGGAGGGCTTCCAGCCAGTCAAGTCTGCTTTGGTCGAGGCGGCGTTCCGCGGGCCGGGCGACACGTGGTTGCACATCGGATCCGTGAAGTTACGGTGGATACCGGTCATCTCGGGGATTCAAGAAAGACTGCTCTATGCCGCAGCTCGACGGATAGGGCCCGAACGCTTCATCGAGCCGATTAAGGACAATGCCCGCTCCCTACTCAAGCGCAGTGCCGAGCCTGGAACCCTCGAGATTCTCAGCGAAGAACACGCCACGATCGCAACGCGCCCGGCGCTACTCGTGATCTCGACCTATAGCAGGGGGCGGAAGGTCCGGAGCCACCTCTATTACACGTTGTCGCGGCGGGGCGAGCCCGTGATGGTGGGCTTCACCGCCCCGGATGACGACGACATGGCGTGGACGAAGCCGATCCTGGACGGCCTGGAACTGCTGTCCTGACGTCGGGCAAGCAGTCGAGGCCGACGCTAGACGCGCGACAGCGACACGTCACGGGCGGGTTCAGGCCTGATAACACCCCGCCTCATGCTTGCCCTTTCCACTCTTGAAGCACAGCGCTTGGGGCTAATTACCGCGGAGGTAGGTGGTTCGAGTCCACCGCGGCCCACCACCGACTCAAATCTCAATGGCTTTGAACATCGAGCGCCCCGCGTCCGTCTGGATGAATCCAGACGCAACAGTGGGCGCCATCACCCATCTCATGGCCGACTCGCCCTGCATCCCATGAGGCAAGGAACTTCCACCCATCACTGGTCCATCGTTCCTCGCCGCCTTGCACTGTCAGTGCCGTCCCGCCGATCTTGTTCCAGTCGTCGTCTGCCGTGTCAGATCCAGTAGCTCGACTCCAGTCAATTGGGTCGGCCCCTGGAATCAGGTCGACCTCAGTGACAACGAACCGACGGCCGGTCCAGGTCGGAACCGGTCCTCCAGAGGGTCGGCGGAAGGCCATTCGTCGGGCCATTCATAGGCATACATCGGGCCGGTCTTCCGTCTCGCTGTTGGTCCCCACCAGCGACCTGACGGATGGGCGATTACCGACCACGCAGGTACCGGAAAGCCGTGTTCCGGATCGTCGACGGAGTCGCCGTGTCCGACATCAACGAAAACGTGAACTAGCCATGTTCCGTCGCCGGCTATCGATTCCGGTACGGCGATCTGGCACAAGAAGGTGAGCGGCAGCCCATTCGCAGGATGCAGCGGCCAGGCCGGCTCATCAGGGAAGTAAGGTTGCCCACCAAATCTCGTGATTGGGGCGCGCTGTGCATTTGCGACGCGACGCAGCCGCATTGCCCAACGCGGCACGACTCGCTGAGCAGAATCGATCATTACAGGCGGCTCTCGGTGGGGGAGGGCGCGTCCCTCTAACTGTGCCAGCGCCTCTTCGAGGCGCGTGGCGGCCCAAGCGCAACTGACGACCGCTTGTCGGGCAGCCGCCAATCCAACGAGGTTCGGCTCGCCATACCTGCCAATCAAACCATCGATGAGCTCACGGACCACACGGTCCGGCCCCGACCATGGTCGCGGCGGGTCAGGTTGGGCCGTTATCGCGCCCGACAGCAGTCGGATCAGTGCGTCCCGACCAGGCGAGCCGAGTCGACCGAGCATCGGTCCCGGAGCCCGGTTGAGGTTGTGCTCTCCGGCGCGCCCTCGCGAGAGTTCGCGCTCGAGGGCGGGTAGTCCGCGCTGATCGTGTCTCCATGCCAGAACAAGTGCGGCGCTGAGTTCGAGTTGGGGTCGGGTGTTCATCGCCGCCGCGAGCGAGTCCGTTGCCTCGCCTGGCTTCGCAGTCGCATCAGCCAGAGCATCGACCGCTTCGCGTGCGATGTTGACATCGGTGTTCCAGAGCTCGGAGATCAGCGCTTCGACGGTGGCTTCATCGTCGCCCCCTGAACGGCCGGCCGCGGAGACGAGCGCTTGTCGAACCCGCCCGCCAACTCCGCCGGCTAGCGACTCAAGAATGACGTGCAGAGCACGCCTGTCTCGTACCTCTTTGAGGACTCGGCTTGCGCCCTCCACCTCGCTGACAGCCGCATCGACAAGGCGCCGGGCTCGCGCGGCGCTGGCGACGCCGTCTGGGCAGGCCCAGCAGATGTCGACTTCTTGGATCGGGTAGAAGCCACAGCGTGGACATTGCACGGGCCTTGCGTCTGGCACGGCGACAAGGCTAGGTCAAGCACTCACTAGTGGTTCTCTCCTCCCGCCGTTGTCCTTCAGTCCAGGCCTGATAACACCCCGCCCTACGCTCGCGCTTCCCACTCTTGACGCACAGCGCTCAGGGCTACTTACCGCGGAGGTAGGTGGTTCGAGTCCACCGCGGCCCACCACCGATTCGATCTTAGCCAGGCCGCATAACGACACGATCCGTTATGTAGACCGAGCCCACGCCTGACGCCATGCCTGACTGGGCGAAGTCGGTCGCCGACTGGGCGGGCCTCATCGTCGTCATCGCCGCAGTCGGCATCCTTGGCGGCGCTGGTCGACGGGCGTCCGCTTCATCAAATCCCGTCGCAAGCCACTGCCGGTGTGGCCGTCGAAAGCGATATCTGGCTCCTATCGACTCCCAGACGGAGGCAGTGTCCCCATGTCTGAGTATCAATGTCTACGGGACGTACATATCCTCGATCTCGACTACCCAGCGGCACGAGTCATTGCCCCGCCGGCGGGCACCCGGACCGCCCCCTATTCGCGTGGGATCGATTCTTCGTACTCTTCGTCGATTCTTCCAAGCGGATTCGATGCGTAGATCGTGCGAAAGTCGTTCCTGTACACGTACATGACACTTAGTGCCGCCAAGACACCCGTAATGACTCCGATGGCGAAGAAAAACGGAAGAGTATGCAAAAGCACGTCGAGGGCGATCCCGCCGATAAACGGCAAGAACAAGGCAACTGCGATAACCGGGCCGTGGCCACCGAGGTCGAGCTGGGGAGTGCCGCCGTCTCTATAGGGCGTAACGGGCGGAGCCATGGCTACACAACTCTAGTCGCCCGCCTGCCGCCTGGCTGAACCCACATCACGAGGCTAAACGTCGATCGGACCAAAAAGAGGCCTGATAACACCCCGCCTTACGCTCGACCACTCCACTCTTGACGCACAGCGCTCAGGGTCGATTACCGCGGAGGCAGGTGGTTCGAGTCCACCGCGGCCCACCAACCGTTCAATTTCACACAGCCACGTATGCTGCCGGCCATGCCGGAGAAACGGCGGGATCCGGAACGCTTGTTCAAAGTGTCACTTCCGGAGGGCTTCCAGCCAGTCAAGTCTGCTTTGGTGGAGGCGGCGTTCCTCGGGCCGGGCGACAGGTGGTTGCACATCGGATCCGTGAAATTACGGTGGATACCGGTCATCTCGGGGATCCAAGAAAAGACTGCTTCACGCCGCTACTCGACAGGTAGGCCCCGAAAGGGGGCGGAAGGTCCGGAGCCACCTCTATTACACGTTGTCGCGCCTCGGCCGCCCGGTGATGGTGGGCTTCACCGCACCATACGAAGACGACATGGCGTAGACGAAGCCGATCCTCCACAGCTTGGAGCTGCTGTCCTGACATCGTGCAAGAAGTCGAGGCCAACGCTTGGCCCGCGACAGCGACACGTCTCGGACGGGTTCAGGCCTGATAACACCCCGCCTTACGCTCGTCATCCCCACTCTTGAAGCACAGCGCTCGGGGCGAATTACTGCGGAGGTAGGTGGTTCGAGTCCACCGCGGCCCACCACCCCGTTGCCTACTCGGGCTCGCTTTGTGAGTGCCTACGACTGTTCAGTGAGTCGACGCGGTCTGCTCGCTCGACAAGGAGCTCGGCAAGAGAACGGGCCTCGCTCGCAGTCAAGCCAACCCATGCCCAGTTGCCCGCCCTTCCCTCGTCTTGGATATCGAGCCTGACGAAGTTGCCGCTCAGATTCCCGTAGTCCACGTTGGCATCGAATCGCTCGTCCTTCGCCACCCTTGAAGTATCGACCTGAACACAGCACGTCCAGGCCACATAACACCCCGGCCTACGCTCGGGGTTCCCACTCTCAAAGCACAGCGCTCACGGCCAATTACCGCGGAGGTAGGTGGTTCGAGTCCACCGCGGCCCACCAAAGCATTAGTTTCCAGGCGCATGCCCGAGGCGACACACTTACGATTCGAGGCTGTTGAAATCAAATGCGGGCGGGAGGAACGGCATGACCACACATCCTTCGGGAGCCGATGAGAAGACTGCCGAGAGGGTCGAAGACCTTGATGGCATCAGTGTGCTTCGCGGTGGAGGCAGTCAACGCCAATGGAACAACATCAGTTACCAGCAGGGCCTGTCCGCCAAGAACGCTGGTGCGACGAGCCTCTCGATCAATGTAGCCACAGTCCCGCCTGCGGGAATCGCGTACGCGCACATCCACGACGGATTTGAGGTGATGCTCTTCATCGTCCAGGGTCGCGTCCGACACAACTACGGCGACAAATTGCGGAAGTCAGCCGTGAACGAGGCTGGCGACTTCATTTACATCAAGCCCGGCGTGCCGCACGAGGTGTTCAACATTGGAGACGAGCCGCTAGTCGCGTTTGTTGCCCGGTCGGCGGCTGACGAGTGGGACAGGATCGTTCCCTACCCTTCGGAATTTCGGCCAAAAGAGGAGCAGCCGTAAGCGTCAGTCCGAAACTGTTTGTGGGGCGTCACCGGATCCGAGCCGGATCATGGATAGCTCAGGCCTGATAACACGCCGCCCTAGGCTGGCACTTCCACTGTTGACGCGCAGCGCTCGGGGCGAGCTACCGCGGAGGTAGGTGGTTCGAGTCCACCGCGGCCGCAACGTTTTCGATGGACGTGTCCAGAACACGCCTATTCATTTGCAGGCGCTGGAATCGAATCGTATTTGCCGGCCAGTCCTGCTCGAATCTCGTCACTAGCCTTTCCTTCGCTTAGGCCCTTCCCGAGTTCATCGAAAAATCCCTCGAGTCCGGCGGGAATGGTCACCAGCAAAGCTTTCGACCCCGGCTCAACCCGAAAACCGTGCCGAGTGCCCCGTGGCACCCAAACCAGTGAGCCGGTGTTCGCCTCCCGGGTTGAGTCGCCAATCACGAATGCGAATGTCCCCTCCAGAATGAAGAAAACTTCATCGTGTTCCCGATGGATGTGGGGTGGCGGTACCGCAGGTCCGTGATATTCGATGATCTCGAAGCTCCCGCCCGTGTCCGCAGCAGAAGCGCGCAGGCGTCCGATAAAAGGTAGATCCCGTCCCCGCTCAGGCGGCCATACGTCGGCTTTGCCGCGCGCTGCTGACTCGCTCATTGCGCCAGTATGCCGCGCTCACTCTTTCGGGCTATGTACGCTGGCCCCCGTCGGTGTCGACTCCAAGGCCCTTGGCTCTCAACGTGACGGTCATGCCTGCACAGCTTCAGAGCGCATCGCGAGCCCCAACGCCACGTAGACGAGGCCGAATCCGGCGAGTGCGGGGAAACTCGGTCCGTGGGTGATGGCGAAGGCCGGAACCAAGACGACGGGGATATAGAGGCCACAGGCCAGAGGCGCATAAGCGCGCCAACCCGTCCATCGCCCGGTGATCAGGACGCCGATGCCGACGAGGATCATGCCGATGCCCAGCAGCGGCATCGCGATCGAGAACAGCACGTTGCCGGCTTCGAATGAGAACCGTATGACCGCCTCGCCACCAAGCTGGGCTGTCAGGCCCGCGAGCGCCACGGCGAAGGCGACGTACTTGAAAGCCCCCTTCCTGACCGCGCCGGTCGCCGCCATGACGAACACTCCGGCAAGCACGACCAGGTGAATCAGTGACAGAACCGCGCCGCCGGTTAGCCATGGGAGGCGATTGGTCGGGTCGGCCAGGCCGGGGAAAGCGGTGCTGGTAACGACAGCAATCAGCGCGCCCACGAATGATCCCCCGGCGACAGCGATACCCGCCGCGCCGAGCAGTGAGTCTTGAGGCCGCGTCTCAGATGCGGATCGGCTTTGGGCAATGGCCATAGCTGGCGATTCCTCCAGTGGTTTCAAAGGGTTGACGTCGAAACTAGAGCGCAACACTAGTGTGAAGCTCTAGCGTTGTCAACTAGTATTGTTGGCCCATGGCGGAAGCCAGGCGTGGCCGGGCGCGTTTGACGCGACGCCGGATGGTCGAAGCTGCATACCGGCTCTTCTCAGAGCAGGGCTACTCGGTGCCTTTGACCGCGATCGCCGGTGAGGCGGGCGTGGCGATCCAGACGATCTTTTTCACGTTTCACACCAAGCAAGAGCTCTTGAGCGAAGCCCTGACCCTTGCTGTCTTGGGCGACGAGCGACCTCTTGCACCCCACGAACGAGAGTGGTTTGAGGCGTTCGCGGCTGAGCCAGATCCGAGGCTGGCGGTGGGCATCCTGGTCGACAACACGCAGGCCATCTTCGAGAGAGTGGCGCCTCTGCTCGGAGTGTTCAGGACGAGCGACCCCGACGTCGCCGAGATGTGGCGGCACTCCGAGGACCTGCGTCACGAGGGCTACCGCAAGTTGGTAGGCACGCTCGCAGCCAAGGCTCCGCTAAAGCAGGGTTTGACGATGGCGCTTGCCACGGACGCGCTCTTCGCGCTGCTCAGCCCGGACCTTTACCGGTTGGTCTCCGTCGAACGTGCGTGGGGCCCAAAGCGTTGGTCATCGTGGATCAAGGGCGTGCTGTCCGATGCATTGTTCGGACCCCTACCGGTTCGCCGGCGCCGCGAAAGCTCGCGGTGACTCCGGGTTTTCAAACCCGCACCTTGCAACTGCCCGAGGAGATTCCTGTCGAATCCGGCAAGCGCCATTCGTCGTCTGGGTATGAATCGGCTAACGGAATCAGGAGACTGACATGGCCAAATACATCTTTCTTCAGTACGTCGACGAGTCGAAGGCACCGCGACCGGGTTCGCCCGAGTTCAATGCGGTGGTTGACGCCTTCGCCAAGTACCTCGATGAGGTGAAGGCTGCAGGGGTGTATCAATATGGCGACCCTTGCCAGCCCTCGGCTGCAACCTTCAGTGTCACCGCCGGCGGGGGTCGCGCGCACACGACTGATGGGCCCATGTACCCGGCATCCCCGTGGCTCAACGGCTTCTTTGTGCTCGACTGCAAGGGCCGCGCCGACGCCGAGGCCTGGGCAGCCAAGAATCCCGCCGCGGTGTTAGGGGGAACGGTCGAGGTTCATCCGATTCTCCAGCTGATGTAGTCGACGCCCACGGCCGTAAGCGAGTCACTGGCGTTAAGGGGCCGCGGACTCAGGGCGAATTACCGCGGATTTAGGTGGTTCGAGTCCACCGCGGCCCACCACCTCATACACTCCCAGCATGCGGCGCGACTCAACTGCGGCCCTTGGCGGCGTGGTTCATCTCGAGCTGTACGTTGTCCCGAAGAGCCGAAGAGCAGAGTTTCGTCGCCGAGCCCGCAAACCGATTGCTTACGCCAGGGAGATAACGCGAGCTGGTGGCGGGAGTGGTCCCCATTTCTACCGCGTGGACGAGCAGCCAGCGGTTGGCGGGATTGAAAGACTCGCCAACCTGTTCAAGGTGAACCGAACGGAGGATCTTTGGGTCGAGCTGACCTTCTACTCGAATAGGAGGAGAAGGAGCGCGACTGTGAGGAAGATCAGGAAAACCGAAGGAATCGCTGTTTCGCTCGAAGCCCTGGAGAGTCTCAACTCGAAACGGCCGGGAGCCTGGGCGATTGCCAACGCCTCACGCCAGCCCGTTTAGCAGCTAAAAGGCCGACTCACCTCCGCGGACGCGTAGAGATCCGTCAGGCACTCCCGGCGCCCCCCGCTACTGAGAAAAAACCGCTCTCCCACTACGTGCATAGCCAGACTCATGCAGGGAGTGGCCATTCAGACGGACATCGACGTCGGGCCCATCCGCCAGCGATCCTTCACCGACCTGCTGGCCCCGTTGGTAGATCCTGCGTTCCGACTGGCTTGCGCGATGCTCCACGACCCGCAGTCGGCTGAAGACGCTGTCCAGCGGCCCACCACCAGTGCCGTTTGCCTTGGGCTATTGTCAGCTCGCGAACGGCAAGCAGGATCGGCTATTGGGCGTTAACCTGCGGGGCAAAATCGTGGCTGGGCGATTCCGGGCATTGAGCCCAATCGTCGTAGTTATCCTCGTCGAGCTTTTGCCTGGCTGTTTACTGCCTGGCCACGTTCCCGCCGAGAAATCATCGTCGCGCGCGATCTGCAACCACGGCACATACCGCCACATCCCTGGCGATTTCCCCGAGTACGGCCCCCCGCAAACCCTGTATGTCGGCACAACGCCTGATGGTATCGGCTCGGTGTATCGCGTCGAGGCGCCCGCACCATCGGTTACGGAGTTCTATGTCAACGGCGGTGGGCAGCTCAACTACGTCTTTCAACTTCAGGGGGACTTGATTGATCCCGCGCGTCTGCTGTGGCGCGAAGACAGCGATGCCAACTGCCGCGGAACACTCACGGTCAAGACCGACCCTGCTAACTCAGCCTTCACCCTGTACGCAGCAGAGCCCTCAGATGCCGCCTTTGCCATGAAAGGGGGATGAGGTGATGCGCCGCGAACCTGAATCATCGTTCTCTGTGAGTCAGCACAATCCGACTCCGTCGGGCGGGCCTTAACCTACACTCGCGCTGATGTTTCGACTAGGCAATGATCGACAACTCGACCCGGCGATCGAGGCCTTCTTTGCCCAGCGCGGCATGACCCATGTGTCGCGACAGATTCCCGTATCAGGGGCGTGGTCGATGCTGGGTGGAATTTCCCTCGACGGCTATGCCTCGGCCGACGGTCTGTGGTTCGCGATGTTCATTCCATCACCGGGCCCGAACCACCAGATTTCTATCTCCTGGCAGCTGATGCGCGCTGTTCCAGGGGTGAATCTCCCGAGGGTCGCTGTAAGCCGGAAAGGGGCTGGTGGCGTCGTTGTGATGGAAGGGCAAGCGCTGACCCTGGAATCGATCGACTTCGACGCCCGATTCGCCGTTACGGCGGTCGACCGGCGCGCCGCTGTGATGTTGATCGACCAGGGCATGATGGCGTGGCTCCTTGAGTGTGACCGCGTGAACTTCGTCTTTCAGGTGAACACACTGGCCGCCTTCGTGCCGCCGGGCGGTGCGGCGAGCGATGGGCTGGCGCAGCTTGAGATGTTGTTCCGCTTCTGCGAAGGCTTCGTCGCCAGGATTCCTGAGATAGTGGCGACCGAATTCAGCGGGCAATAGGGACGATACTGGACCGCACTCCAGGCGCTGGACCCTAGTATTCGCGCCGTGGCGAGCGCGCCCCCCGCCGGCCCCGGGCCGCTGTCTCCTGACGGCAGGTGGCGATGGGAAGGCGCGAGGTGGGTGCCCGCGGCGGCGCCGGCTCCGGGGCGGCCGCGAAGGCGGGCGCTAGTGGGGGTACTCGCCGGGTGCGCGGTTGTTCTCGTACTTGGTGGCGCCGGAGCCGGGTTTGGGATCTACTCGCTCATCCAGGGAGTCAAGAACTACAGCACCACCTGCCTGCCCTCTGACTTTCCGAGGTACCCGGGCTCTACGGTTGCCGACGAGATCTTCGGCGTGTACGACGTGTACCCCGGATTCACGTGCCACATGGTCCTCGAGTCCAACGACGACACTGCAACGGTGACCACCTTCTACACGAGCAAACTGAATACTGGGTCATGGCAGGTCACCTTGACTGGCGACCCAGCAGGCACGATCGTGTTCCAGCCGGCGAGGAATGCATCTCCGTTCGGTACGGTCCAGGTGGCATCGGCATCGACGCACACCGAGATCACTATTGACACCTACACATCGACCTGCTTGCTCACGGGCTTCCCGCATTACCCCGGGGCCAAGTTCGCTGGACAGAGCTTTGATGTGACCGGTGGCGATACCGGACGCAGTTGCCATGTCGCCTTCCTGACCACTGACAGCATCAATGCTGTGATGTCGTTCTATAAGGCCAACCTGAACGCTGGAGACTACCGGGTCTGGTCGATCGCGGGCGACCAGATCGAATTCCGTCTGTTGAGGGGGTACAAACCCATCGCCGGGGGAACCGTCACGATCTCACCTGGGGACGACCGCACGAAGATCAACGTAGCCTCTACATAAACACGACTTCGGAGGTCAGGCGTGAAGAGCACGAACGCCAAACCGGTTGCGCTTGCCCAGCGGGGCGTCCCGTTCTGCATCACCCGCCCCGACTCGTTACAGCGGCGACATCCGTCCGAGGAGGAATTTCGCTACGCGGGCGGCGATGAGTTTGTGTTGCCACCAGCCGATCACGGCACCGATCACGAACCCAATCACGATGCCGCGGACCTCGTGGTGAAACACGACAAAGTCCACGACCAGGCCGACGATCAGGCCGATTACACCGCCCACGACTGCGCCGAGCGCCTGCGGATTCTTCACCGCCGCCTTGATCAGACCCGCCATGGTCAGGAATGGTAAACCCGGCCAAGATAGGTCGCTGCTAAATCGCTTCGCTAACGAGGATGAAAGCGACTGAGCCGGACCTAGACTCCGCTCATTTCATCGGTCTGGAGGGTTCGAAATGAGATTGCATTCCACCTTAGCGATGGCAGCCTTGGCCGCGGTGCTCGCGCTTGTCCTGCTGGTCGGCTCTGGTAGGTCGGCCACGCCGGTGCGCGCGGCCGGCGGAGGGTGCCCGGCTTCGTTCTTCGTTGGCCTTTACGGGTTCACCGGTTCCGGCTTCACCAGTGGCGTGCATGGAGCATCGCTGCCCACCGCCAGCGGCGGCGAGCTGATCGTCAGCCCAGATCCCGCCCCTGCAGTTCTGACCGGGACGATCAGCGGCGGCATGACGGTGAACGACGGTAGGAGCGTCAGCCGGTGGGTCGTCAACGGCACCTACAGCATGAACGCGGGCGAGTGCCGCGGGTCGGCGACTCTGAACGCAAGCAGCGGCGCCACCCTGCACTACGACTTGGTGCTCACGCAGTGGATCAACGGCCCTGCGCAGGAGGTCTTCTTCGTGCGGACCGACCCTCGAGATCCCGAGACGTTGACCCTGTCCAACGCATAGCTCGTTTTTCGGCCCAGCCAGGCTTGCCGAGGTCAGTTCGAATATGCTGAACCGGCCTTTCCAGTCAGTATCTGGATGCCCAGGGGAGTGGTGATCATGGACCCGTCGACCGCGTTGGTCCGCGACTACATGGCCGCTTGGCCAGGTGACTTCGATCGCTTGAGCCAGTTGCGGTCCGAGACGTTCTTGGAGGACTGGCCCCAGTCGGGCGAACGGATCCGCGGCGACGCCAACTACCGCGCCATCCATACGAACTATCCCGGCGGAATGCCGAGTCACCAGACCGAGCGGATCACCGGTGCCGAGCGCGCTTCGCCCGCGGGCGGAGCTTGGGCGCTATCGCCTTCTTTCACTCTCGTCCACTTGAGCGGTGGGGCCGAGGGCACGTACACGGTCGAGGGACTGCTGGACTATCCCGACGGTAGGCGCTTCCACCTCGTCGCAGTGCTGACTATTGCGGATGGCAGGGTGGCTGCGCAGCGCACGTACTTCGCGGAGCCGTTTGCTGCACCAGAGTGGCGCTCGCAGTGGGTCGAGCGCGTGGAGGGGAACGATGACGAATGAGACCTTGAATCGAGACATGGTCATGCAATTGCTCAACGGGATCGATGCGGGCGACATAAGCGTTCTCGACAGGGTCTTCCATGACGATGGCGAGATGGTCTGGCCGGCCTCGAAGGAGCTCGTGCGCGGAGCTGTGAATCGACGCGGCGTTTACTCCCACATGCCAGTGCTTCCGAAAGTCGAGAAGCGTCGGGTCTTTGGCAGCGGCGATCTCTGGGTCGCAGAGGCGACCCTCAGCTACTCAGGCAAGCCATATGCGGCGGTCCTGATCTTCGAGTTCCGCGACGGGAAGATTGCGCGGGAAACCGGGTATTGGGCCGAGCCGTTCGACGCCCCGGCGTGGCGTGAGGAGTGGGTGGAACCCCTTCCTATGCCGGCCTGACTGCCGTTCTAGCCCCTGGCACGATGCCCTTGACTCCCCACGATCGCGACACGAGTCGAATGGTGCCGTCGGGGGCGATCGGCAATCGCGAGCGGATGAGATCCCGCAAACGTTGCCGGCTCAACTCGTTGAGCGACATCGCGTAAGCGGGAGCGGGTGCCTGGCCGCCCAGGAACGGGTTCCAGTAGTCGTCGAAGTCCGCAAACGTCATCTCGCAATCGAGAGGGTTGATTGCGACGCTGTTGAGCCCAGCGTCCTCGAAAACGCCTCGCAGTGCATCCGGATTGCAGATCGTGAATCGGACACCTTCATCGAGCGGCGCGGCGCTCGGGTCAAGGTCGACGGCCGCATCCCAGAAGACTCGCATCATGCGCATGTCCCCGGCGTAGTCCCAAACGTATGCGCCAACAATGCCCGCTCGCCTCACGACTCTGCTCATTTCGCGAACCGCTCGCGACGGATCAGGCACAAAGTTGAGGACGAGCGCAGCCACCGCCGCGTCGAACTCATGATCCTCGAACCCGAGCTCCATCGCGCTTCCCACCGCCAGGCTCACTCGCTCGTCTCGGATCCTGGCAGTCGCGTCTGAAATGAAGGTTTCCGACGGATCGATGCCGGCGATTCGCGATGGCTCGCCGGCGGCGAGTATCGCTTCCGTCAGCGCACCGGTGCCGCAGCCGACGTCGAGCCACTCCGCGCCGGGAGCCACGCCCAGCCAGCTGATGAACACGGGTGCCAGCTGACTGCTCCAACGGCCGACGTACTGGTCGTATGAGCCGGCGCGATTGAAGACGTCGTGGCTGCTCATGGGACTGAAGTTATAACCCCCTCATACTTGGCGCTCACGGGATGACGGCCCAGAAGGGAGATTCGAACATGTGGGAAACCTCGTACGCCGAGGCGACGCTGCCGGCCAAGGATCTGACGCGAGCGAAGAGCTTCTATGTCGACCGCCTTGGCCTGATCGTGCAGTCGGAGGACGACACCGGCGTCCACTTTGTCGTCGGGGGTTCCCGCTTCAGGCTGTTTCGCAGCAGCGGTTCGGCGGCCGGTTCGCACACCCAACTGGCGCTGGTGGTGCCAGACATTGACGCCAACGTCGAAGCGCTCCGCGCACGTGGGGTTAGCTTCGAGGAATACGACTACCCAACGCTCAAGACCGTCGGCGGCATCGCGGACCTTGGCTATGCCCGCGCGGCGTGGCTCAAGGACTCAGAAGGCAACCTCCTGGGCATCGCGCAGGTCAAGTAGCGCCGGACTAAAGACCGCCGAGCAATCCGCGGAGCGCCTCGGTGTACGCGTCGAGTGCGGCTCGTCCGCGCTTGGTCAAAGCGACGTCGGTGCGCGACCAAACGCCGATCCCGGTCTTCTCGGTGGTGACGTAGCCGGCATCTTCGAGCTTTCGCAGATGGGTGATGAGATTGCCAGGCGTGAGCTCGAGCATTTCCTGCAGGCGTGTGAACGTAAGCGTGTCGCCGGCGGGCAGCGTGGCGAGCGTCGCGACGATCCGCAGCCTCACCGGCACATGGATCAGGGGGTCGAGAGGTTCAGCGACGCTGGGCGAGCGACCTTTCACGCGCGACGCTCTCGGGCCACTAGAGCGCCGGCGTAGACCAGCAGCACGAGGCAGCAGCCCAGGCCCGTAAGACCCCAGGCACCCGCAGGTCCGAAGAACGTGCTCAGCGAAGCGACCGCGATGAACCCGACGGCCGCGCCGAGCTGAAGCCAGCTCTGCTGCATTGCGAATGCGCCCGCCGCAGCCCCAGCAATGGCGATGAGCGGCACCGTGGGCCCGAACACCCCGTACACGATCTCGAAGTTCACGCCGAGGGAACGCAGGGCGCCCTCGACCACCCAGGCGCCGACGGCCGCTGACCCAATGGCAATGCTTCGGGCCAGGTTCTGCCGCCTCGCTTCGGCGCTGAGGCTGACACCGGCGGTCGCGCGCGACATGACGACTGAGCCCACGATCGCTGAGATTGCGATCAGCCCATACAGCACGCCCAGGGACCAGAGGGCGGGTACCTCCGGGTGCTGACCTCGCAGCGACCACCAGGCCGCTCCGTAGCCGAACAGGAAGACACCAGCTCCAACCACGGCGACAACCGGTGACTCGATATCGAAAGCGCGGCGAGCCTGGCGCTTGGTTTGCTCAAGAAGCTTCGCCGCGTCGCGGGGGTCGAGTCCGCCGCCTTCGTCTGCTGTCGCCGTGCCCTTGTATGTGTTGTTCATTTCTCTCCTCTTTACTTTGTGTCGCAAACCTACCATGCTTTGCACCACAAAGTCAAGCGTGGAGCGAGCGGGTTTCAGGTCTTGAGACTTGCGAGAAATTCGCGAGTGCGGCGCTTCAGCTCCGCCGCGGCCTCGGCGTCATATTCGGGCAGGCTGCTGTCCGCAAAGAGGTGACGGTCGCCCGGATAGAGAAAGAGCTCGGCGCCGTCCACTGTGCGCGCGAGCTCGCGCGCGGCGTCGAGATCTCCCTCCTGCGACCACGGGTCGTCTTCCATGATGTGAATCTGGGCGGGCACGCCCGCCGGCCACGACCCGAACTCCGATACCGGCAGACAGGCGCTGAAGAACAGCGCTCCACGGGCGCCGGGCCTGGTTTGCGCCAGCTTCTGCGCTGGCCCAACACCCAGTGAGAAGCCTGCATAGACGAGGTCAGCCGGCAGGTGATCGGCCGCGCGTACACCTCGCTCGATGACGGTGTCGAAGCCGACCTGCTTGGCGTACGCGACGCCTTCGGAGAGGTCGGCGAAGGTTTCGCCGTCGTATAGGTCTGGCGCGTGGACAACGTGGCCGGCAGCTTGCAGCTCCGCGGCAAATTCGCGAACCCCGACGGTGAGCCCATGGGCATGGTGGAAAAGAAGTATTTCAGCCATGTCGATCATTGTTACAGCAGCTGGCCGTCGCGGACGAGACGCTAGGCCTCGGTAGAAACTTGACCACGTGAATACTGTCCAATGGCTGCTCGACTCCGATCCCGCCATCCGCTGGCAGGTGATGCGCGACCTCACAGACACACCGGCCGCGGAAGTTGCGGCCGAGCGCGCCCGCGTGGCCACGGAAGGCTGGGGCGCGCGGCTGCTGGCGCTCCAGCGTGCGGACGGCCAGTTTGAAGGCGGCACGCCTTCGTTCAAGAGCGAGGCCGCCGAGAAGTGGTGGCGATCCCTCCCGCCACAACGGCAGGGCACGCTCTTCCCCGAATGGACCTCGACCGCGTGGACCCTGATGCTCCTTCGAAACTTCGGCCTCGATCCAGCAACCACCGAAGCTGGACGGGTGGTGCGCCTCGTACGCGAGCACGTCCGGTGGGAGCACGACGGTGAGCCGTTTTTCGCCGGCGAGACGGAGCCCTGCATCAACGGCAAGGTCGTCGCCATGGGGGCCTACTTCGGCGAGAACGTCGAGCCCGTCGTGGAAAGGCTTCTCGGTGAGCAGATGAGCGACGGCGGCTGGAACTGCGAGCAGGAGAACGGCGCGACGGTGGGGTCTTTCCACACGACGATCGACGTGCTGGAGGGCCTCCTCGAATTCGAACGCGCGACCGGAGCGCGACCGGATGTGACCACGGCCCGCGAACGTGGCCACGAGTACCTGCTCAAGCGCCGGCTGTTCCGCAGGCTCTCCACCGGCGAAGTCGTCCACCCAGCCTTCACGCAGTTCTCGTTTCCGACGTACTGGCACTACGACGTGCTGCGAGGCCTCGATTACCTACGCGCTGCGGGCGTGTCCCCAGACGAGCGAATGGCCGAGGCGATCCAGCTGGCGCAGTCGAAGCGCGACGCGGATGGCCGCTGGCCGCTCGAGAACCTTCATCCCGGGCGCATGCACTTTGCGATGGACCAGGGCGGCGAGGGCAAACCAAGCCGGTGGAACACGCTGAGGGCGATGCGCGTGCTCAGGTGGTACGACTCGGGGAGTTAGTGCACCTCGCGGGCGTGCCCCGTGGCTTCGGCGTACGCCCAGACCTGGAGGTCCGGAGGCTCGATGCCGAGCGACGTGAGGACGGAGCAGATCTGTTCGCGGTGCACGTCCCCGTGGTGCAGCGCTTGCACGATCGGCACGAATGACTCGGCCTCGTAGGCGCCCTGGTCGAGGGTCAGCTTGAAGCGGGCGTCGAGCGGATCAGCCAGGTATCGCTCCCAAAGCAGCTCTGTCTCGTCGACGCGGTCCTGCAGCTCCTTGAGGTCCGTGACGTCGACCTCGTCTCCCTCAGCCCACGCCGGGCGGGTGATCCTGGCTCGCGGCAAGTACCCGGCGTGCGCATAGATGACGTGATTGAAGGTGGAGATGATGCTGCCGAACGTGCCGGGTGCCGAAGCGTTGAGCTGGTCCTGCGGAATCGTGCCGCAGAACTCGAGCAGGCGCCTGGTCGCCCAGGAGTTGTGGCGAAACGCCTCCAGCAGAAGCTCGTCCATGCCGGCAGTCTAAGTCGGCGCCGAACCCTACCGCCGGCTGCGCAGGCGCCGCAGCAATAGCGCGCTGGGAACAGCGATTGCGATGCCGAGCCCCAGCATCACGGCGATCATCGCCGGAGGCGGCGGCTCAACAGAGCCGATGCCCACCGCGTACAGGAAAGCTCCCGTCAGAAACAGAATGGCCCCGAATACCAACGCGATGACGAGGCAGCCGGTAAGTGCCTCACGGCGCCCGCTCCGGAACAGGCTGTAGCCCGAGCCTGCCGCCACCGCGGCCGTGATCAGGCCGAACACAGCGTCGAACGCGATCGTGCCCGGGTCTCGCGATGAGCTCAGCTCCTGGATGAGCGCGCTGGCGGCAAGCAGGGCGCACAGGCCGCCGACAACAACCCCGATCCATCGGTAGACGCCGGTCATCAGGACGGTGGCTGTTTCAGAAGCCGCGCAGCTTTTTCGGCGTGATCCGCACCGCCACTGAGTACTCGCTCGCCATCTTGGCCGGCGTCCCCAGGTTTAGCCGCGCGATCTCGTCGCGGTACTTCGCCATGTAAGCCCGGTTCTTGTTCGCCGGCGGCGCGCTCGGATCGACCGCCGCCGTGCCCGTCAGGATCACGATCCTGTCGCCGCGCTTCTTGCTGTCCAGGTTCAGCGCGACGTACGGATTGCGGGCGATGTTCTTCAGCTTTGCCTGGTTCGGGAGGCTGTACATCAGCGCGGTCTCGCCGTCCCAGACGAACCAGACCGCGTTGGGCTGGGGCGTGCCGTCGGCAGACACGGTTGTCAGCCAGACGATGCGCTCATTTCTGAGCAGACGCTCTGCTTGCTTGCCGAACGGGGTGCTCAGGTCGATCACGTTCTGTTTCATCACTGCCACGTTCATGGAATCACAACGGGCGGCGCGGGTCCCAGAGCCGGGCCGTCCGCAAGTGCGCCTGTCTCGACCACGATGGCGACGAGGCCGGTGTCCGTTCCCGTTTCGTGCATCTCGCCTGCGGTCCAGAAGACCGCTCCCCCCGCAGAGATCGGCGTCTTGTCGCCGTCTTCCCCGCGGATCCAGCCCTCGCCGTCGACCACGGCCAGGAGCTGGGGCGTGCTGGCCGGATGCATGCCGATGAACCCGCCCGGCTGCAGCCGCATGCAGCTGACGTGCAGCTCGCCCGAATGGAACAAGCGCGAGATGACAAAGTCCGACCCGAACCTGGTGATGTGACGGCCAAGAGCGGCGTCGAACCGGAATGTGCGTGCCAACTATCTGCTGCTCCTCGGGCGGATGAAGCCCCAGTAGCCGTGCGGCACGCCGACGACCACGAAGGCGACCACGAACAGCCAGCCCACGACGTTGACGATGCCCGCCACCAGTCCGATGAAGCTGAGCACCGCTCCGAGCACGTCAAAGGCGAGGTTGGCGCGCATGAACGCGAGGCCGGTGGCGGTGTCGGCCTGGTTGCGCACGAGAAGCTGGAAGCCTCCGTTGGCGATGAGCGAAGCGCCGAGGAAGGCGATGAGCAGCTGCCGCGCCTGGTCGCGCGGAGGGATGCCAAGGATCGAGAGGGCCAGGCCAGGCACCACGACGAAGGCGACTCCGAGCGCCAATGTGACCGACCCGTCCACCAGGAAGAGATGCTTTGGCTTCACCTGACCTGCCCGCCGCTGCGAGAATAGGGGCCTCATGAATGCCGCGCAAGGAAAGGTCGAAGCGATCTACGTCGCCGCCAAACACGGGGAGCTTCCGCACGAGATCGAAGTTGCGGTCGCGCAGGCCGGCCGCGGAATCGAAGGGGATCGCAACTTCGACGACACGGCTGAGGACTCCTGCAACATCACGCTCATCGAAGCCGAGGCATTCGACGATCTGAACGCGCGCCATGGCTTCGAGATCACGCCTCTCGAGTCACGGCGCCAGGTGCTGGTACGCGGCGTCAACCTGGGAGAGTTCGTCGGACGGCGCTTCACGGTCGGCGACGTCGAGTGCGAGGGCGAGGAGCGGTGCGAGCCGTGCAACCACCTCGCCAAGATGGTGGGCACCCAGGACGTGCTCAAGGG
This sequence comes from Candidatus Dormiibacterota bacterium, assembly GCA_035934385.1. Classification (GTDB taxonomy): domain Bacteria; phylum Chloroflexota; class Dormibacteria; order Dormibacterales; family Dormibacteraceae; genus CF-118. Next base: position 35,700 of record DASYXY010000082.1, read on the forward strand.
GCTGCTCCACACAGGGCTTCGGGCATCGATCGTGAAGAGCGGGACGATCCGGGCGGGGGATCCGGTCGCTCTCTCAGCGGTGGCTGAGCGACTCTAGCGAGGTCGCGCCGCAGGCGGCGGCGACAAACGCACTCGGTACGACTGCCGCCCGCGGGATATCAATACAACGGGGCTTCTGACCGGCGGTTACGGAATCTGAGGCCACACGCACTGGTTGCAGAAATCAATGAGCACATACGGTGATTTCAACCGCGGCCTCATCGAAGACATGCGAGCCAACAAAGGCAAGCCGACGTCAGGTCCGTTCGTCGGTCGGGACGTCCTGATCCTCACGACCAAGGGCGCTAAGTCAGGCGAGACTCGAGTCACGCCGATCGTGTACTCGCGGGATGGCGAGAGGTATGTGATCATCGCGTCGAAGGGCGGCGCGCCGACCAACCCGCACTGGTTTCACAACCTCAGGGCGCACCCGCACGTGACGGTCGAGGTCGACGGGGAGAAGTTTGCCGCGCACGCGAGCGTCGTGGACGGAGACGAGTACGAGCGCCTGTATCTGCACCACGCGACCAGAAACTCGGCCTTCCTCGACTATCGCAAGAAAACGACGCGGAAGATTCCGGTCGTGCTGCTGGACCGGGTCTAGGCCCCTAGCCGGTCTCGTCGAGCCCCGCGCGTAGCAGGCCGGCGAGGTCCAGGCGGCGGTTGCCCAGTGCGTAGTGGCCGCCGGCATCGCGGTCCCACTCTTCCTTCGGCCTGTCCCAGCACAGCTCGAGGCCGTTCTCCTCCGGGTCGCGAAGGTAGATCGCTTCGTGTGTGCCGTGGTCGTTGAAGCCGTCGATCGGATAGCCCGCGTCGCGCAGCCGGCGCAGCGCGTCGCCAAGTCCTGCGCGCGTTGGGTACCTGATCGCCACGTGGTACAGCCCGGTCGTTCCCGCCGGCGCTGGGCTGCCGCCCTTCGACTCCCACGTGTTGAAGCCCAGGTGGTGGTGGTAGCCGCCGGCGGACAGGAAGAGCATCGTGGGCGCCTCCGCCATAACGTCGAAGCCGAGGATCCCGACGTAGAAGTCCTTGATCTTGGCGAGGTCGGAGGCTCGCAGATGGACGTGGCCGATGTCCACGCCGGCCTCGATGGGACGCGGAGCGCGTTCGAACGGCGCCACGCCGCCCTCGATGCCTGGATTGCCCACGTACGAGCCGGTGGGGAGGTCGGTCTCAGCCTGCACTTTGGTCTGCTCTTTCAGGTCCATGACGCTTCAACCTTACGGCCGAGATACCGATTCCGGCCGGCTCGTTCGCCTCGCGGCGGGCGAACCAGATGATCCAGGCCATCATCAGCGCGAGCATCACGAACATGGACGCGCCCTCGATGCGGACCAACGGCAGCGGCAGGTACTCCTCCGACCCGATCTCTGCGATGAGCCCGAAAACCGTGACCGCGATCGGTACGAGCACGAGCCGCACCGGACCGTAATCCTGCCGCCAGGTGCCGAAGGCCCAAACGCTTCCGAGGACGTAAACCTCGAAGAGGTAGTAAGGCCACACGGTCTTGGCGAGCATTGCGAAGGCGGCCGCTGTGACAGTCATAGCTGCGAACAGCCTGGCCTCGTCGAGGCCATGGGCGCGAGCGAGCCAGAGGTTGGTCAATACGACCACCGCCAGGATCACGAGGATGTCGTAGTGCTGCCCCACAGTCTCGAGCGGCCCGCCTCGGGCGAGGCTCCAGACCGAGCCGGCGCCGACCTGCAGGGTGCCCCGATAGGTGACCAGCGAGTGGATGACGTCGGCCGGGTCGGCGATCAGGAACGGCAGCAGAATCGCGAGTCCCGTGGCCCCTGCTCCAAAGCAAAACGCGATCGCGCCGCGCAGGCTTTTCTTCCCGGCCGCAATGCCAAGTGGCACGGTCATGAGCACCGCAGAGCTGCGCGTGAGCACGCCGGCGCCAAATGCGATGCCCGCCCGCAGCGGCCGGCCTTCACGGAGCCATCGCGCGGCGATCAGCAGGAGCCAGATCTCGATGGGCTGCTCGATGTGTCCGTAGCCGGCGACCGCCTGCCAAGCGACCGGGCTCAGCGCGATGACTGCGTATACGAGCAGCCGCACCGACGGGATGAGCGCTGCGCCGCGCAGGCGATCGATCGCCGCGACCGCCTCGCGGGTCATCAGCACGATGAACAGGCTGAAAACACCCAGCGCGATCCCCCGCCGCAGCGCGGTCGCGTCCAGCCAGCCCACTGCGTTGAGCAAGGCGCCGAGCAAGCTCAGCGGCAGCAGCGATACGGGACCGTTGGCGTTTGGATAGAGTGCCTGCCCGCCCGCGGCGTACACCGAGAACGGGTGGCCGTGCACCGCGATCCTGGCGGACGGCCAGAAGAAGATGTCGAGGTCGGTCGGCAGGAAAGGCAGCAGTCCCACGCCGACCCACAGGGCCACATACGGTGCGATCCAGCTGCGCGGCTTCAGTAGGAGGGCGCCCAACCGAGCGATTGTCCCCTGTCGCGCGTGGCGGAGAGGGTTAGATGGCCGGGCCGGAGACCAGCGTGACTTCCGCCGCGTGCGTGGCGCCGCCCACGACCCACGTGACCTTCACGTGGTCGCCGGGCCGGTGCTTGTGCAGCGCGTCACCCAGAGCGGTCGCGGAGTCGACCACCGTGCTGTTCACCTGGGTGATCACCGAGCCGGCCGTGATCCCCGCGCGGTCCGCTGGTGAGCCGGCCACCACGCTCCGCACGTACGCGCCCGAGCTGATGCTGACGCCGAGCTGCGCCTGATTGGTGGCGTCGAGCGTCTGGACGGAGACGCCGAGGTAGCCGACGGGGCCGATGTAGACCCCGTTCCCCGACTGCCCTGCGAGGATGCGGTTGGCGATCTCGACCGCCTTGCTCGACGGGATCGCGAACGCGATCGTGGTCGAGGTGGAACGGAATCCCTGCGCCTGACCCGCGGTGATGATTCCGATCACCTGGCCGGCGCTGTTGACGAGGGCGCCGCCGGAGTCGCCCGGGCTGATCTCGGCGTCGGTCTGGATCATGCCCGTGAGCTGCTCGGCCTGCGCGCCGTTGTCGCTCGCGGTGATGGTCTGATCGAGAGCGGTGATCGAGCCCTGAGTGACGCGCGGCGCACCGCCGAGGCCGAGCGCGTTGCCGAGGGCGTAGACGGTGTCTCCCACGGTCACGCTGGAGGAATCGGCGATCGTAACCGTCGGGAGCCCGGACACGCCGTTGACGTGGATGACCGCGACGTCGTCGGTGGGATCGACTCCGATCACAGTCGCCGTGTAGGTCCCGGACCTGCCCTGGATGGTGACCTTGATGCTCACCGAGCCTTCGACCACATGATTGTTGGTCAGCACGTTCCCGGACGAGCTGATGATGAGACCGGTGCCAGCCGCTGCCGCGGAGCCCGAGGCGGTCTGGATGACGGTGTTGACGTCGACGACGGCTGGCGAGACCTTCCTCGAGATGCCGTTGAGGTTGAGATTGCTGTTGCCGCTCGACGTGTCCTGCTGGATCGGCTGGACGGTCTGGAGATGCGCCTGCGTCGAGCTGCTCAGGTAGTGGCTGTCGATGAAGCGCGCGAGCGACCAGCCGGCGCCGATTCCGCCGCCAGTGGCGAGGATGACTGCGACGACGACCGCAGCGGCCACACGGCGGGCAAAGTTCGGTGTGGGGTGGTGTGGTAGATAGGTTGCAACCGGCGCCGGGGGAAGCGCCGGCTGCAATTCCTGGGAGGTGGGCTCGGGAGTCATCTCTGACATGTTGCCAAGATGCGACTGGCGGCTGTGAGAAGTGTCAGCGGAACCTTAAGGTTTGCTCAGAAGTCACTCGCCAGGAGGAGGACGGACACATGGCTTACAACGCCTCGTACAGCGTCACCGTGAAAGCGCCCCAGCAAAGGGTTTTCGACTACGTGGCCGATGTCTCGCGCCACGGAGAGTGGGGCAGCGCGGACGACCACATGAAGGCGTCGGCAGAGAAGCCCGGGCTTCCGGCGGTCGGCTCGCGCTACAAGGCTGAGGGCATGCTGAACGGCAAGCTGAACAGCTCGACCGTGACCATCACCGCGCTGAACGCTCCCAAGAGCCTGGCCTTTGACGCCGAAGACTCGAACTCGATCTTCCACCACGAGTTCACCTTCAGCCCTTCAGGCGATGGCACGCTCGTCGAGCGCCACGTCAGCATGACCAGGGGCCCGTTCTACTTCCCGATCGTGCTCACCGTCTTCAAGTCGACCGTGCAGAAGAACTACAACGGTGCGATGCAGAACCTGAAGACGAAGATGGACTCGAGCGGCTAGCGCCCGGCCCGCACGCGCGCGGCGCCGCTGCCGCCGGTCAGCCTCGCGGCCGCGACCACGGGGATGATCGTGACCAGGATCACCAGCGAGACGACGACATTCACCTCGGGCAGGCGCTGGCCGCTGCGCAGGTGGGCAAGGATCCATATCGGCACGGTGTTCTGGGCGCCGGCCGTGAACGTGGTCACGATGACCTCGTCGAACGAAAGCGCGAACGCTAGCATGGCTCCGGCGACGAGCGCGGTCGAGATGAGCGGAACGGTGATGTCCCTGAAAGTCTGAAAGCCACTGGCGCCGAGGTCCGCTGCCGCTTCAAACAGCGAGCCCTGCGTGCGGCGAAGCCGCGCCAGCACGTTGTTGTATACGACCACGATGCAGAACGTCGTGTGGCCGATGATGATCGTCCAGATCGACAGCTCGATGTTGGCAAACGTGAATGACGATCTGAGGGCGATGGCGGTGATGATTCCCGGCAGGGCCAACGGCAGCACGAGCAGAAAGCTGATCGCGTCCTTGCCGAAGAAGTTCGTCCGGTGAATGGCAAACGCCGCGAGCGAGCCAAGCACGAGGGCGGCGGCGGTGGTCACCAGGGCGACGCGAACCGATAGGCCGATCGCCGAAACCACGTCCGGGTCGCTGAGGGTCAGGTTGATCCAGCTGAACGTCAGCGACGTCGGCGGCCACGCCTGGACCTTCGACGCATTGAGGGCAAAGATCGGAATGATCGCGATGGGTATGAACAGGAACAGCAGGACGAGGACCACCCACACTCGCAGCGCGATCCGGGTCCACAGACCTTCCATCTAGAGCGCTTCGAAGGCGCCGAGCCGGCGGGCGATCACCAGGTAGACGGCCATGATCACGACCGGAACGATGGATAGCGCCGCGGCGAAAGGCACGTTGTTAGCGATCCCGATGCTGGTGTAGACGACGTTGCCGATAAAGCTTGTGCCCGGTCCGATCAGGATCGGTGTGATGTAGTCGCCAAGCGTCAACGAGAACGTGAAGATCGAGCCGGCGACGACACCAGGCAGCGCCAGCGGCAGCACGACGTCCAGAGCGGTGCGCCAACCCCGGGCGCCAAGGTCGCGAGCCGCCTCGAGCAGCGAGTCCGGCACGCGCTCCATCGCGGCGTAGGTCGGGATGATCATGAAGGGCAGCCAGATGTAGCAGAAGACGATCAGCATCGCGGTCTCGGAGTAACCGATGTTTGCGGGGGGCAGCCCGACCGAGGTCAGCGACCAGTTGAGAACGCCGCTGTGGTTGAGGATCAGGATCCAGGAGTACAGGCGCGCCAGGTAGGAGGCCCAGAGGGGAAGCAGCACAGCAGCGAAGAGCAGGGTCTGGGTGCGTCGGGAGGCGACCTTGGCCATGTAGTACGCAAACGGAAAAGCGATGGCGGCGTCGATGACGGTCACCCGCGTTGCCATCCAGACCGTCCGGCCGATGATCGTGCGGTAGGTGGGGTCGGTGAGGATCAGCTGGAAGTTGCTCAGATCCCAGCTCTGGACGATCTGCGTGGTGAACGAATCTATCGTCCAGAACGCGGTCACCAGCAGCAGGACGAGAGACGCGAGATAGATCAGGAGAAACCACGCGAGCGGCAGCCCGAGCAGGAGCACGGTGCGCAGCCACGGCGCCCGCCACAGCAGCGACTGAAACGGAGCGGCCCCGCGCGATTTGCGGGGCCGCTGTGCTGTTGTGGCCGCTACGTTCAGTTGTTCGTTACCCCTTGATGGTCGTCCAGGACTGCTGCCACTGCGAGTAAGGGATGCAGCTCTCCGAGCCGTCGTCGCAGGTCGTGATCGGGGTCTTCCAGAACTTGATGCTGTTGAAGTACGACTCGGGAGCGTTGGCGTGGAACGCGGCGCACGAGCCCGGGCTCAGGGTCTCCATCTCGGAGCATGCCATGGAGTTGACAGGCGTCTCGCCGTAGTTGATCGCCTGCTCGGCCTGCACCTTCGCGGTGCTCACCCACGCGGTCCACTTGTATGCGCAGTTCGGGTGCGGCGCGTTGGTGGCCAGCATCCAGGTGTCGGCCCATCCGGTGGCGCCTTCGGACGGAATCGTGTCCGCGGTGTGCGCGCCGGCGATCTTGAGGTCGCTGGTCATGATTGGCCAGGCCGCGCCCGCCACGACGTCGCCGCTCTTGAACAGGGTCTCCTCGGTGGCGATGTCCGGCCAGTACTTCTTCACGAGCGGCTTCTGCTGCTTCAGCAGATTGACCACCGCGTCGAACTGCTTCTGTGTCAGCTCGTACGGGTCGGTGATCTTCAGGCTCGGGTCCTTGACGCTGAGATACAGCGCCGCGTCAGCGATCTGGATCGGGTTGTCGGGGATCGTGATCAGGCCGCTGTACGCCGAGTCGTAGATGACTCCCCATGTCGTCGGTGCGGTCGGGAACTTGTCGGTGTTGTACAGAAGTGTGTTCGGGCCCCACTGCAGCGAGACGCCGTAGTGGATGCCGTTGATCGTGTTGAAGGGAGGCGACTGGAACTTGGGCTGGAAGTTCTTCCAGTCCGGGATCAGGTCAACGTTCATGGGCTTCACGTCGCCGCCATAGATGAGTCGGAGGTCGGCGTCACCGGAGGCCGAGACCATGTCCCACTGGCCACCGCCGCCATTGGCCATCAGGCTCACCATCTCGTCTGATGAACCGGCGTCCTTGTAATTGATCTTGCAGCCCGTGGCGTCCTCGAACGGCTTCTGCCAGAGCGTCTGCACGTAGCCGCCCCAATCGATGAGGTTGAGCGCGCCCTCGCCGGTGGCCGCCACCGTTGTCAGCGGCTTCATCCCCGCGGTCGGCGGCTGCCTGATGGTGACCCCCGGGGCCGATGTCGAGCCGCAGGCGGTCACGGCCACGATCGCGGCGGCGGCGGTCGCGGCCATGCGTAGGGTCCGATGAACAAGGCTATTCATGTCTTCTCTCCTGTCGTACCTCTCTCCAGGACGTAGGCGTGCTCGGGGGACCAGGCCAGGCGCACGCGCCGGCCCTCGAATCCCTGGGCCCTGCCCGGGGCGTCCATATTCTGCCGTACCGCGACGAGTAACTCCCCATGGTCGAGGCGCACCGTGAAGCGGGTGATCATGCCGACATACACGACCTGCTCGACCACGCCGGCCTCGACCGACATGCCTGGCTCGGCCGGCTCGGCTTCCTCGAGCAGGAGCAGCTTCTCGGGCCGGATCACAACGCGGTTGCCGTCCCGGTCCAGCACGTTGGAGATGCCGATGAAACCTGCGACAAACTCGTTGGTCGGTCGCTCGTAGACCTCGATCGGCGGGCCGATCTGCTGGATGCGGCCGCCGGCCATGACCGCCATCCGGTCGCTCATGGTCAGGGCCTCCTCCTGGTCGTGGGTTACGTAGACGAAAGTGATGCCGACCTCCTTCTGGATGTTCTTCAGCTCGATTTGCATCTCCTGCCGCAGCTTCAGGTCCAACGCGCCGAGGGGCTCGTCCAGGAGCAGCACCTCGGGCTCGTTGACCACGGCCCGCGCGAGCGCCACGCGCTGACGCTGGCCGCCGGACAGCTGGTTGGGCCGGCGGTCGTCGAGGCCCTCCAGCCGCACCATCCTCAGCGCCCGACCGACGCGCTCGCGCCGCTGGCTGCGTGGAACGCCCCTGACCCTGAGGCCGTAGCCGATGTTCTCAGCGACCGACATGTGCGGGAAGAGGGCGTAGTCCTGGAAGACGGTGTTGGTCTGGCGGGCGTTCGGCGGCAGCGTGGTCACGTCGCGGCCGCCAAGCTCGATGCGGCCAGAGTCGGGCCGCTCGAATCCCGCGATGAGCCTCAGCAGGGTCGTCTTGCCCGACCCCGAAGGACCTAGAAGCGTGAAGAATTCGCCCTCACGCACCTCGAGATCGATGCCGTCCGCCGCGACGACGTGCCCGTAGTTCTTGCGGATGCCCTGCAAGCGCAGAGCCGGTGTCAATCCAGGGACGCCATCACGTGCTTGATCTGCGTGTACTCCTCGAGCGAGTAGATCGACATGTCCTTGCCGTATCCGCTCTGCTTGTACCCGCCGTGAGGCATCTCGTTGACCAACGGGATGTGGGCGTTGATCCACACCGTGCCGAACTGGAGCTTCCGCGCCATGCGCAGCGCGCGACCGACGTCGCGGGTCCAGACGGACGCGGCCAGGCCGTAGTCGACGCCGTTCGCCCAGGCGAGGGCCTGCTCCTCGTCGCTGAAGCGCTGCACCGTCACGACTGGCCCGAAGACCTCGCGCTTCACGATCTCGGCGTTCGGCCCCGCCGGCACCACGACAGTGGGCTCGTACCACGATCCCTTCTTCTTGAGCGGGGCGCCGCCAGTGAGGATCTCGGCGCCCTCCTTCCGAGCGCGGTTGACGAAGCCGGTGACGCGCTCGAGCTGCTCGTCGGACACGAGCGGGCCCATCTCGGTGTCGTCGGCCAACGGATCGCCCACCTTGAGCGAGCTGACCGCCGGCACGAGGTCGCGCAGCACTCCGTCATAGATTCGAGGTCCGGCGATCACGCGCGTCGCCGCTGTGCAGTCCTGGCCCGCGTTGAAGAAGCCGCCGATCTTGATGCCCTCGACGACCGCGTCCAGGTCGGCGTCGTCGAACACGATCACCGGCGCCTTCCCGCCGAGCTCGAGATGCACGCGTTTCAGGGTCGCGGACGCGGCCTTCGCCACCTCCTTGCCGGTGGCCACATCGCCGGTGAGCGAGACCATCGCGACGCCCGCGTGCCGCACGATGCCCGCGCCAACCGGCTCGCCGTCACCTGTGATCACGTTGAGCACACCGGCGGGAAGGATGTCGGCCGTCAGCTCCGCCATGCGCAGCGCCGTGAGCGGGGTCCATTCCGAGGGCTTGAGCACCACCGTGTTGCCCGCGGCCAGCGCCGGCCCGAGCTTCCAGGCGGCCATCATCAGCGGGTAGTTCCAGGGCGCGATCGAGCCGACCACCCCGAGCGACTCCCGACGCAGGATGCTCGTGAATCCCTTCATGTACTCGCCCGAGGCGCGGCCTTCGAGGGCGCGAGCGGCGCCGGCGAAGAAGCGGAACGTGTCCGCGATCGGCGGGATCTCGTCGCTGATGGTGACGCCGAGGGGCTTGCCCACGTTCTCGGACTCGATCCGCGCGAGCTCCTCGCCATGCTCCTCGATGGCGGTCGCCATCTTCAGGAGCATCTCGCTGCGCTCGCGCGGCGTGCTGTCGAACCAGACCTCGTCGTAGGCCTTGCGGGCGGCCTTCACCGCGTGGTCGACGTCCTCGGCCGTGCCCTTGGGCACGGTGGCGATGACCTCACCGAGGGCAGGGTTCTTGACCTCCTGGACCTCGCTGCCCGAACCGTCGACCCACTGGCCGCCGATGAACATCTGGTGGCGTCGGAGGGCGGTCTTCATCTGTCTCTCCTTTTTTGCCAGCGGCTGCTAGAGCGGTACGGCCGTCGCCACCTCGGCAAGGGCGGCGCCGAGGATGTCCAGTCCTTCGTCGAGGTGCTCGTCGGGAATGGTCAGCGGCATGAGCGTGCGGATCACGTTGTGGTGCACGCCCGAACGCAGAAGGATCAATCCCTTCTCGCGCGCCGCCGAGAGCACCCGCGCGGTTTCCTTGTCGGCCGGCTCCTTCGACTTCCGGTTCCGCACCAGTTCCATGCCGGCCATTGCGCCCATCACGCGAACGTCGCCGATGATCTCGTACTCGTTGGCCCAGCTGCGCATGCGCTCCTCGACGACCGAGCCGATGCGCGCCGCGCGTTCGGGCAGTCGCTCATCGCGCATCACGTCGAGCACGGCGAGGCCGGCGGCGCACGCGACGGGGTTGCCGGCGTACGTACCTCCAAGGCCTCCCGGCGCCGGCGCGTCCATGATCTCGGCCTTGCCGACCACACCGGACAGCGGGAAGCCGGCGGCCAGGCTCTTGGCCACGGTCATGAGGTCCGGCTCGACTCCCGAATGCTCGATGGCGAAGAACTTGCCGGTCCGCCCAAAGCCCGTCTGGATCTCGTCGACGATGAGCACGATGCCGTGCTTCTCGGTCAGAGCGCGCAGCCGTTGCAAGAACTCGCGCGGCGCGGGAATGAAGCCGCCCTCGCCCAGCACCGGCTCGACGATGATCGCCGCGACGCGGTCGGCCGGAACCTCTGACGCGAACAGGTCGTCCAGCACCGCCAACGCGGCTGCCGAGTTCCAGCCGCGGTACTCGTACGGGAAGGGAGTCTGATAGACCTCGGTCGCGTACGGGCCGAAGTTCTGCTTGTACGGCTGCACAGAGCCGGTGAGGCTCAGAGCCAACAGCGTGCGGCCGTGGAATGAGCCCCGGAAGCTGATCACAGCCGGCCTGCCCGTGTGGGCGCGCGCGATCTTGACCGCGTTCTCGACCGCCTCGGCGCCTGTGCTGAAGAAGATCGCCTTCTTGGGGCCGTCGCCGGGCGCCAGGTCACTCAAGCGCTGCGCGAGCTTCAGGTACGACTCGTACATCACGACCTGGAACGACGTGTGCGTTACACGGTCGAGCTGCTCGCGCACCGCGGCCATCACGCGGGGGTGGTTGTGGCCCACGTTCATGACGCCGATGCCGCCGACGAAGTCGATGTAACGCCGACCGTCGGTATCCCAGATCTCCGACCCCTGGGCGTGGTCGGCCACCAGCGGATGGGCGGTCGTGACCCCGCGTGGAACGTACCGCTCGCGGAGCTTCCTCAGCTCCTCAGCGTGCGATTCCCCCAAAGTTCGTTAATTCTAAGATCGGCCGAGATGGATCCCACCGAGGCGGTCGAGCGCCTGTGGCCGGGACGGCAGGTCCGCGTCACGGCCCTGAGCGGCGGCATCACGAACCACAACTTTCGGATCGACATCGAGGGCGACTCGTTCGTGCTGCGGATGGGAGGCGCCGACACCGAGCTGCTGGGCATCGACCGGAGGATCGAGCGCGAAGCGAACCATCGGGCGTTCGAGGTGGGAATCGCGCCCCACGTGGACGGGTTCGCGGAACCCGAGGGCTGGCTGGTCACGCGGTTCATCCACGGACAGCCGATCAGCCTCGACGAGATGCACGATCCGCGCACGATCGCTCGCGTCGCCACCGCCTTGCGTCGCTTTCACGAGGCAGCGCCGATTCCAGGCACCTTCGACTCGCACGCGGTGGTCGTGGACTACAGGCGCGAGGCCGAGGCGCACGGCGTGACCATCCCGGGTGTATACGCTCGAGCTCTCGAGGTGTCGGAACGCATCCGCGCCGAGCGCGGCCCGCAGCCGTCGGTGCCGTGTCACAACGACCTGTTGAACGCCAACTTCCTCGACGATGGCGCGATCAAGATCGTCGACTGGGAGTACGCGGGCATGGGCGATCGGTTCTTCGACCTGGCCAACCTGTCCGTCAACAACGAGTTCGGGCCAGAAGACGACCGCGAGCTGATGTCCTCGTATTTCGGCGCCGTGCGCGACGAGGACCTCGCGTCGCTGCAGCAGATGAAGTTCATGTCCGATTTTCGAGAGGCGATGTGGGCAGTGCTGCAGAGCGGGATCTCAGAGCTGGACGTCGACTTCAACGCCTACGCCGCCAAGCACTTTGAGCGGATGTTTTCGCATCTGGCCTGAAGCGATCAGGGCTGGGGGGCGTTGACCATGCTCCAGTGCTCGCCCCCATCGGAGGTCATGGCCAGCGCGCCGATCTCTGAGTTGGAGGTCGAGGTCAGAGCCCACCACGCGTGGGTCTGGTCGATGGCGCGCACATTGCTTGACCTCCAGCTCTCGCTGGGGAAGGCGCTGACGTGGAGGTAAAGCCAGGAGCTGCCTCCGTCATCAGTGGTGTATACCGACCCCGAGTCGAACAGCCACCAGTGGTCGGCGTCGACGAACGTCAGCTGGTCAGCGGACACCAGGCCGTCGAACGGCAGGATCGCGGCGCCCTGCCATGAGGAGCCACCGTCCCGTGACAGAAACGGCCCGAGGATCTGCCCCGTCCCGTTCGAGACAAAGGCCACCACGGCGCCGGGAATCAGACTGACCATCGTGTCGTAGTAGTCACTCTCGAACGTTGGAAATAGCTCGACGGTGTGCCACGTCTTGCCGCCGTCGGCGGTTACAAACACAGTGGGCGCAGGTTGACGGACAGCCCCGAGCCAGCCCTCGCCGTTTTCACGAAATCTCGATGGCTGACCGACATGGGGCTCCAGCACCTCCGACTCCGGTGGGGCCGGCCCTTCTTCCGCCCAGGTCTTTCCGCCGTCAACAGTGCGATAGAAAGACGCATAGCCCTGCGGGGCGAAGACCTCTGCCCATCCCGTCGTGGGACTGGCGAAGCTGACCGACGAAACTGGGCCCGGGACGTCGACCTGCTGCCAGTGAGCGCCGCCGTCGACGGTCCGGTATGGCGGTCCCACATAGAGGAATCCGTTGCGGGCGTCGAGGAAGTGGAGGTAAGTCAGATCGCCTACGAGCTGGCCCGCGAACTGTTTCTGCCAGTGGCCGGCGCCGTCGGTGGTCTTGAACACGAAGAACCGCGCGGGCGACAGCGAGCCGTAGTCGGTCAGCAGTGCCCACCCGAGCGACGGCGTGACGAAGTCAAACGCAGCCGAATACGGTCCGGTCACGGTTCGAAAGGTGGCTGGGCCGGGAGACGGGATGCTGGTGCGTGTCTCGGGCCGTAGAGCCCACACACCGGCGACGGCGACCACCGCGATCGCCACGGCCATCACGGCCAGCCGCTGCCTGGTTCGAGGCCCGAGATCGCTCACGGCTGGGGCGCGCTGACCAGCTCCCAGTGCACTCCGCCGTCGGCGGTTACCGCCAGCCTGCTGAGCTGGGTTTTGCGACTCGACGTCAGGATCGCCCACGCGTGATACGGGTCGACGGCCCCGCCGATGTCGAACTGCCAGCCGTCGGGCAGCCCCGAATCGGGGATCAGAGTCCACAGGCCCCCGCCGTCGGCACTCGTGTACACGGAGCCGGCGCCGAGGATCCACCAGTGGTCGGGATCGACGAATGACACGGCTTCCGGCACCGGCAACCTGGTCGGAAACTGCACACCCCGCCAGCTGTCGCCGCCGTCGAGCGTCCTGTAGGCGCCGATCACGTGCCCGGCGCCGTCGCTGACGAACGCGATCAGTGAGGTCTCGGTGACGCGCTTCACCGCCGTCTGATACCGAGCGCCCGAAACGTCGGGTTGCAGGAGCGATATCCGCCGCCAGGACGTGCCGCAGTCCAGCGATACGAACACCACGGCCGGCGTGTTCAGGGCGGAGGCGGCGCCCATCCATCCTTCGCAGAGGTTGTTGAAGGTTGACGTCTGCGGCCTGAGCACTGCCTGCGCCACACCCGACGCCAGTGGCGCCACTCCGATCTCCCGCCATGTCTTGCCTCCGTCGGTCGTCCGGTAGAGGCGTTCGGATCCTGCCTTGAGCGTCTGCGCCCAGCCATTCGTCGGGTCGGCGAAGTTCACGTACGGTTGCGAGCCCGGGACCCGGATCGGAAACCAGTGATCTCCGCCGTCTACCGTGCTGTACGAGAAGCCTGCGTAGGCAAAGCCGTGAGTGGCATCGAAGAAGTGCAGGTAAGGGCGGTCGCCTTTGGCCCTGCCGACGTACTGCTTGTACCAGCTGGCGGCGCCGTCGGTGGTGTGAAAGATGAAGAAACGCGTTGTGAGCGCGCTGTAGTCGACGACCAGCGCCCAGCCCAGCGTGGGTTTGATGAAGTCATAGGTTGGCGTGAACGGTCCGGTAAGCGCGGAGGTCAGCTGAGGGCCGGCCTGACTCACCGGCCACGGAAACTGTGGTTTGGCGTACCAGATGCCGGCCACCGCGATGATGGCCAGGGCGGCCCCAATCACGGCCACGCGTCTAGCTGCGGACACGGCCTCCTTGCGGATCGTATAGCGGCTCGGGCGCGATGTGGCCGGGAATCCATGAGCCGAAAACCTCGACCTCGACCGCTGTTCCTGTCTCCATGCCCGCGGGCACAAAGGCATACGCGATCGACTTGCCTACCGAGTAGCCGTAGCCGCCGCCGGTGACTCGGCCCGCGATCTCGCCGCCGATGCGCACCGGCTCGGAGCCGAGCGCCACCGACCGCGGATCGTCGAGCACGAGGCACGCAAGTCGACTGCCCGCCGGCGACTCGCGCTTCTTGAGCAGCGCCGCCCGGCCGTTGAACTCGCCCTTGTCGAGCTTCACGCAGAAGCCGAGGCCCGCTTGATAAGGGTCGACCTCGGGCCCGATGTCGGAGCCCCACACGCGGTAGCCCTTCTCGAGTCGCATCGAATCGACCGCCTTGTAGCCGCCGCCAATCAGGCCATGTGCAGCCCCGGCCTCCCAGGCGACGTCCCACAGTCGCAATCCGAACTCCGCCGGGCAGTAGAGCTCCCAACCAAGCTCACCTACATAGGTCACGCGGAGCGCGAGGCAGGGCACCGGACCGACCGGCAGATCGCGCGCGGTCATGTACGGAAACGCCGCGTTCGAGATATCGACGGGGGTCAGGGATTGAAGGATGGCTCGCGCCTTCGGACCCCACAGCCCGATGCACGCATACGCTGACGTGACGTCCTCCACGTGCACCGACCCATCGCGCGGGGCGTGCTCGCTGATGAAGGAAAGGTCGTGGCGACCGAACGCGGTGCCGGTGACGATTCGAAATCGATCCTCGGCCAGCCGCGTCACCGTGAAGTCACACTCGATGCCGCCGTCAGCGTTGAGCATCTGGGTGTACGTGAGGCGGCCCACGCCGCGCGCCACCTGGTTGTCGCAGAGCCGCTCCAGGAATGCGGCTGCACCCGAGCCGCGAACCTCGATCTTGGCGAACGACGTGAAGTCGAACAGACCGGCGGCCTCGCGGCACCCGCGGTGCTCGGCCTCGATGGCCGGCGACCACAGCCGTCCGGCCCAGCCGCGCGGCCGCATCGATTCGTCACCCTTCTTGGCGTTGGGCTCGAACCAGTTGACCCGCTCCCAACCGGACTTCTCGCCGAACGCCGCGCCGAGCTCGCGCAGCCGCGGATACGCCGGCGATGTTCGCAGCGGCCTGCCGGCGCCGCGCTCGTGGCCTGGATACTTCACGTCGTAATAGGTCGAGTAGATCTCGACAGTTCGCGCGAGCGTGTAGTCGCGGCTCATGTAGTGGCGGCCGAAACGTCGCGAGTCCATCTCCCACGCGTCGATCTCCGGCCTTCCGTTCACGATCCACTCGGCCACCAGCCTGCCCATGCCGCCTGCCCCGGCCAGGCCGTGGGCACAGAAGCCGGCCGCGACCCAGAAGCCGCGCACCTCCGTCGGGCCGAGGATGAACTCGCCGTCGGGTGTGAATGCCTCGGGGCCGTTGACCAGGCGGACCACCTCCGCGTCCTTCAGTGAAGGCACGCGGGTGATCGCGTTCTGCATCAACGGCTCGAAGCGATCCCAGTCCTCGGTCAGCAACCGTCCGTTGAAGTCGGCGGGGATGCCGTCGAGTCCCCATGGCGCCGGATCGCGTTCGTAACCGCCCATCACCAGGCCGCCGGATTCCGGCCGGAAGTAGACGAGGAGGGACGGGTCGCGCATCGTGGGCATGTCGAGCCGCAGGCCCGACGGCTTCGTGATCAGGTACTCGTGGGCCATGGGGATGATCGGAACCACGACGCCCACCAGGCGCCCGATCTCCGGCGCGAACATGCCACCGGCGTTGACGACCAGCTCGGTGTCGATCGTTCCTTTGTCGGTGACGACGCGGCGGACCTCGCCCGCGCCGGCGTCGATTGCCGTGACTCGGGTGTCCTCGCAGATCTCAGCGCCGCGCCGCCGCGCCCCCTCGACCAGCGCGAACGTCAGCTGGCTCGGGTCGATGTAGCCGTCGGTGGGCAGGTAGGCAGCGCCCTGCACGCCGTCTTTGGACATCGGCGGGAAGAGGCGCTGCGCCTCGTCCGCCGAGATGAGCTCCAGCGGCAGGCCGAACGTCTTCGCCCACCCTGCCTGCCGCGCGAGCTCCTCCATGCGCTCGGCGCTCGACGCCAGCCGCAGCGATCCCACCTCGTGCCAGCCGGTCTCGAGCCCGACCTCTGCACGCAGGTTTCGGTACAGGTCGACCGAGTTCATCATCATCCGGGTCAAGCTCAGCGAGCCGCGCAGCTGCCCGACGAGGCCGGCGGAGTGGAACGTCGAGCCGGACGTGATGCGGGCGCGCTCGACGAGGACTGTGTCGGTCCAGCCCAGGCGCGCAAGCCAGTAGAGGATCGACGCGCCGCCGACACCGCCACCGATGACGACGGCGCGTGCATGTGTTCTCAAGTCAGGACAACAGTAGGGGCCGGGTCGCCCCGGCCCCTATCGGGTTATCTCGCTGCTGCTTCGGCCGGCAGCACTGCCTTGGTTTCAGGTGCGTTTCGCTGAGCGATCACGTAGTAGATGACTCCGACGAGGAGGATCAATCCCAGCGTCAATTCGTAAAGGGGAACTCCGGCGAGCGGCCCTGTGTAGGTCGCGCCGTTGGAGCCGGTGCTGATCAGGAAGCTCAGCGGCGGGTTCTGGGCGCCGACTGTCACGTCGCGCGGCCACAGGAAGTTGACCTCCATCGCCACACCCCATACCAGGCCGAGGATGTTGACGATGGTGCCCCACTGGCCGAGCTTGAACGGCGCCGACTCTTTCGGCCAGCCGCGGAACCGGGCCAAGAGGATGGCGATGTTGCCGAGGATGTAGGAGAGGTAGATCATCCCCGTGGCGCCGATGGCGATGAGGCCAGCGCCGGCGTAGTAGATGAGTGGTAGGGCGGCCAGGACGCCGATCACGATGCACGTGCCGATCGGGGTGTGCAGTGAGGGGCTGACCCGGTTGAAGTACGAGCCTCCCGGCAGCTTGCCGTCGCGCGCCATGCCGAACGCCAGCCGGATGGTCGACGTCTGGATCGCCAGACAGCACACATAGATGGCGGCGAACACGACGAACAGGTAGAGGTTGGCGGCCCATCCCGGGAAGTTCGCCTGGATGATCGTGATCAGCGGGAAGGGATCCTTGCCGGCGTTGATGTCGGCGACGAACTTGCTCATGTCTCCGGGGACCGCGACGATCACCGCGATCAGGAAGATCGCGCCAATGATCGCGGCGCCGATGATCGCCGCGAGGACGGCGCGTGGCGCTTCCCGACGCGGATTCTTAGTTTCCTCGGCGAGCGTGCTGGCGGTGTCGAAGCCGTAGATGACGAACAGCGACATGAACATCGCCGCGAGGAAGACGCCGGCCTGGTTGTTGAAGCCTGAGCCGAGGTAGCTGAAGTCGGTGAAGCTGGAGGCGGACTGGTGGTGGTAGAAGAGAAGCAGCACCAACGCGAACACGACCATGCCGAGGATCTCGAAGACGACGCCCGTGTTGTTGACGAACGCCACGATCCGCACACCGAAAATGCTGAGCAGGGTCGTGCTCAGGAGAACCAGCGCCGCGACGTTGCGCTCGGTGTTGAAGTCGGTGCCGATGTTGGTGCCAAAGACGTTGTTGATGAGAGGGATGAGGACCAGCGGCACGGTGGCCACGACGGCCGCCACGGTGAGGACGCCGGCAAACAGGTAGATCCAGCCGGTGAACCAGGCATAAGTCCGGTTGGAGAGGTACTTTGTCCACTGGTAGACGGAGCCCGCCACCGGGAAGTGCGAGCTGACCTCGGCGAAGTTGAGACCGATGATCAGCTGCCCGACAACGACGATCGGCCAGCTCCAGAAGAAGGCCGGCCCGGCGAGGGAGATGCCGAGGATGAACAGGGTGAAGATTCCGGTTGACGGCGAGATGTACGAGAACGCGACGGCGAAGCTCGAATAGACGCCGAGGACGCGCCTCAGCTCCTGCTTGTAGCCGAATCTCGCCAGGTCGGCAACGTCAGCATGCTCGGCCTGCTGTGTGACACTCAAGTGACACCCCTCCCCGGCGTCCCGCCGCCGAAACGTCTGTTACAGAGTTGGGCCGGAACCTATCACTGGTTAGCAAAACCGTCAACCGAGCGGTACTCCGGCTGGAGGCCCTCACCCCAGATCCCTCTCCCGCTCGAGCGGGAGAGGGTGCCTTGACCTACGGCCCCAGTAAATAGCCCAGGCGCCGCGGCATGTGGGCGACCAGAGACGCCAGCGGGTTCGGCCGCTCGCCCCGCTCCTCCGCCGTGTCGAACGAGATGATCGCCCGCCGCACCGCCGCCGCCCCGATCGAGCGGAGCGGCTCGGGCGGAAACAGCTTCATCCTGGCGTTGACGAGCGGCAGCCGCGTCACGTCGGTGTCCGCGCCCGTCACCAGGTCGGCCAGCACCCGGCCCGCCAGGTGTGACGGCGCGACTCCGTTGCCCGTGTAGCCGATCGCGTAGTGGATGCCTCCGCCGAGGCTCCCGAACGCAGGCAGGTGGGTCGAGGACACGTCGATGGGGCCGCCCCAGGCGTCGACGATGGGCACCTCTGACCAGCTCGGGAAGAAACGCCGGAAGCCTTCGGCCGTCTCCCGAACGGCTCGCACGTCGCTCGTGAAAATGTCCGAGATCCGCGCCGAAGCTCGGCCGCCCCCGCCTCCGAAAGCGATCCGGCCTTCCGGCGTCGTCCGAAAGTAGCGCACCGAGTGCCGCAGATCGGTGATGAGCTCGCCGCCGGTCCAGCCGATCGCCTCGAGCTTCTCCGGCGCGGGCTCGGTGAGCACGATGTAGCTGCTCCAGGCGGCGATCCGGCGCGCCAGCTGTGGCCAGGCCATCCCCCAGGCGTTGACGGCCAGCACAGCATTCCTTGCCTGCACGACTCCGCCATCGGTCACCACCTCTGGCCCCGCTTCGATCCGCCGCGCGGTGGTGCCCTCGTGGATCGTCACGCCCAGGTCGAGCACCACTCGGCGGAGGCCGCGCGCGAGCAGGGCGGGCTGCACCTGCGCGCCGTCGCGCATGAACGCTCCGCTGCGGAACGTAGGCGAGGCGCAGCGGCGTTGAACCTCCTCACGCGTCAGCGTCCGCAGCTCATCCGCCACTCCGGCGGCGGCTGCGGATCGGACCATCTCCTCGCACAGCCGCTCGTGGCGCGGCCCGGTGGCGGCGAACATGTAGCCGGCCTTCCGGAACCACGCGTCGACGCGGTGCTCGTGGCAGAAGGCGCCGATCGCATCGATGGAGGACGACAGCGCGCGGCACGCGCGGATGGCGGCCTCGGCGCCGAACATCTGGGTCAGCGAGTCGAGCTCGTCCCACCAGCCGCTGGCGAATCCGCCGTTGCGGCCGCTGGGCCCGCCGCCGCAGATGTCCTGCTCCAGGATCAAGACGCCGAGGTGCGGGTGATGCTTCGCCAGCTGGTAGGCGGTCCACAGGCCCGTGAAGCCGCCGCCCACGATCACGACGTCGGCCGTTTTGTCCCCCGACAGGGGAGGGCACGGTTTGGCGTCCTCGGTGGCGAGCGCCTCGCGCAGCCACCAGCTGCGCTGCGCGCCAGGCGTCAGCGCCGCGCCGGTCAGGTTCAGGTGCTCGAGTGCCGGCACTCGCACTCCTCAGTCGCTGTTTCGGGCGCCCAGTGCCGGCACTCGCACCAGTTGGGCGACTACTCGCGCAAGTCGCGCGCCATCTCGGCGAAGTTGTCGACGTACTTCTGCACGTCGTCCACCGAGTGCTGGACCGACAGCGTCCAGTTCTCCTCCGCGCCGGGGGCCATCAGCACGCCGCGGTTGCACTGGTAGAGCCAGCTGAGGTACGCGAAGTTCTTGTCGATGTCGAGGTAGTCGCGGTAGTTGCGGACGCGCTGCCTGCGGTAGGTCACGCAGCCGCGCGCCGCAAGTGTCGTGACGTGGAACGGAAGCCCATGCTCCTTGATGACCGAGTCGAGAGCACCCTGGAGGGTCTCCGCGAGCGCGTCGAAATGCGCGTAAGCAGAAGGCGTGAGGATCTCGGTGAGGGTCGTTCGCGAGGCGGCCATCGTGAGCGGATTGCCGTTGAACGTTCCCATCTGCGCCACGCGCTTCTGCTCGATGACGCCCATGACGTCGGCGCGGCCACCGACGGCGCCGCACGGAAGTCCGCCACCGATGGCCTTGGCCAGCGCCACCAGGTCGGGCGTCACACCGAAGCGCTCCGTCGCGCCGCCGGGCGCGATCGTGACTCCGGTCTTGACCTCATCGAAGATCAACAGCGCGCCGTGCTTGTGGGCGAGGTCGCGTAGGGCACCGAGGTAGCCCTCGTCCGGAAGCACGATGCCGACGTTCATCATCGCGGGCTCGACGATCACCGCCGCCACCTCGCCGCGGTGCCTCTCGAACGCCTTTTCCATCGCCGGCAGGTCGTTGAACGGCACGACGGTGGTGAGCTCGACCACGGCGCGCGGGATGCCCTCGCTCTGCGGAACCGACGCCGGCGCGTCCGCCGGTCCCATCTCGTCCGGGGGCGGCTCGACCGACACCATCAGGGCGTCGTGATGGCCGTGGTAGCTGGCTTCGATCTTCAGGATCCGCTCGCGGCCGGTGAATCCGCGCGCGATCCGAACCGCGTCAAGCGTGGATTCGGTGCCGGAGTTGGTGAAGCGCCACTGCGGCTGCTTGAAGCGCCGGGCCAGCTCCCTGGCGACCAGCACGCCGTCCTCCACGGGCTGGGCGAAATGCGAGCCGCGGTTTATCTGCTTGGTGACCGCGTCGGCGATCTTCGGGTGGGCGTGGCCGACCACCATGACGCCGAACCCGTTGTGGAAATCGATGTACTCGTTGCCGTCGACGTCCCAAACCCGGCTGCCCTTGCCGTGATCGGCGAACACCGGCTGCGGCGCCGAATCCTGGAATGATGAAGGCACTCCTCGAGGCAGCACCTCGCGCGCGTCATTCCACAGCTCGTGCGAGCGCGGTCGGGCGTTCCGGAACCGCTCCTCCTCGCGCTTGATCAGCTCGGTGACCCGGACCTTCGAGACCTCCTGGGTGGTCGGAGCAGCCATGCGTCTTGTACCTCTCCCGACTCGGGCCGAACTTGACAGGGGTGGTCGACGGCCCTCTAATTGTCGCGATTTAACCGGGCCGTCACTTCTGGGGGTGAACGTGTATGGCAGAGGCTGAAGCTGTAGCCGAGCTTGTAGCCGAGAAACGCAAGCTCAAGAAGTCCCTTTTCCGGTTCGACATGATCTTCTTCACAATCTGCGCGATCGTGGCTCTGGACACGATCGGGCAATCGTCGTCGTACGGCGCCCAGGCGATCTTCTGGCTGATCGTTTCGGGCCTGACTTTCCTCATTCCGTACGGTCTCATCACCGCCGAGCTTGGAGCTGCATTTCCAACCGAGGGAGCGACCTACGACTGGGTACGCCTCGCGTATGGCCACTTCGCCGGCGCAGTCGTCGGCGTGCTGTACTGGCTCAGCAACCCCATCTGGCTTGGCGGCACCCTGACAGCAACCTCGATCGCCGCGATGGATGCCCTTTGGGGCAGCTCGATCGGCGGCAACCAGGTAGCAGAGACCATCGTCGGCTTCCTGTTCATCTGGGTCGCGGTGACGATGAACATCCTGTCGCTGCGGTACATGAAGTGGGTGCCCAACCTGGGCGCCATCCTGCGCCTGGGCCTGCTGGCGTTCTTTGCTCTGCTCGTGATCCTGTCCGGCACCGCCCACGGCTTCCAGGGCTCGCTTTCAGGCTTCTTCCCGACGGACATGACGGTGCTGATCGGCGTTATCGGCGTCATCGTGTTCCAGTGGATCGGATTCGAGCTGCAGACAAATGCCAGCGAGGAGATGGAAAATCCGCAGCGCGACGTTCCGCGCGCGATTTACGCATCGGGTGTGATCTCGTTCCTGGGCTATGCGATCCCGATCGTCGGCGTCATCCTCATCCTGTCGTCCAGCCAACTGAGCAACGTCTCGGGATTCGTGGCCGCGTACCAGTTCGCCTCGAGCAGCGTCCTGGGCGGCGCCGCGCCGTTCTTCAACCATGTGGCCGCGCTGGCCCTTGTGTTCGTGCTCCTCTCGAGCGGCACCACCTGGTTGATGGGTTCGGACCGCCTGATGGCGATCGGAGCCCTTGCCGGCTCAGGCCCACAACAGCTGGGCTATTTCTCGAGCAGGTTCGGCACCCCCATCGTGGTCAACGTACTGTCGGGCATCATCGCCACGATCTTCATGTTCATCACGTTCTTCGTTACGGGTGGCGGACTGCATGGTTACTTCGCCGCAGTGCTGGGGCTGGTGATCTCGACGACCACCTTCTCCTACATCCTGATCTTCCCGGCGTTGATCACCCTCCGCCGCAAGTACCCCAACATTCGCCGGCCGTTCGTCGTGCCGGGCGGCAATGCAGGTGCGTGGATCTGCGTTGTGCTCACGATGTTCTGGGTCGTCGCGGCAACCGTGTTCTCGCTCTGGCCAGGCTTGTTCACCTCAGGCTGGCTCGCCGATACGGCCGGGGTCAACCGGGCGACATTTGAGATCTACACCTTCGTGACCGTTGCGATCCTGATTGCACTCGCGATCATTTTCTGGGCGGTTGGCCGCGGGCACGCCGTGCACACTGAACCGACCGGGGCTGCCGGAGGCATGGCGCCGGCGCCCGCACCAGGCAACTAACTCAGGCTTCGTACACGAGGCGACCGCCGACCGCGGTCGCCTCGACCTTTACCTGGGGGAACTCGTCGCGCGGGGTGCGGCCGAGGTCGCGGTCAAGCACCACGATGTCCGCGAACATCCCCTCGCGCAGGGCGCCCTTCACGGACTCGGAGTGCTCGGCGTAGGCGGCGCCGGAGGTCCAGCCGGCCACCGCCTCCTCGAGACTCAAGGTCGCTGTCGCTTCGAACAGGCTGGCGAACGGGTCCAGCGGCACGACGGGCCAGTCAGTGCCGAACGCCAGGCGCCCGCCGGACGCGAGGATCTTCTTCCACGGCCATCCCCGGCTCGCCCGGCCCGGTCCAAGGTTCCGGTGCCATATCTCTGTCAGCGCGGGCGCCGCGTGCTGAGGCTGCATGCTCGCGACGACCCCCAGCTCGGCAAAGCGGCCGATGTCGGCAGGGTCTGGACACTCGATGTGCTCGATCCGATGCCTTCTGTCGCGCTCGGCGCCCTCAAACGCGTCAAGCGACTGCCGGATGGCGGCGTCTCCGATCGCGTGCACCTGGACCTGCCATCCGCGCTCGCTCGCCATGCGCGTGTGGCGCTCCAGCTGGTCGCCAGTCCACAGCGGTGCGCCGCGATCGTCGCCATCACCTTCATATGGATCCAGCACCGACGCGGTCTGCGACTCGACGACTCCGTCCGCGAACGCCTTGACGATCCCGCACTTGACCCAAGGGTCTCGCGCACGCGCGCGCGCGACCTCTTCATACGTTTCGAGCCGCTGCCGCCACTCGGTCTCATCGACATTCGGCGTCATGTCGAACGCCAGGCGCACGCGCAGCCGCAGGTCGCCGGCATCGCGCAGCGACTCCCAGAGGCTCAGCTGGTCCCAGCCGCCGCCAGCCTCCTGCACGGAGGCGACGCCGCGCGAAGCGGCCATCTTCATACCCGCGCGCAGCGCGGCCAGGTCCTCTTCGGCCGTCCGTTTGGGAATGTGCTTGGTCACCGCGTACATTGCTGCCTCTTTGAGAACCTCTCGCTGCGTCACACCGGCGATGCGTAAAGCCTGGCTGTTCGCCCAGCCGGTGTGCGCGTCAAACGACTCGAGGTACGCGGGCCGGTCCGGCACCAGCCGATCGAGCAGCTCGACTGTTGGCATGCCGCCAGGGAACGCGGAGTAGAACCAGCCGCGACCCACGACCCAGCCGCCGGCGCGTTCGCGCACATGGTCGGAGATGCGTTTCTCGATCTCAGCCTGGTTCGTCACGCCGAACAGGTCGAGCTCGTCCAGCGACCGCGAACCCATCAGGAAGTGCACGTGTGCGTCGTTGAAGGCGGGCATGATCGTGCCGCCGCGGGCGTCGATCACGCGCGCGTCCTTATTAATGTGCACGCGGATCTCGGCGTCGGAGCCGATCGCGGCGATGCGCTCGCCGGAACACGCCACGGCGGTCGCAGGCTGCTCGCCCGGGCGCCACACCACCCCGTTCACGAACACCAGATCCATGCGTGATTGAATTGTGGCGATGAAGATCGACCAAGAGCTCGCCCGGGCCTACACGCTTCCGGCCTCCATGTACCTGGACCCGGCGATCCTCGCGCAGGAGAACGATCGCATCTTCGCCCGCACGTGGCAGCTCGTCGCGCACGACAGCGAGCTCGCTCGACCCGGCGATTTCAAGCCCACGACCATCATCGACGAGCCGATCCTCCTGACGCGCGCGCAAGACGGCCGGCTGCATGGCTTCTACAACGTGTGCCGGCACCGCGCGGCGCAGGTCGTGACGACGCGAGGCAACCGCAAGTCGCTGCAGTGCGGCTACCACGGCTGGGTTTACGGGCTCGACGGCCGTTTGCAGACGGCGCGCGAGATGGAGGGCACCGAGAACTTCGACAAAGACGACTTCTGCCTCGTGCCCATCAGGGTCGATACGCTCGGCCCGTTCGTGTTCGCCAACCTCGACCCAAACGCCGCTCCGCTGTCGGAATGGATCGGGGCGATCCCCGACGAGATCCAGGCCAGCGGCTACGACCTGAACACCATGCGATCGATCGAGCGCCGCGACTACACGATCGAGTGCAACTGGAAGGTATACGTGGATAACTACCTCGAGGGCTACCACCTG
This sequence comes from Candidatus Dormiibacterota bacterium, assembly GCA_035934385.1. GTDB lineage: Bacteria > Chloroflexota > Dormibacteria > Dormibacterales > Dormibacteraceae > CF-118. The sequence continues at coordinate 60,576 of DASYXY010000082.1, forward strand.
CCCATCGCCCACCCGGGCCTGTTCAAGGAGCTCGAGTACGACAACTATCGCGTCGAGACGTTCCGCTACTACTCGAAGCAGCACGCGCCCATACGTGAGCTGAAGCCGGGCGAGGTTCCTGGGCGCGACCGCCGCTACATCCGCATGCCCGGCGCGGAGGAAGACGCGTTGTACTACTGGATCTTCCCGAACACGATGCTGAACATCTACCAGGACAACGTGAGCACCAACGTCATCCTCCCGCTAGGCGCTGGCAAGACGCTGACCATCTTCGAGTGGTACTTCGCGGAGCCGGGCACTGGATCCGGATGGGAATCGATGCAGCAGACGATTGCGTTCTCGGACGAGATCCAGCAGGAGGACATCGCGGTGTGCGAGCAGGTGCAGCGAGGCCTGCGCTCGCGCTCCTACGACCGCGGGCGGTTCTCAGCGCTGCGTGAGAACGGGGTCTTTCACTTCCAGTCGCTGATCACCGAGTTTCTAAACCGAGCCTGAGCGCCGTCGCCCGATAACGACGCCGCGAACCGCAGCGCCGAGCCACGCGCCAGTGAGGCCGAGCAGCACCCCGACTATCACAGTCAATGCGATCGGGATCACGGCCGCGCCGTTGGCGCCCATCATGGCGGCGAGCGCGTTCGCGGTCGGCGCCAGCCCGTAGCGCGACTGGATCGTCTCGAGCGGGGTAGCCCAACCCAGGAGTCCGATGAGAGCCCCGGCGATGGTGGCCGTCCGGGCTCGCGGCATCACGGCGCCGATGACGACCGCTCCGACGAACGTGAGCCACCAGGGCCCAAAGAGTCCGCCGTAGAGCGCGACCAGCAAACCCACCCATGCGGTGACCCAAAGCATCCGCCGGCTCACGACTGCAGGCTCCAGACCGCGGCTCCCGGCGACGAGGCCGCGGCGTTGAGGTCGAGCATCGGGTAGTACTTGCCGTCCCACCACGCGGCGGCCCGGTCGGAGTACCAGCTCGAGGCCGGGTTCTCGCTCTGGCCGCCAGGGTAGATGCCGCTGAACGACTGCGCGCCCCAGTCGACGACCATGCGCCAGCTGGGTCCGTGGGTAGACGGAAAATCGGGCGCCGCGAGCGGCGTGTATGCATCGCCACGGTCGGGCAGCGGTCCGTAGCTGAGGCCGGAGATGAGGGCGAGGCTTTCGAGCTCGCGTTGGTGGATGCGGCCCCATGTCCACTGCGCCGGGTCCGCTCCCAGCCGCGTGGTCAGCGCCACGACCGCGGAGTGAAACGCGGCTCGCATCACATCGTCGGCGTTTTGGGCTGAACCGACGAGGGTGAATACCGGGTTCGTCTGGTCGCGTGAGGTCCAGGCCTCGAGGTCCTGGCTGAGTGCATCGTTCAGCTCGGCGCGGTCGACCTTGACGTTGTGACTCGTCCACCAGGGGTCGAAGGTGGCGGAAAGGTACGCCTGCCAGAACGTCCACCAGATGGAGGCGGCGGTGGAGTTGACCTCCATGCGGTCGTCCCAGCTGTTGAGGGCGTCAAACGCCGCCTTGTCGTTGCCAGTCAGGCCCTGGCCGGCAAGTGCCCGGATCAGGAACGGCACCATTCCTCCCGCCAGGTAGTCGCGGGTGTCGGTCTGCAGCGACGTCATGTCGGCCACCGAGAGCTTGCCGCCGCCCGCGAGCTTGTCGTTGATGAAACGAAGGATTTCGTTGGCGCGATAGCCCGGGTCGAAGAAGGTACCTGTGCCGATGTAGTACGGGTAATCGTTTGCGACCTGCCTCTGGTTGGCCGACCACACGATCCCGCTCGGCGGGTTGTAGACCTGGGGGATCTGGTCGTAGGGGATCGTGCCGGCGACGTCGTCCTCGCCGGTGCCTGGCATCGGCAGCCAGGGATCGCCCCCGGGCGCGATCTGCGGCCAGTAGCCGGCTGAGATCATGCCGATGTTTCCCTGGTCGTCTGCATAGACGAAGTTGTGCGCCGACCCGTGCCACTGGCTCAGGTCGTTGCGAAACTCCTGCCAGTTCGACGCCTGGTTGATCTGCATCAGCGCGCTGACGTCGTGAGAAGGGATGTTTCCGGTGAACCACATCGAAGTCGTCTGCCCGCGCTCGCTGATCACAGGACCGTGGACGCTGATCTTCACGGTCAGATGGTCCGGCGCCTCACCGAGCACAGGGATCTCGTAATCGACCGTCTTGTACTTCGTCCAGGTCCCTTTCCAGAGGTACTGACCTGGATGCGCGGCGTCCTCGTGCTCCAGGTAGAAGAACGTCTGCTGGTTGAGCGCGTCGGTGAGGCTCCAAGAGATGTGCTGGTTGTGGCCGATCAAAACGATTGGCGTGCCCGGGGCACTCACCCCGCTGGAATGGAAGCCTGGCGAGTCCAGGGTCAGCTGGAACCAGATCGCCGGCAACGTGAGGTGCAGGTGCGGGTCGCCGGCCATGAGCGCTCCGCCGCTGGTCGTGTGGGCGCCGGATATCGCCCAGTTGTTGCTGGCGCCACCGTGCCCGAGCACGCCGGCCGGGAGCGCGGCCAGCCTCTGATAGATGTCATCGGCCGATACGGCAGCCCCATCGGAGATGGTCTGCGCGGAGCCGACCGGGGCCGGCGCCTCCGCCGGCGGATACGGCCCGGGTTCATAAGGCGACTGCTGGTCAGGGGGCAAGACTGGGAACCACTCCGACGTGAGGTCGGGGCCCAGCGTCCGGGTCAGTAGCGCCATCACGAGCGGGGTGTCGCTGAAGCTCTCCATCTGCTCCAGGTCGCCCTTGACGATCAGCGTGTCGATCGGTGTCCATGGCTTGGGCTCATACCCGGTCAGCGTGAACAGCGCCGGCAGCTGAAGCGTGCGTTCAGCTTCGGCGATGCGGTCGTTGACTCCTTGCGCGTAAGCCAGCAGGCCGTCGCGCACCGGGTCCGTGGGCGAAAGAAGCGCCCACTCCTGCTGGGCGGTTCGCAGGAGTCCCAGCTGCAGCTCGAAACGATCGACGCTCAGGGCGTCCTTGCCGAACACCTCCGACAGAAGCCCCTCTCCCTTGCGGCGCTCGAGGTCCATCTGAAACAGGCGGAACTTCGCGTGCACGTATCCGATGGCGAGGAAAAGGTCGTGGTCGGTCGCGGCGCTGATATGCGCGGTGCCGTTCGCCTCGAGCACGACCTTCGCCGGCTTCTGCAGTCCGCTGAGGTGCAGGGTCTGGCTTCCATACGAAGCCGCGTCGGCGCTCATGGTCCAGGCGCCGGTCGCCGGGTTGAACGCAGGGCCGAGGGCCGGCAGCGGGCCCGCTCCGAAGAAAGCGACGTAGAGGATTGCCGCCGAAACAAAGAGGGCCGCGCCGAGATTGAGGAACCGCACGGCCGGCCTCAGTCGACCTTGCCGAACGCCTTGATCTCCTCCATCTCCTGCGGGGTCAGCTCACGAGGCTGCTGGCCGCGCTGCACCTTCTCCGCCTGGACATGGTGCTTGATGCCATCGACAACCTCGGGGTTGGCCAGCGTCGTGATGTCACCCGGGCTCGTGAAGTTCGAGATGCCGGCGATGACCCGCCGCATGATCTTGCCGGATCGTGTTTTCGGCATGTCCGCGACGATCCAGACGTTCTTCGGTCTTGCGATCTTGCCGATCAGGTGCTCGATCGCGCCGGAGACCTTGTCCTCGACTACCTTGCTCGCCTTGTGTCCAGGCTTGAGCGCGACGTACATCTCGACGGCGCGGCCCCGAACCTCGTCTACGACGGGCACCGCCGCTGCCTCGGCGATCTCCTCAACGGTCAGGGCGGCCGACTCGAGCTCTTTTGTGCCCAGCCGGTGACCGGCGACATTGATGACGTCGTCGACTCGGCCGAGGATCCGGAAGTAGCCGTCTTCGGCGAGCAGGGCTCCGTCGCCGGCGAAGTAAGGCCAGTCGTGATAGTCCTTGCTCTTCGGGTCCTTGTTGTACTTCTTGAAGTACGTGCTGACGAATTTCTCCGGGTCGCCCCAGATGGTCTCGAAGATTCCGGGCCACGGGTATTTGATGCAGATGTTGCCGGCCTTGCTGCTGCCCTTTGGAATCTCGTTGCCGTTCTCGTCGAGGATCGTCGGGAAGATGCCGAGCACGCCAGGGCCCGCGCTGCCTGGCTTCATCTTGTCGAAGGCGGGCAGCGTCGAGCACAGGAACCCGCCGTTTTCGGTCTGCCACCACGTGTCCACGATGACGGCCTCTCCTTTACCCACCGTCTGGTAGTACCAGCGCCACACCTCGGGTTCGATGGGCTCGCCGACCGTGGTCATGTGCTTGAAGTGGTAGTTGTACTTCTTGGGCTCGTCGGGGCCCACCTTGCGCAGCATGCGAATGGTCGTCGGTGCGGTGTGGAAGATGTTCACACCGAGCCGCTCGGCGATCCTCCACGGGCGGCCTGGATCTGGATAGGTCGGGACGCCTTCGTACATCACGCTCGTGGCGGCAAGGCTCAGCGGCCCATAGACGATGTACGAGTGCCCCGTGATCCAGCCGATGTCGGCGAAGCACCAGTATGTGTCCTCGGGGTGGATGTCCTGATAGAACTTCGACGTGCCGGCGACGTATGAGAGGTAGCCGCCGGTGCTGTGCTGGCAACCTTTGGGTCGCGCGGTCGTGCCGCTCGTGTACATCAGGAACAGCGGCGCTTCGGCAGGCATCGAGACCGGCTCGACGCGCTTGCCTTTGTAGTCGGCCAGCAAATCGTTGATGACGAAATCGCGGCCCTTGACCATCGGCGTCTTGGCCGAGTACTGACCGTGGTGGCGCTGCCAGATCAGGACTTTCTTGACCTTGTGCCCCTGCTTCTCGGCCACCGCCACCGCCTCGTCGGCTTTGGCCTTGTGGTCGAGCAGGTCGCCATTTCGATAGTAGGCGTCCATCGTGATGAGGAATTCGCTCCCAGAGTCGGCGATACGGTCGCCGCATGCGGCGCCGCTGAAGCCTCCGAAGACCTCTGAGTGGATTACACCCAGGCGCGCGCACGCGAGCATCGTCACCGGTAGGTCGGGCACCATCGGGAGGTGGAGGGTCACCCGGTCGCCGGCCTTGAGGCCGCAGTAGTCGCGCAACAGGGCCGCCATCTCGTTGACACGTGTCCACAGCTCCTGGTAGGTGATCGCCTCAGTAGCTTGTTCCTCGGGTTCAGGCACCCAGATGAACGCGGCCTTGTTCCGGTACTTGGGCAGGTGGCGGTCGACGCAGTTGAAGGAAGCGTTCAGCTTCCCTCCGACGAACCATTTCCAGAACGGTGCGTTGCTGGTGTCGAGGGTGGTGTGCCAGTACGTGTCCCAGGTCAGGAGGTCCGCATATTCCTTGAAGCACTCGGGGTAGTTCTTCTCGGCGAATCGTTCGCGGATGGCCGGGTCATTCGCGTTCGCTTGGCCGATGAACTTGGCCGAGGGGTAGAAGTACTCCTCCTCTTTCCAGTGAACCGCGATCTCGGCCTCTGAGACCTGGACGTCACTCATGCGCTCACCTTCTTAAGCAGCTCTCGGCTGCCTCGGACGCGGAGGTACTAACTTACCGCCTGCCCCCAGAATTAAGAATTGTCAAGAGTCGATGACATTTGGGCTCGTTTCCTGACCGAAAACATCAAGTCCATGCGGGCCATCAAGATCGTTAAGTATCTAGCGGGCTCAACGTGGTCGGTTTTATCTTGTGCATCGGGACGATGGGGGAGTCAATAGGGGGATGCTCTAGGTGCAGCCCGGCATAGTCGCACTGCGGCGCGATGTGACGGCAGCCTGGCAGAACGACCTGCGGTCGGTTCGCCAGGATGGCTACGACGTGGAGCGCGGCCGCGAGTCGTGGGCGTTCATCCAGCGCTTCAACCAGCTCATCTCCGACCTGCGCATTCCCATCCAGCGCGCGTGGGGCCCTGGGGGCCTCGTCCACGTGGCGGACAGCCCGGACATCGCGGGACCGGGTCAGCGGGTCTCGATGACCCGGGTCAAGCTGCGCAACCACGGCAACGGCGTGGCCATCGAAGCCTCGACGCACAGCGAGGGCGAGGCCAAGCCGAACCCAGGCCTGGGACTTGACCGGGAGATCGAAGTCGCCGGGGTGGCGCCATTGGTTTTCGTCCAGGAGCTTTACGGGACGCTCACGGCGTTCTTGCAGACAGCCCTCAGCGTGGACTTCGAGCTACACGGCTCGCGCTGGCTCTTCGAGCAGGTGGCGGCCGAGCATTTCCTGACGAGCGCGCGGTGGCCTTCGCTTGCCGAGCTCTATCAGCGTGTCGCGCGCGAGTACGCGGTCGAGGACAGCTTCGAGAAGGTGATCGAGACGTTCGCGCCCCGCAGCACGGAAAACGGCGAGACCCGGGTCGAGCTCGGGCTCGAAAACCTCCACCGGTGCCGCGACACCGACCCCGACATCGCCAACTTCGTGCACGTTGTAAGGCTGGCCGTCGCCGCGGACGAGGTCGACACCATGGTCACCAGCGAGGTCGTCGCACATGACCTCAAGCTGGATCGCGAAGCATGCATGAAGCTCGGCCGGCTGCTTCACGCCGAAAAGGACGTGTGGCGAGACGGCGACGCCGAGGAGGACTTCGCCAGCTGGAATTTCCAGCCGTCGTTGAATGTGCACTTCTTCCGGCGCATCGGCTCGATCGACGACTTCCTCGCCATCCAGGCCACGCTGAATCCCGCAACATCCAACGGAAACGGCGCTGCGAAATCGCGTGATGAGTCGGTGACGAGGGAGAGCGCGACACCGCTGCCGGACGGCATCGTCACCTTCCTCATGACCGACGTGGTCGAGTCGACGCCGTTGTGGCTGCGAAGCCGCTCCCAGATGTACCTGGCGATGAAGCGGCACGACCAGCTGTTGAGCGCATCCATCGAAGCAAACGGCGGCGTTGTGCTGAAGGAGCGCGGGGAAGGGGACAGCTTCTTCGCCGTGTTCCTGCGCGCGACCGATGCGCTGGCGGCCGCGGTCGACGCCCAGCGCGCTCTCCAGACCGAGCCGTGGCCCGACGGCGTCCCGATCCGCGTCCGGATGGCGATCCTGACCGGCGAGGCTGACGCGGACGACGGCGACTACCGGGCGCCGGCGGTGAACCGCTGCGCCAAGCTGCGCCGGCGTGCAGCGGGACAGCAGGTCCTGGTCTCGGAGACGACGTACTCGATCGTCGCGGACATCATGCGCGAGGACCTGCAGCTGGTCAGCGTCGGTCCGCGCCGGCTCGAGGGCCACGACCGGCCGGAGCAGATCTACGTGCTGCAGCACCCCGAGGTCGTGCTGGAGGCATCGGTCCCCGAGGACTGACCCGTCGGTGGGCCGGAATAGGTAACTAAGTACCAATCACTGGAGTGGTCCTCCCGAACGGACATCGCTCATCATTTACCGGCGACTCGATCTCATCTTTGCGTCGGCGTTCCCGGCCTATATATGCTGTTTGGACTCGGGTAGCGATCCCGGATGGGCCGGTGGTGTGGATCTTCAAGGAGGGTGCATTGGCTCTTACTGGACCCCGTGTAATTCGACTTCTGCTGGGTGCCGCCATCGTGGTGGCGAGCATCGGCAGCCAGCCGGCCATGGCAGCCACTCAGGCCACGGGCGGCGTCGACAGCTTTGAGACAACGGCGGGCGTAGGCGCAAACGGCAGCGCCCAGGTGTTCGACCGGAGCAACAGCTCCGCCGACAGCTCATCCGTGGGCGCAACCAGCCAGCCCAAAAATGTCACGACGTCAAGTCCCGGGCTGCTGGCCAGCTTTGCCGGCCTTAACCACTTTGACGAGCGGTTCGGCTCGAGCAATCATGGCAACCAGTTCAGCCTCGAGCCGCCCGACCAGGGCCTGTGCGTCGGCCAGGACACCAACGGCAATGTGCGCGTGGTCGAGGCCCTGAACGACGTCTTCCAGGTCTATGACACTTCAGGCAAGGCGCTCATCGCGAGGCCGAGGGCTTTGAACGAGTTCTTCGGGGACGCGCCGTCGATCATCCGTGGGGCCGGGCCTGGCGGCAGCCCGGAGTTCGGACCATTCATCACAGACCCGTCCTGCCTTTATGACGCCGCGACCCAGCGCTGGTTCGTCGACGTCCTGACCCTGGACACTTTCCAACTGGTCGGCGCGGACGGCCAGCAGCACTTCGTCGGAACCAACCACCTGGACATCGCGGTCAGCCAGACGGCCGACCCGACCGGAGCCTGGAATTTCTTCCACATCGACGTCACCGACGACGGCACTGACAATGGCTTCGGCAAAACCCCCGACGACGGGTGTTCCACTGGACCCATCGGTAAGCCGCCGGCGGGTGGCACGCACTTGCACGCCTGCCTCGGCGACTACCCGCACATAGGGTCCAACGCCGACAGCGTCTTCCTCACCACCAACGAGTACTCGCTCTTCGGCAACGAGTTCCACGGCGCGCTCATCTACGCGATGTCGAAGGCCAGCCTCGAAGGCGGCGCTCCATTCAGCCCGACCCGGTTCAACACCCACGGCATGAACCCCACCGCTTTCGCCCTCAATGGATTCACGCTGTGGCCGTCCTCAACCCCGACCGATCTCGGCTATGGGGCCGGTGACAAGAGCAACGGCGGCACCGAGTACTTCCTGAGCAGCAACGCCGCCGCCGAGGCGCACGACACCGGTGACGGCACCTCTACGTTCCACCCGTCCACAGAGTTGCTCGTATGGTCGCTTGACAACACCAGCATGCTGGACACCAACCCGGCGGCGGTCATTCTGAGCGTCAGCGCGCTGGGCGTCGGCCAGTACACATTCCCGCCGCAGTCCGAGCAGAAGTCAGGCAACCAGCCCTTGCGCGACTGTCTGAACAACAACCCATGCTCGACGGCGCTCGAAGGTATCAAGGATCCCTTCGCGGAGAAATCAGCGAGCCTCGACAGCAATGACACCCGCATGCAGCAGGTGACCTGGGTCAACGGCTCGCTTTGGGGCGCTCTCGACACCGGCCTTGACACCAGCAACGGGAAGCAGGCGGGCATCGAGTGGTTCAAGGTCTCGGCATCCGGAGGCTCGGGCGGCGCTTCGCTCGCCAACTCCGGATACGTCGGCCTGGGCAACGACAACCTGACCTACCCGGCCATCGGAATCACGACCGGCGGTACGGGCGTGATGGCCTTCACGGTTGTAGGCACCGACTTCTACCCGAGCGCCGGCTACGCCACCATCGACGGTAGCGGCGTAAGCGACATTCACATCGCCGCCGCAGGCCAGGGTCCCGACGACGGCTTCACCGATTACCGGCTGTTCGCGAACGGGCCGAGCTTCACGCCTCGCCCTCGTTGGGGCGACTACGGAGCAGCGGTGCCCTGGGGCGGCGGCGTCTGGCTCGCCTCGGAGTACATCGGCCAGTCGTGCGACCTCTCGACTTACGAGCGGACCGTGTTCCGCTGCGATAACACCCGCACGGCGCTCGCGAACTGGGGAACCCGGATCAGCGAGGTTAGCGCTTAGTTCGCGTCAAAACAAGGGCCGGCCGCGAGGCCGGCCCTTTCTTTTTGGTGGAAGCACGGGGCCAGCCGATGCTGTTGTACTTAGGTCGATGAACCGCCTGATCGACCGGTACTCCGTGGTCGTGGTCGCTGTCGCCGCCACCCTGTGGGCGACCGACGCGTACTTCCGCAACCAGCTCGTGAAGCACCTCACGCCGAGCGAGATCGTGGTGATGGAGGACGCGCTGGTGGCGCTGTTCCTCCTTCCCGTGCTGATCCGCAGCCTCGGCGACATGCGCAAGCTCGGGACTCGCGGCTGGCTGGCAGTCATCGCGATCGCCGCCGGAGCTCAGGCGCTCGCGACGATTCTCTTCACCAAGTCCTTCTCGTACGGGATCTACTCCGAGACGTTCGTCCTGCAGCAGACCCAGCCCCTGATCGCGATCGTCCTCGCCTGGATCATGCTCGGCGAGCGCAGGCGGCCGTGGTTCTGGCCGGCGGTCGTGGTCGCGCTGATCGCGGTCTACATGGTGGTGCAGGCGCCGAACATCTCTCTGAGGCAGCCGTTCGCACCGATCACGTCGCTCAGCGGCGGGCGGGTAGACGCCGGACTGTATGCGCTGGGAGCGGCGGCGCTCTGGGCCGGCGGCACGGTGTTCGGGCGCTACGCGCTCGGCTCGATCTCCTTCTGGAGCATGACGTCGCTGCGGTTCACCGTGGCGCTGCCGATCCTCATCGCGGTGGTTTTGCTGTCGCCCGGCGAGGGCTTCGCCGGGTTCAGCCACTACACCTTCAACGACTTCTTCCCCAACCTTCTGGGCATCGCGCTCATCCCGGGCCTGCTGGCGCTGCTGCTCTACTACCGCGCGCTATCGAAGACCCCGGCATCGCTGGCGACCATCGCCGAGATGGCCTTCCCGGTGGCCGCTACGCTCATTGCCGCCGGTCCGGCGCCCTGGGGTTTCCAGCAGCCGATCTACCCGGCGCAGATCGCCGGCACCGTACTGCTGCTGGGCGTGATCGTGGTGCTCGGTTGGACCAAGGAGAAGGTACCGCCGGTCGTGCAGGCCAGGGCGGTCGAATTGGCGGCTGGCTGAACGTCGTAGAGGTGACTACATTCGCCGCCGATCTTTAGCAGGAGGGCTGAAGCATGGCTGAGTACGGCACCAGCGTCGAGACAACCGCATCGCCGGACAAGGTCTGGAAGGTGTGGTCAGACACGTCCACCTGGGGCCAGTGGAACCCCAACGTGACGACCATGGACATGCACGGCCCGTTTCAGTCGGGCAGCACCGCAGTGATGAACACGCCGGCGGGTCAGCACCACCAGATGCGCCTGCTCGACGTCCAGCCTGGCAAGGGATTCGCGCTCGAAACCAACGTGATTCCCGGCACCACGTTTCGCTTTAACTGCCGCATCGAGCCGAGCGGGTCGGGGTCGCTGGTGGGTCAGTGGGTAGAGGTGAAGGGGCCCCTCGGGTTCCTGGGTTTCATGTTCGGTCCGAACGTCTCGAAAGAATTCCCGACTTTGCTCAAGAACCTGGCGAAGAAGGCCGAGGCCGCAACCTAGCTCTCAGGCAGCTGAAGGCCCTCCAGGAGGTCTCGGTTCTTGGTCAGGCTGCGCACAAATACCGTGTGCGCGCGCCTGTAAGCGGTTCGTCCCTGGTCGGTGATGTGCGCGTACGCGCCGCGCCTGTCCGTCGGGCATGACTGGCGGTCGATGAGGCCGGCCTTGATCATCTGGTCGAGCCGCCTCGAGGCGCCGCTGTCGGTGATGCCTGAAACTTTCGCGAGCTCCTGAAAGCGGAGCAGTCCGCCTGGAGCTTGCACAAGATGTCGAAGGACCTCATACCACGCCAGCGGTATGCCGGCTTGTGGCATGAGGTCCTTTTCCAACGCCGCGGTCATCAGGTTGTGGGCGCGGGTCAGGCCCTCCCACAACCTGGTGGTGTCGTCAGCACCTGTCTTCGCCATCAGACGGCCGTAATCGTACGGGCTCCACTGTTACGCAGCCGCCGCTTCCGCCACCGTGACGATGATCTCGGCGTCAATCGCCAGCTTGATCAGGTGGCTTGCAAACGGGACCGCACCGGCAAGGCCGTCCCAGTTGAGTCCGAAGTCCATGCGGTTCAGCTGTCCCGCGGCGCTTACACCCAGCCGCTCCTTGCCACCGAACGGGTCGGCCAGCCGTCCCTCGATGGTGCCTGTCAGCTCGACGGGGCGTGTGGTCTCCTTGATCGTGAGGTCGCCGCGAAGCTTGTAGTTGTCTTCGTCGACTTTCTCGATTGCAGTGACCGCGAACGTCATGTAAGGGAATTTCTCGACGTCGAAGAAGTCGGCCGAGCGCAGGTGCGCGTCGCGCTGGTCGCTGCGAGTGCTGAGGCTCGCGACCTCGACCTTCAGGGTGCCGCGCGCGCGTGTCAGGTCGTCGTCGGGGCCTTCGAACTTGGCCTCCCAGCGACTGAACTGGCCGTGGACGGTGCTCACCGCCAGGTGCTTGGCCGTGAAGCCGACGTTGGTGTGGGCGGGATCGAGTTCGTACTTGACCATGTGGTCCTCCTGTGATTGATTCGCTACCAAGGACTACTTGCGTGCGCAATCAACTATTCCCACACATAGATTCCTCCCCCGCGCCAGCGGAGGAGGTCAGGAGGGGGGCGTCAGGAGAGCTCTACGTCTTGACCAGGTGGAACCAACCCGCGGCTCCCCGCCGGCTTGCCGTCGAGGGGAGGTCGATGTCCGCTGCGTGCGAGCCGGCCGAGTGCCAAGCCGGCCCGAATCGCTCGAGAAGCTCAGGCTCCGAGACCGTCGACATGATCGGCGGCACCGGCCGCGTGAAGGCCATCATCAGGAGGGTTGCACCGGGCCCGGTCAGGTCGTTCACTCCGCGCGCGTAGGCGTCGCGCTGCCTGCTGTTGAGCCCGTGGAAGCAGCCGAAATCGAACACGAGGTCGTAACCGGGGTCGAGCTTCAGCTCCTCGAGGCGGGTCACGTCGCCTCGGCGAAAGTCGATGTTCACCCCGGCTTTGGAGGCGCGCCGTCGGGCTTCTTCAAGGGCTCGCGGCACCGACTCCACCGCGGTGACGCGCCACCCATTGGTGGCCATGAACACCGACTTGGTGCCAAGGCCCGAGCCCAGGTCGAGCGCGCGTCCGGGCGGCAGGGCGTCCGGTCCTTTCATCGCTTTAGCAAGCTCGCTTGGCAGCATTCGATCCCACGGAGTGAAGCCGAACCGATACATCAGGCGATACACAACGCTCACGTCGCGATCGTAGCGCCGGTACAGTTACGCGCTGGCATGGCCGCCACCAACGCCCACGACGATGTCGTCTCTACGCACGGACTGACCAAGCGGTATCCAAACGGCATCGTTGCCGTCGACGGCCTCGACCTCGTGGTTCGTCGCGGTGAGGTTTACGGATTCCTTGGGCCCAACGGCGCGGGCAAGACCACGACGCTGCGCATGCTGCTCGGTCTGATCCGACCCACGGCGGGCACGGCGAATGTCGCCGGCGCAGCGCCGGGTACCCCGGCGTCCCTCACCAAGGTGGGAGCGATCGTCGAGGCGCCTGCCTTCTATCCGTACATGACCGGCTATGACAACCTGCGGCTGCTCGCCATCTACTGTGGCGTTCCCGCCAAAAGAGTTGATTCCGCACTCGACGCAGTCGAGCTCACACCGCGCGCAGGTCACAAGTTCTCGACCTACTCGATGGGGATGAAGCAGCGCCTGGGCATCGCGGCCGCGCTGATCAAGGAGCCGGAGGTGCTGATCCTCGACGAGCCGACCAACGGCCTCGACCCACAGGGCATGGCCGACGTGCGCAACCTGATCACTGAGCTGGGCAAGGGCGAACGCACGGTGCTCGTCTCGAGCCACCTGCTCGGAGAGGTTGAGCAGATGTGCACCCGCATCGGCGTCATCCGCAAGGGCAAGCTCGTGGCCGAAGGCACCATCGACGAGCTGCGCGGCAAATCGACGCTGATCATTCGGGCGAAGCCCGCCGACCAGGCACTCGCGGTCCTCGCCGGTGAATGCGGCGCCGACAAGGTGAAGGTCACCGACGACGGCGCGTTCAGCCTGAGCGTCGAACCGGCGCGAGCCGCAGAGCTGAACCGGCGGCTGGTACAAGCCGGCATCGACGTGAATGAGCTGCGCGAGAGCGAGCGCTCGCTCGAAGACGTTTTCATGGAGCTGACCGGCACGGAGGGCGGCCTGTGAGGGAGCTTGCGGCCGAGCTCTACAAGACGGTGCGCCGGCCGGCGGTGTGGGTCTGCGTGCTCGGCCTGATGATGATTGCAATCACGATCGGATACGCGGTTCCGTGGCTGGCGGAGACGTTCTCAAAGACCACGCAGGGCCTACCGCCAGGCACGACGCTGGCCGACTTCAAGGTCACGCTCTACCCGCAGAACTTCGTGTTCAACACGGTCGGCGATCCACTTGGGGGAGTGTTCGCGCTCATCCTTGGCGTGCTGCTGCAGGGGAGCGAGTACGGATGGGGCACTGTGAAGATGCTCTACACGCAGCGAGCGGGGCGCGTGTCGATGCTGGCCGGCAAGCTGGCCGCGCTGGCGATCGTGGTCGTGGTGATGGTGATCGGCCTCTTCGCCGTCGATGCCGTCGCGAGCGTGGCCGCCGCCCTGTTCGACGGCAAGATGATCCAGTTCCCGGCGGCGATCGAGATCGTCAAGGGGATCGGCGCTCTATCGCTGGACTACGCGTTCTGGGCATGTTTCGGATTCATCCTGGCCACACTCTTCCGCCAATCGGCCATGGCGATCGGTCTCGGCCTTGCTTACGCGCTTGTGGTCGAGGGGCTCATCTTCGGGTTCGGCGCGGCTTTGCTCAGCTGGCTGAAGAACGTGCAGCAGTGGTTCCCGATCGCCAACACCGGCTATCTCACCGACTCGCTCGGGTCAGCGAAGATCAAGGGCATCCCGGAGTCGCCGCCGCCTTTCGCGGATGCGACGCACGCAGTGATCGTGCTGACGGCCTACGTGGTGGTGTTCGTGGTGATCAGCGCGGTGCTGGTGCGCCGCCGGGACGTGACGAGCTGACCCGCAACGCGTAAGCGCTCGAGGCTCGGCGCCAGGTGTACCAGATGCCTGCGACCATGACCACCACGTAGACGGCCAGGGCAACTGTCAGCAGGATGGGACCGGTTCGGCCGGCGGAGATCGCTGTGCCGAGTGGCCCCCAGTCGACGGTGGCCGCCGCGTTCAGCCACGCGATGAGCCCGGTCACGAAGGCCAGAAAGCCCAGCGTCCAGCGCTTTTCCGACCTGCTCATCTGCGCAAGGTCGAAGCGACGCGGTCGCGGCGACACCGGGATGCGGGCGAGCCGGGTCAGCAGGAACAGCCAGACCAGGAGCATCACGATCCCGATCGCCAGTGCGATCCAAGGAAACGCTGTCTTGTCCATGGGCGAGAGGTCGAACGAGCCCGCCCATGCCGCCATCGGGAAAAACCAGATGACGCTGCTCAGGGCCGCGAACCCAGCCCTGCCGTAGCGCTCGACCAATGCGTTCACCATCGTCCGTACCTCCGAACAAGGTACTGCTCGAAGGTGGTCTTTCCTTCCATTTGGTCGGGCGCGAGGAGCTTGCCGGCCGCGACCTGGCGGCTGAACTTGAGCGGCATCGGCACGTTCACGAGCTTTTTGTCGAGGTGTCGCGCTTTGAGCCATGACTCGGCCAGGCTTCTGAACGTTCGTACCTCGGGTCCGCCGAAGTCCGGCAACCGTCCGGCCGCCGAGCCGGCCGTGACGTTCACCAGCCGAGCCGCGACATCGCGAGTGTCGACCGGCTGGAACTGCCACGCGAACGGAACGGCGCAGAGCCGCGGCAGACGCGAGAACGCGCCCAGAAAGATCTCCATCAGGGTGTGGAACTGGGTGGCCCGCAAGATCGACCAGGGCACGATGCCTTCGGCCACGATTGCCTCGGCCGCCAGCTTCGCGCGGTAGTAGGGGTACGCGATCCCCTCCATGCCCACGATCGAGATGTAGACGACGTGCTTGACGTGCGCGCGCTTCGCGGCCTCGAGCAGCCTCCGCGTGCCGTGAACGTCCGTGGCGCGCAAACGCCACGGCTGCGCCGCGGCCGATGCCGCGTGCACCACCGCCTCCATGTCGGCGAGCGCTGCGTCGAGACCCTTGCCGGTCGCAAGGTCGCCCTGGACCCAGTCCGTCCCGGTGCCGGAACGCCGGCTCATGACGCGGACCCGATGCCCGGCGCTGCGGAGGGCCACCACCAGGTCCCGGCCGAGGGCGCCCGTGCCGCCCGTGACGAGCACGTTCATGGCGGCTCCATTGTCGGCCCACCGCGTCGGCGGCCGGCGGCGTAATGCAAGTCGTTTGCAAAACTGGTATGGTGTTGCGCCATGGCCAGACCCAGTCACGTTCGCGATTCGGTGCGTCATGTCCTCGAGGAAGGCGAGCGGCACGACTGGTCGATCGAAGATCTGCACGCCGCGGTGATCGCCGGCGGCCGCGCCGCGGACTTCTCCTCCGTGTTCCGGGCAGTGATGCGGCTGGAGGGCGACGGCACCATCCGGCGGGTGAACCTGGGCGACGGTCGGCTGCGCTTCGAAGCGTCGGGCCTCCACCACGACCACATCCGTTGCGAGTCCTGCGGCGCGGTCGCCTCGCTACCCGAATGCGTGCTGCAGCGCGCCGAATCGCGCGTGGAGCAGGGAACGGGGTTTGCCATCACCGGTCACCGTTTGATGTTTTCGGGCCTCTGCCCTAACTGCAGATGATTCCCTGGCTCGCGCTGGTGTTCGCCGGAGTCGCGTTCTTCTCAACGATGGCCGGCGGCTTTGCTGCCCTGCGCTGGCCGGGTCGCGTCCAGGCGTTGGCGGCGCTCGCTGGTGGCGTCGTCCTTGGCGCCGCGTTCTTCGATCTCCTGCCGGACGCGGTCGACCGGGCCATCGAGCTCAAGCTGTCGGCCCAGCTGCCGGTGGGAGCGTGCCTCGTTGGATTCCTTGGCTTCTACACGCTCGAGCGGTTTCTTCACCACCACCATGAGGAAGACGAGGGCCCAAGCCGCGCCGGTCCGATCGGTGCAGCGGGCTTCATCGTCCACAGCGTCTTCGACGGCCTCGCCATTGGTCTGGGTTTCCGAGTCGATACTGCGCTGGGATTGCTTGTCGCTCTCGCAGTGATCGGGCACGACTTCTCCGACGGTCTGAACACGGTTTCCTACCTGGTCACCCACCGGCAGCCGACAAGCCGCTCGCGCATGCTCCTCGTCGCTGACGCGCTGGCGCCTCTGGCCGGCGCCACGTTCGCGTCGTTCGTGCCGGTGCCGCCGATCGTCTTCCCTCTGGCCATTGGCTTCTTCTCGGGCCTGTTCATCTACGCGGCGTCGACGACGCTGCTGCCGCGGTCGAGGGAGCTCGCCATCGCCACTGCACTACCGCTCACCCTTGGCGGCGCGCTGGCGATGTTCCTGATTACGCGCCTGGCCTGACGGCCTCCGCGTTGCCGTTGAGGTGGGTGCCGAAGAAGCCAAGAACGCGCGCCCATGAGTCGTCCGCCGCAGGCTTGTCGTAGCTGCCGCGCGTGTCATTGAAGAAGGAGTGCCCGGCGCCCGGGTAGACCTTGATGTCGTGCGCGATGTTGTGGCGGTTGAGCGCGGCGTCGAGCGCGCGCCCCGCGCCCGCGGTGAAGTCCTTTTCTGGGTATGAGCCGACGACCGGGCACATGCGCTTGACGGCGTCGATCGGCCTCGGATTGACGCCGTAGAACGGAGCGACCGCTTTCAGTCTGTCGTCGGTACAGGCCCACGCGATCGCAAAGCTACCGCCCATACAGAAGCCGATGGCGCCGATTCGCTCGGGGTCGACCTCGGGCAGCGCTGCCAGGTACGAGAGACCGAGCTTGAGGTCCTCGACTCCGAACCGATTCACCGATCCCCGCAGCATGCCCGCCATGAAGCGCGTCATGCAGATGGTCTTGTTGCGGCCGCTGAAGAGGTCAACTCCGAGCGCCGCGTAGCCCTGCTTGGCAAAGCGTTGAGTGATGTCCTTGATGTTGTCGTTGAGGCCATAAGCCTCGTGGATGACGACGACCCCAGGATGGGGTCCGCTGCCCTCAGGGAGCGCGAGGAAGCCGCCGCCCCTGAGTGCGTTGTGAGCAACCTCGCGTGTGCTCATCCCGATTTAGCATCGTAGCGGTGGCGCGGTCGGGACCGTTCAGGCGCGGGGTATCATCATCGTTCGCGCGCGACGTGGGCCCGTGGCGCAGTTGGGAGCGCGTCTGAATGGCATTCAGAAGGTCAGGGGTTCGAATCCCCTCGGGTCCACCAAATTTCGTATTCGAAATCGCCCGTTTTGGGCCGCGATCGTTGTGCGCGTAACGAGTTGACAGTCTATTTGACAGCCTATGTGACAGCTAATCGATACCAACTGGAGCGTCGTAGCGAGGCCGACTAAATTCCGGCGGGACCGTTTCCGACCATTCGGGGCAGTCACCCTCTGATTGCATTTCAGAAGGTCATGGCGGTGGCTGAGCTATCGAAGAGACACCGCTAGCAGCACCAACGAACGTACCGGCTTGTAGTCCCCTGATGTGGTCACGGCAAGAGGCTGAGCCAATGTTCCGACAAGGCCTGGATGTCCGGGTCCGCGCGCCGCGCGAGAGTCCGGACCGCGCCGGCGGCTGCGGGCGTCGTCATCACGACGCCATGGGCAGCGATCGTCGCCACGTCGTCGTTAGGATCCTCCGCAATTACCTTCTCCAACAGCGGAACCGCTTCCTCGTAGCGCAGGTCGCGCAGGCCCGTCACCGCGTCGCGTCTGGCTTTGCCGTCCAAGGCCGCAACCAAAGGGCCGAACGCGCGACGATCACGATGTCGCGCCAGTGCGCGCGCGCATTGGATGTCGCCGGAGTGTGCTCGTTCGGCGAGCAGATCGAGGGCGGCGGGGGTCGCAAGCTGCTCGAGCGCGATGAGCGCATCAGTTCGGAGTTCCCCGTCGAGCTGCGAGGCGATTGCGGGGACTGTTTCGGGATGATCGATGAATGCCAGCGTCCGAAGGACCTGGGCGGTCGGTTGTCGCTTGATCGATGCGATCAGGACCGGCACAGCTTCCGGCGGCGCCATCTCTGCGATCGCGTTAAGCAGGTAGGCGACCATTCCTATCCCCGAGGGCGGGAAGTACTCCTCGAGCTCTGGCCCGAGCAGCTGGAGAGCGCTCTCCACCTCCCGCCAACCTAGGAGTGCCTGTGCCAGATGCACACGATCGTTCTCGGGCAGCCGAGCTGCCGCGAGAAGCGCGTCCGGTTCGGGCGGGTCTGGGTGATAACGGGTGGTGTGACTTAGCGTGTAGGTCAGCAGCGACCGGGTCTTAGGCTCGAGCCCATCGTCCATCAGCATGTCGATAGCCGGACGAATCGTCCCAGGCTGCCTGGCGCGGACGAGCTCGTTCAGAAGCACCGGATCGCCGGTTGCCCGCCAAACGTCGTCGACGATCTGCCTCCGCTGCCACACGACACTCGATGCGAACATGCTCCGATTCGGCCCGAGCAGTGCGCGGCGAAGGGCGGCGTCCGTCTCAGGGCTGAGCTCGCCCATCGGATCGGCCGAGATTGCTTTTCCGATCACCACCGGATCGTCCGGGTAGGCATCCATCAATCGCTTGACCACAGACCGAGCCGCCTCGGAGCTCGAACTCACGAGCGCATGCATCGGCTGCCAGCGTTCCCGGCCGCGCTCAAGCTGCTCCCGCACCCGCGCCTCGAGCTTGGAGGCGGCAATGTGAGAGTCGGCCTCGCCGCCCTCCAGTTGCGCCGCGAGCATCTCGATCTCCGTGTCTTGATAGATTCGCTGCTGGGTCGCAGCTGGCTGCTCCGCCGACCGCGCGAACTTTGCCTCCATGAGCTCAACAAGGGATCGATATAGACCCTCGCAACCCTCATTCCACCAGTCCCACGCCCGCCACTCGCCGTCGGCGTCCGCGTCGAGCGGGTCAAGCAACACAAAGTTCCCGTCCGAGCGGCAGACGACGATCGCGTGCAGCAGATGACCGTTAAGGCAGTCCTGGTGCCGGTCGCGGGCGAGCAACTGCTTGGCAACGCTGCCTTCGATGTCGAACAGCGGAAACGGGAACTCATGAGGATTGACCCACAAGACGCTGGTGAAGGGTTCCTTTCGAGGCAGGACATCAACCTCTGAAGGCTGGAGCGACCATCCCGGAAAGACGGCGCTCGAGATCGTGAGGAGAGCGTGGTAGCTCGGAGGTAGCGACCTACCCAGCCGGCCTTCAAGGTCCTCTACTTCGGCCGATGTCGCGGGTCCGGGAGTCGGTTCTGCCGGCCGTGAATCGAAACGGCGGTTAGCAAGCAGGCGAGTCCAGCGCTCCTTGAGGCGGTCCTGGCTAGCCATGTCGGAATCCTCTCACGCGCATCGAGATACCTGACCGGCGGCGGCGGTCCGGTCAGCAACGATTCGCCACTTACACCGGGCTTAGCCTCCAGAGTGCCGTTTCATTCTCGGCAGCGCGCCGAGCGCGGCATGACAGAAGCCTGCTGAGCTGCTTCTTCACGCGCCGTAGTGACAGCTTATGGGCTGGACTTCGGTGGACTCTGGCGGACTAATCGCCCGTAATCGCTGCCAGGTTGAACTCGGAACCGACTCTGCTGGACTCTAGTGGACCTTCATCCCTAGGTATGGCATTCAGAAGGTCAGGGGTTCGAATCCCCTCGGGTCCACCAACCGAACTGAGTTCCACCTTCCTGTTCCCGATGAGTGCGGTCGCCTTCGCCGTCGCGGAGCTGCCGCTCCACTTCTGGCTGACCGTTTTCGGGGTCAACAGCAACCGGTGGTTCGAACAGGCAGCCGCGGCGAATGCCCCGGAGTCGGAAGTGGAGGCGGTCTGAGATTGGCGGCGGTTGTCGTGCCACGATAGCCGCGTGCCGGACTGGACCTACCACCCGCTCCGGCGCCCGATGGGCGCTGTGCTCGGTAAGCGGCTCTCGCGCCGCCTGGCGATCTGGTTGGTGGGGGCGCTGGCGCAAGTCCGCGCCGGCAGGTGGCTGGTCATCGGCCTCGGCCATACCGCGCCGCCACCCGATGCGGGCACCATTGTGTCCGGGCTCAGGTGCGCCACCGCCGTAGGGGCCAGCACCGGCATGGCGGTGGCCGCCGATGCGGTTCGCGCGATGCCGGCGCTCGGGGCTGGCCTTGTCGAGATCGGACCGGTGACGCCGGCCACTGTCGAGCACGCCCGCAAGATCCTCGACCGAGCGCTGGTCCCGGTAATCCTTCGAATCGACCCCGACGACTTGTCAGCGGTGGTTCACGCCGTCGGCTCGCATCCATCGCTGGTGTCGTTGGATGACCCTGTCCTCAGAAACGCCACTGCCGACCGTGTGCGGCAGGCCGCCGCGACGTGCGACACGGTGGTGGCGACCACGAGCGAGCCATCCCCCACGTACGCGGCTGAGTTGATCGCGGCCGGCGCAGCGATGGTCCTGGCGACGACTGACTGTTTGGTCGAAGCGGGCCCTGGCTGGTTCCACCGATCGACACTCGCCTACGTGGCGCGGCGTCGCAGCCACCACTCACGACAGCCAGCCCCAGCGCTGCCGTGGATGGCAGGGGTCGGCCTCGGCCTGGGAATGGTCGTTGGGGGGCTGGGCGCAGCGGCCGTCGCTCTAGGACCAGTGCTCCTGCCGTACGACCAGGTCTATCTGGGGCTGAGCCCAAGGACTCTCGCCAGCATCAACGGCCGTCTTATTCATTTCCTCCAACACGACCGCATCACGCTCGCGGGCACGATGGTCGCGATCGGGATCCTCTACGCGGCCTTGTCGTGGTGGGGGATCCGACTAGGCCGAACCTGGGCGCGCGACGCGCTGTTCGCGTCGGGCATGGTCGGATTCCCGACGCTCTTCTACTTCTTTGCCTTCGGTTACGTCGAGCCTATCCATGTCGCGCTGGCCATCGTCCTGTTTCCGCTTTTCGTGATTGCAGTCTGGCGGCGTCCGAACGGCGGTGACCTCAGCTTGGATGTGGACGAAGCTGACTTCGTTTGGCGCCGGGCACTCGCCGGCCAGCTGCTCATGGTGCTGGTCGGGTTCGGTCTGGTCGTCGGGGGGTTGCTGATCTCCTACGTGGGACTGACCGCCGTGTTCGTACCCAGCGACCTCTCATTCATGAACACTTCGGCGCAGGCGCTGGCCGATGCCAATCACCGTTTGCTCTCATTCATCGCCCACGATCGGGCGGGCTTTGGCGGCGCTCTGATCTCAGTCGGGGTAGCAGTGCTCCTGATGTCCGCGTGGGGTTGGGCGCGCGGCCAGGCATGGGTGTGGTTCACGCTGGCAGGAGGGGCTGTAGCCGGATTCGGGGCCGCACTCGCGGTCCACCTCGGTGTCTGGTACGTGGACTTCTGGCACCTTGCACCGATCTACGCCGGCGTAATCGTGACCACGATCGGCCTTGCGCTCAGCTGGGGCTACCTAGTCGCGCAGCCTGCGGCTGGTCGCGTCGGGGCCGGCTCCGCGACAATGCAACCTAGCTACCGAGAGGTCCGTCCGCCATGTTGATGATGTGACCATTCACTTAGTCGGGGTCCTTGGACTCGAGAAAAATCTCGATCTGATTCCGACAAAGCAGCTCCAGGGCTCGATGGGTGAGTGCGGGTGGGTGATTCGGGACCAGCGAGGCCACCCCTAATCGGTGTCGGCTAGGATTCCGCCGTGCAGCCTCCTGGCGGCAGGTTGAAAACCCCCGAATTGATCGAAAGGTCGGTCCAGCTGGCCGATCTTGGAAAGCATCTGGCCGACGTTGTGGAGACGTCGCGAGGAGCTCTTGTCGCTGTGGGCGGGGAAGCAGGAGCGGGCAAGACTGCTCTGGTGAGCAGCTTCTGCGACCGCACGGGCAACGATGCACGTGTCATCCACGGGGCGTGCTACCCGCTCAGCACAGCTCGGCCGCTGGGCCCGTTCGCCGACATCGCGTTGCTGTCCGCCCCCGTCAAGTCCGCCATAGATGCGGGCGGCAAGCCGCACGAAGTCGCGGCAGCGCTGCTCTCTGAAACCAATTCGCGCCGCCTCGTGATCGTGGTGCTTGAAGACCTCCAGTGGGCTGACGAAGCTTCGCTCGACGTCCTGCGGGTAATCGCAGGCCGAATCGCGGCTGTCCGCATGCTTGTCATCGCGATCTACAGAGACGATGAGCTAGACCGCCTCCACCCGCTACGCATACTGCTGGGCGATCTTCCAACCAACGTGTCGCGGCTTACCGTCCCGCCGCTCTCTGGTCGGGGCGTGGCCGCCCTAGCCCGGCGGGTTGGGCAGCGGGTGGACGCCGACGGCGGCGAGCTGTATCGCAAGACGGGTGGCAACCCATTCTTCGTGACCGAGGTTCTCGCTTCACCGCAGGCGGAGATACCGGACACAGTTCGCGATGCGGTGCTGGCTCGGGTGGCGCGCCTCGCTCCCGGAGCGATGGCGCTGCTCGACGCCATCTCCATCGCCCCCGGCGGGGCCGACATCTCCCTGCTCGAGGCCATCGCTCCGGATTCGATGGGCGAGCTGGACGTGTGCGTGACATCAGGAGTTGTCACGGTCGAGCGCGACGTCGCCAGGTTTCGGCATGAGCTCGCGCGAATTGCCGTAGAGGAGTCGATGCCCGCGCTGCGACGGCGAGAGCTGCACCGAGCCGCGCTTCGTACCATCGCTGAGCCGGGCGCTCGGCAGCGCGATCTCGAGGCTCTGTCGCACCACGCGGAGTCCGCTGGCGATCACGAGGCGGTGCTCAGTTACGCACCCCAGGCCGCTGCACATGCGGCTGCCCTCGGCGCTCACCGTGAAGCCGAAGCCCAATACGCCCGTGCGCTTGTGCACAAAGCCCTAATGAAACCGGCAGACCGGGCCGGCATCCTGGCCTCTCACGCACAGGAGTGCTACCTCCGCAACATGGGTGCCGACGCGATCGCCTCCGGAACCGAAGCCGTGTTCATCTACCACGAGCTCGGAGACAAGCTTCGCGAGGCCGACACCCTCTGCATGCTGTCCACCATTCAGCGCATCAACGGGCGTCTGTCCGATGCCGAACACGAAGTGGCTGAAGCGCTGAAGCTGCTCAAGGGACTGCCAGCGGGTCGGGAGCTCGCGCGTGCCCATGCTTGCGCCGCGCAAATCGCCATGTGCCAAGGCGACGTCCCCAGGACCTACGCCGAGGGCGAAAGCGCGCTTTCGATCGCGGAGCAGGTCGGCGACCGGGAAACTATCGCGCACACCCTCATAACCGTTGGCACGATTGAAGCCGAGGACGACTCGATCGACGGTTTCGATAGCGGGATCACGAAGCTCGAGCGAGGCGTGACGATCGCCCGAGAGTCGGGCTTCGACGAGCTGGTGGGGCGCGGTTACAACAACCTCTGTTATGAAGCGTTCGCCAAACGTCGCCTCGACCTGGTGGACCGGTACGTGAGCGAATGCATCGGCTACTGCACCGACCGGGGCTTGCAGCTCTGGCTGAACACGGCCCTCGGTTCCAAAGCGGAGCTCGAGCTGTTTCGAGGCAACTGGGACGCCGCAGTCGAGAGCGCACATCGCGCGCTGGCCGAGCCCGGAACGACATTGCCGCGGTTGGGACCTCTAACGGTGCTGGGGCTGGTGCGCGGACGGCGTGGTGATCCCGACGCATGGCGTCCTCTTGATGAAGCGCTCGCCATCGCAGACGCCGCCGGCGAGCTACAGATGCTGGTGGCGGTTGCCTCGGCGCGAGCCGAGCTGGCATGGCTGGAGGGCGACCCGCAGCGCATGGTCCGTGAGACGCAGCGGATCGTGGAATGGGCCGAACGCGACGGCGCCGCATATGCCCTGAAAGACATCTCCTATTGGCGATGGAAGGCGGGACTGATCGAATCCCAGCCCGCCCGCGATGACTCGCCGCGCGTCGCTCAGCGGTCCGGAAACTCCGCATCTGCAGCTCTTCGCTGGGCCGAACTGGGCTACCCGTACGACGCCGCGCTCGCCATGGCCGACGAGGGGACAGAGAGGTCGCTTCGTGAAGCGTTGGCGACCTTCCAACGATTGGGGGCGCGCGCGGCTGCCGCCGTGGTCGCACGAAGCCTGCGTCAGCTCGGGGCCCGAGGCGTGCCCCGGGGACCACGGCCGGCGACCGCTTCCCATCGGGCTGGGCTCACGCCGCGCGAGGTCGAGATAGGCGGGCTTCTGGCCCAGGGTCTTCGTGATGCCGAGATCGCTTCCCGACTTTTCCTGTCCGTAAAGACGGTCGGCCACCACGTGTCCTCGATCCTGCACAAGCTCGGCGTGCGCACTCGTGCGGAAGCCGGCGCAAAGATAGGGAGCCGCTCCGCCCCAATCTAGGGAGCGCTCCCGATTCTGGCAATCGTGCGCCAGACATAGCCTGACCTTCGACACCGACCATCAGTCGAGGAGATCAGGATGCCCCGATACGTCGTCGAGCGCACGGTCCCGGCAGGACTGCCGTCCGGCCCGGAAGTGATCAATGGCAATTCCGCATATGGCGTCACCTGGGTGCAGTCGTTCGTATCGGAGGACGGCGTCAGGAGCCTTTGCGTTTACGACGCACCCAACCCGGAAGCGATCAGGCAGGCAGGCCGTCGTAATTCGCTGCCGGTCGATCGGATCACCCAGGTTCGCGTGCTCGAACCATATGCATACCCGCCAGCTCATCGCCCCGAGGAGGTCGTGAATCGATAGGGAGAGTGACCAGGGGATCCAGCGCACAGGCGGCCCAACGGTCCGCCACATCACAACTCGCCGGCCTAGCCAGCTTGCGATGCACTGAAACAAAGTTTTGGCCCCACAGGGCTGTTGATTTAGGAGGAACACCATTGGCCGACCAACCGAAACTTCGAGTCGTTTTCAGCGCCGCCGTGCTTGCAGCACTTTGCGTCGCTCTGGCCGTCGGCGGAACAACGTCGACGCGAGAGTTGAGGCACGTGGACGGCACGCTCCAGGTAGCGGGGCCGCTAGGCCCTGCCGTAGCCATGGGAGGCGGAGGCTCGAGGCTTCCCAGCGCGCAACTGCCCACGTACGTGTCGACCGCAACCACCCATGCCGCCCTGTTCATCGACGGGGCCGCAACCCCCGCGGGGCAGGCCACGTCCTGCTCCGCGAGCAACGGGACCGGCACGGGTTGCACGATCTCGTGGAGCGCGAACCTCAGCGTTCCCGCGATGCACAGCTTCGCGGTCGAGATCGACACCGGTGCAACGGTGGTGCCCCACAACACGGTCCTGGCTGAGGGTAAGGCCAGCTACACGGTCTTTCCCGGCAACAACACGCTCGGAAGCGGCGGCAACGGGTCACCGCTCTCGCTCAACGGCGTGGTGAACACGTATTTCTACAGCATCAGCGGGTGCGCAGGCGCCAGCTGCTCGGGCAGCGTGACTCCGGCCGACGCGGCTTCATACAGCATCTTCTACGCCGGGGCGCTCACGACGCCGACGCCGGGGGTTCCCACCTCGGGCAACGTGTTCGACAACGCCGGCATCAACAACACGTCCCCCTTCACCTTCGCCTCCGATACACCCAGCATCGGCACCATGACCGGGACTGCTCAGGCCCCGTGGACGACCACCGGTACGAACGTGATGACGATCCTCGGGGTTAACGCCAGCGACCTGTTTCCCTTCCAGGTCACCTGCGTCGCGGGCGCGAACGGTAAGTTCGGGGTGGTGTCTGGCGGCGGCGCCCTGCCGTACGGCAACGTCACCGCAAGCGAACTGAGCGGCCTCAGCCCAGCTGTTCTCTACCCGGCCGGGCCGGGTGGTCTAGACACCACGAACCTCTTCACCTGCGCCAACGGCGTCGCGTTGAGTGCGACCGGAACGATCATCACCAACTAAGGAACGAGGACGGTTCATCAGATGCGACGGCGCAACCAATGGCTAGGCGGAGCGACCCTCTTTGCGCTCGGGCTTGCGCTCGGACTTGCGCTAGCCGTCACCACTAGCCACCGCGCCGCCGACAGCCGTCCCCTCCTGAGCAGCTCCGCCCCGAGTGGCGCCGCCGCTGCGGCGCCCACTCCGGCGGTGCCCAGTCCGCGGCCGCCGTCTGCCGACACCAGGTTGACCACGACCGTAGGGCCCGACGGCAACGCCGGGGGCAGGGTCGTGATCCCAGTGCCTCCGCCTGAGCCAGAGATATGCGCGCCGGTGCATATCACAGTCGTCGTGGGACAGACGACGGTGATTGCGTGCAGATCGGCGAACTACGACGGGCCGATCACCATGAGCGTCGCCAACCCGACCATTGCCTCAGTCACCACGTCAAACAGTCGAATGTTGCCGCGCTACCTCGTCATCACTGGCCGCATGGCCGGCACCACGATCGTGCGGGTCTCGTATCCGAACGGCCCAACGACGTCGTACCCAATCACGGTGTCTCCCGCATAGACCTCACCGAGACCTTTCGGGCGGTGGTCTGTGAACCAACAAGCGCGGCTGTTTTGACGGCTTCTGGGCTGGACTTGCGTGGACTCTAGTGGACGAGTCGCCTACCCGAGTTGTCACCAATCAGACCTCAGTGCGCGGCGAGCTCCGGCGGACGCGGGTCGCAGCTGCAAGTTGCGATGTCCGTTGATCCCACCAGGCCTCCGGGACGACGCTGAGAGCTAGCTCCCAGGTAGCGTCCTCCAGGTTCGCGCCAATATTGATTGTCGTTATCACGTTGTCGACGAACCATGCGTCCTCGGCCTCTCCGCCATCCGACATGTACTCTCGGCGCGGCTGGGTGCGGCGACCTCGCGGATCGCTTTGGCGGTGGCCCTCGCGTAAGAACCGCTCCAGGCCGTCGACTCGGCCGAAAAGCTCCACGTGCTGATCGAAGATCCCCGCGTACGTCTCTGACGACGTCAGAACGACGGCCCAGCGGGCCAGGATCTGGTGACCGTCGGTATTCCTGTCGCCGAGCTGATGCGCGAGCTGCTCACGACGGGAGCGATCCGCCAACGCCTCGACAACCTGGCGCCTCACCTTCGGGCCGGTGGATTGCGATGCAAGCGCGTCGCGCACCCGCAGGGGCGTCATCTCAGACGCGCCCGTCAGGCCGGATCCCTCGGCAAGAATGCTCCACGTCTTGTAGGCAGCCTCACCAAGTTCGATTAGCGCGGACTGCGCGAGAAGCCGCCAGCGCCGCTCGGAACGGCGGTTCAGGACGACCTCGATCACGGTCACAGAGAGGACCACAACTGCCAACGCCGAGACAATCGCCGTGAGCATCGGGTGGCTGACCCAGAAACCTGCGACGACGAAGTCGGAACCGGCGACCACTAGTAAGAGGAAAATCGCAAGAACAGCGGCGGCCAGCCGGCCGGGATGAAGTCTCGACATGGCGCTTCAGTGTGGAGCAGGCACCTGCCCCGCGTGCGGCCGTAAGCATTTCGCTCGCTTTCAGCCAGACACTCGAACCGGCAGACTCCGCTGGTCGCCAGTCGTCTGCGCTTAGGCTCAGCTCGCTCAAATGCTCGCGATAAGAAGTCGAGTCCTCACAGCCGCCCTCAGTCTGGCGCTGAGAGCCTCAAAGTCTTACTCAGCTCTTCTGCGCAGATCCGACCCCTTCCTTCTTTCATATTCACCGGCTTGAAGACTGCAGCGCCGCCATGAAGAGGACGAGCACCTGATCCCTTTCGAAGGAGTTCCACGCGGCGTCAGGTCTCGAGGGGATCGCATCCGCTGAGCCGCAGCGCGGACCGGCCGACTCAGCGCGTAGACGCGCCGAGGAGTTCCGCCCGGAGCGCCCGCCCAAGCCACGTTCGCCATTCCTCACCACTCCATCCGCGTCGCGCGGTCAGGTCGACGTATGCCTCGAGAGAGTTGACCACGCGCAGGATGTCGAGAGCTCGCTCGCGGGACAGCCCCGAGCGCAGGGCTCCCAGCTGATGCAGTCGATCGATCAGCGTGCCAAAGAAAATGTCGCGCCGTGCGTCGCGGACCGCGGCTTGTTCAGGGTCGTTCGGTAGCGCCGCGCCGAGGCGGGCAATAAACGGACTGACGCGCGCCTTGATCTGGCTGTCGACCTCCACGAAGAGGTCGAGCAGTTTCCGAGGATTAGTTTCCGATCGCAGCTCAGCCGCCCATGGCTGCTCGGTCCACTGCTCGGAAGGGGCGTCGCCCAGGACCACCCGATCCTGGACCTGCCCCAGGAGCCGTGCCTTGTTGCCGAAGGTGAAATACACCGTTTGAACTGCAACTCCGGCCGCGGTCGCAACCTGCTGAATCGTCGTGTCGTCATAGCCCTGCTGCATGAAGAGGGACAGGGCGGCATCGAGCATCCGGTTCCTGGTTCGAAGCGCCTGCGCCCGGCGACCTTTCCGGCCCGACAGGGCCTTGACAGCCACACCGAGCACTCTACACTAGAGTGAACTCTAGTAGTAACTACGGGATCGGGGGGTTGATTGGAAATGAGCGCTGGAGATGGGGGGACGAAGGAAGAGCTTGTTCTCGAATTGAGGGGTAAGAACACGACCAGAACCATCAAAGAGTTCTCACCGGCCGGCATCAGGCTCGAGAACAATCTCGAGGGAGAAGTCAAGGGCATCTACAACGCCACCTACTACGCCACGATCGACGCCCTGGTGAAGCCGGATGGAACGATCGACTACGAAACTCGACAGATTCACACGACCGACGAGGGCGACACGGTGCTCGTCGACTACAAGGGCAAGAGCATCCGAGAGAGCCCCACTCACAACAAGTTCGTGGGCGAGAACACCTTCCAGACCTCATCCAAAAAGCTCGCATGGCTGAATGGAATTGAGTCTCGCCATGAGGGCGAATACAACCCCGTTACGGGTGAGCAGAACTTTCGGGTGTACGCGAGGAGGTAATTCGATATGGCAACTGCAACACAGGTTTCATCGGTTGCTCGTGACCAGCTGAGCGACCACCTGCTCACACCAAAGAACGCCGCCCTGCTCGTGATCGACTACCAGCCGAGCCAATTGGCGGGAGTACGGTCGATGGATCGCGACCTGCTGCTGAAGAACATGGTTTCGACGGCAAAGATCGCGAAGCTGTTTGGCTTGCCGATCGTCCACTCCACGATCAACGTCAAAACGGGTCGCGGCCAACCCACGCTGCCGCCGCTCGCCGAGGTGCTCGCAGGCAACCCGCCAATCGATCGAACCACGACAAATGCCTGGGAAGACGCGAACTTCCTAGATGCGGTTCGGGCAACCGGCAGGCGCAAGCTCATCATCTGCGCGCTTTGGACTGAGATCTGCATGGCGTTTCCCGCACTCGATGCCATGCGCGAGGGATACGAGGTCTACCCGGTCGTCGACGCGATCGGCGGTACATCAGTCGAAGCCCACAACGCGGGCTTGCAGCGCGTGGTGCAGGCAGGCGCAAAGCCGACCAGTTGGGTCGCGCTTGCGGTGGAGCTGCAGCGCGACTGGGCGCGCCTCGAAACCGTGCAGGAGGTCGTCCAGATCGTTCTCACCGACCGGCTACTCAAGGAGGAATGAAGTGACGACGGCGTCATCGGATCCAAAGGCAAGGGAAGAGGCACAAGCCAAGGAGGGCGACATGACCGCTCAAAGCCAGCTCGAAGAAAACAAGCGGATTGTTCGCGCGTTCATCGAAACGGCGTTCAACAAGCACCAGGCCGATCGGGCGGCGGATTACATGACGTCCGACATCAAATGGCACGGCGGCACCTTGGGCACGGTCGAGGGTCGCGACAACTTCGCTGGGCTGATCGGCGCGATCGTCGCCGCGCTACCAGATCTCAGCAACGTCGAGCAGGACATCATCGCGGAGCGAGACATCGTGTCGGTGCGCGCGGTCGTCGAGGGCACACACAAGGGTGACCTACTGGGGATCCCTGCCTCGGGCAAACACGTCCGGTGGGATGCTGTCGACGTATACCGCGTGGCGGGCGGAAAAATCGCCGAGGAGTGGGCTGCGGACGACCTGCTTGCCTTCGTCTATGGGGTTGGAGCGTACACCCCGCCCTGGCTCGCACAGAAGTCGTAGCGCGCGCAAATGTTGTCGTGAGCATCAACAAGACGACATTCCTTGGTCACACGCCGATCAACCGGATCGGCTTCGGCGCCATGCAGCTCGCCGGCCCAGGAGTCTTCGGCCCGCCCTCGAACGTCGAGGGGGCGCGGGCTGTGCTTCGTCGGGCCGTCGAGCTGGGCGTCGATCACATCGACACAGCCCAGTACTACGGCCCGGATGTCGTCAACGAACTGATCCGTCAGGCGCTCTATCCCTATCCCGACAACCTCAAGTTGGTGACCAAGGTCGGAGCCCGGCGCGATGGTGCGGGAGGGTTCCACCTGGCCCAACGACCGGAGGAGCTCCGGGAGGGAGTCGAGGAGAACCTTCGCTCATTGCGCGTCGAACGCATCGCTCTCGTCAATCTGCGCCTCGTCGGCGACCCGAGCGACCCTCTCATTCCGCTCGAGGAGCAATTGGGTGCGCTCGAAGACCTACGCCGCGCCGGCAAGGTGGACATGATCGGGCTATCGAACGTCAGCGAGGCTCAGGTGAGACGGGCGCTCGAGCTCGTCGACGTCGCCGAGATACAGAACGGCTACAGCATCATTGACCGTCAGGATGACGCGCTGGTTGATTTCGCTCGACAGCGCGATATCGCCTTTGTGCCGTTCTTTCCGCTTGGGTCGGCCTTCAGGGGAGGACCAACCCGACTCGCATCCAAAGCCGAAATCGTCCAGGTCGCAAAGAAGCACGGGGCCTCGCCGGCCCAAATTGCATTGGCGTGGTTGCTGGCCCGTTACGAACGGATGCTTTTGATCCCTGGCACGAGGTCTGTCGCGCACCTCGAGGAGAACATGGCGGCCGCTGCGATCGAGCTTGACCCGGAGGATCTCGCCGCGCTGGGCCGCCTCGGTCTGGAGACTGCAGCTAGACCTGCCCGCGGCTGAGCCGGAATAACGCCTACATAGTTGCGTTTGCAACTATCGAGATGGGTGTCGATCAGCCGCGGGTAGCCGTTCTTGGCGCGGGCCACGTCGGTCGCGTCATCGCACGTCTTGCTGCCGAGGCTGGTTACGAGGTGGACGTCGCAACCACTCAGCAACCGGAGGACATTGCTCTCACCGTAGAGGTGATGGCGCCGGGCGCGCGCGTTCGGCTGCTGGATCAAGCAGTGGCGGAAGCCGACCTTGTCATCCTGGCGATACCCCTACACCGCTTCGCCACGCTAGATCCGGCCTTGCTCGAAGGCAAGGTCGTGATCGACATGATGAATTACTGGCCGGAGGTCAACGGCACCCTCTCGCAGTTCGAGCGGGCCGACGCCGGCAGCAGTGAGCTGGTCGCAGCCAGGCTTGACCAGGCGCGTGTGGTCAAGACGCTCAACCACCTCGGCTATCACCAGTTGGACGAAGAGGCCGCTCCCGCCGGAGCGCCAGGCCGCCGGGCCCTTGGAATCGCCGGCGACGACCCCGCGGCGGTTGAACTGGTACGAGGCTTTGTCGACCGAATTGGTTTTGATCCGGTCCTTATCGGCGGCCTCGCTGCCGGTCGCCGGCTGCAGCCCGACGGGCCGGTCTTCGGCATTCCCATGGGGCGGGTTGACTTCGAGCGCGCGATGGGATTGGTCCCCGCATGAGCGAACCAAGCTTTCCCCTTACGTTCGGCCTCGATACCTTCGGCGACCTGACGTCCGAGAACGGCGTTCCTTCGACCCATGCTCAGACCATTCGTGACATCGTCGAGCAGGGCGTTGTCGCCGAACAGGTCGGACTTGACTTCTTCGGCATCGGAGAGCACCACACCAACGACTGGCCGATGCCGGCTGCTGACGTGGCGCTCGCGGCCATAGCCGCTCGCACCTCGCGCATACACGTCGGTTCGGCGGTGACGGTACTCAGCTCGGACGACCCAGTCCGCGTGTTTCAGCGCTTCTCGACCCTCAATGCAATTTCCAACGGCAGAGCCGAGGTCGTTCTCGGGCGCGGCTCGAGCATCGAGTCATTCCCGCTATTCGGTTACGACCTGGCCGACTACGAGGAACTTTTCGAGGAGAAGACAGCGCTCTTCGCCGAGATAGTGAAGGGCGGTCCGGTGACCTGGCGGGGAAGGATGCGGCCGCCGCTAAACGGCCAGGACATCGTTCCCCACCTGGACGCCCCTCTGCCGGTGTCGATCGGGGTGGGCGGCAGCCCGCATTCAGTGCTGCGCGCCGCCCGCCACGGCTTCAACCTGATGCTCGCCATAATCGGCGGCCAGCCGGCGCGATTCGCGCCGTTCTCGCAGCTGTTCATCCAGGCGCTAGCCAAGCTCGACAAACCGAGGCTGCCCATCGGCGTCCACTCGCCGGGCCACGTGGCGGAAACAGACGAACGGGCCAAGGAAGAGTTCTGGCCCGTTTACCGGGACATCATCGCCAAGATCGGTCCATCGCGAGGTTTCCCTCCGCCGACGCCCGAATTCTTTGAGCGCGAGGTTGGGCCGAGAGGCGCCCTCTACGTGGGCTCGCCAGAAACTGTTGCCATGAAGATCGCGACAAACCTTCCCGTTCTCAGCGCGAATCGATTTGATTTGAAGCACGGGATGCCGGGAATGTCGCAGGCGGTGCTGCTCCGGAGTATCGAGCTATTCGGTACCGAGGTCGTTCCACGAGCAAAGGAGTTGCTCGAGAACGCTCCGGTTCTGCCGGGCTAGCGTCAGATGCAACCGATCGACGCGGGCGTCGACCATATGCGCGGCGGCGGGGATCATCTGATCGTCGAGTACGGGGACTATGAATGCCCGTACTCGCGGAAGGCATATCGCGAGATCGAGCGCCTGGAGAGACGAGTGGGTGGCCAGGTCCGTTTCGCGTTTCGCCACTTCCCGCTCAGCGACATCCACCCGCACGCAATGGGCGCCGCCCAGGCTGCCGAAGCCGCCGCTCTGCAAGGCAAATTCTGGGAGATGCATGAGGTCCTGTACAGCAACCAGGATGCGCTCGAGCCCGAGGACCTCGAACACTACGCATCCCAGGTCGGGCTCGACGTGGCGCGGTTCAAGCGCGACCGCCTTAGCGAAGTCGTGGATGCCAGAGTCCGTCGCGACGTGGCGGACGGGAATGCATCGGGCGAGGTGCTCGGGACGCCGACGCTGTACATCGACGGCAGGGTTTACCGTGGCGGTTACGATCACGCCACCCTGCTCGAGGCGCTGGCGTCCTGATCCGGCCGGCCCTCGCCGCGCTGTCCGAGAATAGGCGGTGAATATGGCGGTCGCTCACCGAAGGCGAGCGCCGGTCGCCGATCGCAAGGCGCGCGAGTTCCTGCGCAAAGCCGACCCGACCTTGGCTCGGATCATCGCCGCGAATCCCGGCTTCCGGCCGCGCGCTTGGATGGACGAGCTGCCTCCGCTCGATGCCTTTGGGACGCTGATCTTCCAGGTCGCCGGCCAGCAGCTCTCGGTCGCGTCGACTCGGGCGATCATCTCGCATCTTCAAGATCACTTCGGTGGGCGCATGCCATCGGCGGCCAAGCTGCTCGCTGCAAAGCCGAAGGTGCTCCGCGAGAGTGGCTTCTCGGTCCGGAAAGGCGAGACTCTACGGGCGCTGGCGCAGCGGTTCGTCGACGGTCGCTTCAGCGCACGGAAATTCGCCCGCATGAGTGACGAGCAGATCCAGACCGCTCTGACCGAAGTCCCGGGAATCGGGCCCTGGACGGCACGCGGCTTCCTGCTCGTCGCCCTCGACCGGCCCGACGTGTTCCTGTCGGGGGACCTTGCGCTCAGGCATACGATCCAGCGCCAATACGGGTTCGACCACCTGCCGTCCGACAGCGAGCTGATCGAGTTATCGGACCGTTGGCGTCCGTACCGGAGCCTGGCCGTCAGCTACCTGTTCGCTTCGGCGTACCTTCCTGACCGTTGAGCAGAGAGTGATTGGAGACTTGCTCGACCGCTTGCAGCGCGGCCATTAGCCTCACGCGGTCCTGAGATTCGATTGACCGAAGGATCCGCCCCTGGATGGTCAGCGCAATCTGCCGACCATGCTTGAGAGCTCGACGTCCATCTCCGGTCAGGCTCAGTACCAGGATGCGGCCATGGTCCAGGTGACGCTCCCGGCGCAGTAACCCGCAGGCTTCGAGCGCCTTCACCAGCACGTTCACGGTCTGCGGTGTCATGCCGAATTCTCGAGCCAGGTCCGAGGCAGACAGGTTTCCTTCGCGTTCCAGCGCCGCCAGCACCGTGTATTGCGGCGTCGTCAGGCCCGTCCCCTCAAGCTCGGAATCCAACCACATTCGGACTGCATGCTGAGTGCGCCGGAGCTGGATCAAGAAATCGGGCTGTCGAGGAACAGATGCCGCCTTCATCGCGTTGATTTAAGTGTACTGAAACGTCGGGAGGGCAGCCGATGGAAGCTCATGTAAAGTCAAATGGCGACGGAGCGGCAAGCTGGATCAAGCGCGTTGTGGTGGCGGCCGATGGGTCGCCAGCAAGTATTCAAGGCCTCGAGCAAGTTGCGGACCTCGCCGCTCGACTCAAGCCAAAGGTCTTCGTCGTGCATGTTCGACACATGCCGGCCGGGCTGGAGGTGGGTTCGGTACTTGTCACCCAGTCGGTGGTCGACACGCTAGACGAGCTCGAGGTGGAGGTTCGCGAGCAAGCCCTTCGAATTCTTGGCGGCACCGGGGTCGAGTGGGACTTTGTGGTGCGAGTTGGAAGCCCGGGCGAGGAGATAGTCAAGGTGGCGACCGAAGTGTCGGCCGACCTCGTCGTCGTTGGCAGCAATCGCCACAGCTCCCTGCACAACCTCGTGCTGGGCTCGACCGCGGCCTTCTTGACGGCCCGGTCGCCGGTTCCGGTCCTGGTCATGCGCTCGCTCGTCCCGACCGCGCGCGAGCC
>DASYXY010000086.1:0-1519 GCA_035934385.1 Candidatus Dormiibacterota bacterium
GGCAGCGAACGAGCCAGTACTACGCGGCGCAGCTCATGACGCGGGAATGGGCCCTGCCGGGGGACGCCGAGCACCGGCTCTTTCGCGCGACCGCCGATGTCCAGGACGCGGCGGGACACGTGCTCGTCACGGCGTACGCCCTCTTGCGCCCGGACGGGCAATGGGCGCTGCTCCTCGTCAACAAGGACTTCGCGTCGCCCCATCCGGTTCGCGTCGCGTTCGTGGACGACGGCGCCCCGACTGCCGCTCGCGCCTTTCGAGGCGATACGACGATGATCAGCTACGGCAAGGCGCAGTACGAGTGGCACCCGGCGATGAAGAACGGCTACGCGGATCCCGACGATCCGCCGGTGTCGCGGTCGATACAGGCCGACGCCGGCACGGTTTACGAGCTGCCGCCGGCTTCGGTCACCGTGCTTCGCGGGAGACTCTAGTAGGCCGGTTCCATAGAAGCGACGGGTTTCGCTTTCCATGGGCCCCCTGATGTGTTCCATGGAGGGGATGCAGAAGCGATACATCGTGAATCTGACGGCGGCCGAGCGGGAGGCGCTCACCCAGCTCGTGGGTCGGGCGCGCGTGTCCGGGTTGAAGCGGATGCGCGCGAGCATCCTGCTCAAGGCCGATGATGGCCTGACCGACGCAGAGATCGCCGACGATCTCGAGATCGGCTTGGTCACCGTGGAGCGCGTTCGGAAGCGATGCGTCGAGCGAGGGCTTGAAGCCTGTCTGGAGCGCAAGCCCCAGGACAACCCATCGCGCCCGCGCAAGCTCGACGGTGCCGCCGAGGCACAGTTGGTGCGGCTCGCGTGCAGTGAACCGCCCACGGGACGGCCGCGATGGACTCTGTCGCTGCTGGCGGGCAAGCTCGTCGAGCTGAAGATCTTCGACAGCGTGAGCAAGAGCACGGTCCAGCGCGGCCTAAAAAAAACGAGATCAAGCCGTGGCAGGTAAAGCGCTTCTGCATCCCGCCAGAGGAAAATGCACCGTTCGTGCAGGCGATGGAAGATGTCCTCGACGTCTACCACCGCCCCTATGACCCCGCGCGCCCCCAGGTTTGCCTAGACGAGACCAGCAAGCAGTTGCTGGAGCATGTGCGCGTGCCCATTCCCGCAACCCGCGGAGTGCCTGCTCGCGTCGACGACGAGTACAAGCGCTGTGGCACCGCCAACATCTTCGCCGCGGTGGAGCCCTTGACCGGCCAGTCCCTGGTCGAAGTGACCGCGCACCGCACCTCCGTCGACATGGCTCGCTTTCTCCGGCGCCTCTCCGACGAGGCCTATCCGAACGCGACAGTGATCGTGCTTGTGCAAGACAACCTCAGCATCCACGGGCTCGCCTGCCTCTACGAAGCCTTCCCTCCGGCCGAAGCCCACCGTCTCGCTCGACGATTCGAAGTCCACTACACGCCCACGCACGGCAGTTGGCTCAACGTGGCCGAAATCTTTCTCTCCACCTTGTCGATCCAGTGCCTCGACCAGAGGGTGGGCACCATGCCGCATCTCCGTTCCATCATCGCGGC
>DASYXY010000014.1:0-201088 GCA_035934385.1 Candidatus Dormiibacterota bacterium
CCGAGTACGCCAATTGCTGATCGCGGGCCGGAACGCCACCTTACCGGCGTAAACAGTCGTTCCGAAATACACCCGACCGTCCTCCAAAACTCGTTGACCCAGCCGGCGGTTCAGAGCGTCCAGGTCGGCGTCGGCGGCCCCCCGCGGGTGATACCGGAAGCAAACGACGTTGAGAACCGGCTCCTCCAGCAACTCGAAGTCTTCGGCGGCCGCGACCTGGTCAGCCAAGCGACGGGCGAGGGCGACATGACGCTCCACCAGAGCTCGATAGCCGTCCCTGCCATACGCCGCGAGCGTTGCCCAGACAGGAAGGGCGCGAGCACGGCGCGACATCTCGGGACCGAGCATCAAGAAGTCCGGGCGGTCCGCGACCTCTTCGGGAAAGTACGGGGCTCCTATGCCGAACACGCTGTGCAACAGCCTGGCGTCGCGAACGAATGCGAAGCCCGAGTCGTACGGCACGTTCAACCATTTGTGGCCGTCGGCGATCACGGAGTCGGCAGCCTCCACGCCGCTCGCCAAGTGAGCCAGCTGCGGCGACAGCCGCGCATAAAGCCCAAACGCGCCATCGACGTGCAGCCATGCATTGTGCGAGTGAGCGAGTTCGGCCATGAGCTCTAGTGGGTCGAACCCGCCGGCGTTCACTTCGCCCGCGGTCGCCAGCAGGATCGCAGGTGCCCCGCGCAGGTCTTTCAACGCGGTGCGCAACGCGTCCACGTCAAGGCGACCGGCCGCATCGGTCGTCAACTTCCGGACAGAGCTGTAGCCGATGCCGAGCATGCCCAGTGCCTTCACCGCGCTCGCGTGAACAAATCCCGACGAGAAAACCGGAATTGACCCCGAGAGTCCGCCTTTGGCCACGTCGACTCCGTGCTGCTCGCCCCACCACTGCCGGGCCGCCGCCAGCGCGGTGAAGTTGGCCATCGTCGCCCCTGTCACCAGCACTCCGCCCCACTCCCGCGGCAGGCCGAACAGGTCCTTGAGCCAGTTGACAGCGACCTTCTCGACCTGGGCGCCGAGCGGAGAGCTGACCCAGAGTCCTGCGTTGTTGTCGATGGCCGACGTGAACCAGTCCGCCGCAAGCGCGGCCGGCGTCGAGCCGCCGATGACAAAGTGGAAGAAGCGCGGGCCTGCCGAACGCATCGCCGCCGTTGGAGCCTGTTCGAGCAATTGCGCAACGGCCGCGAGACTCCCAACGCCCGCCTCGGGCAGCTCGCCTGTGAATCCGAGCGCCGCCTCATCCGCCGCCGGGTCTTTGGCCGGCCACGAGTCCAGCGAGGCGATGAAGCGCGACGCCGCATCGTGCGCCAGCTGCAGCGCTGCCTCGGTGAGCTCCTTCTCGCCGATCGGGTCGGGCATCGGGTCGCCTACGTTAACCGGCGCTTGATCGCGGCGGCAAGCTCCTCGAGCTCGACAGGCTTCAACAGGTAGTCGGTCGCGGCGAGGCTTTCGGCCATTGCGCGCGAAGCGCGGTCGGTCGCCCCGGTCACCACGATCGGCCGCGCCGCCCGCACCGTAGCCAGGACGTCGCCGCCGGCTCCTTCAAGGATCCCGAGGTCGACGACAGGAACCGCACCACCAAAAGAGGTAGGGAGCCTGGACGAGGAGTCGGCCTCGAATCCCAGGCGGCGCAATCCGCGCGCTGTGATTTCGGCGAGGCGCTCGTCGTCATCCACCACCAGCACGCGTACGGCCGGGCGGTCCGCCTCTTCCGCCTCGCTGAGATGCCCGAAAGCCTCGTCGATGTCCTCGAGCAGCCTGTCGACCGGCGGAGCGGTGCCATCGGCCTCGGCCATCTCCAGCTCGGCTTTCAATCGAGCGAGCGTCGAGCGCAGTCGATGCAGGGCCGCCGGGCGCTCAGCCCTGCGTGACGAACCGGTATCCGATCCCACGTACCGTCTCGATCCAGCCCGGCTCGCCAAGGACGCGACGCACTTCGTGCACCGCCTGCTCGACGCTGTGTTCGAATCCTGCGTAGTTCGTGCCCCACGCGCGCTCGAGCAGCTCGTTGCGCGACACGACCTCGCCCGGCTTTTCGGCCAGGATGTGCAGCGTTACGAGCGGTCTCCCTTCGAGGTGCAGCTCGCGGCCGTCGAGCGTGGCGGTCATGCGGCCGAGGTCGATGCGGAGGCGTCCACGAACCAGCACTCGGCTCGAAGGCGTGCGGTCGCGCAGCGCACCACGCACGCGCGCGAGGAGCACCTGCCGGTCAGTGCCTTTCGCAATGTAGTCCGCCGCACCCCGCTCGATGCTCAGCACCTGGTCGCTGGGTGACGGCCGCGCGCCGGTGAGGATGATCACCGGAAACGAAAGGCGATCGGACCCTGACCGCAGCTGGTCCAGCACCTCGGGGGCATCCATGTCGGGCATCTCGTAGTCCAGCAGCATCAGGTCGGGCGTTTCCGACCTCACGCGCGACAGCGCCTCGGTGCCGCTCAGTGCGACGTCGACCGCATAGCCGGCGCGCCTGAGCAGCTCCGCGGTCACCTGTGCCGTGCGCGGTTCGTCGTCAACGACGAGCAACCTGGCGGGCGCGCCCATCCCCGGCAGGAAGCTAACAGAAATTAGTTCAGCCAATCCTGAGGAAACGATGAAGCTGGGCTGAGGTCGGCGAATCGGGCAGTGCATAGGCTCCGCACATGGGCCAGCTCCTTGATTTACAGGAAGCCAGGCGCCGACTGGGGCTGGCCCTCGATGTCCTGTGTCACGACCGCTGGGTCGTCGGCTTCCTACGTGGAGGGGCGCTGCAGCCGGTTGCAGCATCGGAGGTATCGCGGCGGCTGCTGCAGGCTCGTCCCCTGCAGCCGCTGTCGCGTCGCGCGCTCTTCGAGCAGCGGCCGGTGGTCGTCAACACTGTCTTTCCGTACACAACTCCGGCGGCCGCTTTCGACTGGGAGCTCGACTGGCCCGCGATCATGTACGCGCCGATCGGTGAGTCCGGCCAGCGGCCCATCGGCCTGCTGGTGCTCGGATGCAGGAGCGATTACTGGTACTCGGAAGAGGACGTGCAGTACGCGATCGGCCTCGGCACAGCGCTAGCGCCGATCGTCTCGTCGCTGCGAGGGCCGCTCGGCCGGATGACCGAAGCCGAAGCCGAGGTCGTGCAGCTCATGAGCTGCGGCATGTCACGCGATGAGATCGCTCATGCAATCAAGGCAGGGCAAGTGGAGGCGGATGCGCTGATCAGCTCGGTGAAGCGGAAGCTCAACCAGCGATCGCCGCACCGAATACCCGTATGTGTGTGGTGAGTCGCGCACGCGGCCGCGGACCACCAGCCGCCTACGCACGCAACCGAGCACCACGATCAGGGACGTCGTGGCGCTCGGCCACGACCGCGTTCAGTGGGGTCCGAAGAGAAATACTGTGGTGCCGCGACCCTCGGTGCTCACGACCTCGAGCCTTCCGCCAATGCCGGCGGCGCGTTCGCGCATTCCCACCAGACCGTAGCCATGCGCTTGCGACGACGCGAATCCACGTCCCTCGTCCGAGACCTCAATCAGAAACGGACGTGCTGCGAAATGGATGCGCACCCGGCAGATGCTCGAGCCGGAGTGCTTGCGGACGTTCGTCAGCGCCTCGCGGATGACCTGGTTGACGACCTCGCGCTGGGTAGGCGGGAGCATTTCCTCGGTACCGCTCGTCGCAATCTCGACCCGGATCGCGTAAAGGCGGGCGAACTCTTCGGCCTGGTGACGCAGCTCCCGCACCAGCCCTTCCGGCCCAATCGGCCGCGGCCGCAGCTCCGCCAGCGTCTCGCGCACCTGCTTGAGCATTCGATCGAGGATCTCGAAGATGTTGGTGAGGTTCTTGTCGCTCGCGTCGCGGTGGCTCTCGAGATACACCTTGAAGAGCGAGATCGCGCCGGCCAGGTCGGTCGCCAGCCCGTCGTGCAGCTCGCGCGCCATCCGGGCTCGCTCCCGAGCCACCGCGGACTCTTCGGCGAGCTTCAGCGACGCGACCGGATCCTCGCTCTCTACCTCGCGCATGCCGCCCAGTAGTTTGGGCTAAGGGACCCGGGCTGAGCTAGCCCGCCGCGCGCCTCCACAACGACGCGAGGAGCGCGGCGACGAGTGGATGTCGCAACCAACGCAACGCCCGCCGCCATGGCTCCCACAAGCGCCGAGTCTCCTCGAGCGTCTCGCGCAAGCGCGTGACATCGGCCTGGACGAGGCCTTGTTCGCGTTCGAGCATCGCCGCCAGCGTCCGGCCCTGCCGCGCCAGCTGGACGGTCCATACCGAGGCGACCGCGCCCTCCACCAGGATCAGTGCCGCGCCAAGCACCAGCAACCAGGGGCCGACAGGGACTGCGCTCACTCCTTGCCGTCGCCCTCTTCGATCGCACCCACAGGCGCGATAGCCACCACGCCCGGGTCCTCCGCCGTAAGGCGCATGACGATCACGCCCTGCGTCTGCCGGCCGATCTGCGAGATCGCGCCCACGGCTGTGCGCAGCACCATGCCGCTCGCGCTGATGATCAGCACCTCTTCCTCGGGGTCGTTCACCACCCTCATGGCCGCCAGCTTGCCCACCCGATCGGTGACCTTCAACGTGAACACGCCCTGGCCGGCGCGGTGGTGCATCGGGTACTCGGACACCGACGTGCGCTTGCCGTAGCCGCGCTCGGTTACGACCAGCACGTCGCCCTCGGCCTTCCCGGTCACGGTGCCCATCCCGGCGACCGTGTCGCCTTTGCTGAGCTTGATGCCGATCACGCCCTGCGTGTCGCGCCCCATCGCACGCACCTCGGTCTCGCTGAAGCGGATGGCTTTGCCGAGCGCCGAAGCCAGGATGATCTCGTCCTTCCCCGTGGTGGGCGTGACCCAGTCGAGCTCGTCGTCTTCCTGGAGGTTGATGGCGATCAGGCCGTTGCGGCGCACGTTCGCGTACTCCCGCAGCGCCGTCTTTTTTATGTATCCGTTCTTCGTGACCATCAGCATGTAGTGCGCCTCGGTCTCCGACTCGGGCCGGATGAACACCGCGGTCACGCGCTCGTTGCTGCCGATGTCGATCAGGTTGTTGATCGGCACGCCCTTCGCCTGGCGCTCGCGCTCGGGGACCTCGTGCACGCGCAGCTGAAACACGCGCCCGCTCTGTGTGAAGAACAGGATCGACGCGTGCGTGTGCGTGGTAAGCAGGTGCTCCGCGTAGTCCTCCTCACGCGTGCCACTCGGCGCCTCGCCTCCGGCGGTGGGGCGGGCGCCTTTCAGGCCCACTCCGCCGCGCTTCTGCGCTCGGAACACGCGCAGCGGCTGCCGCTTCACGTAGCCGCGATGCGTCAGCGTGACGACGACGTCCTCCTTGTGCACGAGGTCCTCGGCCGACAGCTCGGTCGCCTCCTGCTCGCTGATCTCGGTGCGGCGGTCGTCGCCGTACTTCTTCGTCAGCTCGTCCATCTCGTCCTTGATGAGCTGGCGGACCTTGCGGTCGCTCGCCAGGACGCTCTCCAGGTACGCGATGGTCTTGATGACCTCCTCGTACTCCTCGTCGATCTTGTGCCGCTCCAGCCGGGTCAGACGTCCAAGAGTTAGTGCGAGCACGGCCCTTGCCTGGCGCTCGGACAGGCCGAACTTCGTCTGCAGCTGATTGGCCGCGGTCTCGGTGTCGGACGCGGCGCGGATCGTCTTGATCACCTCGTCGAGGTGATCGAGGCAGATCTTCAGGCCCTCGAGGATGTGCGCCCGGTCCTGCGCCTTCTCGAGGTCGAAACGTGTGCGCCGCAGGATGACGTCGCGGCGGTGGTCGATGAAAAGCTGCAGCGCCTGCTTCAGGCTCAGCACCACGGGCCGGCCGTCGACGATCGCCAGCATGATCACGCCGAACGACTGCTGCAGCGCCGTGTGCTTGTAGAGATTGTTGAGGACGGTGTAGACCTGCGCCTCGCGCTTGAGCTCGATCACGATGCGCATTCCCTGCCGGTCCGACTCATCGCGCAGGTCGGCGATGCCTTCGATGCGGCGCTCGTTGGCGAGCTCAGAGATCTTGGCCACCAGCGTGGCCTTGTTGACCATGTACGGCAGCTCGTCGATGATGATCCGCTCGCGGTTGTTGGGCGCCTGCTCGAACGTGTGTCGCGCGCGCACGATGATGCGTCCGTGGCCGGTCGAGTAAGCCGCCTTGATGCCGGCCGTGCCCATGATCAGGCCGCCGGTCGGAAAGTCCGGCCCCTTGACGAAGCTCAGCAGGTCCTCGCCAGTCGCCTCGGGATTGTCGATGAGATGGTTCACACCCGCGGCGATCTCGCGCAGGTTGTGCGGCGGGATGTTCGTGGTCATGCCGACGGCGATGCCCGTGGCGCCGTTGATCAGCAGGTTCGGCACGCGCGCCGGCAGCACT
Organism: Candidatus Dormiibacterota bacterium; assembly: GCA_035934385.1. Classification (GTDB taxonomy): domain Bacteria; phylum Chloroflexota; class Dormibacteria; order Dormibacterales; family Dormibacteraceae; genus CF-118. Next base: position 6,334 of record DASYXY010000014.1, read on the forward strand.
GTCGGCTCCTCGTCCGAACCGTCGTAGTTCGGGATCATGTCGACCGTCTGCTTCTCGATGTCCGCCATCAGCTCGCCGGTGATCGCCGCGAGCCGAGCCTCGGTGTAGCGCATCGCCGCCGCTTGGTCCCCGTCGACGCTGCCGAAGTTGCCCTGGCCATCGATCAGGGGATAGCGCAGCGAGAACGGCTGCGCCATGCGCACCAGCGCGTCGTACACGGGTGTGTCGCCGTGTGGGTGGTAGAGCTTGAGGACATCACCGACGAACGCGGCGCACTTCCGGTAGCGGCTGGCCGAGGTCGCGCCGGCCTGCTGCATCGCGTAGAGGATCCGGCGCTGCACCGGCTTGAGCCCGTCACGCACGTCGGGCAGGGCCCGGCTGATGATGACGGACATCGCGTACTCCATGTAGGAGGTCTGCATCTCCTCCTGGAGGTTTCGCGTGAGGACGGTGCCGATGTTCCTTTCGTCAGCCACTTGCTGCTATTCCTCGAACTTGCCGAGAACCACGACTGCGTTGTGACCGCCGAAGCCGAACCCGTTCGACATCGCGATGCGCACGTCCTTGCGACGCGCGGTGTTCGGCACATAGTCGAGGTCGCACTCCGGGTCGGGGTTCTCGTAGTTGATGGTCGGGTGGATCATTCCGCGGTTGATCGTGAGGACCGTCGCGATCGCTTCCACCGCGCCGGCCGCGCCGAGCAGGTGGCCGATCATCGACTTGGTGCTGCTGATGGGAATCTTGTAGGCCTGGTCGCCGAGCGCGATCTTCAACGCCTTGGTCTCACCGGCGTCATTGAGCTGCGTCGAGGTCCCGTGGGCGTTGATGTAGTCGATGTCGGTCGGCTCAATGCCGGCGTCCTTCATCGCCAGCGTGACCGCTCGCGCCGGCGCCACGCCCGTCTCATCGGGAGCAACCACGTGGAACGCGTCGCAGGTGAGCGCGAAACCGAGCACCTCCGCGTGGATGCGGGCGCCGCGGTTCACCGCGTGCTCGAGTGATTCCAGCACGAGCACTCCGGCGCCCTCCCCGGGCACGAAGCCGTCGCGGTCGCGGTCGAACGGCCGGCTCGCTTTCTCCGGCGCGTCGTTGCGCGTCGACAGAGCTCGCAGCACATCGAACGCATAGATGCCCACCTCGCACAGCCCGGCCTCGCTGCCGCCGGCGAGCATCACGTCTGCGTCGCCCCGCTGGATGATGCGCGTCGCGTCGCCGATCGCGTGAGTCGACGCCGCGCAGGCGGTGGTCATGGTCGTGTTCTCGCCTCGCAGCCCGAAATGAATGGCCACCGAGGCGGCCGCCATGTTGGGCAGGATCACCGCCGCGTACAGGGGATTGTTCAGGCGGCGCTTGGCGCCGTAGGCGGCGGCGCCGGAGGTCATCTCGATGAACCCACCGATGCCGGTGCCGAGGTCGACACCCACACGGAAGCTGTCCTCTTTCGAGACGTCGAGCGCAGCATCCTGCAGCGCCATGTTCGACGCGATGACCGCCATCTGCGCGAAACGCGACATTCGCGAGGCGGCCTTGCGGTCCAGGTACGTCGCGGGGTCGTACCCGTGGATCTCGCAGGCGAACTTGGTGGTGAGGTTGTCGATTGGATAGGTGCCTTCGATGGTTCGCGCCGTGCTCCGCCCCTCGATCAAACCGTCCCAGTACTCGTCGAGGCTCTTGCCGAGCGGGTTGATCGTTCCCATCCCGGTGATGACGACGCGCGTGCGTCCGTTTTTCTTACTCACTTGCCCACCTCAGCGCGAATCTTACCGACGAGCTTGTTGTCGACCGCCTCGCGCGTGACGCGGATGGCGTTCTTGATGGCACGCGCATCAGAGCGGCCGTGGGCGATGACCGCGACACCGTCGATTCCGAGCAGTGGCGCGCCCCCGAACTCCCTCCAGTCGATGCGCGCGCGGAGCTGCCGGACGCCGTCGCGAATCAGCAGTCCTCCCAGCTTGCCACGAGCGGTGCGAGGGATCTCCTCGCGTAGATTCCGGAACAGGAACTCGGCCGTCGCCTCCGCCATCTTGATGGCTACATTGCCGACGAAACCGTCGGCCACCACGACGTCGGCCTTCGACGCGTAGAGGTCTTTCGGCTCGATGTTGCCGACGAATCCTCGCATCGTGCCTTTCAGCCGTTTGCCTGCCTCGCGCACGAGCTCGTCCCCCTTCCCGTCTTCCTCGCCATTGCTGAGGAGGCCTACGCGCGGCTCGGCCCGGCCCATCATCTCGCGCGCGTACACCGCGCCCATGGCTGCGAACTGAACGAGGTACTCGGGCTTCGAGTCGACGTTCGCGCCGACGTCGAGGAAGTAGGCGAAGCCATGGCGCGTCGGGATCACCGACCCGAGCGCCGGTCGCTCAACGCCCCTGATCCTGCCCTGCACGAAGAGCGCTGTGGCCATGATGGCTCCCGAGTTGCCGGCCGAGATCCAGCCGTCGGCCTTGCCTTCCTTGCACAGGTGCGCGCACACGCTCATCGACGAGTCGGGCTTCGACCGCACTGCCTGCGCGGGATGCTCGTCCATGCCGATGACCTGCGTGCACGGGACGAGCACGAGCTTCGGATGCTTGTCGAGCAGCGGCTGGACCGAGCCGGGAAGCCCGACCACGGCGATGTCGATGCCCATCTCCTCGGCGGCCTGGCTCGCGCCCAGGAGAACCTGCTCCGGCGCGTTGTCGCCGCCCATGGCGTCGACAGCGATTCGCATTGAACTAGATGTCGAGGTTCCGGACGCTCTTGGCGTGCGCCTGGATGAACTTCTTGCGCGGCTCCACATCGGGGCCCATCAGCTTCTCGAACGTTTCGTTGGCCTCGGCGGCGTCGTCAACGGTCACGCGTAGAAGGACGCGGGTCTCGGGGTTCATCGTGGTCTGCCACAGCTCCTCGGCGTTCATCTCGCCAAGGCCCTTCATACGCTGGACCTCCGCGTTCTTGCCCATCTGCTTCAGCGCCCGGTCTCGGTCCCCTTCAGAGCGGCACCAAACCACCTGCTTGCCTTTCGACACCTTGTACAGAGGCGGCTGGGCCATGTACAGGTAACCCTTGTCGATGACCTGGGGGAAATGCCTGAAGAAAAAGGTGAGCAGCAACGTGCGGATGTGGCTGCCGTCGATGTCGGCGTCGGTCATGCTCACGATCCGGTGGTAGCGCATCTTCTCGATGTTGAAGTTGTCGCCGATGCCCGCGCCCATCGCAGTGATGAGGTCGCGGATGACCTCGAAGCTCAGCACCTTGTCGAGGCGCGCCTTCTCCACGTTGAGAATCTTGCCGCGCATCGGCAGGATGGCCTGGAACTTCCGGTCGCGCCCGCCCTTGGCGGTTCCGCCGGCTGACAGACCCTCGACGATGTAGAGCTCGGACAGGGCCGGGTCGCGCTCCGAGCAGTCGGCGAGCTTGCCGGGCAGGGTGCTCGACTCGAGCAGGCTCTTGCGCTGCACCAGGTCGCGGGCCTTCCGCGCCGCCTCTCGCGCGCGCGCCGCCGTGAGCGACTTCTCGATGATCCGCCGGCCTTCTGACGGGTTCTCTTCGAGGTACTGCGTGAGTCCTTCCGTCAGAGCCAGAGACACGTGGCCCTGGACTTCGGCGTTGCCGAGCTTGCCCTTGGTCTGACCCTCGAACTGCGGCTCCAGCACTTTGACGCTGATGACCGCGGTCAACCCCTCGCGCACGTCCTCACCGGTGAGATTCGGATCGGACTCCTTCAGGATTCCCGCCTTGCGCGCGTAACGATTGAGGACGTTGGTGAGCGCAGAGCGAAAACCTGTGAGATGGCTGCCGCCCTCGATCGTGTGGATGGTGTTGGCGAACGCGATGACGTTCTCGACGAACGTGTCGTTGTACTGCAGCGCGACCTCGACCTGCGTGCCCTCGATCTCGCGGTCGACGTAGCAGGGCATCGAATTGACGACCGCCTTGCCGCGGTTCAGCGCTCGGACGAACGACACGATGCCGCCCTCGAAGTAGAACGTGCTCGTGATGGCCAGCTCTTCCTCGGCCAGCACGATCTCCAGGCGCTTGTTCAGGTAGGCCATCTCGCGCAGGCGGTGGCGGATGACCTCACGGTCGAGCGTGACGTCGGGGAAGATCTGCGGGTCCGGCCAGAACCGGACGATGGTGCCGGTGCGGTCGGTCTTGCCGATCGCCTTCACCGGGCTCTTCGGCACACCGCGCTCGTAGGCCTGGTAGTAGACCTTGCCTTTGAGGTGGACCCAGACCTCGAGCTTCTGGCTGAGGAAGTTAACCGCCGAGACGCCGACGCCATGCAGGCCTGACGAGACCTTGTAGCCCCCGCCGCCGAACTTGCCGCCGGCGTTGAGGCGCGTCATCACGAGCTCGAGGGCGGAGAGGCCCTCCTTCTTGTGAATGTCGACAGGAATGCCGCGGCCGTTGTCGTCGACCGAGCAGCTGCCGTCCTTATGCAGAGTGACGACGATGCGCGTGCAGTAGCCGGCGAGGGCCTCATCGACGGCGTTGTCCACCACCTCATAGACCAGGTGGTGGAGGCCGGTCGTGCTGGTCGAACCGATGTACATGCTCGGACGCCGCCGGACATGCTCCCGGCCCTCGAGGACCTGGATCTGCTCGGCGGTGTAGGCCACGTCCGCGCCAAGGGATTTGGGCCTGCGGGACGCTTCAGGCAGGGGTTTTCGGACTGCCATCTACCGGTGGATCAGGCCTCCCAGCGTGGAGAAGTCGTAGGCATCAACTGGGGAGAGTCTCAGGTCTTGAATTTTACCGGATTTCGAATACGAAAATGGCCACCGTGACCCCTCTTAACAGGCCTATTTGCGAGCTCGTTTCCACCTCAAAACGGGGTCCTCGCTCTGGCCCGTCAGATAAGCGGTGATCCGGCGCGCCGTGCCGACCTCGTCGAGCCTTCCGACCGGCAGGCTGTGGGGCTCGGCGTGGAGCGCCGCGGGGTCGGTGCGCGCCTGCTCGACGATCTCCTTCAGGGCGGCGGCGAAGGCGTCCAGGGTGGCCTTGCTTTCGGTCTCTGTCGGCTCGACCATGATGGCCTCCGGCACCACCAAAGGGAAGTAGACGGTGGGTGCGTAGAAGTCCCTCTCCAGCAGTCCCTTGGCCACATCGAGGGCTTTCACCCCCTGCGGCGCCAGGTTGTGTGCGCTGGCCACGAACTCGTGCATGCAGGGTCCGTCGTGGGGCAGGTCGAGCACACCCTCGACCTGCTTGCGAAGGTAGTTCGCGGACAGAACCGCGTCGAGCGAAGCCTGCGTCAGGCCGTCGCCACCCATCGCGAGGATGTACGTGTAGGCGCGGACCAACATGCCGAAGTTGCCGTAGAAGCTGCGCACCCTACCGATCGACTTCGGCCGCTTGAAGTCCAGCCCGAAGTGGCCGTCCGACTTTTCGACCGTCGGGTGCGGCAGGAATGGCACCAGGTCGGCCTTCACGCCCACCGGGCCGGCCCCTGGGCCGCCTCCGCCGTGCGGCGTGGTGAACGTCTTGTGCAGGTTCATGTGGACTGCGTCGAAGCCCATGTCGCCCGGCCGCGCGACGCCCATGAACGCATTGAGGTTGGCGCCGTCGTAGTAGAGCATGGCTCCGGTGGCATGCACCATCTCCGCCACATCCAGTATCTCGCGCTCGAACAACCCCAAGGTGTTGGGGTTGGTCAGCATCAGCGCGGCGACCCGGGGAGAGAGCTTCGACTCCAGGTCGGCCAGGCTGATCCGGCCGTCCGGACCGGAGCGGACCTCCACCACCTCGAAGCCGCTCAGGGCCGCGCTCGCCGGGTTGGTGCCGTGCGCCGAGTCCGGGACCAGGACCTCGGTACGACTGTCGCCGCGCGAGCGGTGATAGGCCTGGATCATGCGCAGGGCTGTCCATTCGCCGTGGGCGCCGGCGGCGGGCTGCAGCGTCACCCGGTCCACCCCGACAATCTCCGCCAGGGCGCGCTCGAGCCGGTGCATCAACTCCAGGGCTCCCTGCACGGTCTCCTCGTCCTGGTACGGGTGCAGGCCGGCGAAGCCTGGGAGGGCCGCCGCCGCCTCGTTCGCGACAGGGTTGTACTTCATGGTGCAGCTGCCCAACGGATAGAACTGCTCGCTGATCGAGTAGTTCAGCGAGGCCATCCGGCTGTAGTGGCGCATGATCTCCGGCTCGCTCAGGCGCGGCAGGTCGGGCCGCTGTGCGCGCAGCACGTCTTTCGCGAGCGCTTCCTCAGGGCCAGGCCCATGCACGCCTGCGGCCGGAAGGCGTGGCGGCTCGGCGCCGGGCCGGCTGAGCTCGAAGGACAGTGGCTCGGTCAAGCGCCGAGCGCCTCCACCAGCTGATCGATCGCCGCGGGGTCGTTGACCTCGGTGCACGTGAAGGTCAGAACGCCCCTCAGCTCGCGGAACCAGCGCCCGACCTCGAGTCCACCGAGAATGCCCTTCTTGGCAAGCTTGCGCAGCAGGGGCCGGGACTTCGGGACGATCATCGGAAACTCGTTCAGGAACTGGCGCTCCGGGAACGCGAGCTCCCAGCCGGGCAGCGCCGCCAGGCGGTCGGCCAGCGCGTGCGCGCGCTTGAAGCTGATCTCGGCGACCTCGCGCATGCCGGCTTCACCCATGTAGGTCATGTAGACGGCAGCCGCCAGCGCGCAAAGCGAGTGGTTGGTGCAGATGTTGGAGGTGGCCTTCTCGCGACGGATGTGCTGCTCGCGCGCGGTCAGAGTCAGCACGAAGCCGCGCCGGCCCTGGGCGTCATGCGAGGTGCCGATCAAACGCCCGGGAAGCCGGCGCACGAGGTCCTTCGTGCATGCGATGAAACCGACGTGTGGTCCTCCAAAGCTCGCGCTGAGTCCAAGTTGCTGGCCCTCGCCGACCGCGATGTCCGCGCCGTACTCCCCAGGCGGGGCGAGGATGGCGAGGCTGATCGGGTCGACGCACGCAATCGCCAGCGCGCCGGCGCTGTGCGCGCGCTCGGTGAGTTCTCTGGCATCGACGAGCAGGCCGAGGAAGTCGGGCTGCTGGAAAACCACCGCCGCCGTTTTGTTATTGGGCTCGTCGCCTCGCTTCACCTTCATGCCCCGGCCCTCGCTGAAGGTGTGCAGCACCTCTACGTACTCGGGGTGCACGTAGCCCGCGACGAGAATCTCATCGCGTCCGGTGTGGACGCGGGCCATCATCGAAGCCTCAGCGACCGCCGTCGCGCCGTCATACAGCGACGCATTCGCGACGTCCAACGCGGTCAGCTCCGCGATCAGTGTTTGAAACTCGTAGATCGCCTGCAGCGTGCCCTGGCTCGCCTCCGGTTGGTACGGCGTGTAGGCGGTGTAGAACTCGGGCTTGCCCGTGACGGCGGCGACGGCCGTGGGAATGAAGCGCTTGTAGACGCCGCCGCCCCGAAAGGTCAACCGATCCGCGAACACACGATTCGCGGCTGCCAGGTCGCGAAGCGTCGCCATGGTCTCGAACTCGGAAAGACCGCGCGCCAGCGTGAGGTCGTGGATGCGGAGCGACGCGGGTATGTCGCCGAGGAGCCCGTCCATCGACTCGACTCCGATCGCCGCCAGCATCTCTTCGCGATCCTGCGGCGAATGCACCAGGTAGGGCACTAGTGCGCGCCGTCCTCCGCCGCTTTCTTGTATTCGGCTTCGTCCATGAGGTCGGAGGGGGCCGCACCGGCGAGTTCCACTTTCAGGAGCCAACCCTCGCCGTAGGGATCCGAGTTCACGAGCTCGGGATGCGCGGTCAAGTTGTCGTTGACAGCCGCGACCGTCCCGCTGACCGGCGAGTACAGGTCACTCGCTGCCTTCACCGATTCGATCACACCGAAGGTCTCGCCCTTGCTGACCTTGCCGCCGGGCTTCGGCAGATCGAGGAAGACCACGTCGCCGAGCTGCGCCTGCGCGAAATCCGAGATGCCGACAGTCGCGGTCTTGCCGTCGACCGTGACCCATTCATGGGTTTTGCTGTAGCGCCGCTCAGCCATCGACCACTCTCCCCTTTTTCTTCAGTTGCGCGCCGGCGCGGTCGCCGTATGCGCCGACCCGCGGTAGAACGGCAGCTTCGTCACCGCGGCCGGAGCGTCGCGACCACGCACATCGACTGAGACCACATCCCCAGCCCGCAATGATGGGCCTTCCACCAATGCGAGCGCGACCGGGTGGCCGAGAAAGAACGAGTGCGTGCCGCTGGTCACGGTTCCGATTCGCGTCTCATCCTGGCTCACGGCGGCGCCGTGCCGGGGGATGTCGCCGGCGGCCGTGGTCAGGCCGATCAACCGCCGGCGCGGACCGCTCTCCTTTACTTGCGCCAGCGCAGCGCGGCCGATGAAGTCGCCCTTGTCGAGCTTCACCGTCCATCCGAGCCCGGCCTCGTAGGCGTTGACGGTCTCGTCCATGTCGTTGCCCCACAGCCGCAAGGCGGCCTCCAGCCGCGCGGCATCGCGCGCGCCCAGGCCGGCCGGCAGAACCCCGTGAGGCCGTCCCTGCTCGAGGATCGCGTCCCACACGTCGCCGACCTTGTCCGAGTCGATGAACAGCTCGAAGCCGTCCTCGCCGGTGTAGCCGGTTCGGGAGATGTAGCCCTCGACGCCCGCGATCAAGCCCTTGGCGAAACCGAAATACGGCAGGGCGCGGGTGTCGGTCGTGCGCGCGGGCAGCAGCTCCTCGGCTCGCGGACCCTGGAATGCGATGAGGCTCACCTCTCGCGTGCGATCCTCCATCGACACGCCATCTGGCAGGTGCGACCGGAGCCACTCCACGTCCTTCTCTCTGTTGGACGCGTTCACGACCACTATGTAGTCGGTGGCGGAGCTCTTGTAGACGACGAGGTCGTCGATGATCCCGCCCTGCTCGTTGCACATCAGGTTGTAAAGGGCGCGACCATCCTCGAGCTGGGCCAGATCATTTGTCACCACGCGGTTGAGGAAGTCACCGGCCCCTTCGCCGAATACGTTCAGACGGCCCATGTGCGACACGTCGAACAGTCCCGCGACCTTGCGCACCGCCAGGTGCTCGTCGCGGATGGAGGTGTACTGCTGCGGCAGCTCCCAGCCGCCGAAGTCGACCATGCGCCCGCCCAGGGCAACGTGACGGTCGTACAGGGGCGTGCGGTTGGGCAACGCTAGTTCAAGCTGGGATCGATTTCGGCTTCGGCCTCGGTCTCGATGACGACCTCCTCCGGGTCGATGTACGCGAGCAGCTCCTCGTCGTGGCGGCGCTTGGCCTCGGCGACCGCCAGCGCAACGTACCGAGTGCGGTCCACCGTCCACTCGAGCTTCCGCGCCATCTCGGCCTCGGTCGGGGCCCGATGCAGCTCGCGCCGAAGCACCGTCTCGACCCGGTCGTAATCCTCACAGGCCGTGACAAGCAGCTGAGCTTCGCGGACGGCCGCTGCCTCGGCGTCGATCGCGATGGTCAGCTGCGCGGCGATGTGGACCTCGGCGAAGCGCTTGAAGTCAGCCTCCCCGCTGCCGCTGAAAGTCCGGATTGCCTCCATCAGCCCGATGGCGCCCTCCTGCACCAGGTCGCCCAGTGGCAGGCCCCGCTCGCCCCGGGCCGCGGCCAAACGCATCACGGTGGGCATGAAGGCCTCCACCAGGCGGTCCTGGCTCGCCCTGTCACCCCCAGCGGAGCGTCGCAGGAGCTCGTCCTGCTCCGCCGAATCGAGCGATCCTGCCATCCGCCCGATTCTACAGGCGGCCTTTTTGGAGCCCCGCCACGAAGGATGTTCCACGTTTTACATCCGTCCGTCGAATAATCGTGGCGTGAGGTTGCTCCGGGTCGGGCTGGCGCTGGCGGCGGTCCTGGCTCTGCTGCCGCGGCCGTCGTTCGCCGCGGCGCCGCAGGTTCTCAGGGCCGACCTCGACGGCGACATCAACAACATCACCGCCGCCTACGTGTCGAGCGAGGTGTCGCGCGCCGAGTCCGACCAGGCCAGCGTTTTCCTGCTCGTTCTGAACACGCCTGGCGGCATCTCCACCTCCATGGACGACATCGTCACCTCGCTTCTCAACTCCTCGGTGCCGGTCGTCGTCTATGTCTACCCGAGCGGAGCAAGGGCCGCATCCGCGGGCCTCTTCGTCGCGCAGGCCGCCGACATCGTGGCGATGGCCCCCGGCACCAACATCGGCTCCGCCCATCCCATCGACGCCACCGGGGCCAACCTGACGGGCGACCTCGGCACCAAGGTCCTCAACGACGCGGTGACGCGCGTCCGCAGTCTCGCGTCGATGCACGGCCGCAACGCGGACTGGGCCGAGGACGCCGTCCGCAACAGCGTGAACATCAACGCCGAGGACGCGGTGCGCCTCCACGTCGCCGACCTCGAGGCCAACGACGTGCCCTCGCTGCTGGCAGCCCTGGACGAGCGCACGGTCAGCCGGCCAAGCGGCACGCTGACCATCCACACTGCCGGCGCGATCGTGACCGACGAGCCGATGCCTTTCTGGCAGGTGTTCATCGGCGCGCTCATCGACCCCACGATCGCCGCGCTTCTCCTTCTGCTGGCCGCCTACGGCATCATCACCGAGCTGACGTCGCCCGGGGCGATCCTCCCCGGCGTGGTCGGTGGCATCGCCGCTGTGCTGGCGGTGGTCTCGCTCGCCAATCTGCCCGTGAACATCGCCGGCGCGCTCATGCTCATCGTCGCTCTCGGGCTCTTCGTCGCCGATCTCAAAGCCAACACGCACGGCATCCTCAGCGCGGGCGGCGTCGTTGCGCTCGTGCTCGGCCTCGCCTTTCTGATCAACACGGGCCCGATCGGGCTCGGCGTCAGCCCCGTGCTCATCGCCCTATCGGGCCTGATCAGCTTCGGTTTCTTCGTGTTCTTCGTCCAGAGGATCTGGACCGCGCGCCGGCGTCCGATGGCTTCCGGCGCCGAAACGCTGGTCGGCGCGGCGGGCGAGGCCCGTGAAGACCTCGCGCCCGACGGCCTGGTCGCGGTCGGCGGGGTCCTGTGGAAGGCGACCGCGTCGGGCGACGTCATCCACGCCGGCACGCCGGTGAAGGTCGTGGGCCGGAACGGGCTCCGCCTCGAGGTCGTACCCCGTGAAGCAGCTACCGTTGAGGTGGCCGGTCAAGAGAACAAGGAGAAATAAGCAGTGGACATCGGCACTCTCGTAGTCGTCGGCGTCATCGTCCTGCTCGCGGTGGTCGTGGTTTTCTCGAGCCTGCGCATCATCAACGAGTACGAGCGCGGCGTGGTATTCCGCCTCGGCCGCCTGATCGACCTGAAGCCTGCGGGCCTTCGCTTCATCATCCCGTTCGGCGTCGACCGCCTCGTCAAGATCGACCTCCGCGTCATCACCCTCGAGGTGCCGCCCCAGGAGATCATCACGAAGGACAACGTCACCACCAAGGTGAACGCGGTCATCTACTTCCAGGTCGTAGACGCCCGGCGGGCCGTCGTTCAGGTCCTGAACTACATCAACGCCACTTCGCAGATCTCGCAGACGACGCTGCGTGCGGTTCTGGGCCAGTCGAGCCTCGACGAGCTGCTCAGCGAGCGCGATTCCATCAACGTGAAGCTGCAGAAGATCATCGACGACGAGACCGAGCCCTGGGGCATCAAGGTGACCCGCGTCGAGATCAAGGACGTCGAGCTGCCCAGCACCATGCAGCGCGCCATGGCCAAGCAGGCCGAGGCCGAGCGCGAGAAGCGCGCCAAGATCATCAACGCGGACGGTGAGTTCCAGGCATCGCAGACGCTGGCCAACGCCGCCCAGGTGATCTCGTCGCAGAGCGGAGCCCTGCAGCTGCGTTTCCTGCAGACGTTGGTCGAGATCGGAGTCGAGAAGAACACCACGGTCATCCTGCCGATCCCCCTTGACCTCATCCGGCCGATCCTCGACGCCGAAGGCCGCTCCACCACGGGCAAACCGCTGGCACCGCCCGCCACGGATCGCTGAAGCCGGCGACTCCGGCCTGACCGACAACTTGTTCCTCGACGCCGCCGGCCAGGCGGTCACTCTGCTGGCGCCGCTCCCGCTCGTCGTGACCGCCAACGCGGTGATCGGGCAGCGCTGGGCGCCGCACGTGGCGGCCATCCTCGCCGGCACCACCGCCGGCGCGACCTTCCTGCTGGGCGCTTTTGAGCTCACTGGACCCGCCGGCGCCCCGCGGAATCCGGCCGGAGTCGACATCGGCTACATGGTCACCGGCCTGGTGGCCGCGACTCTGGTGTCGAAGCCGGTGCGAGAGCGGCTGTCGCGATACCTGCCCGTCAACCCCGACAATCCCGTCCACTCGCTCGCGCTCGTGCTGGCGGTGATCCTGCTCGGCACCCAGCTTGCCGCCGTCGTATTCACCGATGTGCTGGCCGCCGATCTGCAGCTTCCTCCGCTCAACATCGGCGACCTGGTCGCCGAGCAGGCGCCGTTTGCCGTCATCGCGTTTGCGGGTGTCGGGCTCTACATCCGGCGCTCGTTCGGGGCCTCCTCGAATCGCCTCGGGCTGGTGAGCCCGGCGTGGTGGCACATCGCCCTCGCGCTCGGCGCGGCTGGCGCCTTCACGATGCTGGGCGAGGCCTCGCAGTGGCTTGGCCAGACGTACACGCCCGACATCGCAGGAACGGTCCAGAGGACTTCGGACCACCTCTTCGGAGGCCTTGCAACAAACCCGGTGGGGATCGCGGCGATCGCCCTGCTCCCAGGACTTTGCGAGGAGATTCTCTTCCGCGGCGCGCTGCAGCCACGCCTGGGCCTCGTCGTCACCGCCGTCCTCTTCGCCGCCATCCACACGGAGTACGGCCTTTCCATCGACGTGGTCACGATCTTCGTGATCGCGATCGGTCTCGGCCTTGTCCGGCGCTACGCCAACACGACCGCCACCATCGCGTGCCATGTGGCCTACAACCTTCTCGCCACCTTCACGATCGCGGGGCCCTACCAGGTGGGCCTCGTCGTTTTGACAGGCGCCCTGCTGCTGGCGGCTTACGAGATGCGGCGCCGTAACGCTGCACGCACCTATCCCCGCGGCGACCAAATCGCCTCCCCCGACGAGGCGCTGCGCTAGAATCTACCCAGCGGTTTCAGCACGCGTTCCTGCTATGGCCCAAGATATAGTCACCACCACCGCACCCACGCCCAAGATATTGGGCTCATCGCCGCTGCCTATCCTCGCAGTCGTCAACCAGAAGGGCGGCGTCGGCAAAACCACCACCGCCATCAACCTGAGCGCCGCCGTGGCCGAGCTGGGCCACCCCGTGCTGCTCATCGACCTGGATCCGCAGGCCAACTCGACGTCGGGCCTCGGTCTCAACCCGGCGCGGGCGCGCCTCACGATCTATCACGTGCTCGCGGGCGAGTGCACGCTCACCGAGGCCGCGGTGCCGGCCGGTGTGCCCGATCTTCAGCTCGTCCCGTCGCATGTCGATCTGGCCGGGGCCGAGGTGGAGCTGGCCGGCATGACCGAGCGCGAGACGCGCCTTCGCAAGGCGCTCATGAACGTCCCCGACGGAGTCGAGCTCGTGATCATCGACTGTCCGCCGTCACTCGGCCTGCTCACCCTCAACGCGCTGGCCGCGGCGACGCAGATGCTCATCCCCACGCAGTGCGAGTACTTCGCGCTCGAGGGCCTGCGTCACCTTTTCTATACCCAGCAGCTCGTGCGTTCCCAGCTCAACCCACAGCTGGAGGTGGGCGGCATCCTGATGACGCAATTTGACGCGCGCACGACCCTTGCATGGGACGTGCTTGCGGAGGTGCGGAAGTCGCACCCGAACAAGCTCCTCAAGACCCTCATCCCTCGCAACGTCCGGCTCAGCGAAGCCCCGAGCCACGGCAAGCCGGTCACCCAGTACGACCCCACGTGCCGCGGCGCCGCCGCGTACCGAGAGCTCGCGCTTGAACTCATGTCAAGGAGCAGGCCATGACGCAATCACGACTTCGAGGCCTTGGTCGCGGGCTGGAGGCGCTCATTCCGATGTCGCGCGACGGCGGCGCGATGGTCCCGCAGATGATCGCCGTCGATCAGATCCGGCCGTCGCGGATGCAGGTCCGCGCCCGCTTCGACGCCGAGCCTCTGGGCGAGCTTGCGGAGTCGATCCGGCAGCACGGTCTTCTCCAACCCGTCCTTGTGCGCAGGCACCTCGACGGTTACGAGCTCATCGCCGGCGAGCGCCGGTGGCGAGCTGCGCGCTTGGCCGGTCTCGACAGCGTGCCCGCCGTCGTCCGCACCGACACCGGTAGTGACCAGCAGCTGGTGCTGGGCCTCATCGAGAACCTGCAGCGCTCGGACCTCGACCCGATCGAGGAGGCTCGGGGCCTGCACCGGCTGATCGAAGAGTTCGGGCTCACCCACGACGAGGTCGCGCAGCGCATCGGCAAGCACCGGGTGTCGGTGACGCAGGCGATGCGACTTCTCGTCGCCTGCCCCGCGGTGCAGTCCGCGGTGAGCGCCGGCGCCATCACCGCCGGACACGCGCGCGCCTTGGTCGCGCTCGACTCGGAGGCCGGCCAGGAGCACGGCCTCAAGGTCGTGCTGGCGCGGCGATTATCTGTTCGGCAGACCGAGAACTGGGTCCGCACCTACCGCCCGCGACGCGCAGCGCGCGGCGAGAGCACCGAGATGCGGACGCTCGCGGTCGACATCGAGAAGGCGCTTGGATTGCCGGTCAGGCTAAGGGGAACCGCGAACAGCGGCCGTCTGGAGATTCGCTACACGAGCCGCGAAGAGCTCGAACGGGTCTGCGCTAAGCTCGTCACCACCTAATCACACTGTGGCCGTGCCGACCCGCCCTTCTGCTGCATCGCGCGACGACGCGCCCTCGAGCGGCTCCTCGCTCCTCCGAGAGCTGTTCGAGGTGGTCGTGCTCGCCGTCATTCTTTACTTCGGCATCAGCTTCGCGGTGCAGACCGTGCACGTCGAAGGCCTGTCGATGTTCGCGACGCTCGACAACAACGACTACCTGATCGCCAACAAGATCGACTACAAGTTGCACGCGCCGCAGCGCGGCGACATCGTCATCCTGCGGCCGCCGACGCTCAGCACCACCGATTACATCAAACGAGTGATCGCGCTGCCCGGTGAGCGCCTGCTCATCCACGACGGCATCGTCTACATCAACGGACACAAGCTGGACGAGCCGTACCTGCCGGAGGCGTGGACCGTCAACACCGAATGGGGCGGCCCAAACGGGGAGCTGATTCCTCCGAACTACTACTTCGTCATGGGGGACAACCGCAACCGCTCTCAGGATTCGCGCACGTTCGGACCCATCAGCCGAGATCGGATCGACGGGCGGGCGTGGTTCCGAATCTGGCCGCTGGACCACTTCGGCAACATCTACCAGGAGCAGCCGACGCTCGAGACGAGCACCGTCGTCGTCGGCTAGCCGTCTAGCCGTCTAGGAGATGACGGCCCGGAAGCCCGCGCTCTTCGCGAACGGTCCGATCACGGCCATCTGGATCGGACCCGACAGCACATCGTTGGCCACGCGCCGGATGTCCGCGGCGGTGACCGCGTCGACCATCGCGATCTCATCCTCGATTGTCCGCACCGCGCCCATCACCAGCTGCTGGTAGGTCAGCCAGAAGGCAACGCCGTTCGTCGTCTCCAGATCGAGTCGCAAGCGGCCTTTGGTGAACTCTTTCGCACGCGCGAGCTCCTCCTGGTCGACGTCCTCGTCGCGTAACCGTTGCAGCTGCGCGATCGACGCCTCCACCGCCCGGAGCGCGTTCTTCGGATCAACTCCCAGGTAGAGGCCGAGGTATCCGGTGTCACGATGCTTCTGAGTGAAGCTGTGCACGTCGTACGCGAGGCCGAGCCTTTCGCGGATGTTCAGAAACAGCCGCGCGCTCATGCCTTCGCCAAGCACCGTGTTCATCAGATCGAGCGCGTAGCGATCGGGATGCATGTAGCTGAGCGCGCGCACGCCCAGGCAGATGTGCGCCTGCTCGGTGCGCTGGCGGCGCATGGTGAGATTCGGCCCGCTCAACCGTAGAGGCGGATGGGCCTGGTCCGCGCCGTTTAGCTCGCCCGGAAGCGACAGCTTGTTGGTGACTGCGTCTGCGAGCGCCGGCTCGTCGAGCATCCCCGCGGCGCCGATTACCAGGTTCGGCATGCGGTAGTGCGAGTCGGCGTACTCGAGGATGTCGTCGCGCGCGAGCTTCGCCACCGAAGCAAGCGTGCCGGCGATGTCGCGGCCCAAAGGGTGGTCGGGCCAGATGAGCTCCTCGAGCAGGTTCTGCACGTGGTCCTGCGGTTGGTCCTGATACATCTTCAGCTCTTCGAGGATCACCGACCTTTCGCGCTCGATGTCTGCAGGAGCGAGCTTCGAATTCGAAACGATGTCGCACAGCACGTCGAGCCCGAGTTCCATGTGCTCGGCGGGCACGCGCGCCCAGTACGCGGTCAGCTCTTTGTCGGTCGAGGCGTTGATGAACCCGCCGATGCCCTCGATGGCGTCGGCAATCTCCTTCGATGTTGGCCGGCGTTGCGTGCCCTTGAAAAAGAGATGCTCAATGAAGTGCGACACGCCGGCGAGGCGATCGTCTTCGAGGCGCGAGCCGCCGCCGAACATCAGCACGAGGCTCGCCGAGAGCCGCTGTGGCATCGACGCCGTGACCAGGCGCGCGCCGCCGGGAAGCACCTCGAGTCGGTGGGGAGGAGTCAGGACGGGGATCCTTCCTGCAGTGCGCCGAGCGCGGCGTAGAGAGTCATGGCCACGAAATCGGCGGGCATCCCGTCCGACGTCGCGTCGAGAGCCTCGCCGAGGTACTTGCGCACGTTTGGTACGGCCGCGATCTCCGCCATCTCCAGGCAATCGCGTATCGCCTCGGCGATCTCGGTTGGCGTGATCTCCTCGTCACCGGCGCCGTCCGCGACGGCGTTCACGACAGCGATCGCCTTCCGGATCCGCTGAGCCGCGGACCGGGCCGACATCTAAGCCGCGGCTAAGCGTCGGCCGGCTTGCGCGGTCCGACGACGACGCGGCGGTCAGGCTCCTCGCCGATGCTGGAGCTGGTCACATCAGGGTCGCCCTCGAGCGCGAGGTGGATCGCGCGCCGCTCGAACGCCTGCATGGCGTCGAGCGTGATCGCATCGCCGGTCATCTTCACCTGGCGGGCCGCGCGCAGGGCGATCTCTCGCACTGTGTGCTCGCGCCGCTGGCGGTAACGCTCGACGTCGACGATGACGCGCTCACCCTCGTCGAGATGCTTGCCGACCATCACGTTGGTCACGGACTGGAGAGCGCGCAGCGTCTCTCCGCGCCAGCCGATCAGCGCGCCGAGGTCGCGGCCGGTGACGTCGAGGGTGATCGGTTCGGTGCCGGCGCGGACCTGCACCGAAGCACGCACGCCCATGTGCTTCAGCAACCCTTCGAGGAGCGTCCGCACGGTCTCCGCTTTGCCGTTGACAGGTGGCGTGCCGGCCGCTGCGGCGGCTTCCATCACCGTGACCTCGACCACGGTCTCGTCGGGGCTTTCCCTGACAACCTTGACGTCGACATTGCGCCGCGTCTCCCCGAGCTCGATCAGGGCGGCGTCGACCGCCTCGTCGAGAGTGCGTCCTCGACCTTCTGCAGATCTCATCGTCTTGCTGACCTCAAATCGATCATTCCTGACTCCCCGCGCCCGTCAGGACGCGCGCCTCTTGGCGTCCCGTGCATCTCTGGATTTCCGCCCGCCCCCGCCCTGCACGCGCCTCGGAAGCTGCTTCGCATTGCCGGGGCCTCCGCCGTTCTTGGGCGGGCCCGCGCCCTTCGGTTGAGTGATTGGTGTTGGGGCCGTGCCACCTCTCGGCCACAGGTTGCCCCAGCCGACCACGAAGTACTGCTGAATGATAGCCACGCAGTTGCCGATGAACCAGTAAAGGGCCAGGCCCGCCGGCGACTGCAGCGCGAACCACCCGAACAGGAGCGGGGACATCACGACCATCGTTCGCTGGATCTGCAGGGTCTGCAGCTCCTGCTCGGTCGGATTCACGGGGGTCGGTTGCTGCAGCATCTTGGTCGAGACGTAGGTCGTCGCCGCGGCGAGGAGCGGGAAGACCAGGTAGGGGACGGCGGGGATCGCAAAGCCCGCGATCGCGACGATCGCGTGATGGTTGGGAAAGTCGTTCAGGTTCGGGATGAAGAGGAAATGCGGCGGCCAGCCTAGAGGCGCCACCCGACCCCGGAACACCCAGTAGAGCGCGTACAGGATGGGCATCTGGACGACCAGCGGAAGGCAGCCCACCAATCCGCCGAGCGGGTTGACGCCGTGCTCCTGGTAGAGCTTCATCATCTCGGCGTTCACTTTCTGCGGATCCTTCTTGTATTTCTTGCGAATCTCGTTGACCTGCGGCGCCAGCTTTCGCTGTTCCACCATGGTCTTGCGCTGGGTCACGAGCTGGAACTGCTGCAGGGGCGCGAGGACGAGGCGGATGAGGATCGTCATGGCGATGATCGCCACGCCGTAGGCGCCGATGGAGACGAACAGAGGGACCTGGACCACGTATGAATGGATGAGGGTCAGCAGCCACTGCAGCCCGTCTTGCAGGGGCAGAAAGATGTTGAAGATGCTGCCTAGAGAAGAAATGGTCAGAGTCTCCTGTCAGGGAACCGGATCGTAGCCGCCTTTGGCAAACGGATGGCACCGCGCTATTCGCGCGGCCCCCATCCAGCCACCCTTCCACCAGCCGTAACGCTCGATCGCCTCGTACGTGTAGTGGGAGCATGACGGGTAGTAGCGGCAAGAAGGCGGCAAGACCTTCGAGAACGACATCTGGTAGCCGCGAATCGCGGCCAGCATCACACGTGTCATTAGAGGCGCTCGGTGAGTCGGAGAGCCGCCTGTTCGGTCTCCTCCTTAAGGTCGGCGAACCGCAGCGTCAGCGCTGCGGGCCGGGCGATCAGGACCACGTCATATCGTATTCCCCGGTGCCGGGCGCTTAAATCTCCCTCGAACAGCGAGGCGCGAGCTGCTTCCCGCACCCGGCGCCTGGCGCGGTTCCGGTCCACCGCTCCCCGCAGCTGCCTGCTGACGGTGACGCCAACCCGAGTTTCGAGGCCGTCGCTGGGGACCGCGAGTGCCAGCAGGGCGCGACCGCTGTAGACGCGCTTGCCTTGCATCGTGGCTTCGAAATCAGACTTCCGGCGGAGCCGGAACCGTCTCTTCACGACGGAGGCGGCTACTTGGTCAGCCGGTGGCGACCCTTGCGGCGGCGGTTCTGGATGACGTGCACGCCGCCCTTGCTGCTCATCCGGCGAAGGAATCCATGCACGCGGCGACGGTACCGTTTCTTGGGCTGAAAGGTTCTCTTCATCGGGACCGCGGTAGTGTACCGGAGGCCTCCTAGCTCACGTCAGGTCCCACACCGTCGATATCACATCATCCCATCCCCAGAATGCCTTGCGACGCCTCCAGGCCGGTGCTACAATCCCCGCCCGGAAGCAATACAGCCGCGCTCCTCAACACATCCCAGTACAGGTCTCCCACCAGCACCTAGGCCTTATCCTCGGTCAGGGCTAGGGCTAAAGCCTACAACAGCGCTTCCACAAAAGACTTCGGTCGGCAGGGAGATTTCAGACTGGCGCCCAGCCCCAGCCTGTGGAAATCTGCTCCGATCTTATCCACAGATAGACGGGAGGCGGTCCTGGACACTCGCAGGTCTTCGGTTGAACGCGGGCGCGCGCTGGCACGCCGAAAAGTGCGTCCGACGGGCCGGCCGGCGGCAGGCGCGAAACCTCGGTTGGACCCAGTTTATCCACAGCATTTGCATAAGTCGGGAGCCCGTTGTTCCCAGGTCATGACAAGCGTGTCGGTGCGCTTGCTGACGCCGAGCTGGGCGGGTCTACACCGTATGGGGAGGGTGGTGTGAAGTGAACCAGGATCAGATCTGGTCACAGGTGCAGGAGGAGCTTCGTTTCCAGCTGGCCAAGCGCACGTACGACATGTGGCTCAAGAACACATCGGTCGTGTCGGCGGACGGCAGCACCTTCCGCATCGGTGTGCCAAGCAAGCTTGCGAAGGACTGGCTCGAGGACCGGTTCTCGGGCCTGATCCAGGAGACGCTGCAGGCGGTCACTGGCGCCGAGGTCGGCATCGACTTCGTCATCTCGCCGGGCAGTCATCGACCCCAGCTGGTAGCGACTGACGGCGAAGACGGCGACGGCCTGAGCGCGAACGGTCATGACAACGGCCACGAGAACGGTGCGGAGACGGACGTATCGCCGGCTCCTTCGGAGCTCAATGCTCGCTTTCGGTTCTCGTCGTTCGTCGTCGGCCACAACTCCCAGTTCGCTCACGCCGCGGCCAAGGCCGTGGCCGAAGCCCCCGGCGACAGCTACAACCCGCTGTTCCTCTACGGGGGCGTGGGTCTCGGCAAGACGCACCTCATGCACGCCATCGGCCATGAGGTGCACGACCGCTTCCCGCGCAAGCGGGTCGTCTACAGGACGTCGGAGCAGTTCACCAACGAGGTGATCACATCGATCGCGACCGCGCGGATGGGCGAGTTCCGGCACAAGTACCGCACCGTCGACGTGCTTCTCATCGACGACGTCCAGTTCCTCGCCGGCAAGGACCGCACCAAAGAAGAGTTCTTCCACACCTTCAACGCGCTGCACGAGATCAACAAGCAGATCGTCATCTCATCGGACCGTCCGCCGAAGGAGATCCCGACGCTGGAGGACAGGCTCAGGTCGCGATTCGAGTGGGGCCTCATCGCGGACATCCAGCCGCCGGACTTCGAAACCCGCCTCGCGATCCTCCACTCCAAGCTCGGCGGCCACACCAGCCTCGTGCCGGAGGAGGTCCTGAGCTTCATCGCGCACAAAGTCCAGCGCAACATCCGCGAGCTCGAAGGCGCGCTGACGCGCGTGCAGGCGTTTGCTGCGGTGCACCAGAGGCAGGTCGACGAGGACGAAGCGGCGCGACTGCTGGCCGACATCATCCCCGCCGGCACGCGCAAACCCATCAACGTCGACCGCATCCAGGTCCTGGTTGCCGATTTCTACAACGTCACCCTCGAGGACATGAAGAGCAAGCGACGGGACAAGCACATCGTCTTCCCCCGCCAGGTGGCGATGTTCCTCGTTCGTGAGGAGACGCCGTCGTCGCTCCCTGCAATCGGCAAGGCATTTGGAGGCAGGGACCACACGACGGCCCTTCATTCGATTGAGAAGATCGCGAACGAGCTGAAGGAGGACGAGAGGTTGCGGTTCGAGGTGCAGGCCATCCGCGAACGTCTCTACGCAGAGTGATGCGCGCTTCCACATCTTCTCCTGTCGTGGTTGGGAAAGCGGTTGGATTGTCAGCCCGCCGCCGTCTCTTCCCCACCATTGCACAGCCAGGAAGGAGATCCCCACCGACTCCGCGACGGTTATCCAAGGCGAGTCGCGATCTGTAAAGGATCTCTATATCCCCAGTACCCACAGCGCTTACTGTTATTCATTACGGACTGAATCAATCAGCAAGACCAAGAACAACGGGGGACAACTTTCGTGAGTGCCAAAGCAATCGCAACGCAGATGAGAGTGACCTGCAGACCGTCAGTGCTTGGTCAGGCTCTACAGGTCGTGTCGCGGGCGATCTCCAGCCGGACGACGCTCCCCATCCTGAACAACATCCTCATCGAAACGACACCCGAAGGCCTTGCGCTCAGCGCCACCAATCTCGAGATCGGCATTCGGAAGCTGGTGCCGGCCGAGGTTGCGATGGAGGGGAGCACCACCGCCCCGGCGCGCCTGCTCACTGATTTCGTGGGCACGCTTCCCGACGAAGACCTCGAGATGACGCTGGACGGCGCGACACAGCAACTTTCATTGCGCTGCGCCCGCTTTGACACCCACATCAAGTGCATCGAGGCGGAGGAGTTTCCGCCGGGCCCACGACCGGACGAAGGCGACAGACTGCAGGTGCCGCTTGAGGAGCTCATCAAGGCGGTCGAGCAGACCCAGATGGCAGCCTCGACCGACGAAGCGCGACCGGTCCTCACCGGGGTGCTGGTCCAGCTCCAGCAGGGCAACCTGACCCTGGCTGCCACCGACGGTCACCGGCTGGCGGTGCGCAAGCTCCCCGCCAACGGCGCCGCCGACCTCGAGGCGAGCCTGATCGTGCCGGCCAGGGCCCTCGCCGAGCTCAGCCGGGTGCTGAAGGGTGAGCCGGGCCAGGTGGAGCTCATCATCTCGAAGGCCAGGAACCAGATCTTCTTCAAGGCCGGTAACTCCGAACTGACGTCCCGGCTGATCGACGGGAAGTATCCAAACTACGCACAAGTTATCCCCAGCAAGAGCTCGACCAAGGTTCGGCTGGCCACTTCCGAGCTCACGCAGACCGTTCGCGCAGTGTCCCTGTTCGCCCGCGACAGCGCCAATGTCATCCGGGTCAAGGCCCACACGGGCGGTGTCGTTCTGTCGGCGGCGACGAACGAGGTAGGGGACAGCAAAGCGGAGATGCCGGCCGATGTCGAAGGCTCCGAGATCCAGATCGCCTTCAATGCCCGCTACGTCCTGGACGCCCTGGGGGTGATCGGCGAAGACCAGGTTGAGCTGCTCTTCGACGGTCCGCTCAGCCCGGGGCTGATCCGCCCGCCGGGCAAGGAGCACTACCTGTACGTGATCATGCCTGTGCGGGTGGCGATGTCCTGAAGCCGAGCTTCTCGCGTGGAGCTCAAGCGCCTACAACTGAACAACCACAGGAACTACGCCCACCTCGACCTGGTGCCCGGACCTGGCGTGAACGTTTTCGTGGGTGCGAACGGCCAGGGCAAGACGAACCTGCTGGAGGCCGTGGCGATGCTGGCGCTGTCGTCGTCGCCACGCGCGAGGCGGGACGTAGAGCTGCTGGGTCCGGTCACGAACGCTGCCCGGATCCACGCCGAGGTGGAGTCGGCCGGGCGCGGGCTCGAGGTCACAATCAACCTGCAAGAAGAGGGCGAAAGGGTGCGGCGCGTCATCGAGGTCGACGGCGTCCGCCGCCGTGGCTTCGATCTGCCTGGCCACTTCCGGGTGACGCTCTTCTGGCCCGACGATCTCGGCCTGGTGAAAGCGGGGCCGGAGCAGCGACGGCGCTTCCTGAACCAGATGCTCGTCCAGGTGCAGCCCGGCTACGCGCGCAACCTGGCCGGCCTCCGGCGGGTGCTCGAGCAGCGCAACAGCCTGCTGAAGCGGATCGCCGCCGGCGAGGAGGCCCCTGGCGTGCTGGAGGCCTTCAACACGGAGCTGGTGACAATCGGCCTGGACATCGCGAGAGCCCGCGCCCGGGCGGTTGACGAGCTGCGGCCGTACGCGGCCGAATGTCACGCCGAGATCGCCGCCGGCGAGGGGCTCGAGATCGCCTACCTGGGACCACCCGAAGACTTCGCAGATGCTGTGGAAAAGTCGCTTACCGACGACTTGCGGAGAGGGTCGACAACTGTCGGGCCCCATCACGACGACCTGCTCATCCAGCTCGACGGACGTGACGCTCGCAGCTACGCATCCCAGGGCCAGCAGCGAACCGCCGTCGTGAGCCTGAAGCTCGCCGAGGCCGCGCTGGTCACCAGGCGCGCCGGCGAACGGCCCGTGCTCCTCTTGGACGACGTCCTGTCCGAGCTGGACGCCGAGCGCCGCGCCGCGCTGCTGCGCCGGGTCGCAGGCGAGGGCCAGGTCATCATCACGTCCGCCGAGATGGGCCCGTTCCCGGCCGAGCTCATCACCGGGGCCCGCGTGTGGAGCGTGAATTCGGGGCGAATCGAGGCCTGTGGATAAGCTGGGCAATATCCTGCCGGCGGTGGTCCGGCGCCAGCCGGGCGGAGGCCGCCTGCTGGGGACGCGTGTGGCCGCCGCCTTTCGCGCGCTCATCGGCCCGGAACCCGCCCGCCTGTGCGAGGCGGTCGAGCTGAAATCAGGCGTGCTCCTGATAACGACCTCGAGCCCCGCGCTGGCGCATCAGCTGCGCCTGGACGCCGAGACGGTCATCACGCGGCTCAATGGCATGGACCTTGGCCGGCGCGTCCGCATCCTGCGCGTGCGCATCGGGCGGGCGACGCCGACATGACGCGCCTCGACGCACGTCAGCGAGAAGCCGCGGCGCTGAGCGGGTCGCCGGTCCGCGTCATCGCCGGGGCCGGCACCGGGAAGACGGCCGTCATCGCCGAGCGATTCCGCCGCCTCGTCGCCGCGGGCGCAGACCCGGCGTCGATTCTCGTCATGACCTTCACCGACCGCGCGGCACAGGAGATGCGGCAGCGAATCGAGGACCTCGTCGCGGCCGATGCCCCGGCCGTGGGCACGGTGCATTCGATCGCCCTGAGCTGGCTGCGGGCGGACGGCTGGCGTGTAGGCGTGCCCTCCGGGTTCCGCATCGTCAGCGGCGCCGAGCGGTGGATCCTTGCGAGGGAGCTCATGTGGGAGCTCGGCGACGCGGCGCTGGTTGGGGATGAGCGACCAGACGACCTGGTCGCGCCGGCCCTACAGATGCTCGAGCGCTTGAAGCAGGAGCTCGTGCCCATGCGGCGGTTGGACGAGTGGGCCGATTCGGCTGACGACCACGAACGAGTGTCGCTGATGCGTGCGTGCGTGCGTCTGTTTCGCGCGTACGAGCTCGAGTGCCGCAGGCGCGGCCTCCTCGATTTCGACGACCTCCTCGAACGGTCGGTCGCGATGCTCTCGCGCGACCCGCGCGTCGCCGACGCATACCGGCGCCGGTACCCCCACGTCCTCGTCGACGAGTACCAGGACCTGAACCTCGCTCAGGAGCGGCTGGTGGAGCTGGTGTCGTACGGTGGCGCGCCCTTCGTGGTCGGCGACGACGACCAGAGCATCTACAGGTTTCGCGGCGCGTCGCGGGCAAGCCTGGAGCGGTTCGTCGAACGGTTCCCGAACGCGAGGACTCTGGCGCTCGGCAAGAACCAGCGGAGCTCCGCCAGGATCGTTAGCGCAGCGGCCGCGCTCATCGGCCACAACGCGGAGCGCCTCGGCAAGGAGCTCTCCGCCACGAGATCGGGACGGCGCGTCGAAGTGTGGCGCTGCGCGGACGGCGCAGGGGAGGCCGGGGCGATCGCGGCCGAGGCCGCGCGACTTGCCGCATCAGGTACATCTCTGGCGGAGATCGCGGTCCTATGCCGCACCAACGCGATCGCGACCTACGTGTCAGCGGCCCTCGCTGCGGCGGGGCTGCCCCATCTGGTGGTCGGTGGACACGGGCTGTACGACCGGCCGGAGATCCGCGACGTCATCGCGATGCTGCGAGTGCTCCGCGATCCCGCCGATGAGATCGCCGCCTTCAGGGTGAAAACACGAATCCCGGAATGCTCGGAAGGCGTGGTCGAGGAGCTGCGCACGCTCGCCAAATCGCTGGACGTGCGCGACCTCTTTTTCGAGCTGATGAACCGCACGCGCTACCTGGATCGCCAGGCCGCGAGGCTGGGGCCTAGCGAGGCCGCGCGCGTGGCGGCAAACGTCAGCCGGTTGGCGGACGCGATCGCCGAGTTCTGCGAGTCCGATCCCGACCACTCGCTCGCCGCGTACATGGCTCATCTCGACCTCGTCCTTTTATCTGGAGAGGACGAGGCGCCGGCCGCGCCAGAACGCGGCGGCGACGCGATCTCGGTCATGACGATCCACCAAGCCAAGGGGCTCGAGTTCGACGCGGTGTTCGTGGCGTCGCTGGTGGAGGGAAGGCTGCCGCAGTCAGGAAGGTCGCAGCGATTCGAGCTGCCGGCCTCGGTGCTCGAGCCCCTGGTGCGCGGGCGAGAGGACGTGGTCGCGGAGGAGCGGCGCTTGCTCTACGTGGCGATGACGCGCGCTCGCAAGCGGCTCTACATCACCCGCGCCGAGCACTACGAGGGAGGCCGGCGCTGGCGGGAATCTCGATTCCTCGCCGAAATCCGGGCGTCGGGGGCGGTTCTGGAACGTGAGATAGCAAGTACATCACCCCCCACCCGGACCCTCCCCACGAGTGGGGAGGGCAGTAGCACGGGCGAGCTCGTCCTTTCGTATAGCTCTATCCAGAGCTATCGCGATTGTCCTCGGCAGTACTGGTTTCGCTACCGGCAGCGGTTGCCGGCGGCGCAGAGCGCTGAGGCCGTACAGGGCACGATCCTGCACGAGGTGCTGCGGCGCGCGGGTGAAGAGCGCCGCACCGGCGGAGCGATCACGCGCGAACGGCTGCACGCGATGCACTCCGAGGTGTGGGAGGAGGCGAGCTTTCCTGATGCTCGGCGAGCGCCAACGTTTCGGCGCCTCGGCCTGGAGCAGCTCGAGGCCTTCCGTGCGAGCGGCGGATTCGAACGCACGCCTGACCTGGTGGAGCGCGAGTTCTCAGCCGCGGTGGACGGTTTCATGCTGCACGGCGTGATCGACCGCGTGGATCGCACCGACGAGGGTTGGCTGATCATCGACTACAAAAGCGGGCGCCCGCTCGCACGCGCGCGGCGGGACCTGCAGGTGGCCCTGTACGCGCTCGGCGCTTCGACCGCGCTCAGCCTCGCCCCGATCGAGCTCGAGGTCATCTATCTCGCTGAAGGCTCGGCGATCCGGCTCGAGGGCGTACCCAGGCTTCAGGATGAGGCGCGCGCGATCGCGATCGAGGTGGCGGAAAAGATCCGCGGTGGCCACTTCGATCCGCAGCCGGAGCGCCGGAAGTGCCGGCTGTGCCCTTACAGGCTCGCCTGCGCGGAAGCCCTGTAGCGCCCGGCGAGCAGCAGGCACTCCCGCGCGATGTCCTGCGATGCGTACGGATGCGAGAGCTCGCGCGCGCGGAACGACATCGATTGCCAGGTCGGCCCGCCCTCGGCGAGAACTCGAACCTCTTCGAAGACGTCGTCGGCGCGCGGCGCGTAGCTGCCAAACCCGGAACCGACCACGAAGTCGACGTTGGGGGTCTCCTGCCCGGGCAGGTAGCCGTTGATGATCAGGGGCAGCCCCGTCGCGAGCGCCTCGACGATCGCGCCTGGCCCGGCCTTGGTGACCGCAACATCTGACGCCCTCATGAGCTCCGGCATGTTGTCGACGAAGCCCAGCACCAGAGTCGGCGTCGCGAAGCGCAGGCGTGAGAGGTGGCCGCGGAGGCGCTCGTTGCGCCCGCACACGACGATGAGCTGCCACTGATGAGGATCCCACGCGAGCGCGCGCACCTGGTTCAGCAGGCCGCCGACCCCGGCCGCACCGCCCATGACCAACACTGTGAAGCGGCCTTCGTCGAGGCCGAAGCGGCGGCGCAGCGCCTGCTTCTCGCCAGGGGCAGCAGGGCGGAAGCGGATGTCGACGGGAAGCCCCAGTAGCTTCACACGGTCGCTGGGCACCCGTCGCCTGATCGCCACCTTTCGTGCCACCTCGGTCGGCGCGACCACCAGGTCGGCCTGGCTGAACGTCCACCCGCGATGGAAGTCGACCAGGTCGGTGATGACCGTCATCAGGCCGCGAGGACGGCCGCTGCGCTGGATCGCCTGGTGGCTCATGTGGTTGAGCAGTGGATGCACAGAGAGCACCACGTCGGGGTCGTGCTTGCGGATCAGCTCGACCACCGCCTTGCGCACGCCCGGACCGAACAGCGCCTTGATGGCCGCGAAGGCCGGCCTGGTGTTGCTCGTGTGGTAGACGGCGCCCCATGTCGCGCGCGAGCGCTGAATCACGGGCGAGTAAAGAGAAGCCAGGCGCCGAACGACCGCGGGACCCTGCGCGATGAGCGGGTCGGCGATGTTGACGACGCAAGTCGAGTCGAGGTGGTGGAGCGCATCCGTTAGGGCCACGGCCGCGGCCCGATGTCCTCCGCCGGTGTCGCTGAACAGGATCAGGATTCTGGGTGCGCCGCCGGTGGGTGTTGGTTTGGGCGGCGCCTTCAGCGGCGACGAGTCAGCCGGCTCGGCCGTGCCTCTACCTGCGCCGCGCCGCGGCTCGCCGTGCGATCCAGCGCATGTTGTACTGGGCCAGCAGGTACGTCACGAACACCATCGCGATGATGCCGACCCCGACCCAGAAGATCGTGCGCAGGGCCAGCTCGCCGGGCGAGTACGGCGCGTTGCTGCTGCCGAGCGAGTTCTGCTGGATGATGAACGCCGCCAGGTCCTGGATGTCCTTGTCCGAGATCTGCCCCTTCCACGCCGGCATCGCAGTGCCCGTCGGGGGCGTGATGCCGTTGGTGATGGTGTCGATCAGGTAGGTGGGGTCGAGCGGATTGGCCACCCCCGGGAGGTGCGCGATCGGGTTCAGGGCCGGGCCTATGTTCCCCTCGAGGCTACCCCCGTGGCAGGTGGTGCAGTGCTGCTGGTAGACGCTCTGGCCGTTGGTCGGGTCGCCCGGCAGCGGCGCTCCGGAGGGCGATGGAGAGGCGTCGGCCAGGGTCGAAATGGCGGTCAGGAGCAGAAGCCCAGGCACGGCGACGGCGATGAGGCCGTACCGCTGCAGGCTTTTGCGGGGTCGCATCTGGGGCCATTCTATCCGTTGCCGAAGGGGTCTCCCAGCCAGCGGGAATAGGTCGGAACGTCGTAGGTTTTAGACCTGTATGGGGTCGTGTTCGCCGGTCTCCGGATCGGGTTTTACCTGCGTCTCTCGACGCTGGCTCGACGCGAGATCGGCGTACCGTGGCTGAGCTAACCGAGCTCTCGTCTGACCGCTCCGCGCAGATGCGGATCGCGGTCATATCCATGCACACCTCCCCGACCGCGCCCCTCGGTCAGCAGGCCGCCGGCGGCATGAACGTTTACGTCCGCGAGGTCTGCAACGCGTTCAGCGACCGGGGAATCGCCACCGACGTATTCACGCGCGTCCAGTCGGACGACGACCCGAGGGTCGAGCAGCCGGCGCCGCTCTCGCGCGTCATCTATCTGGACGCGGGGCGTGACCTGGACAAGTACTCGCTGTATCGCGAGGTCCCGCAGTTCGCATCCCGCATCTTCAACCATGCGCTGGCCGAAGGCGCCCGGTACGACCTGGTCTACTCGCACTACTGGCTTTCGGGCGAGGTGGCGTGTGTCCTGAGGCCGCGGCTCGCGCCGGCGTGGGCCCACACCGCGCATACGCTCGGCCTCGTCAAGAACCGAAGCCTCGCGAGCGGAGCCCGGCCCGAGCCGCCGCTGCGGATCGCCGTCGAGGGTGACATCGCGCGCTGCGCCGACCTGCTCATTGCCTCGACCAACGATGAGAGCGAGGAGCTGGTGCGGACTTATGGCGCCGACGCGGGCCGCGTCGAGGTGGTTGCGCCGGGTGTCGACGTCTCCACGTTCCGGCCCATCGATCGGGCCGATGCGCGCTCGAAGATCCGAGCCGGCGCGGGGCCGCTGCTCCTTTTCGTCGGCCGGCTCGAGCGATTGAAGGGAGTCGACATCGCCATCCGCGCGCTGGCGCTGCTGCGCGACCGGGGCCACAGCGGCGCGCGCCTCCTCGTGCTGGGTGCGGACTCGCGCGACGCTGACGAGAGCGAGATGGAGCGGCTCAAGGGAGTTGCGGCGGCTGCCGGGGTGGGCGATGCGGTGGAGTTCGTCGGCTCGGTCGCGCATCACGAGCTCCCGTACTTCTACGCGGCGGCCGACGTGTGCGTGATGCCCTCGTACAGCGAGTCGTTCGGTCTGGTGGGCCTCGAGGCGCAAGCGTGCGGTTGCCCCGTGGTTGCTTCGGACGTGTCCGGACTGCGCTCGGTCGTGCGCGAAGGCGTTACCGGGTTCCTGGTCTCGGGCGACAATTCAGCCGATTACGCGGATCGGATCGCGCGCCTGCTGGACAATCCGGAGCTTGCGCGCCAGATGGGCAGCCGCGGCCAGCTGCTGGCTCAGCGCTTCTCGTGGTCACGTACCGCCGACCGGCTGGCCGAGCTTTTCAGCTCACTCGTCGAGCGCAAGGCGGCGTCGCTACCAGGCGGCGGTCAGGCTCAGAGCCGTGTCCACGCCGGCATGAGGCACGAGTAAGGGAACGCCGTAGGGTCGAAGCGCGTCAGCGCGGTCGGCCTGGTCCCATCGGCGTTCATCAGCCACACCTGGTCGCCACTGATGAACGCGATCTGATGGCCGTCGGGTGACGGCACGGGGTCTGTCAAGTCTGTCACGCTCGGCAGCGCCGGCAACCCCAGCCCGATCGTGAGCGATGCCGGCGGCGACGCGACGTTGACCACAAATGCCTTGCTCACCAGCCCGGTGTCCCCTTCGACCGACGCCGCCATCACCATGTGGTCCGAGTCGTGGAGCCAGGCCGGCGCGCTGATGTCGCCCTGCACGACGCTGGTCAGAGCAGCTGAGCCACTGAGGTTGCGCACGCGGAGAGTGACCGTGCCCGCGGCGTGACGAAGATAGGCGATGCGGTTGCCGTTGGGAGCCCAGCTCACATCGGAGACTGCGGCGGTCTCAGACGCGAGCGCGTAACGGGATCGCAGACCGACGTCGTAGCCCCACAGACCGGTGGTGCCGTCAGACTCGTCCTGCGCGAACACGACTCGCTCGCCGTTGGGGCTCACCGCGACGGTCCTGACGACCGTGCCGATCACATAGTCCGGGCCTGACTGGGGCGCCCGGTAAAGAGAACCTGCTGCATCGAGATAGACGTAGCCGAGACCTGGCGCCAGCGCCGCCGCCCAAACCGCCGAGAAGCCAAGCGTCTGGGTGCCTTCGCCTGGCGCGAACGTCGCCCAACCGTCGGCAGTCTCGAAGACGAGTCGCTGGCCGTCGGGCGACCAGCTGTACGCACTCACCGCCCTCGACTCGAGCAGCTGCCTCGGGATGCCGGTCTCGTTGACGATCCACAGGCCGCCGGATGTCCCCGCCAGGTTCACGGCCGCGAAAGCCACCCAGTGGTGCAGCGGGCGGGCCGCGCCGGTAGTGAAGGTGATGATCCGGAACCGATCGAGCTGGTTGCCGTCCGCGTCCATCGCGAACTGCGTGACGAGCATCTGGTACGTCGTGTTGGGGTGCAGCAGCGAATCGGGCGCGACGATCACGCGTCGCGCGTCCGATGGGTCGATGCGGACCCCAAACTGCACGACTGGAGTGAAAACGATGCCGGTGCTAAGGCTCGAGGCGAGCATCGCGCGCGAGAAGCTGACACCTATGTAGTCCGCGGGGTCCACGCCGGTATCACCATCGGATGGGGTCGAGCCCGCGAATCGCGGCGCAGGCTCCGTGTCGAACGACCAGTGATGCCGGAGCGCGTAAGTGTTGCCAGCGAGGTCGCTGTAACCGGCTTCGAGCACTACCTCATAAGTCGCTCCGGTGGTCAGTTTCTCGTGCTGGTAGTCGAGGTCGTGACCATTCTTCCACTTGACGGTGCCGCTCACGGCGGGCACGAGGTGCAGCCTGCTTTCGACTGACGCGCGGTCGACATCGTGGTCGAATGTGATCTGCACCGGCGCGAGCGTCGATACATTGGAAGCGCCGCGCAATGGCGAGTAATCGACGATCTGCGCGGGCGCGCCACCACATGCGGCGATGCTTGCCAGCGCAGCGACGGCGGCGATCGCGACAGCCCAGGGCCTCATAGAGCCCCGCGCCATTAGTAGTGGCTCTTGAGCCGCGCCCTCATCTCTTGCGCCAGCTGCTCGAGGCGCGAGGAGTCGACGAACAGAAGCGAGATGCCGGGGACCTGGTCGATTGCGGCCTCGATGCCGGCGATCGATGGATCGGCGGCGCCAAGAATGTCCTTCACCTTGCGAGCTCGATTGCCCAGCTGGTCCTCGGCCATCGCTTGCAGCTCCGCGACGATGGCGGCCCAGTCCAGCTGAGGACCGGACGGCGCTGGCGGAGCGGTGGGCGCCATCTGCTGCATGGGCATCGCGGGCATGCTCGGCGGAGTCGGCGCTTCGCGCATGGCCGGGTACGTGGCCGTCTGCGCGACAACTGGGATCTGCGATGTTGCGGGTTCCACCTGGGGAGGTGGCGGTGGGGCGGCGGGAGTCGGCGGCGCGGTCTGCGCCACCTGCGGGTTCATGCGCGGCCCGCGCTGCCCGGCGACGATCTCATCGATGTCGAGCGGGGTGTGGGTGGACGTGTCCGCCGACTTGATCTCGATCATCGCGTTGGGGTCCTCGCACAGAGCGAGCGCGCGATCGGGCTTGTCCGAGATGTCGCGGGACTCGCTCGTGTACGCGCCCGCAAGCTCGCCCTCGGCGAGGATGATGACGCCGGTGCCGGCCGAGGAGCGGATCATCACGCTGCCGCTCAACTTCCGGTCGTTCAGGAACTTGAGCAGCGCTTTCATGTCGACCCACGACGCGTACAGCTCCGTGTACATTGGGCGTGAGACCGTGAGCTCGTAAAGGCCCTCGATCAGCTCGTTCGACAGTCCCACCACGTCGAGGACGCCGTGCCCGTTGGTGACGTCCTCGTTGAACCTCTGCAGCGCCTGCTTGCCGAGGACGAGCCCCTGCTGCTGGTCGTCGCCAGCGTCGTACAGGCACTCGAGCGCCAGGCCCTCGCGAAACAGGATCAGTCCCGACGCGTCTTCGGTGAGCAACCGGACGTAGCCGGTGTAGCTCTCCTTCTCGAGCGTGGTTATCAGTCGCGGGAAGTCGACGAACGACGTCTTCAGCGAGTCGTAGATCACCTGGCCCGCGGGCACGGGGATGGGTTCGCGACCGTGCTTGGGCGATGGACGGTGCTTGACGCCGCGGCGCGGCTGGGGCGCTTCCACCTTTTTCTCAGTTACAGGATGCTCCCTGCGCTCTTCGGTTGCAGCGGGCGGCGGCGGTGCGGATTGCTGTGGAGCCGCGTCTGCGCCCGACTCGGCGGCCTGGACCAGCTCAGGGATGCCGGCCTTGACGGTTTCGTCCGACGGCAGCTTCGCTTTGGCGTCGAATTCGAACTCGCCGCCACCCCAACCGAGCGCGCTGACGACAGCGGCGTCGCCGGCGACGCCATCACTCTGCGCGTGGAACAGGTGACCGAACAGGAAGTACAGCGACGCCGACTTCCCGGAGCCGTCGCGAACCGTGAGAGTGCCTGTCGACCGCTCGCCCTGAGCGGCCTCGAGCAGGTTCTTAAGGCTGGTCTCGGCCAGCGAGCCGCGTGACTGCACCCACCTTCTCCCGAGTTCGAATTGAACTCAAATTTCTCCCAACCGAAGAAAAGTTAGTATAGATATCGGTATCAAAACTCGCGCCGGGAGAGCCACGTCGACATCCCCCGGCTCGGTCAGTCGTCATGTCTGAGGGCACCAGCCCCACTGCATCGACCGGTGCAACACCAATCGACGGCGCCGAGCCGGCTCCGAATCGCAACCCCGCGTCGAGGCTCATCCTCATCCGTCACGGCGAGTCGACCTGGAACCG
This sequence comes from Candidatus Dormiibacterota bacterium, assembly GCA_035934385.1. GTDB lineage: Bacteria > Chloroflexota > Dormibacteria > Dormibacterales > Dormibacteraceae > CF-118. The sequence continues at coordinate 39,439 of DASYXY010000014.1, forward strand.
CGAGCGCCGCATCCAGGGTCAGCTCGATCCGCCGCTTTCGGAGCAAGGCCACGAGCAGGCACGGCGCGTGGCCGGCCGGCTGGCCCACCGGCGCGTCGAGGCGTTGTACACGAGTGACCTTCTTCGCGCCAGCCAGACCGCCGCGCCGATCGCGCTGGCGCTCGGCGTCGAGGCCAGGCCCATGATCGAGCTGCGCGAGATCTTCCTCGGTGACTGGGAGGGCCTGCATACCGCCGAGCTGGCGAGCCGGTTTCCTGATGCGTGGGACGCGTGGACGCGCGAGCCGAGCTGGGACGTCGTGCCGCGTGGTGAGGGGGCTTCGGCCTTCGAGTCGCGGGTGGCGTCCGCGCTCGATCGCCTCTTCGAGCAACACCCGCGCGGCGACGCGATCGTGGTGACGCACGGTGGCGTCATCCAGATCGCGCTGCACCGCGTCGTGGGCAGGCCGAGCCACGGTCTATTTCCGTTCCGGATCTCGAACGGGTCGGTGAGCATAGTCGAGCGGCGCAACGGCCGGATGGTCATCGCCACCGTCAACGACACGAGCCACCTCGAGGGTGTCGTCGCGGAGTGAGCCCGGATCGGTATTAGGCGCAACATATCCTAACAATCCTTCAGATCGGTTAGTATGAGGACGGGGAAACACTGGGGATATGTCGGAGACCTCGACGAGATTGGTGATGGTCGTCGACGGGGACCCGGCCGTGCGCCGGGACGTCCGCACGGCCTGCGAGCAGGATGGCTACGAGGTGGTAGACGCAGAGACCGGCGCCGAGGCGCTCCGGCTCCACACCTCGGCCCACCCGAGCCTCGCGCTGCTCGAGGTGAGCCTGCCTGACGGGTCCGGCTACGACGTCTGCCGGGAGCTCCGCCGGACCGACCCGACGACGCCGGTGATCATGATGAGCGGCCGGTCGGAGGAGATCGACGTGGTCGTGGCGCTGGAGATCGGCGCCGACGACTACGTCACCAAGCCGCTCCGGCTGCGCGAGCTGGCCGCCCGCGTCGCCGCCCATCTGCGCCGGGCGCGCATGGAATCGGCGGAGGCGATGCGGACCCGCCTAGAGTTCCGCGACCTGATCATCGACATCAACGAGCGCCGGATCTACAAGTCGGGAAAGGAAGTCGAGCTGACGCACACGGAGTTCGACCTGCTGACATTCCTGGCCAGCAACGCCGGCAAGGTCCTGAGCCGCGAGAAGATCCTGAACGCCATCTGGGGCTACGAATACCCCATCGAGACGCGCGTGATCGACGTGCACATCAGGAACCTGCGCCGGAAGATCGAGACGCAGCCCGCGCGTCCTTATTACATCCTGGCGGTGCCGGGCATCGGCTACCGGTTCACGAACGCGCGTCCGGCCTGACCCCCTCCCCTGATCCCTGCCCCGTTTGCGGGGGAGGGTGCCCGATTGAAAGCCACGTCTATCGCTGTAGGCTATCCACCCAGTGAAGCTGACGGGCGTCAGGATCAGACGCTTTCGCAACATCATCGACTCGACACCGATCAACGTCCAGCCCGACGTCACGTGCCTGGTCGGCAAGAACGAGTCTGGAAAGACGGCCATTCTCGAGGCGCTCTACCGCCTGAAGCCGATCTATCCCACGAACTTCCGTGACATCGACGACTACCCTCGCTGGCTGCTCGCCGAGCACCGGCGCAGCGGCGACATCGAGAAGGCGACCCCGGTCGAGGCGACCTTTGAGCTGGACGCCGCGGACGTGGAGGCGATCGTGGCCATCGGCGGCAAGGGCATCGTCCGCGAGGGTCAGTCGCTTGTCGTCCAGAAGGACTACGGCAACGAGATCCACGTCAGCGTGCCGGACATCAACGAGCGCGCGACCGTCACGCGGCTGCTCGATGCCGCGAAGCTGCCCGAGGGACTGCGGTCCACGATCGGCGATCCCGCGACCGTGGCCGACCTTTCGGCGCGGCTCGCCGACATCGAACACGCGGTGCCGAAGATCGACTCGCCTACGCAGAAGGCTGTCGGGCAGCTCGAGGACGTCATCAAGACCCAGTTTCCCGAAGGCGTGGAGCCGGCCATCGAGACGATCGTCTTGCAGCGCATGCCGAGCTTCCTCTACTTCAGCGAGTACAGCCAGCTGCAAGGCAAGGTCGACCTCGAGCATCTGTTTGAGGAGGGCTCGCAGCTCGACCCAAGCCAGCTGACGGCGCGGTCGCTGCTGCGCCTTGCCCACGCCGACAACCAGTCGCTGCTCGCGCTGGACTACGAGGAGCGCCGCTCGGAGCTCGAGGCCGCGGCCAACCGGCTGACGCACGAGGTCGCGAGGTACTGGTCACAGAGCGGCGATCTGCGCGTCGACATCGACGTGGAGATGGCGCCGAGCGGCGGCAGCCATGTCGCCAAGTACTTGCAGATCCGTGTGGAGGATCTGCGCAACGGTTTCAGCAACCGCTTCGACCAGCGGTCATCCGGCTTCCGCTGGTTCTTCTCGTTCCTGGCGGCCTTCCACGAGTTCGAGAAGCAGAAGGACCGGGTTGTGATCCTGCTCGACGAGCCGGCGCTGGAGCTGCACCCCCGCGCACAGCGCGACTTCCTCAGGTTCATCAACGAGCGTCTCGCGCCGAAGCACCAGGTGTTCTACACGACGCACTCGCCGTTCATGGTCGAGGCCGACCACCTGGACCGGGTGCGCCTGGTGGAGGACAGGGGTCGCGGCGTAGGCGCGGTGGTGTCGTCGGACGTGCTGTCCGCCGAGCCCGACAGCTTCTTCCCGCTGCAGGCGGCGCTTGGCTTCGACATCGCCCAGTCGCTGTTCGGCCGGCCCGACAACCTGCTGGTGCAGGCGACGTCGGATTACACCTACCTGACCGTGATCAGCGATCACTTGAAGCAGTTCGGGCGCGAGCACCTCAACGACAGGTGGCGGATCCTGCCCGCCGGCGGCGCGGCGAACCTCCCCGCGGCGGTGGCGCTGATCGGCCGGCAGATGGGCGTGACCGTGCTGGTCGAGTCGCGCAACGGAAACGAGAAGCTGGTCGAGCTGGCCAAGGCTGGTTTCCTGAAGCCGAAACGGCTGGTCGCGGTGGCCGAGGTGACGGGTTCGTCTCGCGCCGACGTCGAAGACCTGTTCGAGGTGGACGATTACCTCGCGCTGTACAACCAGGCCTACGGCAAGGCGGTGCGTTCCGCCGACCTGCCCGCGGGAGAGAGGATCGTCGAACGGCTGCGCGAGAAGGAGGGCGACTTCGACATCGGCCGCCCCGCCGACGCCCTGCTGCGCCTGCGTGACAAGCTGCTGCCCCCGCTGAAACCGGCGACACGCGCGCGCTTCGAAGAGCTGTTCCGGAGAATCAACAAGACCCTGTAGTGCGACCCCTCCGGTATTCCATCAACGTCACGCTGGATGGGTGCTGCGATCACCGCGAGGGGATCGCCGACGAAGAGTTGCATCGTCACGCGGTGGAAAACCTCCAGCGGGCCGATGCTCTCCTTTTTGGCCGCGTGATTTACCAAATGATGGAGGCTGCGTGGCGGCCACCCGCGGCCCAGGTGGCGAGGCCTGATTGGATGGAGCCCTTCGCCCGGACCATCGACGCGGCCAAGAAGTACGTCGTGTCGAGCACCCTGGAGCGGGTCGATTGGAACGCGGAGCTGGTGCGCGGGGACCTGGAGGAAGGCGTCCAGCGCCTGAAGCGGGAGCCGGGGAACGGACTGCTCACGGGAGGCGTGAAGCTCCCTCTGGCGCTGGCGGAGCTCGGACTGATCGATGAGTACGAGTTCGTGGTGCACCCCAGGTTGGTGGGCCACGGGCCGACGTTGTTTGCAGGTCTGTCGAAGCCTCTCGACCTGAGGCTCGTGAGCCGGCTGGAGTACGGCTCGGGGGCGGTGGCGATGCGGTACGAGCCGGTTAGGAGAGACTCCTAGAGCCGGACGCCCAGCTCGCGCAGGCCTTCGAGCACGAACGGTCTCTCGCGGATGCGCGGATGCGGAATCACCAGGTCAGGGTCACGCACGTGCTCGTCGGCGAACAGCAGGATGTCGATGTCGATCGTTCTCGGACCCCAGCGGCGCGTACGCACGCGCCCACCTTCGCGCTCGACAGCCCGCGCGGCCCGCAGCAGCTGGCGTGCCGTGCCCTCCCATTCGACCTCCAGCACCTGGTTCAGGAAGCGCGGCTGATCGAGCACGCCCCAGGGCTCGGTCTCCATCACCGGGCTCTGGCGAAGGATGCGCGCGCCCTTCTCACGCAAACGCCGGCGTGCCGCGCTCAGGTTCCGGTCTCGCCGCCCCAGGTTTGACCCGAGTCCGAGATAAGCGACCGTCAACGCGCGATGCGATCCGCCACCGCAGCGACCCGGATCATCACGCGCACGTCGTGCACGCGCACCACATCGGCGCCGCGCAGGATCGCGGCCGCGACGGTGGCCGCCGTTCCCTCGACGCGGTCGGTGACGGGCAGGTCGAGCAGCTTGCCGATGAACGACTTGCGCGACGTGCCGATGAGGATGGGCTGGCCGAGCTCGGCCAGCTCGGGCAGGCGGCGCATCACCTCCCAGTTGTGGTCGGCAGTCTTGCCGAATCCGATCCCCGGATCAACAAGCACGCGCTCGGGCGGAACGCCGGCTGCGATCGCGTTGGCGGTCGCGACACGAAGGACCCGCTTGATCTCTTCCATCAGGTCGCCTGCGTACTCCGTCCCTTCCTGGTTGTGCATCAGCACGAGCGCGCAGCCGCGGCGCGCCGCGAGGTTGGCCAGCGCAGGCGATCGCTGCAGCGCCCACACGTCGTTGAGGATCGTCGCGCCGGCCTCGACAGCCGCCTCGGCGACCTCGAGCTTGTACGTGTCGATGGATACAGGCACTTCTGACTTCCTGGCCAGGTTCTCGACCACGCGCTCCGTGCGGCTGATCTCCTCCGGCACGCTGATCGGCTCGTGGCCGGGACGCGTCGACTGGCCGCCTACGTCGAGCATCGACGCGCCCTCGCGCGCCATGAGCAACCCTTGCGAGATCGCGGTCTCGGGATCGTCAAGGCCGTCGCCGCTGAAGGAGTCGGGGCTCGTGTTGACGATGCCCATCACGTACGTGCGCGAGCCCCAGTCGAATCGGTGACCCGCGATCTCGGCGCCCAGCATTGGCCGATTATGCTGCGGTCGTGCGACTTTCCGAGCTCGCGCGAGCGGTGCCCGGCGCGTTCGTCGACGGCGATGGCGGGGCGGAGATCACAGGCATCGAGCCCGATTCGCGGCGCGTAAAAGCGGGCGACCTGTTCGTGGCCGTACCTGGCATCCGCGCCGACGGCCACGCGTTCATCGCCGACTCGGTGGCGGCCGGCGCGGCAGCGGTGGCCGTGCAATCCGATGCGCAAGTGCCGCCCGGGGTGGCGGCCCTGCGTGTTCCGTCAACGCGCTCGGCCCTGGGGGAGCTGGCGGCGGAACTCTACGGACGGCCCGCACGCCGGCTGAACGTCGCGGGGATCACCGGCACCGACGGCAAGACCACGACCACCCACATGGCGGAGCACGTTCTCCAGGCGAGCGGCATCGTTGCCGGCGCGATGAGCACTGTGGCCTACAGCGTGGCGGGCCGCGAATCCGACAACACGACCGGCCAGACCACGACCGAGGCGCACCAGGTCCAGGCGTGGCTCAAGCAGATGGTCGACGCGGGCGCACGGTGCGCGGTCATCGAGACCACCTCACACGCGTTGGTCCAGGAGAGGGTGAACGCGTGCGACTTCGACGTCGCGGCTTTCACCAACGTCGGCCACGACCACCTCGACTATCACGCCACGTGGGACGACTACCTCGAGGCGAAGGCGCGACTAATCGACCTCACGGCCGGTGCCGCCGAGAAAGGGATTGAGAAAACGGCGGTCTTGAATCGCGACGACCCCAGCTACGAGCGCCTTTCGCGCCGCTCGATCTCACGCCGCTGGTCGTACGGCCTTACCACCGCGGCCGACTTTCACCCACTGGAGCTCGGCACCACCGACACCGGCTCGCACTTCCGCTTGAAGACGCCACTCGGCGAGACATACGTGACGCTCGCCGTGCCGGCTCGCTTCAACATCTACAACGCGGTGTGCGCGGCCGGCGTGTGCATCGCCCTCGGCGTCCCTCTGGAGGACGTGGGCAGGGGGCTCGCGAGCTTCGAGGGTGTGCGCGGCCGTCTCGAGCGCGTCGACCTGGGCCAGGACTTTCGCGTGTTCATCGACTTCGCGCATTCGGCAGGCGCGCTGGCGAGTGCGCTCGCCGAGCTGCGTCCGTTCACGCGGGGCCGGCTCGTTGTCGTGTTCGGGTCGACGGCGCGCTCCGATCACGACCGCCCCGGCATGGGGCGAGCCGCGGCACAGTTCTCAGACTTTTTCATCATCACGACCGACGACCCGCTGGAGGAGGATCCGGTGGAGATCGCGCGCGACGTTCAGTCCGGCGCCGAGGGCAAGGCGCCCGGGCTCGACTACGAGATCGTCATCGACCGCCGAGCCGCCATCCGCCGCGCGATCGAGCTCGCGCGTCCAGGCGACACGGTGCTGCTCGCGGGCAAGGGCCACGAACGTTCGATGCGCGTCGCGGGAGGGGCGGAGCCGTGGGACGAGCGCGCGGAGGCTGAGGCCGCGATCAAAGAGCGGCAGGCTGCGGCGGGCTAACCACCCCCACCGACCATGCGCACGATCTCGACCACGTCGCCGGCGCGGAGCGTGATGTCGCGATAGTGCTCGCGCGCGACGATGTCACCGTTGTGCTCGACCGCGACCGATCTCGGGTCGACGCCGAGCCGTGCCAGGTAGTCCAGTAGGTGGGTGTCCCCGTCGAGGTCCACTTGCTTGCCGTTGATGCGCAGTGCGATCACTTGAACAACGTGATCGCGGCATAGCCGGCCGCGCCGGCTTGCTTGCATTCCTCGGCGCGCTCGACGGTCACGCCTCCGATCGCCAGCACCGGTAAACGGACGGCGCGAACGACATCCGCCAGCGCCCCGATGCCCTGCGGTTTCTCCGCCGGATGGCTGAGGCTGGGCCAGACCGGCCCGAAGATGACGTAGTCCGCGCCCTCGCGCTCGGCCGCGAGCGCCGCATTCGCCGAATGCACCGACCGCCCGACGAGCCTCTGGCCCATCAAGGTTCGTGCCGCGGCCACGTCGATGTCGCGCTCGGGCAGGTTCACGCCGGCCGCACCGCTCGCCAACGCGATGTCGCATCGCGAGCTGACTACTACTGGGACCGCTGCCGCGGGCACCAGCTTGTTGGCTTCGTGTTCCAGCTCCCGCGCGGTGAGGTGCGGTGCGCGGAGCTGAAGGATGGTCGCTCCTTTCTCGATCGCCACCAGGCCCGCTTCGGCGGTAGCCACAACCGCCATCGCCACCGGCGTGATCAGGACGGTCGCGAGATCCCCTCCGTCGGCGAGCTTGGGCTGGCGCCCGCGCGCCGAGGGATGCGGCCCGCCGTAAAGGCCTTGCGACCCGCCTGCACGCCGTCCCTTATCGCTTCGGCCATCAGCACCGGGTCGCGTGCCATAGCGATTGCGGTGTTCACGAGCACGGCGTCCGCCCCAAGCTCCATGGCGAGTGCGGCGTCGGACGGAGCGCCGATGCCGGCGTCGACGACGACCGGCACCTTCGAGTCGTTGACGATGATCCGGATCGAGTCCAGTGTTTGCAGGCCCTGGCCGGAGCCGATGGGAGAACCCAGCGGCATCACCGTGACGGTCCCGATCTCCTCGAGCTTCTTCGCAAGCACAGGGTCGGCATTGATGTATGGCAGCACCTGGAACCCCTCGGCGACCAGCACGCGCGCCGCCTTCAAGGTCTCCTCAGGGTCAGGCAGCAGATACCGCGGGTCGGGGATGACCTCAAGCTTCACCCAGTCGGAGAGGCCCATCGAGCGCGCCAGCCGCGCGATCCGGATGGCCTCGTCGGCGGTCCGGCAGCCGGCGGTGTTGGGAAGGATGCGAAACCGCCGCCAGTCGATGACGTCGAGGATCGTCTTCTTCTTCGGATTGTCGAGGTCCAGGCGCCGCAATGCGACCGTGACCAGCTCGCAGCCGGAAGCCTCGAGCGAGGCGACCATCGTGGCGTCATCGGCGTACTTCCCGGTACCCACGAAAAGGCGCGAGCGCAGCTCGGTGTCCGCTATCACCAGGGTGTCCGGCGCGGTGGCTGTCTGCACGACAGCCCAAGAATACGTCGCTCTAGGGCAGAGACTGCTGAGCGATGAGCGCCTTGTCGCGTTCGTATGAGAGCCGCTTCACCGCGTCCGCAACCGAGAGCCAGGACATGCGGTCGACCTCACCGCCGGGGCGGAACCGCCCGCTGATGACCTCCATCACCCAGTAGCACGCGACCTTGTTGCGGCCGCGCCGGTCGACGTAAGCCGTGCAGCCGAGCTGCCGCACGAGCTCGCATCGGAACCCGGTCTCTTCCTTGACCTCGCGGAGTGCGCACTCCTCGGGCGTTTCGTCCGGGTCGACCTTGCCCTTGGGCAGGGTCCAGTCGTCATACGCGGGTCGATGCACGACTGCGATCTCGGTTTGACCCGATGAGCCTTCACGGCAGACGACCCCCCCGGCCGCCTTGACGACGTTGACGTCCGTCACTTCAAGAATCTTTGTGGCCACCCTTGCTCCTTCAACTGCTGCAACGCTGTGCTATGGCGGATCTTTTGAAGACGATTCAATCGAGTGGCGGGCTCGTCAGTGAGTTTACCCCGACCGCGATCGCGATACGCCTCGGACTTTTGTGTCTACAGCTGACCAGCGAGCCTGATCTGCCTGCGCAGGACGTATCGGCTCGCGAGGTTGATGACCAGCACGAGCGCGACGAGCACGAGCGCGGCGCCCCAAGCTTGCTCCTGCAGCGACGGATACGGCGTCAGCGCGAACTTGTAGACCGTCAGCGGCAGCGCGGCGAGCGGCTGTGTGGGGTCGAAGCTCAGGAAGGGATTGCCGAAGCCCGTGAACAGCAGCGGCGCGGTCTCACCTGAGGCTCGTGCCACCGAGAGAAGCGAGCCGGTGATGACGCCCGGCGCCGCCGCCGGCAGCACCAGCTGCAACGAGACTCGCCACCGGGGCAGCCCCAGGGCGAGACCGGACTCACGCAGGCCGCCCGGTATGAGCCGTACCGCGCTCTCGGTGGTACGGACGACGATCGGCAGCATCAACACCGCCAGGGCGCCAGAGCCCGCGAGGCCCGAGAAGTGATGAAACGGCGCCACAAGCAGCGCGTACGCGAAGAGTCCGACCGCGATCGATGGAGTGCCCACGAGCACATCGCTCGCGAGTCGCGCGGTGTCCGCCCAGCGGCCGCCGGGATACTCGGCCAGGAAGATGCCACCGAGGATGCCGACCGGCACCGCCCCCAGCGACGCGATGCCGACGATGATCAGGGTGCCCGTGATCGCGTGGGCGATGCCGGCGCCGGGGATTCCGACCGGACGCTCAACGTTGGTGAAGAACTCAGGGTGGATGACCGCGGGCCATCCCTTCGACACCGTGAACCACAACACGAGCCCGAGCGGAACCAGCGCCAACAGGGTCAGCAGATACACGACGACGCCCCAGGCGCTGCTCGCGATTCCACGCGTGAGGTTGTGCGTCATATCGCGGCCCTGGCTGCGGCCGACCGAACCAGCAGCAGCGCGATGACGTTGACAGTAAGGGTCACCAGGATCAGCACGAGGCCGAGCTCAACGAGGGCGGCGGGATAGATCGGGCCGGTCGCCTCGGTGAACTCGTTGGCGATCACGCTCGCGAGCGTGTACGCGGGGTAGAAGATCGAGTGCGGGATCTCGTAGCGATTGCCGATCACCATCGTCACCGCGATCGTTTCGCCGAGCGCGCGACCCAACGCGAGGATTACTGCACCGAAGATGCCTGCTCGCGCCGACGGCAGGATGACGCCCCACGTCGTCTCCCACCACGTCGCGCCGAGCGCGACGGCGTTCTCCTTCAGGCCTCGCGGCACGGCGCGGATGACGTCACGCGAGACCGCGCTGAGGGTCGGCAGGATCATCACCGCAAGCACGAGGGAGGCTGTGAAGAGGCTCGTCTGGCGCGCCGGCCCGGCGAGGAACGAGATCGCACCAAGCCGGTCGCTGATCGGGGTCTCGATATGCTGGAGCGACCAGGGCGCGAGCACGTACAGAGCCCACACGCCGTAAACCACGCTCGGGATCGCGGCCAGGAGCTCGATCGCGGTGCCGATCACGCTGCGGATGCCGGCCTGGCCCTGCTCGGCAAGCGCTATGGCCACGGCCACCCCGATCGGCAGCGCGATCGCGAGGGCGATGAAGCTGGTCGCGACCGTGCCGAAGATCGCCGGTAGGGCAGCGAAGCTGGAGGTCACCGGGTTCCAGTCCGTGCCCGTCAGAAATCCGAACCCGAACGTGCTCAAGGCCGGAGTCGCCTGCTGCAGCAGCACGAGCACGATGACGACCAGGGCCGCCGGCGCCGCCGCCGCCACAGTGCCGATCACTGTTCGGAATCGGTCCGGTGGGCGCGGCGACGAGATCGGGACAGCCATCACGCGCGAAGCGGCGCCCAAGCTTATCGGGCGGGCGTGAGGGCGTTCTTCAGGTCGAGCCGGTAGCCGATTCCGCGCACCGTGACGATCTCGAAGGATCGGCTCGCACCGAACTTCTCGCGCAGCCACCTGATGTGCACGTCCACGGTCTTCCGGTCACCGGAGAACTCATGCCCCCACACGTTCTCGAGCAGGATGTCGCGCGTCTGCACGCGGCCCGGATGGGCGACGAGGTAGGACAGGAGATCGAACTCGCGCACGGCGAGCTTCACGTCCTGACCGTTGAGGATCACTCGTCGCGCAGCACGGTCGACGGTCAGGTCTCCGAACGTCTCGCGCTCTGGTGGTGCCTTCGGCTCGTTCGAGTCAGGCTGCGCCCGCCTCAGCACGGCGTTGACCCTCGCCAGCACCTCCCGCACCGAGAATGGCTTCGTGATGTAGTCGTCGGCGCCCAACTCCAGGCCGACGATCTTGTCGATCTCGGCGTCCTTGGCGGTGATCATGATGATCGGCACCCGGCTGTTCCTGCGCAGCGCCCGGCAGAAGTCGAAGCCGCTCATGCCCGGAAGCATCAGGTCGAGCAGGATCAGGTCGGGCCGCGAGGTTCTTGCCGTGCGCAGACCGGCCGCGCCGTCGCTGGCCTCCTGCACGGTGAAGCCTGCCGTCGAGAGGTTGTACTTCAACATCTCGCGGATGCCCTCGTCGTCCTCCACCACCAGCACGCGGCCCGCATTGCCGTTGTGGCTGCGCGTCATCCGAGCTCGACCACCTGTCCGGATTCGAGGAAGACGATGTCCTCGGCCACGTTGGTGACCCGGTCGGAGATGCGCTCGAGGTTGTGAGCAACGAGCAGCAGTGTCACCGCGCGCAGCGCGCTGTCGCTGTCCGCGTGACCGTTGCCCATCTCCTTGACCTGGTCGTCGAACACGCGGTGCCAGAGGCGGTCGACCTCGTTGTCGCGGCCCGCCACCTCTCGCGCGCGCATCTCGTTCTCGTCGATCAGGGCCTCCAGGATGTCGTGTACCTGTCCAATCGCGAGCTCGCCCATCAGGCCGAACTCCGCACGCAGCGGCTGATCAGGCAGCGCGACCAGGGTCGTGGTCATGCGCGCGATGCGCACCGCGTAGTCGCCCATGCGCTCCAGCTCGGTGGCGATGTATTGGATGCCCATCAAGTGGCGGAGGTCGCGCGCCACGGGCTGCTGGGTGGAGATGACCATGAAGACCTGCTCCCGGATCTGCCGGAACAGCTCGTTGAGGTACTGGTCCTGTGAACGCACCTTCTCGGCGGCGGAGCCGTCGCGCCGGCGGAGCGCATCGAGGGCGGCCTCGATCTGCGACTCCACCAGAGTGCCCATGCGGACCAGCGATTCGCGAAGACTCGCGAGCTCCTTCTCAAAGGTCAGTCGCGGCACTTAGTGGCCCACTAGCCGAAACGTCCGGTGATGTATGCCTCTGTGCGGTGATCCTGCGGGGCGTTGAACAGGTCAGCCGTCGGCGCAAACTCGACCAGCTCCCCGTATCGGTGCTCGGGGTTCATGAGCATGAACGCGGTGAAGTCAGAAACGCGTGCGGCCTGCTGCATGTTGTGGGTGACGATGACGATCGTGAAGTCCTGGGTCAGCGTGGACATGAGGTCTTCGATCTTCGTGGTGGCGATCGGGTCCAGCGCCGAGCACGGCTCGTCCATGAGGATGACCTCGGGGCTGACCGCGATGCACCGCGCGATCGCAAGCCGCTGCTGCTGACCGCCCGACAGCGAGGCCGCCGGCTCGTGCAGGCGGTCTTTGACCTCGTCCCACAACGCCGCTCGCTGGAGGCTTTCCTCGACCGCGGCCCTGGTCCTCGCCTGCGGCCAGCCGAGGAGCCGTGGCGCGAATGCGACGTTGTCGCGTATGGACATCGGAAACGGGCTGGGGCGCTGGAAGACCATCCCCACCTTCTGCCGGAGCTCGAGCAGCCGCCTGGTGGTGACGATGTCGACGCCGCCGTCGAGCAGCACCGAACCCTGGGCTCGCGCCCCCGGGACCAGGTCGTACATGCGGTTGAAAACCCGGAGCAACGTGCTCTTGCCGCAACCCGAGGGCCCGATGATCGCCGTGATCTTCTTCTCGGGGATGTCGAAGTTGACGTCGTTCAGCGCCTGGGAGCGGCCGTAGAAGAAGGACAGGGCATGGACGTTGAGCTTGGCCGGCGCGGCCCCCGGCAGTGTGTGCAGCTCCGGCCTCCCTGGTTGCAGAACCGACTGGTCGATTGGTCTGCGGTCAGCCACCCGGGATCCACAATACCCGGCCCCTGGTTAAGGCTGCCTTAGGTATTCGTTAAGACCTGGTGGGGTAGGGCGATCGAGAAGATCTGGCCGCCGTCCCAGGCGGCCTCGGTCCAGATGCGGCCGCCGAGGGCCTGGACCAGGTGCTTGGTGATGGCGAGGCCGAGGCCAAAACCGCCTGCCTCACGCGGCCGCGCGCGATCGATCTTGTAGAACCGCTCGAAGACGCGGCTCCAGTGCTCGGGCGAGATCCCCGGGCCGCGGTCCCTGACGCTGATCACAATCTCGCTGTCGGCGACCACGGTGAGGTCGATCGGCGTGCCCGGCGGGGAGAACTTGGCCGCGTTGTCGAGCAGGTTGCCGAGCGCCTGCGAAAGCTTGGCCCGGTCGGACTCGATAACCAGGTGGTCCGGCACCTCGAGGTGGATCTCCCGGTCGAGCGCGAGCCTCCTCAGGCCGTCGTCGATCAGCTCGGCCAGGTCGAAACGCGTGATGTCAAGGGAGATGACACCGGTTTCGATGTCGCCCAGATGACGCAGGTTGTCGATGATCTTGCTGACCAGGTCGGCTTCCTTGATGACGCGCTCGGCAAAACGCTTGCGATCTTTCGGCAGCGGATCGCCGAGCAGGCTCTCCGCGGTCAGCCGCAGCGAGGTCAGCGGTGTCTTCAGCTCGTGCACCAGGTTGGCCACGAATTCCTGGCGGACCCTCGCCAGGTGGCGCAGGTCTGTGATGTCGGTCAAAAACAACAGGGTCTCCGACTGGCGGCGGGCCGGCACGACCCGCGCCAGCACGGTGCGCCGGTGATGCACGAGGTGGATCTCGTGCTCCAGCCCTTCGGCGGCCACCGCATCGAGCAGTCTCGATTCCAGCGTCACCTCGACCAGGCTTGCGGGCAACCTCGACGTGTCGATCTCGAAAAACGACCGCGCGGACTCGTTGGCCGCGATGACACGAAAGGCGCCGTCGAGCAGCAGCACCGCCACCGGCGCGCGCTCGAGGAGGTCGGCGAACAGGTCGTTGGTGACGTGCGCGCCACCGCGTCCTTCGATGGCTTCGCGCCGATCCCAGACCACGGCCGGAGTATAGGTTCGGCTGTGCCGCGATCGGAGTTCGATCCCACGACTTAAGACGCGATTAACCCGCCTTTAATCGGCCGTCGGTAGCGTCAAGGCCACGTTCGGGGATCGGTGTCAACTTTGAGGAGGGAATCGATGCGTTCATTCATGTCTACGGGGCGGCTGTTGCTGTCTGCCCTGGCGACGACATTGGTGGTCGTGGCGTGCGGTTCGACGAGCGCTCCGGCGACGTCGGTGGATATCGGCAGCGGCGCTCTCACCGGAGCGGGTTCGACATTCGACAAGCCGCTTTTCGACAAGGCGTTCTTCGACTACAACGCGAAATACTCGCAGGTGTCCGTGAACTATCAGGGCGTCGGGTCCGGTGCGGGCATCCAGCAGTTCATCAAGAACACAGTCGACTTCGGAGCGACCGACGTGCCGATGGGGTCCACGGACATCACGTCGGCCGGTGGTCCTGACACACTGACGCAGGTTCCAGTGACGTTGGGTGTGGTGGCGATCGCCTACAACGTGAACGGGGTCGGCAGCCTCAACCTGGACAGCAATACCCTGTCCAAGATCTTTCTCGGCCAGATCAAGAAATGGAACGACCCGGCGATTGCGGCGCTCAACTCGGGAGCGAGCTTGCCTGGCACCGCGATCACAGTCGTCCATCGCTCGGATGGCAGCGGAACGACTTACATCCTCACCGACTACCTGAGCAAGGTGTCGAGCGACTGGAAGTCCCAGGTCGGCACTGCCAAGTCGGTCAAGTGGCCGGCCGGCATCGGCGCCACGGGCAACACCGCGGTCGCCCAGGGGATCACTTCGACTGACGGCGCGATCGGCTACGTGGAGCTGGCGTACGCGGTGCAGACCGGCATGCACACGGCGGCCATCCAGAACGCCAATGGCAAGTTCATCCAGCCGACCGTTGCGGGTGCCACTGCGGCCGCGGCGCAGAACACCAGCGTCAGCGCTACCAACTTCTCGATCGTGAATGAGCCGGGAGACACGACTTATCCGATCGCGGGCTTCAGCTGGGTCATCCTGCGGACGAGCTACACGGACGCAGGCAAGGGCAGAGCCGTGGCCTACCTGTTCAAGTGGCTGGTCACCGTGGGTCAAGCGGAGGGCTCGTCACTGCAGTACGCCCCGCTGCCCAAACCAGTGCAGGACCTGGCGCTCGCCAACTTGAAGCTGATCAAGGCTGGAGGGTCGGCGGTACTCAGCTAGCCAGAGAAACTTCCCCCAACTGGACGGCGCGGGTGCTGGATCCGCGCCGTCCTCTTTTTTTCAGAGCGGGCGCCGCGACGGCAGCCCGGGGCGGCGTGGATAGGCGTCCGGGGTCGAGCCGATCTTGTCGACGACGACCACCACGCCCGCTGATCGGGCCCGAGACGGAGCAGGATCGACGCGCGCCGGAGCGCCGCCCAGCAGCTCGATCGCCCGAGCGGCCGGGCTGAGATTCTCATCCCGCGTCTTCTGGGCCAGCAGCCTTCCGCCGATGCGCACGAACGGCAGGCACAGCTCCGCCACGACCGCCATCGGCGCCAGCGCTCGCGCCACCGCAACATCGAACGCCTCGCGCATGGTCGCGTCTCGGGCGGCGTCCTCGGCGCGGCGCCCGACCACCAGGACATCCGACAGCCCCAGCCGCCCGCAAGCCTGCGTGAGGAATGCCGCCTTCCTGCCGTCCGCCTCGACCAGCGTGACCTGGAGCGCAGGCACCATCAACTTCAGCGGCAAACCCGGCAGCCCGCCGCCTGACCCGACATCGACCAACGTCGAGGCGCCCGACAGATACGGAACAAGAACCAGGCAGTCCTCGATCAGCTCGTAGGCCGGCGCCGACACCAGCCCTGGCCACCCTTCGATCAGTCGCGCGAGCTCGGCGAGCTTAGAATCGTTCACTGAGATGCCCATCTACGAGTATCGGTGCGACAGCTGCTCCGGGAAGTTCGAAGTCCTGACCAGGTTCGCCGAGCGGGACAAGGCGCAGGTCTGCCCGTCGTGCGAGTCCACCAGGACCCGGGTCCTCGTCTCGAGCTTCGCCTTCGCGGGTGGCGCCGGCTCATCGCTCGAGTCGATGG
The DNA here is from genome assembly GCA_035934385.1 of Candidatus Dormiibacterota bacterium. GTDB lineage: Bacteria > Chloroflexota > Dormibacteria > Dormibacterales > Dormibacteraceae > CF-118. Next base: position 55,350 of record DASYXY010000014.1, read on the forward strand.
ACTTCGGTAGCACCGAAAGCACCGGCGGCGGCTGCTGCGGAGGTTCGTGCGGCTCCTGCGGCTCGGGCCCGAACTAGACCGCAGCTAGTTGCTCTTCCCGGTTACGTACCGGGTCAACGCCGCCGGCCACATGGAGGTGGGCGGGTGCGACCTGACCGACCTTGCGCGGGCACACGGCACGCCGCTCTACGTCTACGACGAGGACAGCGTGCGCCAGAAGTGCCGCGAGTACGTGGCCGCGATGGGCTCCGCGGGCCAGGTGCTCTACTCGGCCAAGGCCTTCGCATCGCCGCAGTTTCTTCGAGTCATCGCTGAGGAGGGACTCGGCCTCGACGTCGTCTCCGCCGGAGAGCTGCACATCGCCCTCAAGTCAGGATTCCCGACCGACCGGCTGCATTTCCTGGGCAACAACAAGAGCCGTGAGGACATCGACGCCGCCTACCGCGCCGGGGCGACGATCGTCATCGACGGCTTTCACGAGTTCGGTGTGCTCGAGAGCATCGTGCCCGCGGGGTCGAGGGCGCCCGTCATGCTGCGCATCTCGCCCGGAGTCAAGCCGGACACCCACGACCACATCGCCACCGGCCAGCTCGACTCGAAGTTCGGATTCTCGATCGAGTCGGGCGCGGCGCGCAAGGCGGTTGAGCAGGCGCTGGCACAACCCAGCCTCGAGTTGGTCGGCCTGCACTCGCACATCGGCTCGCAGATCTTCGCCCTCGGCGCATACGAGAAGGCGATGGCCATCATGCTCGACCTGCTGGTGCAGCTGCGCGACGAGCTGCGCTACGAGCCACGCAAGCTTGGCGCCGGCGGAGGCCTGGGCATCGCCTACACGAGCCATGACGATCCCCCGACGCCGCGTCATTTCGTGGAGACGATTCGAAGCGCTCTCGAAGGCGGATGCGCTGCGCGCGGGTTGAAGGTCCCGCAGCTCGTCGTCGAGCCGGGGCGGTCGATCGCCGGACCGGCCGGCATCGCGCTATACACCGTGGGCTCGATCAAGGACATCCCCGGCGTTCGGCGCTACGTCGCCGTCGACGGCGGCATGGGCGACAACATCCGGCCCAAGCTCTACGGCGCGAAGTACGAGGCCTTCCTTGCGTCGGGCCCCGAGCGCCCGGCGGACGCGAAGGTCACGATTGCGGGCAAGTACTGCGAGTCGACGGACATCCTCATCACCGACATCGACATGCCGGCGCTGAAGACGGGCGACGTGATCGCCTTACCCGCTGCCGGCGCCTACTGCCTGGCGATGGCCAGCAACTACAACGGGATGCCGAGGCCGGAGGTCGTGATGGTGCGCAACGGTGAGGCGCGAGTCATTCGCCGCCGGGAATCGCTGGAGGACCTGCTCGCCGCCGAAGTCTTCTAGACGATGATCGAGAAATAGGCCGTGGCGCAGCGGTTGTACTCGTCACACGCGGTCACGTGGTCGGTTCTTGGTCCGACGGCGATATTGGTTTTGACCGACTGCGAGAAGCTCCCCGTGCAGCCGACGTAGGTTGGATAGGTATGCACAAAAACGCTTCCCTGGTAGTAGCTGACGCTCGCGTTCCTGAAAGGCGAGTCCTGGGTCGGCCAGAAGTTGGTACCGCTCACTGTCACGTACGTGCCGCCGGCAACGGGGGCGGTGGGTCCGCTCAGCTTGGCGTTTGCAGTTGGGCTCGGGCAAGGCGGTGGCGGCGGGGGGCTGGGGGTCGGGTTCGAACCCGAGTGGGTCGGTGTAGCGCCGGGTGTGGGGCTGGTCCTCGGCGATGGTCCGGCGGTTGGGCTCACACCTGGTGTCGGGCCCGATGATGGACTCACGCCAGGCGTGACCAACGCCACTGGCGCCAGCACGCGCAGCGCGGTCGAGGCGTGGCAGGTCCCACCCCAGCAGATGCGCAACACATAGCTGCCCTCGACGATGTCGGCCGGCACGAACATCTCCACGCTGACATCGCCGCTGCCATTGGCGCGAAACCCGACCGACCGCGACGTTCCGACAAGCTGGACGTCACCCGTCTGATTGGGCGGCACGTGCCGGGCTGTGACCACGACGTGTTCGCCTGGGCGGACGGTCTGGGGCGAAACGGCAAGTGTCGTCGGCCGGGTTGCGGCATAGACCGCGACCCCGCCGACGACCAACACCAACACCAGGGCCGCTGCGAGCAAACCAAACAGAATTCCTCGCCTGCTCCGCTTCCGGGGCGGCGGCATGGCGACCATGGTCGTTGCCGCGACCGGCGGTGGAGCTGGGGGCGGCGTGGCAGCTGCCGTCGCCGGCACGGCTGCTGCGGCTCCAACTGCCGCGGGCGGGGCAATCTTGACGGTCGAGTCGATCGCCGGCACGGCCGGAGTCAGACCGGAGGCCTTCTCGAGCGCGGACACGAATGATGCGCAGCTGTCCCAGCGAGCCGAGGGGTCTTTCTCCATCCCTCGCAGCACGACCGCATCGACTTCAGGAGCGAGCTGCGGGTTCAGCGTGCTCGGCTTCGGCGGTTCGCGATGAACGTGGGCGTACAGGACCTCGAGCACCCCGTCGGCGTCGAAGGGTAGAGAGCCCGTGAGCATCTCGAACGCCATCACCGCCAACGCATAGCGATCGGCGGCTGGGCCCACCTGGCTTCCGGTGACCTGCTCGGGCGACATGTATGCCGGCGTTCCGGTCGTCACGCCGGTCATCGACTTGATCGATGAGGACCGGAGGAGCTTGGCGAGCCCGAAGTCGGCCAGGATCGGCGTGTCAAGGTCGCCAAGCAGCACGTTGGCGGGCTTGACGTCGCGGTGAACGATGCCGAGCGAGTGGGCGTAATCGAGCGCGTTGCCGATTCCCCGCAGGAAGCTCAGCGCCGAGTCGCGACTGAGGGGTCCCTGCTTCGTCCGCCCGGCCAGGCTACCGCCCGGGACGTACTCCACCACCATGTACGGGGTCCCCTCGAACTCCCCGAAGTCGAAAACGTTGAGCACGTTGGGGTGTCGCATTCGCCCGATCGACTGAGCCTCACGCCGGAAGCGGGCCACCATGTCCGGCTCAGGCGCCAGGCCCTGCAGCACTTTGACCGCTGCCGTCCGCTCGAGCTGGGCGTGGTAGGCGCGATAGACGACGCCCATGGCGCCCTGGCCGATGAACTCCTCGACTACGTAGGAACCCAACCTGGTCCCGGGACCGATTGACACGGGGCCTGATTATGCCGAGGCCATGCCGCGGTCGCTCCGATTTCCAATCAATCGGGAGCCCTACGCGATCGACACGGGCGCTGATCCGCAGTGGTTGGCAGCGTCGCAGGCCGTGATGGCGGCTGCGCCGGTTGGGGTCCCTGCCGGCAATGTGAACTTCTTGATGAAGTTGCCCGCCGGGCCGGAAACCGCGGTTGAAACCTGGGTGGGTTTGCCGCTCTCGACGACGTAGATGACGACCGTGTGATTGGGCGTGAAATCCGAGCCGTCCACCGTGACCTGCGTTCGCGCCGGGACGATGCCCGTGGCCGGCGAGACGCTGATCATCGGCGCAGGCGTCGCGGCCGCGGTCGGGGGGCCGATCGGGGATGGACTGGGGCTGGGCGTCTCGACCGGGGTCGTCCCGTTGACCCGGAAGAATGTCGACAGTGGACACGAACCATTCCAGCACACGCGCAAGAGGTGGTCGCCCACATCGATGTCGTACGGGATGTCCACCTGGCGCGTCACACGCCCAATGAGGTTGGCGCTGAACGGAAACACGAGGAGGTTGCTGAGAAGCTGGATTTCGCCAGCCTGGTTCGACGGCAGGTGATCGGCCGTCACGGTGAGACTGTCGCCAGGGTTGACGACCGTCGTGGAGAGGGACAGGGATAGCGGCTGGTTCACGAAGAACGCAGCAGCCCCGATCACCGCGAGCAGGATGAGCGCGATCGCGGCCATGGCGATCCAACGCCCCCAGTGGCGAGGTCGCGTGGCAGCGTCCCGTTGCAGCACGACCTTGCCTCGCCTCGTGATCACCGGATGAGGCAGCGCCGGATCGGGGCCACGAATCGGCCCGACAGGCTCCTCAACCGCCATGACCGTGGTCGCATCCACCGGCGCCTTGCGCTCCTTGAGGAGTGGCTTCTGCACGGCCGCGGCCGGCGGCGCAAACGCAATCGTTTTGTCCACCTCGACCGGAGCCGGCTTCAGTGCCTTTTCCAGGGCGGCGACAAAGTCTCGGCATCGTTCCCACCGTGCGGCGGGCTCCTTGGACATGCCACGCAGGATCACGGCGTCCACTCGTGTCGGCAGGTCGTGATTGAGCATGCTGGGCGGGGCTGGCTCTTTGTGCACCTGCGCATACAGCACTTCGAGCACACCGCCCTCGTCGAACGGAAGCGTCCCTGTGAGCATCTCGTACGCCATCACCGCCAGCGAGTAACGGTCTGCGGCGGGACCGACCTGGCTGCCAGTCACCTGCTCGGGAGCCATGTAGGCGGGCGTCCCCGTCGTGACCCCTGTGAGAGACTTGATTGACGACGACTCCATGAGCTTCGCGAGTCCGAAATCCGCGAGGATCGGATTGTCGTCGGGGCCCAGCAGCACGTTGGCCGGCTTTACGTCGCGATGCACGATGCCGTGCTTGTGCGCGTAGTCGAGCGCTTCCCCGATGCCGTGGAGGTAGGCGAGCGCGACAGCGCGGTCCAGCGGGCCGTCCTTCACTCGGGTCGCGAGGCTGCCGCCCTCGACGTACTCGACGACCATGAACGGCGTCCCTTCGACCTCTCCGAAGTCGAAGACGTTGAGCACGTTCGGGTGCCGCATCCGGGCGATGGCCTGAGCCTCTCGCCGAAATCGGGCCGCGGTGTCCGGATCGGCTGCGATCGCCTGCAGGACCTTGACCGCCGCGGTCCGTTCCAGCTGGGCGTGATAGGCGCGATAGACGACGCCCATGGCGCCCTGGCCTATGGCGTCATTGACGACGTAGGACCCGACTCTGGTTCCCGGGCCGATCGGCACGGCCCCAGATTATGAGAGCGGGTGATCGGGAACCGTCAGTGTTGACGAAGCCTTAACAGGCCGTCGATCACCCGCCTGCCAGCAAGCCTCCGGTTCTCCCATGTCGCGCCGCGACCAGCCCGGCGAGGATGGAAAGTGCGATCTCGGCCGGGGTCTTCGACCCAAGGTCGAGGCCGACAGGGGTCTGGATGCGGGATATCACATCCTCGCCGACGCCTTTTCCGCGCAGGCCATCGAGGTGATGGCCGGTGTGCCTTCGGCTGCCGACCAGCCCAACGAACTTTGGCTCGCGCGGAAGGATGGTTTCGAGCGCGGCCACGATGTCGAACGCGTCGTGGTCTGTGTGAACCACGTACAGGTCCGACCCAAGAAGCGGCCCGAGGTCGTCGAGCGAGGTGATCGCGCCGGGCCAGACATTGCCCTTCAAGCGCTCGGGTCGAGTTTCGACGAGGATGGTGCGGAAACCCAGATCCGGAGCCCATGCCAGGATCGCGCGAGATACGGGCGTGGCGCCGAACACGACCAGGGTGGGCACGGGCGCGTGCGGCTCCAGGTAGGCCTCGATCGAGCCGAGATCGTGGTGGTAGGTCCGCAGCTGCGGTTCGCCCGAGTCTGCGATCGCGGCGGCTTCGTTGAGCGCGGCCGAATCGAACTCGCTGCATCCCAGCGTGCCGGCCAGAGCAGCAGTCCTGGACATGAGCAGCTTTGCACCAGCGCGCGACGGCGGCTTGCCGTCGAGCATGATCACGGTGGCGAGCACGACCTCCTCTCCGCGGCCCAGACGCTGCGCGAGCTCCTCCTCGACGCTAGGCATGCGTCGGTGTGCGGGCGAGCACAGTTGTAAGGATCGCGCGCGCGCGCGTGACGTCTGCGTCGGTGGTGCTGTAGCCGGTGGTCAGCCGGAGGCTGCCAAGGGCTTCGTCGAGCGACATACCCATGGCCAGCAGCACGTGTGACGGGTCCAGCGAACCAGATGCGCATGCGGACCCGCTCGAGGCTGCGATCCCGGCAAGGTCGAGAGCGAGAAGCAGGTCTTCACCACGGCGTGTTGCGAACGTTGCGGTCGCGAAATTCGGCAGGCGATCGGCGCCGCCGGTCAGGCGACCGCCGTGCTCCTCGAGCGTGGCACGCAGCGCCGTCGACTGCGCCGCCGCCGAGCTCGAGCGTCGCGCGTGCTGTTCAGCGCATACGGTCATCGCGGTCGCGACCGCCATCGCTGCGGCGACGTCCTCGCGACCTGCGCGGCGACCCCATTCTTGAGGTCCTCCGTGGAGCCGCGGATCGATGCGCACACCGTCTCGGACATACAGCGCCCCGCCTCGGCCCGCGCCAAGCTTGTGGCCACTCAGCGAAACGAGGTCCGCGCCCTCTGGGATGCCGATCCATCGCGGCCCGGCGCATGCATCGACGTGGACGAGCGCGCCGACCTGGTGCGCGCGCGAGATGGCCTCGGCCACGGGCTGGATGGCCCCGACCTCGTTGTTGGCGAGCCCGATGGAGACCAATCCAACGCCTGGTTGGATCGCGTCCAGGTCGACCGTCGCGTTGTGGTCGGTCGGTGCAACGGTCACCGCGTGGCCGGCCGCCTGCAGGTGGCGCGCAGCCGCGATCACCGACTGGTGCTCGGCCGCCCAGGTGAGCACGGTCGCGCGCGCCGGGAGGCGATTGGCCGCGCCGAGGATCGCGAGGTTGACGGCCTCCGTGCCGGAGGCGGTGAATGAGATCTCGGTGCGGTCCGCGTTCAGCGCGGCGGCGAGCTCGTCGCGGGCCGCGTCGAGTGCCGCTCGGGCGGCCCGTCCTTCCGCATGCAGGCTCGACGGGTTCCCGTCGGGCACTTTTCGCAGAGCTTCGGTTACTTCCGGGAGCGTCGGAGCGGCGCCCGCGTCGTCGAGGTAGACCCTGGGTTGGGCCCTCCCTCTCCCGTCGGCCCCCTCCCCCAAGCCGAACACACCTGCGCTCAACTTAAGCCTCGAAATTCATCATGCCAACCCAGCCTGTTAAGAAGACGCGCGCGAGGCGTCCGCAGATGGCGGCTACCGGCTGTGGTCGGGCTGGTGCAGGAGGTCCTTCAACGTGCCTTGGAAGGACTTCAAGTAAAGATGCACATCGAGGATCTCGTCCACCGAGATCGGGTCGGGCTCGCTGGCGGCGGCCTCGGCGCGAGAACCCTGCGGCTGCATCGCGGTTTCGACCGACTCCACCTCTTCCACCGCCCCGCCCGCGATCGCCAGCACCACGATGAACGTCACCTGGCATTGGGCGCACGTGACCTGCAGGTTGAAGCGTTCGTGCTCGTGGCTCAGGACCTGGATGTCGCAGCCCTTCAGACTGCGCCCGCAGACCGGGCAGTTGTAGAAGCGGGCCCTGTCGCGGATGAACTCGATGATGCTCATCGCGGGCCAATATTACGCCGCGAGGCTCTGCGTCATCGCTGTCCTTCGATGCATTTGCAGCCGCGCGGTCCGACCACGGCGGAATGCACCGTGCCGGCAGGCAGCACCATGCGGTCGCCCGCGTTCAGGAGCAGCTCTTCGCCTGAATTTTCGAGCACGAACGTGATCGAACCTTCGACGCAGTACAGCACTTTCTCGTAAGAGTGACTGTGCGGCGCGTAGCGATCGTGCGGCCCGTTCCACCAGGCGTAGCAGCCGGTTGCCACGCTCCGCAATCGCTGCATGAGCTCGTCCTGCAGCTGAGGGCCCGCCATGCGCTCGATTCTAAGATTGCCTCGATGAAGCCCCGCTTCCTGGCCGACTGCAACGTGGGCCGGCTCGCGCGCTGGCTGCGCGCGCTCGGCTACGACGCGTCCTATCACGCGCACATCGAGGACGCCGCGCTCGTGCGCGAGGCGGCGGCTGAGGATCGCGTCCTCCTCACCCGCGACCGCGACCTGACCAAACGCCGCGTCATTCAGTCCGGCGCCGTGCGCGCCATCCTCATCCGCCACGACGAAGTGACCGCTCAGCTCAAGCAGGTCTTCGCCGAGCTGGGCCTCGACATCGAGCAGTCGCTCACCAGGTGCATTGAGTGCAACTCCGAGCTCCAGCCGCGCCACGCGGACATCGTGGCCGAACGCGTGCCGCCTTTCGTGCGCAGCACGCAGACGCACTACTCCGAATGCCCGGCCTGTGGCCGTGTCTACTGGGCGGGCACCCACTGGCAGCACATGCGGGAGGTGTTCGCGGGACTGTGAGGGACGTGCTGCGCCGGCTGCTGGCAGGCGAGCTCACCGAGGACGAGGCCCTGGGCGAGCTGCGAAGCATCCAGCTCGAGGACCTTGCGGGGCGCGCTCGCCTCGACCTCGGGCGCTATCTGCGGCGAGGCATTCCGGAGGTGGTGCTGGCGCCAGGCAAGACCCCCGAAGATGCCGCACGCCTTGTCGTGGCGCTGGCCGATCGCCAGGGCCAGGGCCTCGTGAGCCGAATGTCGAACGAGCACATGAGCTCGGTGCAGAGGGCGGCGCTTGCGGCCGAAATGGAGGTCCTTCCGTACACGAACTCGGCGCGAGTGCTGCGGCGGGGATTTCATCCCGAAGCCATAGGCGGCAAGATCGGGATTCTCACCGCGGGGACGTCGGACATCGCAGTCGCGGACGAGGCGCGCATGGTGGCCGAAGCCTGCGGCGCCGAAGTGCGCATGGAGGCGGACCTCGGTGTCGCCGGGCTGCATCGCTTTGTCGCCCCGCTGAGCGCCATGCTCGATTGGGGCGCCGACGTGCTCGTCGTGGCCGCGGGCATGGACGGTGTGCTCCCGGGCCTGGTCGCCGGCCTCGTGTCGCTGCCGGTGATCGGCCTGCCGGTATCGACCGGCTACGGGCGCGGCGGAGCCGGCGAGGCGGCGCTGCTCACGATGCTCCAGTCATGCTCGACGGGGCTGACTGTCGTCAACATCGACAACGGCGTTGGCGCGGGCGCGGCGGCTGTGCTGATCGCGTCGCGCGCAGCTCAGGGCCGCCGGCGGGGCCGCAGCGCAGCTACGATCGCGGCGACGATGGCCGCGACCAGCAGTAAGCCGAACAGCGCCGCCGCGAGGCCGCGCGAAGCGTCGGCGCCGCCTGGAATCGCGAACAGCAGGGCGAGGACCGTGACGGCGACGAAGACGCCGACCAGCAGCCACGGAAAGCCGCGTCGCGACCGGCCGTAGAAAGCAAGCCAGAGCCAACCGGGACGTTGCTTCGGCGGCTTGCTCATAGGATGCCGGGCAGGTGTTTCAGCGATGGGATCGTTGGGATCCCGTCCGGCGGCATCTCGGCGGCGTGCGCCGTGCAGATGACGGCCTGCATTCCCACGGCAAGCGGGCCTTCGTAGTCCTCGCGCACGCGGTCGCCGACGAAGAGGGCTCGCTCGGCTCCGACGCCCACCGCATCAAGCGCAGCCCGGTACAACTCCGGAGCGGGCTTCCGCCTCCCCAACCCGCTCGAGAACACCGCCGCGTCCACGCGCGCGGCGATCCCGTTCTTCTCGACCTGTCGCACCATCATCTCCGGCGGAAACGGTGCGTTCGAGCAGACGCCGCTCTTGATCCCATGCTCACGCAGCCACAGGAGCACGCCCGGCGCGTCGGCATCGACCTCCGCGACGTCGTCCCATACCTGCTGCTCCGCGTCGAGGATCTCAAGCAGAAGCGAGCCGGGGAGCTGGATGCCCGCCCGAGACCAGGCTTCCGCGTACACGTCGAGGTAGCGCACCTCTACCTCGCCCGGGTTCTCGATCACGGCCTCGAGAGGCAGGAGCACGTCATCCATGATCCGCCGGGCCTCGGGGGCGGGCCTGCCCGTGGCCTCCGCGATGGCCGGCCGGAAACGCTCGATCACGTCCAGCAGGCGCGCCGTCGGATACGTGAATGTGACCAGCGTGCGGCCGTAGTCGAACAAAACGGCGTCGGCGCGAGGCATCCGCATATCCTGAGCGCGTGCCCAGGCGAGCATCGCAGCGTCTGACCCATCTCGACGAGCGCGGTGCCGCGCGCATGGTCGACGTCGCGGCCAAGGCACCCACCGTGCGCGAAGCCCTGGCCGAGTGCATCGTGCGCATGGCGCCGGCGACGATCGAGGCTGTGCGCAAGGGCACCGCCAAAGGCGACGCATTGGCCGTCGCCCGCGTGGCCGGGATCATGGCCGCGAAGCGGACGCCGGACCTCATCCCTCTGTGCCACCCGCTTCCGATCACGAGCGTCGAGGTTGACTTCGCGATCGGCGCGCGGGGCGTCACGATCCGCGCTCGCGTGAGGGTGACCGGACCGACAGGCGTGGAGATGGAAGCTCTCACCGCCGCGGCCGTCGCGGGGTTGACCCTCATCGACATGACGAAAGGCGTCGAGCGCGGCGTCTACATCGAGTCGCTGCGTCTGCTCGAGAAGTCGGGCGGGCGGTCAGGCACGTGGAAGCGATCCGCCGCCACGTGAACAGCGCCCACGTCATCACGATCAGCGACGGCGCGTCGCATGGACAGCGGGAGGACAAGAGCGGGCCGGCGCTGGTCGGTGTCCTCTACGCGAACCAGTACGAAGTCACCGGCCCGGAGATCGTGCCCGACGAGCGGGACCGAATCGCCGCCGCCATCACCAAAGCGGCCGGGGGCGGGAGCAACCTCGTGATCACGACCGGCGGCACCGGTCTTGGGCCGCGCGACGTGACGCCGCAGGCGACGGCGTCGGTCATCGACTACGACGTCCCCGGGCTCACCGAGCTGATGCGGCGCGCCGGATTCGCGAGCACGCCGATGGCGGCACTGACCCGGGGCATCGCGGGCGTGCGCGGACAGACCCTCGTGGTCAACGTGCCCGGCAGCCCGAAGGGCGCGGTGGAATCGCTGGAGGCGGTGATGCCGGTGCTCGAACATGCGCTGGCGCTGCTCCGGGGCGACACGAAGCACGAATGAACCTCAACTCGGACCTGGGCGAAGGCAGCCTCCACGAAGACATGATCCTCAAAGTCGTCGACAGCGCCAACATCGCGTGCGGCGCTCACGCGGGTTCGATCTCGATCTCGATCGCGACTGCGCTGCGGTGCTGGAAGCTCGGCATCGAGGTCGGCGCTCACCCGGGCTACGAGGACCGCGCCGAGTTCGGTCGCGTCGAGCGCGGCCTGTCGGCCAAGGAGATCGAGGCGCTGGTCGCGTTCCAGGTTGGGGGGCTTGCGGCGGTGACGCGGATCGCCTACGTGAAACCGCACGGCGCGCTGTATCACCGGTGTCAGAGCGACCCCGACGCCGCCGACGCGGTCGCGCGCGTGTGCGCAAAGCAAGGGGTCGGGCTCATGTGCCAGCCCAACTTCGCGATGGTGCCGGCGGCGCAACGCGCTGGGATCCCTGTCTATCGAGAGGGTTTCGCCGATCGGCTCTTATTGCCCGATGGAAGCCTTGCCCCCAGGACGCGCTCGGGCGCGATGCTGGCTCCGCACGAAGCGGCCCGGCAAGCCGTAGCCCTTGCGGAATCCGGAACCGTCGACACCATCTGCGTGCATGGCGACACCCCGAACGCCGGCGAGATCGCATCTGCCGTGAGGCAGGCGCTGAAAGACGCTGGAATCGAGACCGGTCCGCTCCTGCGCCGCTGACGCGAGCGCGTGGGCATCCTCATCCTGAAGCTGACGCTCACGCCGCTGCTCATCGGCGCGGCAAGCCTCGCGAGCCGGCGCTGGGGCTCCGAAGTTGGCGGCTGGCTGGTCGGCATCCCCTTCACCTCCGGCCCGATCGCGTTCTTTCTCGCGCTCGGTCCGGGTGCGCACTTTGCCGCCGACGCCTCAGTCGGCATTCTCGCCGGCGCGGTCTCGCAAGCCGCTTTTGCGCTCGCCTACTCCTGGGTGGCTCTGCGCTTCAGCTGGGCCTGGTGCCTCGCCGCTGCGACCACCGCCTTCGCGGCGGTGACCGTGACGCTTGACCTCGAGCGCAGTGACGCGATCGTGACATTGGTGCTCGCGGTGCTGGCCCTGGTCTTCGCGCTCGCGGTGATGCCGCGGCCCGAAAGAGCGCGACCCGCGAGCGTCGAGCTCCCGTGGTGGGACATCCCCGCCCGTATGCTCGTCGCCACGGTGTTCCTGCTTGCGCTCACGTCGGCTGCGCCGGCCCTCGGTTCGCGGCCGTCGGGCCTTCTCTCACCCTTTCCCCTGTACGGAGCCGTGCTCTCCGTGTTCGCGCATCGTCTGGAGGGAGTCGCCGCGGGTATCGGGGTCATGCGCGGCCTCCTGCTGGGGCTTTTCGGCTTTGCCGGCTTCTTCGCGGTGCTCGCGTTCCTGCTTCAGCCGGCCGGCGTGGCGCTTGCTTTCGCTATCGCCATCGCGGTAGCGCTCGTCATCCAGGCGGCGTCACTCGCTGCGGGCCGCAGCCTCCGCCTCGCGTAATCGATGCAGGTCGCAGAGCTCGACCAGATGCCTCGGATGTACGAGCTGGCGGAGCTGTTCGCGACAGTCTGGGGCCGGCCCGGCGAGCCGCCGCTCGACGCCAACACTGTTCGCGCCCTCAGCCACTCCGGCAACTACGTCGCGGGCGCGTTCGTGGGCGAGCGCATGGTCGGCGGGCTGATCGGGTGGCTCGGAGCCCATCACCCGGGTGACCTGCACCTCCACTCGCACATCCTCGGAGTGCTGCCCGCGACCGAGGCCCGCGGCGTGGGCTTCGCGCTCAAACAGCACCAGCGCGCGTGGTGCCTGGAGCGTGGCGTGGCATCGATCGAGTGGACCTTCGACCCGCTTGTTCGCCGCAACGCGTACTTCAACCTGGTGAAGCTGGGCGCAGACGCGGTCGAGTACCTCGTGGACTTCTACGGTGCGATGGACGACGGCATCAACGCGGGTGACGAGTCGGACAGGCTGCTGATCCGCTGGTCGCTCGACTCGCCGAAGGCTGTCGCCGCCGCCGAGGGCCGGCCGTTTGCGCCGGAGGTTGACGCCGATGCCATCAGGGTGCCGCTGCCCCAAGACATCGTCGCCGTACGCCGCCATGACCCGGAGCTCGCGAAGCGCTGGCGGCACCGGCTGCGCGATTCGCTGGGCGGCGCTCTGTCCCGCGGCCATCGCGTCCTCGGCATGACCCGCGACTTCGAGTACGTCCTGTCGCCCGACTAGACTTTTCACGTGCTCCAGGTCGGGGAGAAAGCTCCCGATTTCAAGCTGCCGACAACCAGCGGCCAGGAGCTCACGCTTGCCGTGGCGCTCGAGAAGCACAAGGCCCTCGTCTTCCTTTTCTATGTGCTCGATTTCACGGGTGGTTGAAGGACCGAGCTGGCCGAGTTTCGGTCAAGGAACGAGGACGCGGTGGCGGCCGGAATCGGCATCTACGGCATCAGCGTCGACTCGGTGTACTCGCACCAGGCCTTCGCGACCGAGCTGGGCGGACTGCCGTTCGACCTGATCGGCGACTTCGAACGGAAGATGGTCACCGCTTACGGGGTGCGACGCGACGACGTCGAAGGCTACTCGGGCATCGCGAGACGGTCGGTGTTCATCATCGACAGCAAGCAAGCGATTCGCTGGACGTGGGTGTCGTCACCCGAACAGCGGCTTCCTGACTACGACCTGGTGATCGCTGAGGCGAAGAGGATCGCTGCGTCGGCATGACCGCCGACGAGGTCCGCGAGCACATTCAGTCGAAACGCAAGGAGCTGATCGACCTCATCGGCACCATCGACCCGGCTGCCCTGTCGGCGCCCGGGCCCGACGGTGGTTGGGCGATCAAGGATCACCTGGTCCACATCGGTGCGTGGGAGCACTGGCTGCTGGCGCTGTTCCAGCGGCGCGACAAGCTCGCAGCGATGGGCGCGGCCGGTGCCGGCAAGACGGTCGACGAGATCAACGCCGCGGTGTATGAGAAACACCGCCACGAGACGGCCGACGAGGCGCGCGCCTATTTCGACGACGCGCACGATCAGCTGATGGCTGTCCTCGACAAGCAATCAACAGAGGGTTTCGAGCGACCTTACAAGGCGTTCTTCACGCCGGCCGAGGGTGAGTCGGCCACGCAGCCGGTGCTGGTGGCGGTGGCCGCCAATACGTACGACCACTACGACGAGCACATCGGATGGATCAAGGAGATGCGAGCGAAGCCAGCGCGGAGCTGAGCTCCTGGCGCATCGATCGCGCCCTGGCCTCGGTGACCTCGTTGAATCGAAGCTCATCACCCGGAGCCAGCTGCGCGGCCACCGGCAGGGAGGCCGAGACCGCGGTGGCCACCACGGCGTAACCGCCTGCGGTCTGATGGTCCGCCATCAACATGATCGGCTGACCTGAGTTCGTCACCTGCAGAGCGCCTCCGGTAAGGCCGAACGAGAGGAGCTCGTCGCCCGCAAGAGCGAGCGGTGGACCTTCGAGCCGGTAGCCCATCCGGTCGGCCTGCGCGCTCACTTTGAAGGCCTCCCCGTACAGCGCCTTGCGCGAGATCGCGTCCAGCCGCTTGACGTGCGGTCCGGCGATGACCGCGATGGAGTGATCGGAGTATTGAGGAACCAGCGACGCAGCCAGGTGCCGGCCCGCCACCATCGGTGCAGAGTGTTCGGAGGCGACGTGCAGCTCATCGCCTGCCTTCAGCGCTCGACCCTGCATCCCGCCGCAACCGACCAGCAGGTACGTCGAGCGCGACCCGAGCCAGCGCTCGCCGTCGAAACCGCCGGACACGGCGATGTAGGCGCGCATGCCCGACCGGCGGCCCGCGAACGTCAACCTGTTGCCGGGGGCCAGGAAGACGCCCGTCCACATGGGCGCTTCGCGGCCGTTCACCTGGGGCCCGAGATCCGCGCCCGTGATCGCCACGAGGCATGAGCGCTGAGCCACCAGAGTCGGGCCGCTCAGCGTGCATTCGAGCGTGGCCTGGCCGCGGTCGTTGCCGGCAAGCAGGTTGGCGGCCGCGTGCGCGAAGCGGTCCATCGCGCCTCCGGGCGGCACGCCGCTGGCGATCGCGCCAGGGCGCCCAAGATCCTGGATGGTCGTCAACAATCCCGGCTCGACGACGCTGAAGACGGCCGTCACGCCGCGAAGAACTTCACACGGTCGCCCGTGCGGAACAGGCAGGGCGGATCGGAGTCGGGCAGGAAGAGCTTCACCGAGGTGCGCCCGATCAGGTGCCAGCCGCCCGGCGTGGGCAGCGGATAAATCCCGGTCTGGCGGCCGGCGATCGCGACCGACCCTGCCGGCACCTGCATGCGCGGCACTTTCCGGCGGGGAAGGTAGAGCTCCTCGGGCAGCGGGCCGAGGTACGCCCAGCCTGGGACGAACCCGACGAGGAACACCCGGTAGATGGGCCGCGTGTGCGCGGCTATGAGCTGTTCGCGCGAAAGGTTGAGCGAACGCGTCACGTCCTCGAAGTCCTCGCCGTCGTAGACCACCGGGATCCGATGCAGCCGGCCCGGAACCTCGACTTTCGGACGCTTCGCGGCCAATCGCTTGAGCGCCGCGCCGAGCGATGCGACCGTCGCTTGCTCAGGGTCGAAGTGCACCGTCACGCTCGCGTACCCCGCGACGACCTGCCTTACGTCACGTCGCTTCCGGAGCGCCGCGGCGAGCGCGATGGCCCGCGTGTTCAGCGCTGTGTCGAGGCGCGACCCAAGCTCCGCGAGGAGCGCCGTGTCACCGAGCGGGCTGATTCGAATCCTGCGGGCTGAGCTCGGCGGTGGCATGGGCGCTCACAAGGATGGCGTAGAACACGCCGGGAACAAAGCCCACGCAGAACAGCGCTGCGCAGGCGAGGCCGATTGCCCAGGCGGTGACGATCGCGGCGACGGTCACGTTCCACGCGGCGAAGTCACGCCGTACGCCGCGGAGCGAAGACGCGAAATCGAACAGGTCGCGCGCGCGGCGAGTCGCTGCGTATCGCGCCGTCGCGTGCGGCATCAGCAGCAGCACGACGACGCCCCAGGGCAGCGCGAGGATCAATGCGGTCGCGGTGAACGACTCGACGTCGAGCAGCGTCCCTGCCGAGTGCCAGAGCGCGGCGATGTGCAGGGCCGGCGACAGCACCCTCCCCGCCAGGACAAACGGCGCCGTCAGCAGCAGCACCGCGAGCGTCAACCACTGGCCGCCCGGATAGACGCGCCAGGCGGGCGGGCCATCAGTCGGATGCTCATGAGCCTCGCTGACCGCCGCCAGCGCGTAGCCCAGGACAAAGACGAAGGTCAGCGGCAGAAAAAGAATCGCGAGCAGGCCGAGGAGCCACGGCTGCCGCCAGCGGCCGCGAAACGGCCAGCTGAACGAGTCCGCGATCCGGTTCAGGCCGTTCCTCCTCTCAGCGCTTCAGACGCACCTCGAAGCCGTCGCGCGACTGGCGCACCTCCACGTCGCCCGCTCGCATGCGGACACCCGCGCCCTCACGCCGCACGACCACCGAGCCGTCGAAAACCAGCTCGTCGAACTGCTCGCGGTTCTTGCCCGCCATGCGAACGATCACCCCGCCCGGGCTCGTCCACACGCCCAGGCCCGAGGACCTGAACCCGCCCGTCACGAGCTCACCGACTCGCTCCGGCACCGCCGGCGGTGCAGGCACGACGTGAAGCGCCGGCCTGCGCGGCGCCTGGGCCGCGGTTGCTTTCTCGCCAGGTCTAGCCGGCGGCTTGCGCGCTCGCGCCTGCTCGAGTGACAGGCGCAGCAGCTCCGATCCCTCCTCCTGCTCAAAGAACGCCGATGAGATGCGGCTCTGGTCGCGCGACCTTCTTATGCAGTTCGCGCAGTCGGCAGGCATCTCGGAGGCCTGGAAGAAGCCGTCAGCGAGAACCCGCCCGCATAGCGTCGTGACCGGACCCTTCCGCGGAACTCGTGGCGTGAGGTGAATTCGCCCGCCGGTCTTTGCCTGCACCGATTCCATCCGCACCACGGCCTGTCGAGTATGCGATGGCGGCCAGCCTCGCCGCGATCCGCTCATCGAGCAGCCCGCGGACGGAGAGCGTCGTGCGCCGGCGCGCGATGTCGTCAGCCGTGAGGGCCCACTCGGACTCGACCGCGTACGCGGCCTGGGCCCAAACGTCCGGACCATCCGGGTGGATCCGCGCCAGCCCGTCAGGCATCGTGGCCGCGAGGTCCAGCACTCTGCCGGCCTCGTCTCCGTACAGGCGCTCGAGGTGATCGGTCACGTCGGCGTGAAGGCCGGCCGCCTTGACGCGCGGGCTCCAGCCGGTGCCGGGCAGCCGGCTCGAATCGGGCACCAGCAGCGACAGCCGGTCGTCGCCGACGCGGCTCAGCGCGTGCAGGGCGATCAGCCGGTGCGTCGTGAGCTTGCCGCCCGCCACCGAGATGAGACCGAACCGGCTCACGTCAACCACGTGCTCGCGCCGAGCGTCGGCGACATCGCAGTCCCCGTCAGGCAGGGCGCGGAGGCCGGCGATCTCGAACTTCACACGGTCTGGCGCCAGCAGCTCGCGCGGCAGGAAACCGGACGCCTCCTCGAGCACGCTGCGCGCGTCCGACTCGGTCACGTCGACGCGAGAGGGATCGCCTGTGTACAGCGTGTCGGTTGTGCCGAGCATCAGCATCCCCTGCCAGGGAATGCCGAGCGAAACGCGGCCGTCGCCCAGCGGCAGAGCCACGCCGGCCCTCCACTCTTCCTCCAGCGGCAGCAGGAGGTGGATGCCCTTGCTCAGCCGCACGAGTGGCGCCGCGGCCGGGTCGTCGAGGCGGCGCACGTGGTCCACCCAGGGGCCGGCGGCATTGATGACGTGCCGTGCGTGAATCTCGATGCTGCCGGCGCCGTGCGCTTCGATCGCCACCGCGCCGCCACGGTTGTGGCGCAGCTCGAGGCCGGTCACCCGAGCGTGGTTGAGCACGCGCGCCCCCGACCTCGCCGCCGCCTTCACGGTCGCGAGCACGAGTCGCGAGTCGATGGTCTCGGCCTCCTCGAACATGCCGCACATCTGCAGGCCATCCGAGCGCAGCGCGGGAACGAAGCCGCGGGCGGTGGTCGGGCTGACCAGGGCCGCGCGCCCGCCGCGACCGGCGAGCGACTTGTACAGGAGGATGCCGGCCGCGATCGTGCCCGGTCCCTTGGCCGCTCCGCGATACGCCGGTAGGAGGAAGGGCAGCGGCCGCACCAGGTTGGGCGCTACCGATTCGAGCAGCACCGCGCGCTCGCGCTGAGACTGCCGAACGAGCGAGATGTCGCCCATCGGGAGATAGCGAAACCCTCCGTGCACGAGCTTCGAGGACGCGCTCGACGTGGCCCCGCCGAAATCGCCGGCGTCGACGAGCGCCACCGAGAAGCCGCGACGCGCTGCTTCGAAGGCGATGCGTGCCCCGACGATTCCGCCGCCTATCACGAGCAGCTCGACGGGATCGTGGCCCAGTCGTTCCAGAGCCTCAGGCCGCCGCATGCGCGTAGACCTCCGACGCGACCGCGTTCGCGATTCTCTCGAGCGAGCCGTTTGGCAGGTCCGGGTACGCAGGCAGGAATACGAGCCGCGACATCGCTTCGCGCGCGAGCACGGGCTCGAGGTCCGGCCTGTCCGCGGGCGCAGCGATGGCGCTGACGCTGCTCGCCTTGCGGGCGGCGTCGAATCCCGCCGCCCGAACCGCCCTGACGAGACGCTCGGGGTCCGGCGCGGAAACCGGAAACAGCCAGTGCGTGTGATCGAGAGCGCGGCCGCCTATGTGCATGCCGGGCGGCAGCATCGCGGCGAGCCGTTCCCCGGAGAGCGCCCGAGCGTCCAGGCGCGCGTAGTCGAAGTCCTGCAACCGGTGCTGAAGCAGTCTCAGCAGCGGCGCTCCCGGTCGCCGCTCGAGCCTGCGCACGAGCTGTTCGGTGTCGCCGGCTGGGAACGCGCGCACCGCGGAGTTGACGGTGCGGTCGAACTCCTCGCCGGCCGCAGAAGCCAGCAGCGCGTAAGGAGCGGGGCGCGTCAGCCCGATGAACGCCGACGTCTGCATGAGGCGCTTGAGGTGCGACGACCGGCGCTGCGGAGGCCAGGCGGCCTGGATGTCCCGCATTCGCTGCAGCAGCGACGCGTTCCTGACCGTGAAGAGAGCACCTCCGAGCGCCGTCGCCGTCTTGAGCATTCCGAAGCTGAACATCGAGACGTCGGCAAGCGGGTTGCCCGTGTCGAGCGGCCCGCGGAAGGCCTGCGCGCAATCCTCGACCAGGAGCACGCCGCGGCTCTCGCACATCTCCCACGCCAGGTCGAGGTCGACAAGACCGCCGAACAGGTGGGCTACGACGAGGATCCGCGTGCGGGGGGTCAACGCCCGCGTTAGTGCATCGGGGCGAGGCGCGAGCGTGCCCCGGTCGAGGTCGACGGGCACCGGCACCAATCCGTGATGCGATGCGAGTCGCGGCATGTCGGGGTGGGTGACGGCCGAGAACATGACCTCGCTCCCCCCTGGCAGCTGCAGCGCCTCGAGCAGGAGGTGGAATCCGCTGCGAACCGAATAGGTTGCGAGGGCCTGGCCGCTCGGCGACCAAAGACGCTCGAGGTCAGCGGCTGCCCGCTCTGGGTGTGTGGCGGTCATCGCGGCCAGTCCGGCCGCGAGATCCGTTGGCTCGATGTCGAGCCGGTGCCGTGCGTAAAGGCGCTTGCGCGCAGCCGGCGCGACCAGGAGGCGACTTATTGAATGCATGAGCGCCAGCCTCCGCCGGGGCCGGTATCAGAGTCAGTTCCGTTCGGGTTTCAATTTGAGTCTCAGGCGTTCGAGCCGCGGCGAGCCTCGATCAGCTTCCTCACGATGGGGCTAGGTTCAGCCGGCTGCCACGCGCGGTAGGCGTCGCGCAACGGAACCGGCCACTCCAGGTCGAAGTCGACTCGCGTCCCGAACGAGGGAGCGCCCGCGAGCACGCGCAGGCCCAGCTCCAAGACATTCCGCTGCATGCCCTTGTCGCCAGGCATGCCGAAGGCGTGACCGAACGGGAACTCGACGCCCACGATGCGCGGTGCCCGACGTTCCTCGGCCACCGCGGGCATCATCGTGACCACCGCGGTCGGGATCCCGGCCCTCTCGATCCAGCGTGCCAGCACGGGCACGTTCGAGCAGCAGTCGGGTCAAGCCGGCGCCAGGATCAGACCGTCGGCCTTCTCGTCCCGGAGGGCAGCGATGATCTCGGGTGCGGTCCTTTCGCGCCAGTCGTGGAGATGCCGGTCCTGGTAGCCCATGACCGCGAAGTGGGTCTCGGCCGCCGCCCCGATGAGACCCTCGGCCGCCAGCTGGGCCAGCAGATGGCTCGGCAGAGCAACCTCGGGGTCGGCCTGGATGTCGGCGCTGTTGATGTGCAGGTGCGCGACGCCGATGTCGTCTGCACCTGCGCGTGCCGGAATCGGGCGCCAGGTCGGGTCGCCCCACTCGGGATGGGTTTGCTCGCGCTCGACGTCGAAGGGTTGCTGGTCCTTGCGCAGGAAGACTCCCGCCGACGTGAGGAGGGCGATCCTCGCCTCGCCCAGGCGTTTTTCGAAGGGGGCCCACACCGGCTCGCCCTCGCCCCGGAAGGGCCCTCGGCCCTCGTAATAAGGGCGAAAGCTGCGCGGTAGGAAGCGGTAGCTGTCGACGATCAAAGCGAGACGAGGAACTCTTCGATCGCTTTGTTCACCGGCTCCGGATGAGTGATGTTGCTCGAGTGGCCGGCGCCTTCAACGCGCACCAGGTCCCTGCACCCGCTGAGGCTCGCGCACAGCTTCTCCGCCATGGAGATGTCGATGGCTACGTCATCGGTGCCGTGGATGACGAGTGCCGGCGCCCGGATCTCGCCCATGCGGTCGGTGATGTCGTCACGATCGATCAACGTCCGGTAGATGTATGTGAGCTTCGCGGGGTCGAGATTCCTCCATTTCGCGATCCATTCCGCGGACTCAGGGCGCTTGTTGCCGACGATGATCGCGGCCACCATCTCGAGCAGCTGCTCGCTTGGTCCTGACGACGTCCACACGTCGTGCATCACGTCGTACTGCTCCACCTTGTCCGGATCCTCACGTCCGGGCTGCGTGTCGATCAGCACCAGTCCGGCTGTCCGGTCCGGGTAGCGCAGCGCGAAACGAAGCGCGATCATTCCGCCCTGGCTCATGCCACCGACTACCGCGCGATTCACGCCCAGGTGGTCGAGCAGGGCCGCGAGGTCGTCGGCCGAGTCCCAGTAGGTGAAGGCTTCGTCTGTCGACACGGTGCTGCCGTGGCCGCGCTGGTCCCACGTGATGACGCGGTGTCGCGGACGAAGGTGCCGCAACTGCGCGTCGAACATCGAGCTGTCCTGCAGGAATCCGTGGCTCAGCACCAACGCGAGCCCCGCGCCGCCGCTGTCCTCGTAATGGATGCGCTGGCCGCGCACGGTCACGATCGGCACGCCGGCAGCCTACTCCGTTCCCGGCGGGCATTAGCCTTTGTCCGAGGATGACGGCGAAGAACAGCAGGGCGAAGCTCGAGCAGGCGGCCGCCCTCATGCCCAAGCACGGTCTTGACTGCTGGATCGTTTCCTTTGCCCGCGAGACGGGCAACCGGCCGGAGCCGCTCGAGTACCTGATCGGTTCCGCCGTTACCTGGCCCAGCGCGTTCCTGCTGCACCGCGACGGTCGCACCGTCGCGATCGTGGGCAGCGGCGATGTCGGCCAGATCCAGGGCGCCGGCATCTGGGGTGACGTGCGCGGTTATGTTGCGTCGCCGCGGCAGGAGCTCGTCAAGCTGCTCGACGAATGGCATCCGGAGAAGATCGGGGTCACTTGGAGCGAGGACGACGACACGTCAGACGGGATCACGTACGGCATGTTCCGAATGCTGCTGTCGATGCTCGAAGGCACTCCCCACGCGGAGCGGTTGGTCGGCGCGGGCAGACTGGCCGGCGAGGTGCGCGGGCGCAAGCTGCCTGACGAGGTGGAGGCGATCCACTCGGCGATCGCTGCCACCGAGGACCTGTTCCAGCGAATCGAGGCCATCCTGCGTCCGGGCATCACGGAGAAGCAGGTGCAGGAACAGGTTCATCGCTGGGTTCGCGACGCCGGCCTCGGCTTCTCGTGGGAGGAGGGCATGAACCCCATCGTCGACTTCGGGCCGCTGCGAGCGCCGATGGGCCACACCATCCCCGGAGACACCCCGCTCGCGCCCGGTCACCTCATCCACGTCGACATGGGGCTGCGCCGCAACGGTTACGCCTCCGACCTCCAACGCACGTGGTACTGGCTGCGTGAAGGCGAGACCGAGGCGCCCGATGCCGTGCGCAAAGCATTCGCGGCCACGCGCGCAGCGCTCGACGCCGGCATGGCGGCGCTGCGGCCGGGCCATGCCGGGCACCAGGTGGACGCCGCCTCGCGGGCTTCAGTGATCCAGGGCGGATTCCCGGAGCCGCAGTTCGCCTTCGGACACCCGGTCGGCCAGGTCGCCCACGACGGCGGTGCGACCCTCGGCCCCCGATGGGAGCGTTACGGCAAGAGCCCCGACGTGCTGATCGGGCCGGACAACGTGTTCGCGGTCGAGATGGATCTGGAAGTCCCGGGCTACGGCATGGTCGGCCTCGAGGAGGAGGCGCTCGTCGCCGAGAACGGCGCGCAGTACCTGTCCAACCCACAGCGCGAGCTGTGGCTACTGCCGCGCCGCTGACCTAGTCGCGCGCTCCGCGGAGACGCCACGCCCCAACGGGCGCCACGGCAGCGATCGCCCCCACGGCCGCCACGACCATGACCGTGCGGGTGCTCGTCGCCGACGCGAGGGCGCCGGCGACCAGCGCGGACACCGGGATCGGGCCCCACGCGGCGACACGCATCACGCTCCCGGTGCGGCCGAGCAGGCCAGGTGGGGTGGTGGCCTGCCGGTAGGCGCCGGAGCTCACCGTCCACGCCACCGCCGCGAAACCGTAGGCGAACAAACCAGCGCTGGTCAGGGCCACGGCGAGGCCCGCGGTGGTCGGCGCCAGCGCGATCGGCCACGCCGAGGCAGCGATCAGCACGACAGCGAGGGTCACCGTGTTCGGCATCGACAGACGCTTGCGGACGAATCCCACGGCAAGTGCACCGGCGAAGAACCCCGCCTCACCGACCGACAGCGCGACGCCGACGGAATCTGGCGAGAGGCCGACCACTCGGACCAGGTGCAGGACCAGCACCGTGCTGATCATCCGGAGGAAGAGGTTCGCCAGCAAGCTCGAGGTGGCGAACGCGCGGAGACTCGGCCGCGACGCGACGTAGCGCAGGCCCGCCGCGATCTCTTGGAGGATGCTCGTGCCCTCCTCGTCGTGGCGGGGTCCCTCTTTCTCGCGATGCCGGATCGTGAGCAGGGTGGCGGCCGACGCCAGGAAAGAGACCGCATCGACGGTCAATGCGACCGGTGCCCCCACCGCGGTGACCAGCAGAGCCCCGACCGCCGGCCCGGCTACGGATGCGCCCTGCTCGGTCACCTGGAGCCGGGCGTTCGCCGCCACCAGGGAGTCGGGATCCACGAGCTCGGGTAGGTACGAGCCATGGGCCACGTCGAAGAGCACGGTCAGCGTGCCCGCGACCAGCGCGACCGCGTAGAGGAGCCCGATCGAAAGCACGTGGGCGGCGTACGCCACGGGCACCGAGCCGATGGCAGCCGCGCGTATCAGGTCCGCGGCGACGAGCAACGGACGCCGGCGCACCCGATCCGCCCAAGCTCCGGCGACCAGGCCGAACACTGTCAGCGGCGCGTATGTCGCGGCCATCAACAGGCCCACCTCGAACGCGCTCGCCTTCAGCACCAGGATCGCGGTGATCGGCAGCGCAAAGGCCGTGACCTGGCTTCCGGCCGAGCTGACCGCGGCGGCCGCCCACAGGCGCATGAAGTCGGCGTTGCGCCGCAGCGCCACAGGTCGAGGCGCAGCGGTGGCTGTTGCGCTCACTGCGTCGCCCTCTCGAGCGCAGCGAGCACGCGCTGGAATGCAGCCACGTCCTCGGCGCTGACATCCGCCGAGACGGCCGCCTCGATCCTTGTGAGCAGGGCCGACATCTCGGCGATCCGCCGTCTACCAAGCGCCGTCGGGACGACCAGCGTGGAGCGGCGGTCGTCGGGATTGACCGCGCGCTTGACGAGCCTGCGCCGTTCCAGGCGGTCGAGGACCGCGGTCAGGGTCGTCGGCGGCAGGCCGAAGGCCGATTGGAGGTCTCGCATCGCCGGCTTCGACCCCTTGGGAAGGTGGTCGAGGTGGAAGAGCACCTGGGCCTCGATCTCGGTGAGGCCGGCTCCCTCCACCAGGCGGCCAAGATGCCGTGAGACCAGCTGGTCCGCCCGCTCCACTGCCCTCAGGACTGGAAACCTGCTCATCGAAGTTAATGCGATATCGGATTATACGAAATCGCATTAATTGGGGGGGGTCGGCTAGCGGATTCGGTCCAGCTTCACCGCCTGTTTGATGTAGTCACGGAGGGCCGCCTTGTCGATGTCCTCGACCATCTTCATGTGCACGTTGCGTGCTCCCTTGCCTTTGCCCTTCAGCAGACCGTGCCTGTCCTCGATGGCGGTGCCGTCGCGAAAGCCGAGTGTCACGCCCGACTTGCTCGGGGTGATCCACGCAATCGGCTTCTCGTAGCGATACATCGGGATGCCGTAGCTGATGAGCTCCTCGACGCCAGGCATGTTCTTGAGCAGCACAGCCCGAAGCTCGGTCACCAACGCTCGGTGCTGCGCCGGCACTTTGTTCTGGACGAACTCGTCGACGGTCATACGCCGATTTTCGCAGCGGCCGCGGAGTGCAGGGCGGCGATCACGGGCCGCGCATTGAAGATCCGTTTGATCCCGACGAGGTCCCATCGGCGCCCGCCGCAGACGACACCGAGATTGCTCTTAAGGATGCCGCCATAATCAATCAGCCGTACCTGCGACGGGACGGCCGCAAACACCACTCGCATCGCCGGGCTGTTCGCAGACGCGAACTGGTAGAGCACCACGTGGGCCCGGGTCACGACCACCGCGAAATCTCGACGCATGCCAGGTACAAAGCCCGATGGCGGCCATAGCGTGGTTTCGCCGGCGACCATGGGTTCGTCGGGGCCGAACAGCTCCTCCGTGGCGACCTGCAGCTGTTCCAGCGTCCAGTCGCGATATTCCTTGAACCCCTGCCACTGCACGACCATGACGTAGATGGCGAGGAGGTCGACCACGGGGATGGCCACATCCGGCACGATGCCGACCGCGTAGGTTGCGGCGAAAGCGTTGTCCCGCTTGCTGATGAGGCCTCGCGCGTGGGCGAGCTTGCCTGAGCGCTCAAACTCCGTCTGCGGCGTCAGCTCGATCTCGGTGGAAGGCCTCCACGACGTGCCGTCCCACCACCAGAACCCGTCCGGCGAGAATTCCCGCGTAGCGGTCCGAGTATGAGGATGTAGCTCATGAAAGCAGTCGTCTATGACAGGTATGGGCCGCCCGAGGTGCTGCATCTCGAGGAAGTACCGCGGCCTGTGCCGAAGGACGATGAGGTCCTCATCAAGATCCACGCCACGACAGTCAATCGCCTTGATTGCCACACGCGCGAGGCGAACCGGAGCAACGGCCGCGTTGTGAGCGTCCTGAGCCGTCTCATCTCCGGGGTGCGGGCGCCGCGGCAGCGCATCCTCGGCAGCGAGCTGGCCGGCGTGGTCGAGCAGGCCGGCGCCGCGATCACCGAGTTCAAGGTGGGCGACAGGGTCTTCGGGCTGACAGGTCTTGGATTCGGCTGCCACGCCGAATACCGATGCACGCGGGAAAGCGCCCGCCTCGCCCACATCCCGGAGGGCATGACGTTCGAGAAGGCCGCCCCGATGTGCGACGGCGCGCTAAATGCGCTGTGGTGCCTGCGCCTCGCCGACCTGGAGACGCGCCGGAAAGTGCTGATCTATGGCGCGTCGGGCGCGATCGGCACCGCCGGTGTGCAGCTCGCCAGGCATTTCAAGACGGATGTAACCGCGGTGTGCGGCACCAAGAACCTCGAGCTCGTGAGATCGATCGGCGCCGGACAGGTGATCGACTACACGAAAGAGGACTTCACCAAGAACGGCGAAACGTACGACGTGATCTTCGACGCGGTCGGCAAGCACACCTTCGCGAGGTGCAAGGACTCGCTTAAACCCGGCGGTGTGTACCTCGCGACCGACGGGTTCAGGAACATCGCCCTTGCGCTGTGGACGTCGAGGTTCGGCGACAGGAAGGTCATCTTCCAGCTGCCTCCGGTTTACACGAAGGGAGACGTCCTCTTCCTGAAGGAGCTCGCAGAGAAGGGGGAATACCGGCCGGTGATCGACTCGGTATACCCCCTCGAGAAGGTGATCGACGCGACGCGATACGTCGAGACCCAGCAGAAGACCGGAAACGTGGTCCTGGCCGTCAGCGACTAGCGAACGGCCATTGCCGGAGCTAGATCGCGGGCACCCAGGTCGCGCCAGCGCCACGCCAACCAGACGATCGCCACGGTCGCGCCGATCTCGAAGGCGCTGAAGAAGACGTAGTAAGGCGCGGGCGTGCGCGCGAACAGCGAAGAGAGCTGAACGACAGTCATCACAGCTCCGGCGACCACGTTCGCCCAACGGTTGGAACGGTCGTCGAGGACCCTGGACAGCAGCACCATCGCGATCGGGATCTCGACCAGCGCGCCGGCCGCCAGCAGGAAGACCTGGCTGACGTCCATGCCGCCCACGTTGCCGGCCAGAAAGCCCTTGAGCAGCTTCGGGTCCATCAGGGTGACAACGTCGCAGTACAGGTAGTTCAGCGTCGCGAAGATCCACAGAGTTGACAGCCTGGTTTTCATGCAAATGGTCCTTTTGATCAAACGGGGGATTGAGCTTACGGCGTAAGTATCAACATACAGCGTAAGGTTTGTCAAGCGGCTGCGCTAGACTTACGGTGTAGGTGAGGATGGCTGCACGACGAAGGCCGCTGAGCAGGGAGCGCGTGCTTGCCGCCGCGCTCAAGCTGGCTGACAAGCACGGCCTCGAGGAGCTGACCATGCGCAAGCTCGGCCAGGCGCTCGGGGTCGAGGCGATGTCGCTCTACAACCACGTCGCCGGCAAGGACGACCTGCTCGACGGGCTCGTGGACATCGTCTTCGGCGAGATCGAGCTGTCGTGCGAGGGCCGCGATTGGCGGGCCGCCATGCGGCGCCGGGCGATGTCGGCGCGCGAGGTCCTTGCGCGGCACCGCTGGGCGATCGGGCTGACGGAGTCGCGCACCCATCCAGGGCCGGCGAATCTCCGGCACCACGACTCTGTGCTCCGATGCCTGCGCGAGGCCGGCTTCTCGGTGGCGCTGACGGCGCACGCGTACTCAGCCCTCGACAGCTACATCTACGGGTTCGCCCTCCAGCAGGCGGGCTTGCCCTTTGACACTGGGGAACGGGCAGCCGAGGTGGCCGGGTCGATCATGCAGGCGTTCGCGAGCGGGGAGTATCCGCGCCTGGCGGAGATGGCGACCGAGCACGTGATGAAGCCGGGCTACAGCTACGAGCGGGAGTTCGAGTTCGGCCTCGACCTTCTTCTGGACGGGCTCGCCGCGCAGGCGCGGCCTAAAGTGGGTTCGTGACCACCAACTGGTATATCTGCATGACCTGCGGCGTGCAGTTCGCACCATCGAGCACGCCACCTGGGCGGTGCGACGTGTGCGAGGACGATCGCCAGTACGTCGGTTGGTCGGGCCAGCAGTGGGGTACGCTGGACGAGCTGCAGCGGGATCACATCAACGAGGTCCGCGAGGATCTCGGGCTGACCGGAATCGGGACCAGGCCGAGCTTCGCGATCGGCCAGCGCGCGCTGCTCGTCCGATCGCCTGGCGGCAACCTGTTGTGGGACTGCATCACGTTGCTCGACGACGCCACCGCCGAATCCGTGCGCGAGCTCGGTGGCCTGCGCGCCATCGCCATCTCGCACCCGCACTACTACTCGTTGATGGCGGAGTGGAGCCGCTGCTTCGACGCGCCCATCTACCTTCACTCGGCCGATCGCCGGTGGGTGATGCGGCCGGACGACGCGATCCAGTTCTGGTCCGAAGAGATCAAGGCGT
The DNA here is from genome assembly GCA_035934385.1 of Candidatus Dormiibacterota bacterium. Classification (GTDB taxonomy): domain Bacteria; phylum Chloroflexota; class Dormibacteria; order Dormibacterales; family Dormibacteraceae; genus CF-118. The sequence goes on from DASYXY010000014.1 coordinate 83,149, forward strand.
TGTGGGACGGGATGACGCTGATCCGCGCGGGCGGCCACTTCGACGGCGGTACGGTGTTGCACGTGCCTGCCGGCGCCGGCGGCAGGGGTGCCCTGCTTGCCGGCGACATCCTGCAGGTCGCGCAGGACCGGCGGTGGGTCAGCTTCATGTACAGCTATCCCAACTACATCCCGCTGCCCGCGAAAGAGATCGACCGCATCGTCGCGGCGGTCGAGCCGTTCGAGTTCGACCGCATCTACGGCGCCTGGTGGGACCGCAACGTTGCCACCGACGCGAAAGCAGCAGTCGGGCGCTCGGCCGAGCGCTACAAGACGGCCCTAGGAAGCTGAGCTTCTCGGCAGGCGCGCCACCTTCTCTACACCGGCGAACTGGCGGTGCGCCTCGAGGGCGACTGTGAGCGCGTCGCGCAGAGTGGCATCGCGGCGCGGATTGATTCCTTTCTCCCACCACAGGCCGAGCACCCGCAGCACGCCGGCCTTGCGATCGACGCGCGGCTCGATCCGCCCCACGAAACGATCGCCGTACAGGATCGGGAGGACGTAGTAGCCCCAGCGGCGCTTCGCCTCGGGGACGTAGACCTCCCACAGGTACTCGAATCCGAAAAGGTCGCGCAGCAGGCGCCGGTCCCAGGCGAGCGGATCCAGCGGTGCTAGGAAGGCGACCTGCGGCGGCACTCTGCCAGGTGGTTCGCCGGCGCCAATTTCGCGCTCGGCCTGGTCGAGGAAGTGCTCGTCTTCGGCGGGGATGTGGCGCACCTCACGCCGGCCCTCGATCTGCACCGCCACGATCCTGCCCTCCGCGACCAGCTTCTGGCGCTGCGCCACGCGATCGGCCGCACGCGGTCCGGTTCCAAGCCACACCTCTCCCGAACCCGCGGGTCCAAGCAGGCCATGAGCGCGGTATCGCGACAGGAGCTTGTGCGTGCGCTGCTCCTCGGTCGGGTGCCGCTCGGCCAGCAGCTCGGCCGCGAACAGCCTCTCGACCAGGTCGTAGACGCGCCGGTTGCCGTCACGCCGGGCAATGCCCAGGATCCCCGCGAGCGCAAGCGCCTCGAGCATCGCCCGCACCTGGTTGGTCGGCCGCCAGAACCAGTCGATCGCCGCGCGGGCGGGCATGTCGCCGGAGGTGAGCGGCCCGTTGCTGCGGATCCGTTCGAGCAGCTCGTTGACGAGCGCTTCGTGCTCCTGGAACGTGGCTTTCCCGAAGCGCTCGCTGTACAGGTCCCACGAGACGCGGTACCAGGGCAGCTCCGAGGTCGGGACCAGGCTCAGGCCCTTGTTGTACGTCTCGTACAGCCGCCGCTCGCGATACAGGAGGTCGTCGGTCCATTGCCGCCGGTAGCCGGCGACGCGCGCGAGCAGGACCAGGTCATGGTTGCGGCCGGCGATGTCGAGCGGGTCGAACTGCACCGAGCCGAGGCGTTCGAAGACGCGCATCACGCTGGCGGGCTCCGCGGGCAGGGAGCGCGGCGGAGCCAGGAAGTGGCGCAGGACCAGGTAGCGCCGCGCGGCCTCGGCCGAAATCGTCCTGGGCATCGCGCGATGCTATTGGACGCGGCGCACTCGCTGTGCAGAGGAGAGGATCATGCAGGTCACGAAGAGCAGCTTGAAGACCAACCCAGGACCGACCGAGTGGTTCACGGGCGCCGTCTACATCGACCCCGTCGCAGTCCCGTCGGGGCCATCGCGGGTGAATGCAAGCCTTGTGCACTTCACACCTGGCGCACGCACTGCGTGGCACACACACCCGAACGGCCAAACCATCTTTGTCGTCGAAGGAGTCGGCGTAGCGCAGCGCCGCGGCGGCCCGATCGAGGTCATCCGTCCGGGCGATCGGGTGTTCTTCGAGCCCGGCGAGGACCACTGGCACGGCGCCGCGCCGAACCGGTTCATGACGCACCTGGCGATGCTCGACGTCGACGAGCACGGCAACACCGCGACATGGGCCAACCACGTCAGCGACGCGGAATATTCAGCCGCGCCGGCGGTCGGGGAGGTGTAGTCCCCGATGACTGCATGGACGAGCGAGGAGCTCTCCACGATCAGCAAAGCCGAAGAGGTCGACCTCGCCTCGATCCCGGAGTCCGGTTCGGTCCGCAATCGAGTGACGATCTGGGTGGTGCGTCATGGAGACGATCTCTACGTGCGGTCGGTCAGAGGGCGGAAGGGGGCATGGTTTCTGGCCGCCAAGGCGGCGAAGAGCGGCCGGATATGGGCCGGCGCCCTCCAGCGCGACGTCTCGTTCGAGGAGGCCGACGCCGCGCTCGGCCACGAGATCGACGCGGCGTATCGATCCAAGTACCGGCGGTACGCGGGCCGAATCCTGGACAGCGTGCTCACACCCGACGCGCGCTCCACGACGCTCCGACTAATGCCGCGATGAAAGCCGTCATCTGCACCGGTTATGGGCCGCCCGAGGTGCTGCAGGTCCGGAGCGCTCCTGACCCGCGTCCCAAGAGAAATGAGGTATGCATCCGTCAAGCCGCCACTTCGGTCACGGCGAGCGACTGCATCGTTCGTGGCCTCAAGCTGCGCGGCAGGTACCGCCTCTTCATGCGGGTCGCGTTTGGCTTTCGGGCGCCGAGAAGGGGCATCATCGGCATGATCGCGTCGGGCCGCATCGAGTCCGCCGGCCGCGATGTGAAGGCTTTCAAGGAAGGCGACGAGGTGTTCGGCATGGACGGCTTCCGTGCCGGCGCGTACGCCGAGAAGGTGTGCTGGCCCGCGACCACAGAGCTGACTCTCAAGCCGGCCAACCTGACATTCGAGGAAGCCGCAGCCCTTCCGTATGGCGGCTTGCTCGCGTCGTTCTTCATGAGAAAGCTCCAGGTCGGTCCGGGCAAGCGCGTGCTCGTGTACGGCGCGTCAGGCGCGATCGGAACAGCATCCGTGCAGCTGGCAAGGCATCTGGGAGCCGAGGTGACCGGCGTGTGCAGCACCGCGAACCTCGAACTCGTGCGCTCGCTGGGAGCTGCGTCAGTGATCGACTACACGCAAGATGACTTCACCCAGAAGGGCGATCGCTACGACGTCATCTTCGACGCGGTGGGCCGACGGAAGAGCGCGCAGGCGATGGCCACCAGCGCGGCGGCCCTGGCGCCTCGGGGTTTGGCGATGTCCGTCGATGACGCGTTTCCCCGGACCAAGGCGGCAGACCTGGTCGCGCTCAAGGCGCTGGCCGAGAGCGGTGAGTTTCGTCCGGTGATCGACCGCGTCTTTCCGCTGGACGAGATCGTTGAAGCCCACAGGTACGTCGACCTCGGCCACAAGAAGGGCAACGTGGTCGTCAGCGTGTAACGCGCAATCAGGACGGGCGCTTTTCTTTCGCCGCCGGCTTAAGGTCCCCCTTCAGCGCATCCTCATACGCGGCCCACAGCACACCGTAGGCCGCCACCAGGCCTTCGGGCCGGGGCTGGCTCATCGCCGCTTCGAAACGCTGGGTGTATGGATGGTCGCCCAGCTCGTCTCGAAGTAAGGCCTGCGTCTGTGCCTCCCATTTCGAGGCCGACGCGAGATCTTTGCGCTTCTCGATCATCAGCCGGCCACGCTCCATCATCTCCTCGAGGCGCGCGACGAAACCGTGCCGGTCGAATCCCTCCGGCGCTCGGAACGGACCCTCGCGGCTCACCGTCTTCCATTGCACCGGGCGGCTGTATGACGGGGCCGAAGCGGAAGGGCGCCAGCCGGCGGCGGCCCGCTGCCGGTCGTAGGCGGCGCGCTTGGTGCCGTCGGTCAGGACGTCGTGCGCCAGGTTGATCAACTTCGCGTGCTCGAGCGCGTCCGGATGGTTGCCGCGGTCGGGGTGCCAGTACTTGAGCTGCCGGCGCCAGGCGGCATGCAGCTCCGTCTCCGTCGCATCAGGAGGGACGCCGAGCACGAAGTAGTAATCGGCCAGGGGACGGCGGTCGTTAGGCGAGTCCGCACCTCCTTCGTCCGAGACGCAGAACCAGTTGTGGGATCGCAGTCTCGCACGGCGCCCGGGACTTGTGGCAAGGCCCAGGCCACGCGGATAATGGTTATGGCGTTGCGGTCAGCTCGTTGAGCTTTCGCATCGTGTTCGCGCTGCGGATCGTGATCTTCTTGTACATCGGCGTGCCGACGAGTTTGCTCATCTGGCTCCTGCCCACGTCCTTGCGATCCACGCGCCAGACGACTGCGCCTGGTGTGTACTTGAGCTCATCGACGCCGGGCTTGATCGGGAGACGGCTGAGGATCCCGCGATCGTCGAGCTCCTTCCACAGCAACAAGACATAGGTCCGCATCGTTTTGTCGTCGACCCAGCCGCGCGGAATCGCGTCGACCATCTTCTTGAGGGCCTTGTGGTCCATCACAAGCAGCTTGATCGCCATCCCCGTGTGCTGCTCGAGCGCTTTCTCGATCCGGGAAGTCAGCCGCGGGGCGTCCGATGCCCTAGTCGAGAAGATGACGTTGCCTGAGTTGATGTAGGTGCGTACATCTGACAGGCCGAGGGCGACCAGGGCCTCCTTGATCGCCGCCATCGAGACTATGCCCTTGCCACCGACGTTCACGCCCCTCAGAAAAGCGACGTACGTCATCGAGGCTGAGCTCGGCGACTCACTACGTAGAAGGTCAGCGTGGTCAAGGGCACCAGCAGTACGAGCGTGAAAGGGTGATAAGGATTCCGGGGGAGTCCGAGCATCACGAAAGCGGTAACGGCCAGGCCCACAACCACAAGAGCGCCGGAACCGCTGATCGCCACAACCCAGAAGGCGCGCCCTTCAGTAGCGGCCACGACCAGACCGAGAATCCCGGCTGCGACTGCGAGAAGGAATCCGAGACCGCCTCCGACGAGTGCAAGCAATCCGAACAGCAAGTCTGCGGAGCTCTGCGGGCCGTTTGTGGCCTCGGTCGGTGCGGGAACCAGTTTGAAATCCAGGTACGCACCGACTTGCGCTGTGAGGAGCGCGAAGCAAGCAAGCAGGGACAGCACGAGCACCGCGCGTCGCAAGATCGTCAACCATGATGACGATTTGCCATCGCAGTAAGCCAGAGCATCGCTGACCTATACCGCGGGGTTTTCGACGCTCCGAAGGAGCTGTTCCTAGGCCGCTCTCTCCTCTGCGTGCTCGTGGGCCAATGTCACGTCGCAGGCGGCTCGACGCGAAGGATCCGCCACGACCCCGGCACACCCTTGAGCTCATGCGTGCCCCGATCCGTGAAGGTGAGTCCAGACCCGGCGACCAGATCTCTCACCGTGCTGGAGACCAGGACCTCGTCCGGGCCTGCGAGGCCCATGACGCGCGCCCCTATATGCACCGCGATCCCGGCGATGCCGGCCTCCATGAGGTCGAGCTCTCCCGTGTGAAGGCCGACGCGGACCTGGATTCCAAGCTCGTGCACGCGCTCGACGATCGAGAACGCGCAGCGGATGGCGCGCGCAGGCCCGTCGAAGATCGCAAGGAAGCCGTCGCCTCTCCGATCGACCTCTCGGCCGCGGAATCGAGCGAGCTCGCCGCGAAGGAGGCGGTCATGGTCGCTGATGAGCCCGCGCCACCGGGCATCACCAAGTAGAACGGCCCGGGTCGTGGACTCCACCATGTCGGTGAAGAGCACGGTCGCCAGGACACGGTTCGGTTCTGCGCTGTGCCGTTCACCGGTGAGGAATTCCTCGATCTCGTTCACGATCGCGTCTGAGTCGCCGACCCACGCCAGATGGTCGACGCCCGGAAGCTCGACCAATCGCGCGTGCGGGATGCGCTCGGCCAGGTACCGCGCCCCGCCGACCTCGAGACGTCGGTCGCCGACGCGGTGGAGGACGAGTGTGGGCACGTGGACGGCGGGCAGGATGTCCCGGACATCGAGGTCGAGCGACATCTCGAGCACAGCCCGTGCCGCAGCAGGACTGGCGCCGAGGCGCAAATACTGGCCCCACCACCTTTTGAACCGATCGTCATCGACCATGCTGGGGGCCCATATGCCGACCTGGGTGGGACCACCCCAGTCCCGCTGCACGGCGTCGATGCTGGCGCGGTGCTCCTCGATCGTGGGTCCCCAGGGGTAGTCCGCGTCACGCACGCGCTTGGCATAGGAGCCGTAGACGACCAGTGCTCGAACACGTTCCGGATAGGTTGTGGCGAACAGCATGCTCATCGGTCCACCCTCGGAGATTCCGACCAGGGCGGCTCTCTCGGCGCCTGCGGCATCCATCACTGCACGCAGGTCGTCCATGCGCTCTTCGAGCGTCGGCAGCTTATTGACCGGAACGCGATCGGAGAGTCCAGTACCTCGTTTGTCGAACACGATCAGCCGGCTGAATGATGCGAGGCGCTCGAGGAAGCGCGCGAAGTCGGGATCTTCCCACTGGAATTCGACGTGCGAGACGAAGCCCATTACAAGTACGAGATCAAGCGGACCGTCGCCGACGACCTGATAGGCGATGCTGTAGTCACCGCTCCTGGCGTATCGCGTCGTCGGTCGCGTGCCCACTCCGGCGAAATAATAGGTTTAGCTCTAAAGCCCGTCGCCCGCAGCGGCGACCGAAGCTGTGTGACCCTTCAGCCGCACTTGCACAACGTGGTGGTGCTCGCGCAGGGAGTCGAACCCTGAACCTTGGGATTAAGAGACTCGCGACAGATCGTCTCAGGACGTTTGAGAGAGACTCATGGCGTCACAGTCGTATTCGGCCTTGTGACGCAACCCTCTCAGGTCGTCTCAGAGCGTGTCAGGACGTCTCACGGCTAAGCTGTCAAACAAGCTGTCGGTTGTAGCGGGGCGGGCCTTACCGGCCGGATAGTAATCACCGACTAGATCTGTTGGTTTGGCCTCCAGAAACGCTGTGCCAGCCGCCGTGAATCCGTTTGGTTCCTGCGGTACTGTCATGGCGGCATGGCGCTCCCGCCCGAGGGCCGCATCCAGTCGCCGCCGCACCAGGTGACCAAAATCCCGCGGTACCTGACGTCCTTCGTCGGGCGGAATGCCGACCTTTCTGCACTCACGTCGCTGCTCGCCACATCGCGGCTGGTCACCCTCACCGGAGCGGGAGGGTCGGGCAAGACAAGGCTTGCGGCTGAGTTGGGGCAGGCGTGTCTCGGCCTCTGGCCAGGAGGCGCCTGGTGGGTGGAGCTTGCACCAGTGGACGATCCCCTCCAAGTGCCCGACGTCGTGGCCGCCGCCATGCGACTTCCTGGGCGAGGACAAACGCAGGAGGTGGTGGTGGCTTTAATGGCGGCTCGGAAAGCTGTCCTGTTCCTCGACAACTGCGAGCATCTGGTTGCAGCTTGCGCCGAGTTCTGCCAGGCGGCCCTCCAGAGCTGCCCGGAGCTCACGGTCATCGCCACCAGCCGAGAGGCGTTGGGAGTGTCAGGTGAGGTGCGTTGGCCTGTCGCGTCGATGCCAGCCACCGACGGGGTGAAGCTGTTTGGGGCACGGGCGCAACTGGTCCTGCCCGACTTCAAGGTGACAGCCTCCAACCTTGAGGCGGTCAGCCAGATCTGCGACCGCCTCGACGGTATGCCCCTTGCTATTGAGCTGGCGGCTGCCCGCTTGGACCTGCTGACCGAGGAGGAGCTGCTCAGCCAACTCTCCGACCGCCTAGGGCTGCTGAAGGCGGCGAGTCGAACCGCACCGGAGCGACAACAGACGATGGTGGCGACAATCGACTGGAGCTACCGGCTCCTCACTGAAGACGAGGCCCTGCTCTTCCGCCGCCTGTCGGTGTTTCGCGGCGGCTTCACGCTCGAGAGTGCGCAGGCTGTCTGCGGCGATGGGATTGATGGAAACGTGCTCGAGGCGCTCGCCGGACTGGTCCGGAAGTCGATGGTGGTGGCCGAACGAGGCGGCGGCGGGCATAGCCGCTACCGACTCCTCGAATCTCACTTTCGGTATACCGAGGACCGACTGCGAGAGACGGGTGAGCTCGAGCTCGTGCGTCGTCGCCACTACGAGTACTTCCAGGGGTCCCTCGCAGCCAGGACGTTCTGGCCGCAGGCTCCGAGCCAACCGTCCGGCTTACCCGACTTTGCCACTGAGGAGTCGGCCAACTTGTGGGCGGCCTTGGGGTGGGCACGCCACAATGCCGAAGACCTGGGGCTCAGCCTCGTGGTGGATTTCGGTCCGAAGGACTTCACGCAGGCAAGAAGCCTGTTGGGAGACGTGCTCTCGCACTCTCCCGCCCGGGGGACGGTTCGGGTCTCCGCGCTATGCCGCGCCACCCTATTCGCATTTGCACAAGGCGACGGTGGGGCAGCTCTTCAAGCGGCTGAAGAAGCCGTTGCGATCGCGCGCGAGCTTGGAAGCGTGGACTCGTTAGCCTGGGCGCTTAACTGCTTGGGACAAGCGCAACGGCACCGCGGGGAACTTGCCGCTGCAGCCGAGGTCTTCGAGGAGGCCTCCTCCCTGCTGGAGGAATCCACCAACCGACGCCTACTGTGCGTGGTGAGGTGCTCCATCGCGTTGATCGCGATCGAGACGGGTGATTACCCCGGCGGTTCGGCCCTCCTCACCGATTGCGTGGCCACGGCCAGAGCGGAGGGCGACGTCTTCTGGCTACCCATCTATCTCGACAGCCTGGCGCGTGCTCAGCTGGGAATGAAGGACCACAAGGCCGCCATCATCAGCTTCAAGGAAGCTGTCTCCGCGAACCGCCGCATCAACGACTTCGCAGGGATCGTCAACGGCATTAGCGGTCTGTCGTGTGTGGCCGCGGACGCTGGGGCTGACGACCGCGCGTTGCGGCTGGCTGCGGCGGCCGACCACATGTCGGATGAATGGTCGGTGCATTCAGATCCGTGGCTACAAGACCAAGCCGAGCTCGCCGGGCGGCGATCTCGATCCAGACTTGGTGCCCGCAAGAGTGAAGAAGCCTGGAAGGAAGGTTCGGCCTTGAGCGCCGATCAGGCGATCGAGTACGCGCTCGGTGAAGGCGAGCCACAATCCAGGGTCGATGCCGGCCCTCTGAGCGCACGCGAGCTCGAAGTAGTGAAGCTTGTGGCCGCCGGCATGACCAATCGCCAGATCGCCGCGCGCCTCTTCGTCGCCGAGCGGACGGTCGACAACCACCTCGAGCATGTGCGCGAGAAGCTGGCAGTGAAAACGAGGGCGCAGATCGCAGCCTGGGTTGCCCAGCGCGGGTTGGCGCCAGGCCCAGCAAATGTTCACTCCGAGACCCCACCTCCGGGTCGGTCATAACCGTTTCCTGCGGAGGTTCCGAAAAGAATGAGTACCTGAAATAGGTACCTGACCGGCCATTTGCCCGCTGGTCGACTCCTCCAGCCACGCATAGCGTGGCCCTTGCGGCCGGAACCCCGGCTAGCAAATCAGCAGGAGGAGCCCCCAATGATCGAAATCGAATCGTGGCGCGATGGGCGGCCAGGACTTGCCAGCCTGGAGCCGTCAGACGGCGAGCTCCTGGGCCGCCTGTTCAGCCGGCTTTCACCCGAATCGGTGTACAGACGTTTCTTCAGCCCGATCCCCAATCCGGACTATTTCATCAAGTTGCTCCTCAGGGTCGATCGTTACGACCGCGAGGCGATCGTCGCCGTGGAGGGCGGCGAGATCGTCGGCGTCGCACAGTATTCCCGCCTCCCGGGCGCCTGCCAGGCGGACCTCGCGATCGTCGTCGCGGATGGTTGGCAGCGGCAGGGCCTGGCCACGCGGTTGATCACCGTCCTTGCCGAGCGCGCTGTCGCCCACGGTATCAACACATTTGCGGTTGCCATCCAGAGCGACAACTTCGGCGCGCAGCGGTTGTTCACGCGGATCGCTCCGGGCGCGCGGCTTGCGTTCTCAGGTGGCGTTGGCGAAGGGGTCATCCAGCTCGCGACCGAGAACGGTCATGAGTAACCGCGAGCGCGTCCAGGCGATACCGTTTGTTGGGGCGCGATGCGCGACCGTGGCCCTTACGAGGTGATTCGGCGATCAGTCTCGGCCGCGCACTGCTGGTGATGAGCCACGAGCAGTTCGGCACCGCCGAGGCACCAGTGCCGACCGAGCGCCGTGCGTATTTTGCATAAGCGACGTACGTGGGGATTTCGATTTCCGTGCACGGGGAGCCCAGCGCCTTCGCTCAATTAAGGATTGGCACGGTCAGCGCCGTATTGGCGCGTTACAGCTATTCGTCAAGCTGTCAAAAGCGGGTTGGGCACGACGCATCGCGTCAGCAACCCGTAGATGTGGGCTCCATTTGAACTCAAATCCGCCGTCAATGGTGCTCGCGCAGGGAGTCGAACCCTGAACCTTGGGATTAAGAGTCCCCTGCTCTGCCAGTTGAGCTACGCGAGCGCGCCGCCGGCCGGGACTGGATTCTAAGCAACCCAGGCCTTAACAGGCTGGATTCCCTCCGCGCCGTGCCATCTCTAGTTTGCGATGCATGCGCGCGCGCGTGCCACTCGACGTCGACCTCGAGGATCGCCTGCTCTATGGATTGACCCCTGTTCGCCTCGCCTACGTCGTCCTGTCTGGGCTCGCCGCGCTGGCGGTGTGGTCCATTGATGTGCTGCCGGCGGTCGTGCGCGGGCCCCTCGCCATCGTTTTGGTCGGATGCGGCGGCGCGATGGCCTGGGGTCGCTGGCGTGGACGGGCGGCCGACGAATGGGCGATCGACGCGTTCAAGTTTTTGATTGGCTCACATCGGATCCGATGGACCAGGCGCGAATGATTTCCGCTGCCCGGATCGGTTCGCTGCGCCTGAGCCGACGCCAACCGGAGCTGCTGTGGAAGTGCAGCGAGCACGTCGCCGTGATCACGACCGGCGATCTCGGTTTCGCCGGAGCGTCCGAGCCTGACCGGCTCCGGTGGCTGAACGGCTTTCGGCGGCTGCTCGACGGACTGGATTCGCCGCTGCAGGTCGTGATGACCGCAGAGCCGGGGGCGGAGCCTGCTGTCGGCGTTGCAGGTCCGGCTCCGCGCGATTTCGACGAGATGCGGGCCGCGGACCTGTGGTTTGCCGATCGGATCGACGACCTGCAGTCGACCTCTCACCGGTCGGTCGCTTTCGCAACGGACCGGCTTCACGCCGAGCGCCTGGAGTCCGCGTTGCGCGATTTCGGAGTGCGGACGTCCCGCGAAACCGCAGCCGAACCGCTGCATGGCCAGGAGCAACGGGACCACCTCCGGCATCAGCGCGGCTGGAGCAGGACGTGGTACGTCGACCGGCTGCCCGGAACCGAGCTCGAACCCGGGTGGCTGCATCGACTGATCCCGACCGGTCTGCGCATCCGGCTCGCCTGGCACGCCGTGCCCCTGCCGACGGCATGGATCGTCGACTACTTGCAGCGCCAGCTCATATCGATGCGGGCCACGCGGATCCAGAAAGACGGGGCTGGGTCCTCCGACTCGTCTCTGGCGGTCGGCCTGCCCGCGGCCGAAGACCTGCAGCGAAGGCTCGCCGCCAGTCAGGAGAAGGCTTTCCACGTCGCGATCTATCTGACGCTGATCGCAGCCACCGAAAGCGAACTCGACGCCGGAAGCGAGCGCATCGAATCGGCGGCGCGAGCGGCCATGTGCCGCCTGCAGCGATGCACGCTCCGGATGGCCCACGGCCACATGGCGACAGCACCCGGTGGGCCTGACCACCTGCAGCGAAGACGCGTGCTGGACACAAGCACGCTCGCCACATTCTTTCCCTGGCTCGACGTCGACGTCCACGAGCCCGGCGGTCTTGTCGTCGGGCGCAGTCGTGCCACCGGTTCCGCGGTGATGCTCGACCCATTCGATCAAGGTCGATATTCCAACGCCAACATCGGGATCTTCGGGCATTCGGGCGCGGGCAAGACCTACCTGCTGTCGACGCTGGCGATGGGTGCGCTGGGCACCGATACGCAGGTGTTCGTCATCGACCCGGAGCACGAGTACGGCACCCTGGCGGAGGGCCTGGGCGGGGTGGACATCCAGCTGGCGTTGGGGTCAGGGCACGCCCTCAATGTGCTGGACCTGCGTCCATCGAACCGGCGCGATGAGGGTTGGATCGGGCCGGCCACCGCGGATGCGGTCGACCTGTGCGCCACCGTATGCGGAGGACTCGACGAAGCGGAGCGCGCCCTGGTCGAGAGCGCTGTGCGCGCCGCGTATCGCGACGAGGCGCAGCCTGTGCTAGCGGATGTCGCCCGGAGCTTGCCCGACACGACACGCGTCCGCGCGGTGCTCGGCCGGTGGGTGCAGGGAAGCCTCGGCCAGATGTTCAGCGCACAGACGAACATCGACCTGGAGGCGCCGATCGTCGCGTTCGGCATGCGCGAGCTTCGCGACGAGATGGTCGCCCCCGTGCACTTCCTGCTCGCGGCCGCGCTCTGGACGAGGATCAAGCGGAAGGAACGCCGTCGAATGCTTATCGTCGATGAGCTGGGGCTCTTGTTCGAGGACCCGACCATCAGACGGTTCGTGGTCAGCTTGGCCCGGCGCATCCGCAAATACAGCGGCTCGCTTGTGTTCGCAACGCAGAATCCTGGCGACCTGTTGAGCTCCGACGCGGGGTCGGTCGTGGCCACGAATCCCGCCGTTCTGTTCTTCGGCGCCCAGAGGCCAGGCGAGGCCGCCAAGCTGCAGCGCGCGTTTGACCTGAGCCACGAGCAGCGCGCGCTGCTCGAAAATGCTCGCCGCGGAGAGTTCCTCCTGGCCGCGGGCCCGGCCCGACTAGGGGTCGATGTTCAGGCGCCGCCCTGGCAGGAAGACGTGATGCGGCGGGCTCGCGAGACGGCGCGACCGCCTCCGGCACCCGGTAGGCTTGTTGTCCGAAATGCGGCGCGTCCTCCACTATCGAATTCACGGCCTGCCCGATCACCGGCTCGAGCGGCTGCACGAGCAGTTCGAACAGCTCGCCAAGGCTCGCACGTGGCGTTGCGACAGGCCGTGGATCGCCAGCGCCTACTCGCGGGATCTTTTCGCGATGGAGTACTTCCGGCACGCGCACGCCGATGCGAATAGCGATCTGTCAGCGGTCGGCTTCGTCAAGATGGCAGGCGACGAGACCGACGCCCTCATCATCACGATCTTCCTGCGTGATCTCTCGGCCGAATATGGGGTCCGGATCGCGCTGCAGGACGAGGATCACCCGCTGGCGAAGCTGCGCCACCTTGATTTCATGCGGGGTCGCCTGCCCAATGGCCTGAGCCTCGAGGATGTGCTCGCCAAGCGCCCGGTCATCAAGAAGGTCGAGGGCGAGCGGATTCTCTTCTACCCGCCCACTTTCCGGCTTCACTCCCAGAGCCCGCCCAGCCCGGAATGGGCGTACGCACTGTGCGGCATTCGGGCTTACGCGCCGACGCTGATGGAAGCCGAGCAGGAGGCGCTCAAGATCCTGCGTGGCTTCGGGCACCTTGGCCGCTGAGGCAGTCGCCACCGAAGGCGAGGTCACCTCGGTCGATGGAACGCGCCTCTTCTACCGCGCCTGGACGCAGGCGCAGGCCAGCCACACGTTCGCTGTGGTGCATGGGCTTGGCGAGCACAGCGGAAGATACGAAGCGTTCGCCGAAGCGATGCAACGGCGCGGGATGGCCACTTACGCCGTCGACCTTCGCGGCCACGGCAAGAGCCAGGGACAGCGAGGCCACGTGGACTCGTGGACCCAGTGGATCGATGACGTGGCGTCGTTTGTGGCGCGGGTGGAAAGCCTGTCTGCCACGGGCGAGGTGATCCCGCTCGGCCACTCGTTCGGCGGGGTCGCGATGCTGAGCACCGTACTCGCCGGCCAGCTGAAGCGCGCGAAGCGCTTCATCGTATCGAGCCCGGCGCTGAAGCTGAAAGTCGACGTGCCCCAGTGGAAGGTGAGCCTAGGCAACGTCACCTCACGGCTGGCGCCGCGGATGTCGCTGGCCAACGAGGTCGACGCAGGCACCATTTCCCGTATCCCAGAGGTGGTCGAGGCCTACCGTACCGATCCGTTGGTGCATGCCAAGATCTCGAGCAGGATGTACACCGAGTGGCACAGCGCCGCGGAGGATGTGCTCGCCCACGCGGATCGCATCGACATTCCGTTTCTCATCCTCGCCGGGGACGCCGACCGGCTTATCGACTCAGCCGGTAGTGAGCAGCTGCACGCCAGGGCCGCTCAAAAGAGCACGCTGCACATGCTCCCGGGTCGCTATCACGAACCGTTCAACGACCTCGGCAGCGAGGAGGTCTTCGACATCATCGCGCGCTGGACCGCCACGTAAATGCATCACCTCGCTGTGGTCGTGCTCGACCTCGGCTCGTGGCTGTCGTGGATCATCGTCGGCCTCATCGCGGGCGCGGTGGCCGCTCGCGTGGTGGCTGGCCGAGGGTTCGGCTGCATCGCGGACATCATCGTCGGCGTCGCAGGGGCCATCATCGGCGGGTACCTGCTGGGCGCGATCTTCAACGTGAGCGGGACCGTGGGTTTCTTCGGCGGCATCGTGGTCGCCTTTATCGGGGCGGCCGTGCTCCTGTCCGTGCTGAAGCTACTGTCCGGCGGCCGCCTCTGACCCTGCCGGCTCCGAGGTGCGCTCGGAGGCGGCGTCAATGATCGCGGCAACCTCGGCGGGCACAAAGATCGGGATGTCGTGCGGAGTGTCGAACCACCGCACCTCCACCTGAGGCGCCACCTGCGCAAGCCGCTGGCCTCCCATCTCCTTCCAGCTGGCGATGCGAGGCGAGTCGCCGCGTGCGATCAGGGCCGTCGTCGGCACGTCGAGGGACGGCCATAGCTGATCGACCGGCGAGTCGTAGAGGCCGCGTAGAAGCGCCAGGCGTGCTTCGGAAGTAAGGGTCAGGACGAGGTCGACGCCGTCCAGCATCACGCGGGCCAGGACATAAGGCTCGAGGTCGTCGTCCCATGAAGGGTCGAAGTCACGGCGGGCGTCCGTGACAGCTTCGGCCAATGACGAGTAGCGCGGAAGCGGCGGCTGCATGATCTTCTGCGCCTCGTCCCAGCCAAAGAGGTTGGTGGCGCTCTGGACCGGACCGTCGATGAAAACCAGGGCGGACGCGAATCCACGGTTGCGCGCCACCAGCTCCAGGGAGACCGTCGCGCCCCATGAATGCCCGACCACCACCGGTCGCTCCAGGCCAAGCGTCTCGGCCACGAACTTTGCGTCGGCCAGAAGCTCCTCCATCGCAAACCCTTCAGGCGCGGATGGGGCGCGCGGCGGCCGTCCGGTGAGTCCGTGGCCGCGCTGGTCGAGCGCAACCAGCCGGGGACCAACGATTCGAGCCGCGACGCGGTCCCAGTAGTGGGCGTTGGAGCTCAGGCCGTGAAGAAGCAGCACAGGGGCGGAGTCGACCTCCACCTGGTGATTCCACTCCAGGTAATGGAGGTCGATCGCGCCCCGCTGAAGCCAGCCGTCGCGGGGTGCGGGCACGAGGCTAAGACTAGCCCGCGGCCGCCTTGGTGAACTCTTCCGCGGGCGGCGCCTGAACCGGCTGCGCGGCCGCTCGCGCACGTCGCTTGATCAGCAGCGTCGTGAGCGCGGTGAACCCGAGGAAGATGACCGGTACAACCAGCGTGCTCTTCAGCGCGTCGATGTAACCGCTGACGAAAACTTCGTGCGCGATTCTCGACAGCTGAGCAGCGGCCGCGGGCGGCAGGCCGCTTGGAAGAGCGGCTCCGGACTGCCCGGCACCGATCTGGAAACCGTTGGACGACACCGAGCTGAAGATCGCGATGAAGCGGTCGCGGAATGCCGCGGGCAGTTCGCCCGCGTGCGCCACCGCTTGGACATGCAGCGAAGTGGCGAGCTGGTTCTGCAGGAGCGCGCCGACGACAGCGCTGCCGATGGCTGCACCGAGCTGGCGAGTCGTGTTCAACACGCCAGATGCTGCGCCGGCCATCCGCGGCTGGATGTTGCGCATCGCGACCGTCGTCATGGGCGCGAAGGTCATGCCCATTCCGGCGCCGGCGATGATGGCGGGCACGAGGAAGGTGACCCAGGTCGAGTCAGACTCGGCGACGTAGGCGACGAAAGCGAACCCGACCGTGAACAGCGAGATGCCCGTCATCAGGATGTACTTGCCGCCGATCCGGTCCGCCAGCCGGCCGGCGAACGGCGCGAAGACCATCGAGGTGAGCGACATGGGCGCGAAGGTGAGACCGGCTGCCAGCGCCGTGAAGCCGAGCACCGACTGCAAGTAGATCGTGACCGGCAGGAACATGCTCAGCATGCCGAAGCTGATGGCCGCGGCGATCCAGTTGGCCACGGCGAAGTTGCGGTCCTGGAACAGCGAGAGCGGAACGAGCGGCTGGGTCTGAAAGCGCTCCCAGAGGACGAACACGATCATCAGGAGGAAGCCGCCGCCGATGACTTCGGGGATCGTGATTCCGTACGACGAGATCTCGCCCCAGTTGTAGCGCTGGCCTTCGATCAGGCCGAACACGATTCCAAACAAGCCCACGGTCGCGAGCGCAACTCCGACCAGGTCCCAACCCTGCCGCCTGCCGGGCCGCAGGTCAGGGACGAGAGCAAAAGTGGCGATGAAAGCGGCTATGCCGACAGGCACGTTGACGAAGAAGATCCAGGGCCAGTCGGCGTAGGTGATGAGCGCGCCGCCGAGGGTCGGGCCGGTGATCGTGGCGAGTCCGGCGACTCCGCCCCACACGCCGAAGGCGGCGCCGCGCCGCTCGGGCGGAAAGATCGAGGTGAGGATGGCAAGCGTCTGGGGCGTGAGAAGCGCACCGCCGACGCCCTGCACGATGCGGGCGATGATGAGCTCGGTGGAGTTCTGCGAAAAGCCGCACAGCGCTGAGGCCAGAGTGAAGATGGCGAGCCCGAGCGCAAACATGTTTCGCTGGCCGAAGAGGTCGCCCAGCCTGCCGGCGGGGATCAGCAGCACCGCGTAAACGAGGATGTAGGCGTTCAGGACCCAGAGGATCTGGTCGAGCGTGGCGTTCAGCCCCTTGCTCATCGCGGGGATCGCCACGTTCACGATCGTGGTGTCCAGCAGGATCATGAAAAACCCCGTGGTCAGCACCACGAGGACGAGCCACGGGTTAGTGCGGGCCTTGGCCATGGTTCCTCCTTAACGCTTCATGGCCGGAGTCGATTCCAACTTTCCACTCCAGCTTGCCTTCGTTGATCTCTCGCTCCAGCCCGCGCACCCACTTGCGTTCGGCGTCGAGCATCGCGATCTTGTGCTCCACCTCGATCAGCGCCAGGCGGGTCACACCCCGGCGCAGCAGCTCTGCCAGCACCGCCTCGAACTTGCCGATGACCACGTCCAGCGATCCGGCTCGCTCGTGCAGATGGGCGGCCGCCTGCTCGGCGGTGAGGTGGTGCATGAACATGAGCCCCGCCGCAAAGTGCGGATACTCCTTGCGCGGCAGGCGCAGAAGCTCGCCGAGCGTGGTTGTCAGCAGCTCGCGGCCGCTATCGGTCAGCTTGTAGATCGTTCGTTCCGGCCGCTTCCCCTCTTTCTCGCGCTCGACGGGCAGGATCCAGCCGTTGCGCTCCAGCACCTCGACCGAGTGGTAGAGAGTGCCGAAGTTCAGGCGGATGAACTCGTCGTGGTGGCGCATGCGCATCTTCGACGCCATCTCGTAGGGGTGCATCGGCTGCTCGTCGAGCAGCTCGAGGATCGAGAGGGCGAGGGGCGACAGGAGCTCCGACTCGAATTGGGGGTGCGGCATATTCCACATGGAGTATATGAGGTCGGATATACGCTGTCAAGTACTCGAAGCCGAGCATGTGGCTCGAGACGGCGCAACCGCCCCGCCTCAGCCGGGGTAACTAACGTTGATGCATGCCCACGCGGCCGCCGGCGCGCTCACGATGAGCGGCCCGCCCGACTTCGCTGTGATCAACGCCGGGCAGCTCGTTCGGCAGGCGACTGGGGGCGACATCGACGCTTTCGAGGCACTGGTGCGCCGGTTCCAGCGGCAGGTCTACGGGTTCGCCGTGCAGCACCTCCGTGACGTCGACGAAGCCCAGGACCTGGCCCAGGAGATCTTCGTCAAGCTCTACCGCAACCTGGCCCGCTTCGACTCGACCCGACCATTCGAGCCCTGGTTCTGGAAGCTCGCCGCGAACACGACGATCAACTATCGACGCAAGCGTGTCCCGGCGACGACCGACGAAAACCTCGAGCTGAGGGGCGAGGCGGCAGAGCAGGCGCAGCACGATCCGACACTGGTCGACGCGCTGGCGCAGCTGGATCCCGCGTACCGGCTGCCCATCCTGCTGCACTACTACGCGGACCTGTCCCTCGAGCAGGTCGCTTCCAGCCTTGGTGTGACCCTCCCCGCGGTCAAGTCCCGGCTGCACCGAGCCCGCGCTCTCCTCCGGAACTCTCTCGCCGAGCTCGACGAGTCCAACCGATGACCGATCAGCCGGGTGACCTCGCGTGCGCGCGCGCGCGCGTCCTGATCGAGGCGTACGTCGACGGCGACCTCGCCAGGACCGATCCCGACCTCGCCGCGCGAATGAAGGTCCACCTCGCAGATTGCGACGACTGCCGCAAGCAGTACCAGCAGGCGGTGTCCCTGCCGTTCCGGCTGAAAGCGCTGCGTGCCCCTCAGCCGCCCCCGTCGTTGCTGACCAACGTGATGCACGCGGTGCGGCCCGAGCGTGGTGAGTCGCGACGCGCCTGGGCTCTTCTGATCCCGGAAGCCGCGCTCGTGGCGTTCATCGTGTGGTACCTGTCCGGGCTCGACGGGCTGGCCTCAGTCGCGAGCGGCACCGTTTCGGACCTGCAGGTGCTCCTGAACTGGGGGGTCGGCGCCGCTCAGCCGCCGAGCATTCCCGTGGCGGACGTCTTCCTGCTGGCTGCGCTGATCGCGCTCGCCATCACCGCCGCTTACCACCTGGCGATCCTTTCTCGGCTCAGCGCCCCGACGCTGCGTGAGCACCGCCGCGCATGAGCGAATCGGTCGAACCATCGCGTCCCACGCGGTGGCGGTGGGTGATCGCGATCGTGGCGCTTGGCGTCATCGGCGTCCTGCTCGCCATCGCGGACATCGCCCTTAACGCGCCGTGGCTTGGCCCAGTGTCCGACATCGTTGTCGGTCCGCCGGTCACGTTCGGCGCGGTCAAGGAGCGCCTCCCGGGTTCGGATCGTTTCGAGCGCACCAAGCCGGTGCAGACCTTCACGTTCGTCTCGCCGTTCAAGCCGCGCGCCCCCATCAGCCCTCTGCAAGGGCTGCGCGCGCTGCTCAGCAACGGCGCGGCGCTGATCTTCATCGCGCTCGCCGTGCTCGTCGTGTTTCCCAACCAGGCGCGCATCGCGGTCCAGCGGCTGGAGAGCTCGGGTGGGCCGATCATCGCCGTCGTCGCGGGCGTGGTGACCGCGCTCTTGGTGATAGCGGCGCTGTTGCTGCTCCGCTTCACGCTGATCTTCCTCGTGCTCGTCCCGGTGCTGGCCGCGGTGGTGCTTGCGATCGCGCTGTTCGGGATCGCGTGCGTCACGCTGGCGATTGGCCGGCTCATGCAGACGCGGCTGCGCTTCGGGTCAGTGCATCCGCTCATCGCCGCACTCGCTGGAGCGCTGGTCGTGTTCGACCTGGTGCTCATCCCCTACGCGGGCATCGTCGCCCTGGCGGTGGTCACGTTCGCTGGTCTGGGCATCGTCACGCTGACGCGCTTCGGATCAGCTTCTGGATGGTCGTTCCGCGACCTCAATTGGTGATGGAGGAAAGATGGGTCGCTTCATGAACAGGTCTCGACTGGCGGTCGCCGGCCTCGCGGCCGTAGCCCTGGTCCTCAGCGCACTCATCTATCGCGACGTCTTCGTGCCCGCCAGGAGCACGGGTAGCACGCTGAACCTGTACACGGTCTCCCGCCGGACCGTCACCTCGAGCGTCACAGGCACAGGCAGCATCGTGCCTATGGCTCAGGCGAATGTGAACTTCAGGGTCAGCGGCGTGCTGACGGAGATCGACACGACGGTGGGCGGTCACGTTGCAGCGGGCCAGGTCCTGGCCAAGGTTGACTCGACTTCGGAAGGTCAGGCGCTCGCCGCCGCCCAGGCCAACCTCCAGGTCGCGCAGGCCAACCTGCAGGCGGTCGAGACCCCGCTGACGAGCGCTCAGATCAGCCAGCTTGAGCACAACCTGGCGATCGCCCAGCAGTCCTACAACGACACGGTCGCGCAGGTGAACTTCACCAACACGCAGGACACCGCCCAGGTCGCGGCTGACAGAAACCAGCTCACCACCGATCAGAACTCGCTCACCTTCAATCCCACCTATCAGACGGATCAGCAGAAGCTCACCACGGACCAGGCGACCCTCAACGCCGACATCGCCACTTTCAACGCCAACTGCTCAGGCCAGACGTATCCGTACTCGGGCGCGTGCGCCACCTACTACGCGACTGTCGGCGCGGACCAGGCCACCGTCAACAACGACCAGCTCGCGTTGAACACGTGCTGCACCGCTGCCATCACGGCCGTGAACGCAGACAAGTCGCGCCTGAATCAGGACCTGGCCAAGCAACAGGCCGACACGATGAGCGGACAGCGCAGCATCAACTCGGCGGCCTCGCAGGTGACCAGCGCGCAGGATCAGCTGAACACCCAGACCCAGACCAAGCCCAACCAGATCGCCTCAGCGCAGGCGCAGCTGGCAAGCGCACAGGCCGCGGTCCAGACCGCCCAGCAGAACCTGGCCGCTACGACGCTGGTCGCGCCGATGAACGGGACGGTGAATGCAATCAACGGAGTCGTCGGTGAGAGCGTCGGGCCTGGATCGGGCAGCACTCCCGAGGCACCAGGGACGCAGGCGCCTCTGCCTTCGACCGGCACCTCGTCGAGCTTCATGGTCATCGGCAATGACAGCGGCATGGAGGTCGTCGTGCCGTTCGCCGAGTCGGACGCGGCGCGTGTGGCCGGCAACCAGGATGCCTCGGTGACCTTCGACGCGGTGCCCAACGTCACCATCACCGGCAAGGTCATCGCGGTGGCGAGCTCGGCCACAGTCACCAGCGGAGTTGTGAACTACTACGCCACGATTAGCCTCGACCAGGGCAACGCGTCGCTTAAAGAGGGCATGACCTCCAACGCGACGGTCGTGGTGAGCAGCGCCACCAACGTGCTCACCGTCCCGGACCTCGCGATCACGCGCCTCGGCGGCCAGGCGTACGTCAACGTCTACGCCAACGGCAAAGAGGTGCGGACGCCGATCGAAACCGGTGTGGTCGGCGACACCTACACCGAGGTTACGTCGGGCCTGACGGAGGGCGAGCAGATCGTGATCCCGTCGCTGCGGGTGCCATCGGGCACGACGACCCGAGGCACAGGCTCGGGGATCCGCCTCGGCGGCGGCGGATGATCGAGCTCGACTCGGTCACCAAGACCTACCACATGGGCAAGGTCGACGTGCAAGCCCTGCGGGGGATCGACCTCGCAATCGACGAGGGCGAGTTCGTCGCCATCATGGGAGCGAGCGGCTCAGGGAAGTCCACTCTTATGAACATCGTCGGCTGCCTCGACGTCCCCACCACTGGGCGCTACGTGCTCGATGGCACAGACGTTGCGAAGCTCGACGATGATCGCCTGGCCGCGATTCGCAACCGCAAGATCGGGTTCGTCTTTCAGTCGTTCAATCTCATCCCGCGCACGACCGCCCTGCACAACGTCGAGATGCCGCTCGTCTACGCGGGCGCGCCCGACCGCAAACGGCGGTCGCTGGCCGCCCTTTCCGCGGTCGGAATGGAAGACCGGGCCGGCCACCAGCCAACCGAGCTTTCAGGTGGCCAGCAGCAGCGGGCGGCGATCGCGCGCGCTCTCGTGACCGATCCGGCGATCCTCCTAGCGGACGAGCCGACCGGCAACCTGGACACGGCCTCGAGCCTCGAGATCTTGAAGCTTCTTGTCCAGCTGAACCGCGAACAGAACAGGACCATCGTCCTGATCACTCACGAGCCGGACATCGCCCGTTTCGCAAAACGCGTCGTCGAGCTGCGCGATGGTCGCGTACTCAGCGACCGGCAAAACGCCGCGTGAGCATATTCGAAGGGCTCCGCGTTGCTTTCGCGGGACTGCTCGCGAATCGACTACGCAGTGCGCTCACGATGCTCGGCATCCTCATCGGGGTCTCGGCTGTGATCCTGCTGGTCGCCGTCGGCAACGGCGCGAGCGTGCAGATCAACAACCAGATCCAGTCCCTCGGCGCCAACGTGATCTATGTGTACCCGGCCAACGCCAAGGGCAGCGGCGGCGTCTCCCAGGGCTTCGGCACCAGCCAGACCCTGACCATGGCGGACGTCGACGCGCTCAACAGCGGCCAGCAGGATCCCGACGTCGTTGCCGCGATCCCGATCACCCAGAGCGGCGGCCAGATCACCTACGCCAACCAGAACTACTTTGCCCCGACCACGGGCACCAGCACGGCGTTTCCGCAGGTGCGCGACTACCAGATCGCGGAGGGCTCGTTCTTCACGAACGACGACCTCCTCGCTCAGCGCCGGGTGGTCGTGATCGGGCAGACGGTGGTCGACAACCTGTTCGCCAACACGGACCCGGTCGGCCAGACGATCAAGATCAACCGGCAGAGCTTCCGCGTCATCGGCGTTTTCGCGGCCAAGGGCGGCACCGGGTTTGGTTCGCAGGACAACGTCGTCGTTGCGCCCATCACCGCGGTCTGGGCCTATCTAAGCGGCAACCGCGGAAAGAGCGTCAGCCAGATCGTTGCGTCGGCGTCCTCGTCGGGAATCGTCACCCAGGCCGAGACTGAGATCACGACCATCCTGTTGCAGCAGCACCAGATATCTGACCCTAGCCAGGCCGACTTTCAGATCCAGAGCCAGCAGGACATCCTCAACCAGGCCAACTCGATCGCCACCGCGCTCACGCTGGTGCTCGGAGCCATCGCGGGGATCTCGCTGGTGGTCGGAGGCATCGGGATCATGAACATCATGCTGGTCACCGTCACCGAGCGGACCCGTGAGATCGGGATTCGCAAAGCTATCGGCGCGCGCCGACGCGATGTGCTGACCCAGTTCCTGATCGAGGCGATGGTGCTGAGCGGGCTCGGTGGCGCGCTCGGCATCGCGATCGGTGCAGCTTTGGCTCTCGAGGCGCCGCATATCCCCGCGATCGCAAGCTCGGGATTTCCGGCGCCGGTGGTCTCGCTGCCATCTGTCCTGCTCGCGTTCGGCGTGTCGGTCGGCATCGGACTCTTCTTTGGAATCTATCCCGCCAATCGGGCTGCCCGTCTGCAGCCGATCGAAGCCCTACGACATGAATGAGTTGGAGTTGACCTGAATGAGAACGACGATCATCGCCCTCGCCGTCCTGGTCGGCATTCTTGGGGGCTTCTACGGCGGCTACAAGGTCGGGCACAGCAATGCCTCCGCCGCCACGTCGTCGTCGAGCTCTTCGAGTCAGCGGAGCACCGGCAACGCCGGCGTGTTCGCGCCCGGCGGCCGGGGCGCGAACGGCGCCGCCTGCCCGAGCCCCGGCTCCACGCCGGCTTCCGGTTCGACGGCCCTTGCGCGTGGGACGGTGACGAACCTGACGGCGACGTCGATGACGGTGACCAATACCAGCTGCATCGTGACCATCACGTTCAGTCCTGGGACGACGGTTGTGAAGCAGGTGACCGGGTCGACCGCAGACCTCGCCAACAATGAGACCGTGACGGTGACCGGCACGCGTGCCGCGGACGGTTCTGTCACAGCGGTGGCAATCCAGATCGCGCCTGCCGGTTCGTTCACGCGGCCCGGCGGCGGTGCGCCGGCGTCGCCATCGCCCGGCGGCTGACGCTTTCGCCGATGCCCGCGCGGCTGGTGTGGACGCTGGTCGCACTGGTGCTGGGGCTCGCGGGCTGGCTGATGCTGATCGAGACGGTAGCCGGGCAGGCCGGCTTCGTGGTGATCGGCGTCGGCGTCGGCATCGGCTGCGCAATCATCGGCAGCCTCGCGCACGACGCGCTGGCCGGACCTCGCGAACGGCTCTGATGATCTGCCGGGCTTAACTGGCGGGGCTCAACGCCTTCTCGTACCAGGCCACGTCCCAGTAGCGGCCGAACTTCCGGCCCTGCTCCGTGAAATACGCGACCTTCTTGAAGCCGAACCTCTCGTGCTGCGCCACTGAGGCAGGGTTCGGCAGCGCAATGCCGGCGTACGCGCGATGAAGATCCTCGCCGCGCAGCGCCGCGAACAGGCTCGTGTACAGCTGCGTGCCCACGCCGCGACCAAGCGCATCGCCGGTGATGTAGACGCTGACCTCGATGGAAGTCTCGTAGGCCGGCTTGGGCCGAAAGCGGCTGCTCGACGTGTAGCCGATGACGTTGCCATCCTCAACCGCGACCATCACGCGGTACCGGCCGGTCTGGGCGTGGTGATCAAACCACTCGTGCCGCCAGTCCATCGTGGTCGGCTCCACGTCGAAGGTCGCGTGCGACTCGAGCACGTACGCGTTGTAGATGTCGTTGAGCGATGTGAGATCTTCGTGCGTCGCGGGTCGCACCACCACCACGCGGGCCAGTCTATGGCCGCCACAATTACCGCGTGGACCGAATCGTCCTCAACGGCATGGTCTTCAGCGGTAAGCACGGCCTCAGCGATGCCGAGCGAGCTCGCCCGCAGCGCTTCACGGTGGACGTCGAGCTCGAGGTCGACCTGGCGCGCGCTACGCGATCGGATCTGATCGAAGATACGATCGACTACCGGCGCGTGCGAGCGATCGCGAAGGATGTGATCGAAGGCGAGCCGGCGCACCTGATCGAAACGCTGGCCGGTCGCATCGCCCGGAAGGCGCTGCAGGTGCCGCGAGTTGCTGCCGTTACGGTCAGAGTCATCAAACGCCCTCCGAGCATGAGGCCGATCGATGGAGCCGCGGTCGTACTGCGGCGAGGTCGCCGATGACCGTCGTCTATCTCGACGCTTTCGCCGGCATCTCCGGCGACATGCTGCTCGGCGCGTTGATCGATGCCGGTGGTGATCGCGCGGTGCTCGATGCCGCTGTCGCGGCGCTCCGGCTCGATGACGAGGTCAAGATCGATGTCCGCCGCGAGCATCGAGGCCATCTCAGCGGCCTTCGAGTCGAGGTCGCAACCCGCGGCCGAGCACACAGAACGGTTCCGCAACTACGCGCCGCGCTGGAGGAAGCCGCGGCCCCCGAGGATGCCAAGCAGAAATCGTTGCGAGCCCTGGCCCTGCTCGCGCAGGTCGAGGCCGAGCTCCACGAAGTCGACGAAGCTCAACTGCACCTGCACGAGCTCGGCGGTGCGGACACCCTGGTCGACCTGCTCGCGTCCTTCTGGCTCCTGAACGAAATGGGAGTCGAGCGCGTCTACGCCTCGCCATTGCCCGCGCCCCGCGGCCGGCACGGCGAGATGCCGCTGCCCGCACCTGCCAGTGTCCGGGTGCTGGCGGGCACTGGAGCGGTCTTCGAGGGAAGCGACGCAGGCCAAGAGCTGGTCACGCCGACCGGCGCGGCGGTGCTGGCGGCGGCTGCCGTTTTCGAGCGCCCGGCGATGACGCTGCAAGCGATCGGCTACGGACTCGGAGCTCGCGAGACACCGGGCAATGCGCTGGCCGCATGGCTCGGCGAAGAGGTTCCCGCCGCCCTCGGTGTCACATTGATCGAAACGAACATCGACGACATGGCGCCGAACCTCGTCGCCGCGCTAATCGACGATTTGATGGCCGCGGGCGCGCTCGACGTCACGGTCACGCCGGCGCTCATGAAGAAGGGCCGTCTCGGCCAGATCCTCTCGGTCATGGCGGATGCGCCACACGTCTCGACGCTCAGCGAGAAGCTGCTGCGCGACAGCTCGACGTTGGGCGTTCGACTCAGCCCCGTGACCCGTGTCCTTGCCGGCAGGCGCGTGCAGGAGGTCAAAACCTCGGTTGGAGTCGCACGCGTGAAGATCAAGGAGCTGGGCGGCGTGGCCGTCGACGTCGCACCGGAGTACGAGGACTGCCGCCGGCTCGCGAGAGACTCGGGCCGCACGCTGCGCGACGTGATGCGAATCGTCGCGGAGGAAGCGAGAGCGCAGCTCGGCCTCGCTTAGCCTGGCGGCTCGTGATCCCGCGACAATGTGGCCGTGACCGCCCGTGTGCTGGATGGAAAGGCGCTGGCCGCCCGCATCATCGAGAACGTTCGGATCCAGGTCGCGGAGCGGGTCGGTGCGGGGAAGGCGGCGCCGGCGCTCGCGACCGTCCTGATCGGCGACAACCCGGCTTCTGGCATCTACGTGCGGTCGAAACAGAAGAACGCGAAGCAGGCCGGCATCGAGACGTTCGACCATCACCTGCCGGACTCCACCACCACGGCGGAGCTGCTGAGCCTGGTCGAACAGCTCAACCGTGACGACGCGGTGAGCGGTGTGCTGATCCAGCAGCCGGCTCCGCCACAGATAGATATGACGCGCGTGATCCATGAGCTCGATCCGGTGAAGGACGTCGACGGCTTTCACCCCGTCAACGCGGGGCTCGTGGCGCTTGGGTTGCCCGGCGCTGTCGAGCCGTGCACACCCGCGGGCATCATGGAGCTGCTGGAAGACGCCGGCATCGAGATCTCGGGCAGCAACGCGGTCGTGGTCGGCCGCAGCAACCTGGTCGGCAAGCCGGCCGCACTTCTGCTGCTGCGGCGAAACGCGACGGTGACCATCTGTCACACGCGAACGCGGGACCTGGCAAAGCACACGCGCGCAGCCGACATCCTGGTTGCGGCGGCCGGAAAGGTCGACCTCATCACCAAGGAGATGGTCAAGCCGGGAGCGGCGGTGATCGACGTAAGCACGAACTGGGTTGGCGGCAAGCAGGTCGGCGACCTGGGTGAAGGGGTGGACGAGGTGGCCGGCTGGTTGACGCCGAATCCAGGAGGCGTCGGACCGATGACCAGGGCGATGCTGATCAAGAACACTTTGCAGGCCGAAGTCCGGCGACGCCCGTAGCTCAACCGGTCGCGGCATGACCTACCTCGAGACGCTCGAATACATGTCCGGGCTCGGACGCTTTGGCATGAAGCTCGGCACCGAGCGGACGCGGGCGATCCTCGACCGCCTCGGCGCACGGGACCGCGGCGTCAGGGGAGCGCTGATCGCCGGCACCAACGGGAAGGGGTCGACCGGGATCTGCCTTGCCGCCATCCTCGAGGCGGCCGGCCACCGCGTCGGTTTCATGCCGAAGCCGCACCTGGTGTCGTACACGGAACGGATCCAGATCGACAGGCGGCCGATCAGCGAGGAAGACTTCGTCGCGACCTTCGAAGATCTGAGACCGACGTTCGACGCCGTCGCGTCGGAGCTGGGCCAGGCCACGGAGTTCGAGATGCTGACCGTGCTCGCGCTCGCCTACCTTGCGCCGCGAATCGACCTTCTCGTCTGCGAAGTTGGCCTCGGCGGCCGCCTCGATGCCACTAACGCGCTCGACCTTGGCGTCGCCGTGATCACGAACATCGACTACGACCATCAGAAGTATCTCGGGAACACGATCGAGCAGATCGCCGGCGAGAAGGCCGCGATCATCAAGCCGGGCAACAAGGTCGTCACAGGCTGCGAGGGAGTCGCGCTCGAGATCGTCGAGTCACACGCCCATGCGGCCGGCGCTCAGCTGTGGCGGCTCGGCCGCGAGATCACGGTGGTCGCGCGGTCACGTGGATGGGCCGGCCAGACGTTAGATGTGCGCGGACCCGGGTTTGAGCACGCCGGCCTGGAGCTGAACCTGTTGGGGGACTACCAGACCGCGAACGCCGCGCTTGCAGTGGCGTGCGCGCATGCGATGGGTGAAGTGGCGGACGACTCCATTCGCCGCGGCCTCGCCTCCACCGAATGGCCGGGCAGGCTGCAGCTGATCGCCGAGCACCCCCGTGTCATCCTCGATGGCGGGCACAACCCCGCGGCGCTGACGCGCGCCGGGGCATCGCTCCGCGCGCTCATCCGAGGCGAGCGCCTCGTCGCGCTCTTCGGGATGCTCACCGAACGCGATCCGGCGCAGATCCTCGCCGCCCTGCGCTCGATGCGCCCGGACGCTGCAGTGTTCACCGAAGCCGAGAGCGCCGGCACGCACGCGGTGCCGGCGAGTCGCCTGGCCGAGGTCTACGGCGCGCGTAGCGAGGCGATCACACCCGCGGCTGCGGCGCTCGCGCGAGCCGTTGAGCTCGCGGGCGCCGAAGGCAACGTGATCGTGTGCGGATCTCTGTACCTCGTCGGCGAGATCCTCGCCCTGCATCGGAACGCTCGGCAGCGAGATGTAGGCTAGGCAAATGCAGCAGCAGGCTGCTCCCCAGTCATTTCATCGCGGGAAGGACCGCATCCTCGGCGGCGTGTGCTCGGGGCTCGCCGAGGGTCTTCACATCGATGCGCTCTGGGTGCGTCTCGGCTTCGTGCTGCTTGCGTTTCTGCAGGGAGTCGGGCTGCTCGTCTACCTCGTCCTCTGGCTGGTCATGCCCGAGAAGGTCGAAGGCCAGGACGGCGCGCGCTCGGGTTTCGACTCGATGACGGGTGACCTGAAGCGGATCGGCGGCGAGCTCCGGAGTCAGTTCGGCGGCTCACCGAAGGCGGCGGCAAAGGACTCACCACCGCCCGCTGATGCGCCCGCCCCTGGCGGCGCAGCGCCGGCCACGTCAGCGGTGTCGACCGGCCGGACTTCCATCGTGCTCGGCGTGGTCCTCGTGGTGGTGGGCCTCATCGTGCTTGGCGCCAACACCGGGCTGGTGCAGTGGTCCGTGATCTGGCCAACCGTGCTGATCATCATCGGAGTGCTGCTGCTGGCGCGCACCCTGGACGGCAGGCGCCAGCCCTAATGCTTCAGCGGCCCATCAGCCGTCTCAGGTCGATCGTCCAGTCGCGCTGCGGCGCCGCCAGGAATGCGGCGCACAGGTAGACGCAGCCGGCGATCATCGGCAGCAGAAGCAGCCCCCCGATCAGGGCCCACTGCCAGCCGCCGCTCATGACGAGACCGGTGAGCAACACCGCGGCGACCAACAAGCCCGCGGATCCAAGGAGCAGGTCATTGGCCGAGCGCGGGCCGGCCCGTCGCGGCTGCGATAGGGCAGCGGCCGCGGATCGCGCGGCGGCGCTGCGCTTCGGCACGAGGCCGTAGAGCAGGAGCAGGACACCGCCCAGGCCCGCGAACAGGGTGACGACCTCGGCGACCAGGCCCTCGCGCGTATCCGCAACATGCGACGCGGCGACGAATGCGATCGCGACCAGGGACAACCCCGCAAGGGCTGCTGTCCAGCGAGCCACTACGACGAAGCTGCCAGCACTCGCTTGCGCATCCTGCGCATGCCGTTGAGCCAGCGATCGTAGTCGGTCGCCTTGCGCTGAAAGTACTCGGCCACCTCGGGATGCGGAAGGATCAGGAATTTCTCCTGGCGGATTCCTTCGAGGACGACATCGGCCACGTGTTCAGGCTCGACTGCGTTGGCAGTCAGGAATTCAAGTCCGAGGCGTGACTCCGCGGCGAGCATGTCCGTGCGCACGCCCTGGGGACACAGACACGACACACGAATGCCGTCTTCGCCATGAGCGATGGCCAACCACTCGAAGAACGAGAGCGCAGCTGCCTTCGTTGCTCCATACGGCGCGGCGAACACGTGGTTGAGCAGTCCCGCGGCCGAGATCGTGCCCACTAGGTAGCCATCGCGGCGGGCGACCATTTCCGGGAGCACGTGTCGCGCGAGCAGCACGTGCGACATCACGTTGACTTCCCAGATGCGCTGCCAGTCGTTGTTCGCTGTCTCGGGACCTCCGCTGACTGCGATGCCGGCGTTGGAGCACACGATGTCGATCCGTCCGTAGGTGGAGTCGGCCCTGGCGACCATTGCTCGCACCGAAGACTCATCCGCGACATCGCATGTCACGGCCATGCCGTTGATCTCGCGAGCGACCGTGTCGGCGCCACGACCATCGATGTCGGCCACCACCACACCCGCCGCGCCCGCCCTGGCGAACCCTCGCGCGAGGGCGCGCCCGATACCGCGAGCGGCTCCGGTGACGACTACAACCCGGCCGTCTACCTCCATGTGGGCTGGCGGCGACCGACCACGTAGCCACCGATCGCGAGCACCGCGAGCATCCCGATGACGGCCGCGAACCACGCCGGTTGGGACATAACACCTATCTCGCCACCGACTGCGGCGCAACCGAACAGGGCAGCGATCGACGCGGCGGTGAAGATGACGAAGCGACCTCGAGGCAATCGCGTGCGAAACACGATGAGTGAGCACACACCGACGCCGATGGCGACCACAAGCACAGCCAGGTGCATGACGTCGACGATCATCGAGCGGAGTCTACGCTGCCCATTCATCCCAAGCCCGGCATGATCCGCTGTGTTAGTCACAGGTTTTTCCACACTTCACTCGTGCGCGCGAGCCTTAAGCGATCGCTTCGCGGCCAGAGGTGGTGCGCCCCCAAAAAAATTTTGTCGAATTACCCAAAGGTGCCCCGTCCGCGACTGCCGTAAGCGCATAGAATCTCTCCCCATGGTCGGTGGGGGTCTTGACTACAGCGCGCCGTTTCAGCGTGCTATCGAGCTGATAGGCAAGCGCTGGACCGGGGCGGTAGTCAAGGCTCTGATCCCTGCACCGGCGCGGTTCAATCAGCTGCTGTCGGGCATCCCCGGCATCAGCGATCGAGTCCTCACCGAAAGACTGCGAGAGCTCGAGGCAGAGGGAATCGTGGAGCGACTCGTGGACCCGGGCCCTCCCGTCCGCGTGAGCTACCGACTTACGTCGCGCGGACGCGCGCTCGAGCCCGTGCTCAACTCAGTCTCCGATTGGGCGGAGAGCTGGCTGGAGGCGACGGCAGCCGCTGTCGGCTGATCGTTCGCGGCGCTCCCCAGCGCCGCTGGTCCCCGCTTCGGGTTTCGCAGGCGTGACTGATAGGCTTAATCGGATGCCGATTGGCGATTTTCTCCGCCGGCGTCCGGAGGCGATGAGCTGCCTGGCTTGCGGTTCTCCACTTCCAGGCGGCGCGATCTTCTGTCCGTCGTGCGGTGTCCGTGCCGACGACCCGCAGGCTGAGCCCCTGCACATCGTCGATCGGACCACCGGTCTTTTCAACGAGAGGTTTGTGCGACCCGTGCTCGAGGACGAGCTTGCGCGCGCGCATCGTTATCAGCGCAACCTAGGTGTCCTCCTCATCGAGGGTGCCGAGGTCGGTCCGGCGGACGAGATGCTGAAGACGATTGCCGCGGCCCTCGCAGGCACCGTGCGCGACGTCGACACGCCAGGTGTGCTGGGGCGCACCCCGCCGCAGCTGCTGGCGATTCTTCCCGACACCGATGTCGCTGGAACTGCACACGCCGCCAACCGCGTGCTCGCCGCGGTGAACGAGGCGCTGAAGCCCGCCGGTAGCCACGCGTCGGTGGGCCTTGTCTGCGTTCGGCCCGGCCAGCGCGTTCGAGCGGGTGCGGTGATCGAAAGCGCCAGCCGATCGCTTCGGTCCGGCCGTCCCGAGATGCTCGGCAAGCCGGCCTGACGCTAACCATCTACCTCGCCCGCCACGGCGAGACCGAGTGGAGCCTGAACGGCCGGCATACCGGAAGCACCGACCTCCCGCTCACTGAACGAGGCGTGCAGCGGGCCGCAGCGCTTCGAGCGAGGCTTGCAGGAGTGCAGTTCGCAGCTGTCTTCTCGAGCCCGATGCAGCGCGCCCGGCGGACTGCTGAGCTCGCCGGCTTCCCGGATCCTCAGGTCACCGACCTGCTCCGAGAGTTCAACTACGGCGAGTACGAAGGGTTGACGAGCGCCGAGATTCGCGCCTCAAGGCCTGGCTGGGAGATCTACCACGACGGGTGCCCTGGAGGCGAATCGCCAGCGCAGGTCTACTCCCGAGCCCAGCAGTTCCTGGACCTCGCGACATCCGCAGTGGGCGGCGCCGAAGGTGGCAACGTCCTCGCCTTCGCGCACGGCCACATCCTCCGAGCGGTCGCGGTCGCCTGGCTGGCGCTGGACATCACCACCGCGTCGGAGTTCCGGCTAGACGTTGCGACGCTGAGCCAGCTCGCCGCCACGGACCGCGGTCACGAGATCGCGCTCTGGAACGCGCCGTGATTCAGCGCCGGCGAACGGTCCAGGTACGGCTTCGAACGCCAGGCAGTCCCGCGAACACGAGGTACGCCGACGTCGCGACGTCGGCGCGATAGCGGTGCCGCTCGCCGGGGTTGATGAGCAGCATCTCGCCCGACCGAACCTCGGCCCACTTCTCGCCATCGTGGAAGTGCAGGGCGCCGACTGTCACTATCAGCGCCACGGGAATCGCATTGCGATGCTCGGGCACGTCCTGGCCGGCCTCGAGGCTCAGCCCGACCACGCGCATCGAACCGCAGTCGCCGATCTGCTCGAAACCGAAGGCGCGACGAGGCGCGCCCGGCCCTTGCGCTGACACCGCACATATCATGCTCGGCCGCCGCCGGTACACCGTCCGCGCGACATGAAGGTCGTGCATGCGGTCGGCGTGGACGGCGCG
The DNA here is from genome assembly GCA_035934385.1 of Candidatus Dormiibacterota bacterium. Classification (GTDB taxonomy): domain Bacteria; phylum Chloroflexota; class Dormibacteria; order Dormibacterales; family Dormibacteraceae; genus CF-118. The sequence continues at coordinate 115,414 of DASYXY010000014.1, forward strand.
CGAGCAGCTGACGGCGTCGTCGTCGTGATCGACGTGCTGCGAGCGTTCAGCGTCAGCGCCTATGCGCTCGGCGGCGGCGCGCGCGAGTGTCTGCTGGTCGAGACCGTGGACGAGGCGCGCGCTCTGGCGGCTGCGACGCCTGGTGCCATCGTGTCTGCCGAGGTCGACACGCTTCCGGTCGCGGGCATTGCGATCAGCAACTCACCGACGCAGATCACCGAGGTGGACGTGCGCGAGCGCCTGGTCGTGCAGCGCACGAGCGCAGGCACGCAGGCCATCAGCGCTGTCACCGGGGCCGACGCCATGTATGCCGCGAGTCTGGTGGTCGCGAGGGCGACAGCTCAAGCCTGCCTGTTAAGGCGACCGCAAACCGTGACCCTGGTGGCCTCCGGCGACTTTCCCGAGGACCACGCGTGCGCTCGTTACATCGAAGCTGCGATGTATGGCGAGGAGGAAGACGTGTCGCGGCTGCTGGATCCATTCCTGCATTCCGACCGCTATCGGAAGTTCGCGCGCGGTGACTGGCCTGGCTTCCCGAAGAGCGACCTCGACCTCGCCTTTGCGACCGATCGCTTCGACTTCGCGATGCGGGCGACCAGAGATGAACGCTCGGTGCGCCTCGTCGCGGAGCGCGCGTAAGATCTTCACGGGCACCAAGGGAATCCGGTGTGATGCCGGAGCTGTCGCGCAACTGTGAGCGAGGAGCCTGAGCCTGAATAACGCCACTGGGTGAACATCCGGGAAGGCAGGCGAAGGTGAGGATCCGCGAGCCAGGAGACCTGAATGCCCGAATCGAAGACAACCGTCCGCGCGCAACGGCACGGAAGCTCCTGGCGGTCGGCTTTCAGCGGCGCGTTCGGTTTAGGGCGACCGCCTGGAGGTACGGCCCGTGCGCAAGCACACACTGGCGGCCAGCGCGATACTGGCCATCGCCCTCGCGGCTGCTGCATGCAGCAGCTCCACGCCCTCGGCATCAGCCACGCCCACGCCCGCGTGCGTCAACGCCAGCGCCCCGCATCATGCGTACGTCGTGGTCGAGCATCTGTCCGGGACCACGGTGCAGAAGTGCGTCGGGTTCACCGGCGACGGCATCGGCGGCCAGGCGCTGATGGATCAGTCAGGCATCAACTTCCAGACGCAGGCCTTCAGCTTCGGCAAAGCCGCGTGCGCCATCGACAACGAGCCGGCGCAGTTCACGCAGTGCCTGCCCCAGAACGCGCCCTACTGGGCGTTGTTCGTGGAGGCGGGCGGCGCGTGGACGACGGCGCAGACCGGCTACACCGACGTGACGCTGCACGACAAAGACGCGCTCGGCTGGCATTACGTGCAGGCGACGGACGCGTCACCCGCTCCGCCGCCGCTGGCCAAAGAGGGCTGACACGCATCATCTGAACGCGCGCGCGGTCGTGTCGTGGACGGCCGCGTGCCTGTTCGTCGTGCTCGCCACGACGAACCCCGCCTACAAGACGCTGGTGCTGGCGGCGGCGCTCGCGGCGCTCGTCGCCGGCGCCGGGTTCAGGCGGACGAGGCGGCTTCTCGTCGCGGCAACGGTCGTGGCTGCGGTTGCGGTCGTTTTGAATCTGGTCTCGGCGCACGTCGGCGAAACGGTTCTGTTCACGCTGCCCACGGACCTTCCGGCGGTCGGAGGGCCGTACACGCTCGAGGCGCTGGTGTATGGCGCGACCGGCGGGGTCACCGTGGCGGCCGCCATCCTCGCCGCAGCACCCCTGTCGCTACTGCTCGAGTCGCACGAGGTCATGGACGCGCTGCCCGCTGTCCTGTCCCGCACGGGGGCGGCGATCGCGGCGTCCCTCAACCTGGTGCCGGCCGTGGGCGCGACTTTCGTCCAGGTCAGCGAGGCCCAGCGCATGCGCGGTTGGCGACCCCGCGGTCCGCGCTCGTGGGCCGAAGTCGCGATCCCTGTCGTCCTGACCAGCGTCGAGAGCTCGATCCAGCTCGCGGAGTCGATGGAGGCTCGGGGCTTCGGCTCGGGTCCTCGCACGCACATGAGCCCTGTACGCATGAGCTCACGGGACTGGGTGCTTGTGATCGCATCGGCCTCGGCCGTGGTGTTGTTCGCGATTTCGATCGCCGCGGGCTGGGCTCGCCCGTGGGCCGCGTACCCATTGCTCACCGCGCCGCCGGTCGATCCGCGGCCGCTTGTCGCGTGCCTCCTCCTGTTCACACCGGCGCTCCAATGGCGATCGCGCACCTAGACCACTTCTCCTACTGGTACCCCGGCGCGTCCCGCCCGGCCCTCCGCGACGTCAGCACCTGGATCGAGCCGGGTCTGACAGTGGTCGCCGGGCCATCAGGAAGCGGCAAGTCGACGCTGCTTCGCGTCTTCAACGGTCTGGTTCCGCACTTTCATGGCGGCCGCGTCTCCGGTGGCGCGATCGTTGCGGACCTCGATGTGATCGCGACGCCAACCCGTGTGCTTGCTCGCAGCACGGGATTCGTTTTTCAAGACCCCGAGCTGCAGACGGTGTACGCGACTGTGGACCGCGAGGTTGCGTTCGGGCTGGAGAACGCCGCCGTTCCGCAAGGCGTGATCGCCGCGCGAGTGCGCGACGCGCTGGGCGAGGTCGGCATCGAGCACCTCGCCGGCCGGGCCGTGCGCACATTGAGCGGCGGTGAGCGCCAGCGTGTCGCCCTCGCGTCGGCGCTGGCGGTGCGGCCCCGACTCGTCGTCCTTGACGAGCCGACGTCCCAGCTCGACCCTGAAGGCGCGGAGCTGGTCTTGGAGGCGGCTCGGCGTGCGACCGCAGATGGCCGCGCGGTGATCGTCTCCGAGCACCGGCTGGAGCGCTTGATGCCTGACGCGGGCATGTTGCTGGCAGTCGACCGAGGCCGGCTCACCGAGGCCGACCCGGCCGAATGGCGACCGGCCGCGTCACCGCACGCGCCATCACGCCAAGCACCAGGACCAGAAGCCTGGCGCGTGTCGGGCGCCACGGTCGGTTTCGACGGAGTGCCTGTGCTGGAGGACGTCGACCTCGCGGGTTGCTCGGGAGAGGTGATCGCTCTCGCGGGTCCGAACGGCGGCGGCAAGACCACGTTGCTGCGACTGATCGCGGGCCTCGCGACGCCCATGTCGGGCACCGTCACGCGCCGGCCGGGCAGGATCGCCTACCTGCCGCAGAATCCCGCCGCCCTGCTGCATCGGCCGTCGGTGCGGGCGGAGGTCCAGTTCACCATCGACCGTGCGGGTGAAGAGGTCAGCGAAAAGCCGGAGCGGATCCTCGGCATGCTCGGGCTCGCGGACCTGGCCGATCGCTACCCGCGAGACCTGTCGAGCGGTGAGCGCCAGCGCGCGGCGATCGCGGCTGTGCTGGCTGGCGTGCCCCGGCTCGTGCTGCTCGACGAACCGACGCGGGGCATGGACCTCGAGGCGCGCGCCGCGCTCATCGCGGTGGTCGCTGACCTCCGCGACCGCGGAGCAGCAGTCGTGATCGCAACCCACGACCAGGACCTGCGGTCGGCGCTTGCGGATCGCGTGGTCGATGTAGCGCGCGGACGAGTCACCGAGCGCGCGGAGCAGGCGGTGCAAGCGTGAGCGTGCGCAACCTGCCGGTCGCCATCATCTCGCTGCCAGGACTGCTGCTCTTCCTGTGGCCGTTTTTCGGCGCCAACCTGCCAGCGTCGACGCCTGCGTGGGCGTTGATGCTCGCCGCGGTCGGCGCGCTGTTCCTCGTGGAGGCCGGCACGCGCCAGCTCGACTCGCGCGGCGTCGCGCTGCTGGCCGCGATCGCGGCCATCGATACCGTGCTGCGCCTTGCCGTCATCGAGGGCATCGGCGGCTTCAGCCCTATCTACTTTCTAGTGCTCTGCGCGGGTTACGTGTTCGGCTCCACCTACGGATTTCTCGTGGGGGCGCTCTCCATCCTCGTGTCGGCGACGGTCGGAGGCGGTGTGGGTCCGTGGGTTCCGTACCAGGTTTTCGCGGTCGGATGGGTCGGAGCGGTGGCGGGGCTCGCGGGCCGCCGGCGCAGCCGCCTACCTGGCTGGCAGGACCTCGCCGTGCTCGCCCTCGTCGGCGCGGTCATGGGCTGGGTCGTCGGGGCGCTGCTGGACATCCAGGACTGGGTGACGGTGTATCGGGGCAACCCCACCCTGGGCTGGGAGCCCGGCCTGAGCGTTGCCACAGCGGTCGCGCATGTCGGGCGCTTCTACCTCGTGACCTCGCTTGCTTACGACACGTTTCGCGCCGTCGGCAACGTGATCATGGTGCTGCTGCTCGGCGCCCCGGTGCTGGCGGCGCTGTCGCGGCTGCAGGCGCGCCTCACATTCGAGGTCGTCAAGCAGACATAGAGGCGAGCCCGGAAAGTCCAGGCCCGCCTCGCGTCGGTTGAGGCCCCCCGATCAGCCCCAGTAGTTAAGCCAGGCGCCGGGCGCCTCGGCCCATGCCGAGGACCCGAACGATCAGCAGCAGGAGCACAGCCCCGATGAACGCCACGATCATCGCGCTGACGATCGGGTGACCCACGATCACGATGCTCCAGTGGAATGCGTTGAAGAGGAAGCCGCCGAGAAACGCGCCGATGATTCCGACCACCACGTCACCCACGATGCCCAGGCCGTGGCCCAGCGCGGTGTGGCTGGCGAAGAAGCCGGCGACCAGGCCGACCAGCAGCCATATCAGGATCGTGTCGAAGTCGAGGTTGATGACCATCTATCTATACAGACCCCCTTTCTGCTGAGAGGAACGCGGGGATCGCGCGATCTACCCGCGCCTGTTCAGTGATGTAAAGAGGCCGCTATTTGCCTCGGCCGAAACCCAGCAGTCGCAGCACGAACAGCAGGATCACGGCGCCGAGGAACGCCACGATGATCTCGCTGATGATCGGGTGGCCCGCGATCGAGATGTTGATGTGAAGCAGTCCCGCCAGGACGCCACCAAGGAAGGCCCCGATCACGCCGGCGATGATGTCGCCGAAGAGGCCGAGATCGCGGCCCATAGCCACCCTGCTGGCCAGCGCCCCGGCCAGGAGGCCGACGAGGATCCAGATGATGATGGTGTCGATGTCGAGGCGGATGTCGATCATCGAGATGAGTAAAGCACAGGGTCCCGGGGTTTAAGCGGCCTTCTTGGCGAGCTCCTGGAGCACCGCCCCGAGCACCCGGTTGAAGGCCGGGAATGGATGGATGAGGTCGGCGAGCGTGTTCAGCGGAGTCCCGGCCTTAAGCGCCAGCACAAGCTCGCCCAGCATCTCGCCTGCCCGCGGCGACACGATCGTTGCGCCAACGAGCACACCTTTCTTCTTGTCACCCACGAGCTTGATCACGCCGCCCTTGAAATCGTGGATGTAGCCGCGAGCCGTTTCGGCGGGGTCGGTGGTCGCGGTCACGACCTCGATGCCTCGCTCGCGCGCGGCGCGCTCGGAAAGGCCTACTGACGCAACCTCGGGGTCGGTGAAAGTCACACGCGGGACTGCGCTGTGATCGGCGCGGGCGTCCTCTCCGCGGAGGCGCCGGGCCACGATCTGCCCGTGGTAGTAGGCAAGGTGTGTGAATCCGCCCAGCCCGGTGACATCGCCGGCGCCGAAAACGCCGACGTGGGCTTCGAGAGTCTCAGGGTCGACCTTCAGCCACCCGCGCTCGGTCCTCGTCAGGCCTGCCCCCGACCACGCTTCGACGTTGGGCCGGCGGCCCGTGGCGATCAACAGTCGCTCGCCCGTCACGGACTTGCCCGACTTCAGCTTGACCACCGCGCCCACTCCACCCTTGTCGATACGCTCGGCCGCGTCGCCGAGCTGGATCGTGATCCCTTCTTCCTCCAGGTGCGGACGCAGCGCCATGCCGGCCTCCGGCTCCTCGAGGGCGAGGAACGTCGGGCCGGCCTCGATCACCGTCACCTTGCTCCCCAGCCGCGCGAACGCCTGCGCCAGCTCGACGCCCACCGCGCCGCCTCCGAGGACGATGAGCGACGCGGGGTCCTCGCGCGGAATGGCGGCCTGGCGGTTGGTCCAGTACTCGACCTGGTCCAGGCCGGGAATCGGAGGGATGGCCGCAGTGCCGCCGTTGGCGATCACCAGCGCCTTTGTGGCGACGTACTGGTCGCTCCCAACCTCGACCGTGCGCAGGTCGACGACCTTGCCCTCGCCCCTGATGAGCTTGGCGCCGGTGGCCTCGAGCGCGGCCGCGGGTCGCGTGTCGTCGAGGTCACGGGCCATCCACAGGACTCGCTTGGAGACCTTTGGGAAGTCCAGGTCCCACTCGACGCGCGACGCCGCGAGGTTGCGCGCGCGTCCTGCCTCCGTCAACGTCTCGCCCGAGCGCAGCAGCGTCTTCGATGGCACGCACCCCCAGTAAGGGCATTCGCCGCCCACGAGCTCGCGCTCGATGACGGCAAGCGTCAGCCCGCTGCCCTGCAGGCCGCCGGCGATCGCCTCGCCCGCGACGCCGCCTCCCAGGCACACGACGTCAAACTCCTGAGGCAACTTGTGAACCTCCTTCGGTGGCGGCCGCTCGCCCGCTGCGCAGCGACTCGAGCAGAGAGCGCGCTGAGAACGAACCGATGTACCTGTCGCCGTCGAAGACCGCCGCTCGCTCGGTGGGGCTTGACAGCGCGGCCGCGAAAGCATCGGTGAGGGTCGAGCCAACGGATACGCGCGGCTCGCCCGCGGCCGCACCACCAGGCGGATGCTCGAGCGCGTCGGGACGGATGGCTTCGATGGACATCCGGCGTACCAGCCGGTCGCGCCCGAGAAACTCCGTCACGTAATCGCTCGCGGGCCGCGTGAGGATCGCGTCGGGCGTGTCGTACTGCGCGACCTCCGCCTGCATCCTCATCAGGCAGATGCGGTCACCGACCATCACCGCCTCGTCGATGTCATGCGTTACGAACACGACCGTCTTGGCGAGTGTCCGCTGGATGCTGATGAACTCGTGCTGCAGCCGCTCGCGCGTGATGCGGTCGACCGCGCCGAAAGGCTCGTCCATCAAGAGGATGGGCGGATCGGCGCCGAGCGCACGCGCGAAACCGACTCGCTGCCGCTGACCGCCCGACAGCTGATGCGGATAGCGCTTGCGGTACTCGCGCGGCGGTAGGCCCACGAGCTCGAGCAGCTCGTCCACCCGCGCCTTGACCTTGCCTGCGTCCCAGTCCCACAGCCGCGGCACCGTCGCCACGTTGTCGGCCACCGTCATGTGCGGGAACAGGCCGGTCTGCTGGATGACGTAACCCATCTTCAAGCGAAGCTGCACGGGATCGACCTCTTGCGTGTCGACGCCGTCGACCAGGATGCGCCCGCCGTCGGGCTCGGTGAGGCGGTTGATCATGCGCAGGGTCGTCGTCTTGCCGCAGCCTGACGGCCCGAGGAGAACGCAGGTCTGCCCGGTCGGAATCTCCAGCGAAAGGTCGCGCACGGCGTTGGAGCCGCCCGCGAAGCCCTTGCTGACGTGCTCGAGCGTGATCATCGATCGGGTCGGCGCCAGTTCGGCTGACTCCTGGGCCGTCTACCAAACATCCTTTTTCCACCTCATGGCGCAGCGTCCGCTGGGGTCCCCGCGACGTAGTCGCGGGAGTGAGGCAGCGGCCCTTCCCCGCGCTGTCTTACGGTAAATGAATGGGGCACGGCCTATTCCTCCAGGGCGAGGCGCAGCCCTGGATCCTGTGGGACTGGCTCTTCAGTCACGTTTCGCGTTTCACCGACGCACTGCAGCAGCACATCGCGCTGACTTTCATCGCGGTGACGCTCGCGCTCGTGATCTCACTCCCGCTCGGGGTCGCGGCTCAGCGCTGGCGCGTAGTGCGCAACCCGGCCTTCGTGATTTTCGGCATCGTCTACACAATTCCTTCGATCGCTCTGTTTGCCCTTCTCATCCCGTACACGGGGCTGAGCGCCACGACCGCCGAGATCGGCCTCGTGGGTTACGCGGTCCTCATCATCCTGCGGAACGTGGTGGTCGGGCTCGACTCCGTGCCGCCGGACGTCGTCGACGCCGCCAACGGCATGGGCTACCGCCCGCTCGCGCGTCTTCTTCGAGTTGAGCTTCCGCTGGCACTCCCAGCCATCTTCGCGGGCGTCCGGATCGCGACCGTGACGACGATCGGCCTCGTGACCATCACCGCGGTGATCGGGCTTGGCGGCCTCGGCCAGCTCATCGAGGAGGGTCTGGTCGACGACTTCCGCACCCCGCTGGTCGTCGCCACCGTGCTGTCCATCTTGCTCGCGCTCGTGGCCGACCTCTTCCTCGCGGGGGTCCAGAAGGTGGCCCTGCCCTGGTCGCGGAGCGCCTGACATGGCGGCGATCGAAAGTGTCCTCAAATGGTTCACCGATCCAGCGCATTGGAGCGGCACCGACGGGATCCCGACGCGACTGATGGAGCACATCCAGCTGTCCGCCGAATCGGTCGCGATCGCGATGCTGATCGCGCTTCCGATCGGGATCGTGCTCGGACACTACGGCAAGTTGGGCAACGTCGCGATCAACGTGTCCAACATCGGCCGTGCGCTTCCGTCATTCGGGATCCTGGTGATCGCGTTTCAGATCTGGGGCCTAGGCGACCTGCCGATCATCGTGTCGCTCACCGCGCTCGCGATCCCGCCCATGGTCACCAACAGCTACGTCGGCCTACGTGAGGTCGACCCCGACATCAAGGACGCCGCAAGAGGCATGGGCTTTCGCGGGATGGCCCAACTGCTGCGGGTCGAGCTGCCGCTGGCGCTTCCGCTCGTGATGGCCGGCATTCGCACCTCGGCGGTGCAGGTTGTCGCCACCGCGACGCTGGCCGCACTGATCGCCGGCGGCGGCTTCGGTCGCTACATCGTCGACGGGCTCGACCAGCAGGACTACACCAAGCTGTTTGCCGGGGCGGTCCTGGTGGCCTTGCTGGCCCTGGCGACCGAGCTTTCGCTGGGCGGATTGGAACGTTTGGTGACCCCGCGCGGTATTCGACTGCTGAGGGTGCGGGCCGCACGGCCGGCGACCGCCTTCAAGACAGCGTGACGCACCTGATGGAAGAATGAAGGGCGCGCGCGACGTTGGATCGACAAACCGGGGTAAGGAGAGGCACAGGATGAACCGGAAATTGAGCTCAGGGCGCCTTTTCGCGGCGCTGGCGACGATCGTGCTCACCGCCGTCGCTTGCGGCAGCACGAGCGCGCCCGCCGCGTCGAAGGGCACCATCACCATCGCCGGGTTCGCATTCTCAGAGGGCACCGTGCTGGCCGACCTGTACGGCGAGGCCCTGGCCCACGATGGCTTCACGGTCAATTACAAGCTGCAGCTCGGCAACCGGGAGGTGGTGTCGACCGCCATCAAGTCGGGCCAGGTCGACCTTTATATCGGCTACGCGGCGACCGACCTCGAGTTCTACAACAAGGGAGCCGGTGAGGCCTCGGGCGATGCTGCGGCCAACGTGCAGAAGCTCAACAGCCACCTGAGCTCGTTGGGCCTGGTTGCGCTCACACCCTCGACGGCGATCGACCAGAACGCCTTCGCGGTCACCAAGGACACGGCGAGCAAGTACAACCTCGTCAAGCTTTCAGACCTGGCCGCCGTAGGCGGCCAGCTGGTGCTCGGGGGACCGCCCGAGTGCCCGACCAGGCCGTTCTGCCAGCCCGGGCTTAGCCGGGTCTACGGGATCACGTTCAAGAGCTTCAAAGCTCTCGACGCGGGCGACCCGCTGACCTTCGCCGCCCTCGCCAACGGCAGCATCCAGGTCGGTCTCGTGTTCAGCAGTGACGCCAGGATCGCGCCGGCCAAGCTGGTCGTCCTCCAGGACGACAAGCAGCTCGAGCAGGCTGATGACGTGGTGCCGATCCTTAGGTCGGCAGTCGCGTCGGACGAGGCGAAGACGGTGCTCAACGAAGTCAGCGCCAAGCTGACGACCGCTGACCTCGTGCAGATGAACTCCCAGGTCGAGAACCTGCACCAGGACGCTGATGCGGTCACCATGGCCTGGCTCCAGAGCCACAACTTCGGGATGTAGGCCTCAGGGGAGACGATTGATCCAGGCGGCCGTCGAGTACTTGTCGCGGACCAGCTGATCCGCGGCGGCGAGCTCGGCGGCCGTCAGGCCGCCGGTGGCGGCCCCGAACTCATCGCGGAATGAACGCTCCATGTGGGACGCGGTCTCGGCGCAGCTGAGAGACGTGAACCAGGCAAGCGGCGACACCTTCTTCACCGCGCTGCGCACCCCGCGCTCCGTCAGGCGGTCGCGGCCCAGGCGGATGAGCTGCTCCACGATCCCCACGTCCATCTGGTGGGCGATGGTCGTGTGATGCAGGACGAAGCCCTTGCGGCGCGATTGCGCGGCGCCTGCGATCTTGCCCCGCGGGGAGATGATGTCGTTGATCTCCCGGTAAGACGCGGGCACGCCGAGCGCGACGAATGACCGCACCGCCCAGGCGTCGAGGGCCGCGTACGACTGCCTGAAGCTGAGCTCTCTGACCGCCGAGTCAGGCAGGTACATCGAGTACGTGATCGTGCGGCCCGGCTCGCAGATCATGGTGCCGCCGCCGCTCATGCGCCGCGTCACGGTGAATCCAAGCCGGCGCGCCGAGACCAGGTCGATCTCGTTCATCACCGATTGATGCGAGCCGATGACCAGCGCCGGCTCGATCCAGGACCAGAAGCGCACGGCCGGCTCGCGCTCTCGAGCGATCACCCGGTCGAGGAGTACCTCGTCGAGCGCCATGTGCATGTGCGCCGTTTGCGCGGTCGAGGGTATGAGCTCCCACTCGAGGTCGGTCAGGGTCGCGCGCGGCTCGGTCACGCCTTCACGTACGCAATCACCGCGCGGCACTCCGCGACGACGACACCGTCCGCCTGCTCGACTGTGGCCTGGCAGTAGGCAAGGCGGCGCGAGCGGTGGCGCACCGAGGCTCGCGCCACGAGCCGGCCCGGAATCGCCGGGCGGTAGTAGTCCACCTGCAGGTTGGAGGTGGTGGTGGTCTCGCCTTCCCTGGCCAGCGTGAAGGCGACGGATGCCAGCGCCTCGTCGGCGAGCGTGGCGATGGCGCCGCCGTGCACGATCGGCCCGCGGCCGCTCGGGAACCCGTGCCGGCTGTCGGTGAGGTCGGCCTCGATCACGAGCTTGCCGGCTTCGACATCCACGATATGGGCGCCGAGGTTCCCGATCATCCCGATCTCGGCCTCGCGGACGTACTGTTCCTGAAGCGCCCGCACCCCGTAAGGGACGTCGGCCATCGGGAGCAAACATATAGGGGTTGGTGACCGCGGATAATCACGCGCCATGCAGCGCCTGAGGGCCCGCGCCTTCGGCATCGCGAGGCCCGGATCGGATCGCAACCGCGCGACCTCGAGCGTGGCTGTTTCGCCGGTGTCCTGGGGCATCAGCGAGTCGGCCGCGTGGGGCCCACAGCTGGAGCCCAACCGCGTGCTTACCGAGATGGCATCGCTGGGCGCCAACGGAATCGAGGCCGGACCATCGGGCTTCCTGCCGGATCGCAGTGAAGCCACGCGCTCACTTTTGCGACGCCACGGCCTGCGCATGGTTGCGGGGCCGGTTTACGCGGTGTTGCACCATCACGACTTGCGCCAGGCCGAGCTCGCGCATATCGACGGCCACGCGGGATGGCTCGCGGCCATTGGCGCCAGGACGCTCGTGCTCGCGGTCATCGGCTCACGCGACGATGAGCCACCCGGGTCCGAGCTGTCGAGTGGAGGCTGGGCGCACCTGCTGAGCGCGATCGGATCGGTGCAGCACGTGTGCGTGGTGCACGGACTCCGGCTCGCCGTCGAGCCGCGGCGCGGCAGCATGATCGAGGGACCCGCCGAGATCGAGCGACTCCTGGTCGGGTCTGAGGCGGGGGTCTCGATCGACATCGGTCAGCTCGTCCTGACCGGGGCCGACCCGGTGGAGATCGTCGAGCTCGCGGCTCGCAGGATCCAGCACGTTCACGTGAACGACCTGGACGGAGCCCTGGTTCAACCTGTCCGGGACGGCCGGCTCGACTACGCCTCCGCCGTGAGTCGCGGGCTCTTCAAGCCGTTGGGCTCAGGCGACGCCGGCGCCGGGCGAGTCGTCGAGGAGCTCCGCCGCACAGGCTACAAAGGCTGGTACGGGCTGCAGAGCGATATCAGGCTCGTCTCGGTAAGCGACGATCCACTCGCGGGAGTGCGCGAGTCGGTCGCGTACCTTCGCTCTTTGCTCAGCAGCTAGCGGTTAGATCGTTCGGCCCGCGCCTACCCAGTAGCGCTCGCGCAGCTTGCGCTTGAGCAGCTTGCCCGCGGGCTCACGCGGCATCTCGTCGATGAATTCGACGGAGCGTGGTTTCTTGTAGCCCGCGATGCGAACGTCGCAGAACGCCATCAGCTCCTCGGCCGTGGCCGAAGCTCCAGGTCGCAGCTGGACGATCGCCTTCACCGACTCGCCCCATTCGTCGTCGGGCACTCCGATCACGGCCACGTCGGCGACCGCCGGGTGCTCGTGCAGCGCGGCCTCGACCTCGGCGGGGTAGATGTTCACGCCGCCCGAGATGATCATGTCGATCTGGCGATCGCAGATGTAGTAGTAACCGTCGGCGTCGCGATACGCGACGTCGCCGACCGAGAAGTAGCCGTCGTGGAGGCTCTTGCCGGTGGCCTCGGGCCGGTTGTAGTACTCGGCGAGCCATGCGTTGCGCACCATGAACTCGCCGGGCGTGCCGTCGGGCACGTCGCGGCCGTCGGCGCCGACTAGCCTGATCTCCTGGCCCGGCACGGCCGTGCCGCACGAGCCTGGCTTGCGCAGCTGGTCTTCAGGACGCAGCACGGTGTTGATGCCGGTCTCGGTGGCGCCGTAGAACTCCCAGATGATCTGGCCGAAGACCGATTCGGCGCGCTGCTTCAGCGCGTATGGAAACGGCGCGGCGCCGATGATGAGCGCGCTCAGGGACGAGACGTCGCGCGGCCGGTGCTCCTGAGCGTCGAGCAATCGCTGCAGGAGCGTAGGGGCCATGAAACTCGTGGTGACTCGATTGCGCTCGATGAGATCGAGCGCATCGTTGGCCTCGAACTTCGGCTGCACCACGACAGTGCTGCCGAGAAGCTGGTGCAGTGCGGAGAAGAAACCCACGGCGCTGTGATAGCCGGGACCGCACATCAGATGGACGTCCGACTCGGTGAGCCCGAAGATCATGATCACCTGGAGCACGTTCTCGAGGTTGACGCCCTTCGGGCGCCACGCGCCTTTGGGATGACCCGTGGTGCCTGACGTGTAGATCATCGACTTGAGCAGACCGGGCCCGTCGGCGCCGCTGCCCTCCGGCGCTTCATCGGAAGCGCGCTGCATCAGCTCCTCGTAACCGAGCCAGCCGTCCGGAACCCGATCGCCGACAGCGATGTACCGCACGTCGCCGGTGACCTCGTTCCGCGCGGCGGCCACGACGTCGACGTGGTCCGGGCCGGCCACCACCACGCGCGCACCGGAATCGTTGAGCACATACGCGACCTCGGGGCCGCGGAGCCGGTAGTTGATGCCGGACACGACCAGGCCGGCCTTGCGCAAGCCGTTCGTGATCTCGAATCCGGTCGCGGAGTTGAACGACATCACCGCCACGCGGTCGTCGGGCTTGCAGCCGAGGGAAAGGAACATGTTGGCCGCGCGGTTGGCGCGGCGGTTCAGCGATGCGAAATCGATGGTGCGGCCCTGGAAGACGACGGCCGCCTTGTCCGGTCTGGTCGCTGCATGGACGGCGAGAATGTCTGCGTCAGCCATTGACGTGATGCTAGCTGGGCTGGCACGGCGTGTTGGCCTGCAGCCCAAAAGTGGACGCGACGGGCGGGATGCTGCCGGTGACGACGACGCGATACCGTGTGCATCCACCGCTGAGCGCCCAGGAATCGAGCGGCGCCCAGTGGTCGTAGTTGACCTGCGCGGCGAGGGGCGGATATTTCTGCAGGATCGCGGGCGTGACATCCGCGATCGAGGCGATGGGCGATGCCTTGCTCGAGTCGTAGGCCCACAGGTAGATCCTGGTGAGGGCGCGGTTCGCCGCCGTGTCGGCGGCGGCCGGCAGCGCGGTGGCGGTGAGCAGCGCATCGACGAACGTCTGCGGGTTGTCCGCCGCTTTCACCTCCGTGAGGCTGCGGCTGGTGATCGGGCCGGACCAATCGAGGCCTGTGATGCCTGGCGCGGGAGTGAACGTCTTCACGGGAGCGTCGCCGTCCTTGCCTGCGGCCGCGTACAGCTGGATCCCGCCATCGATCGCGATGGCGAGGGTCTTCCCGTCCGGGCCCCATGCCAGCGAGTCGACGTGACTCAGCTTCGAGTTGACGCGCCGCGGCGGCGCCGGCGACGCCGTGGGCGTCGGTTTCGCGCTGGGGACCGGCGACGCCGCAGCTGTGGGCGGCGTACTCGCGGCGCTGGTGGAGGGCGAGGGCAGGATCGGGGCCAGGTTCACCGGCTCGATGACTGCGCCGTGGTCGAGCAGCGAGATCGCCGCCATGGTGCCGTCCGGGCTGAAGGCGATCGGACCATCGTCCTGCCCCGGGCTCAGCGGGAATGCATTGAGCACGCCCAGGCTCGGGTTGAGGAAGTACCACGCTCCGGTCGCTGCTCCGCGGACGGCGATGAGGCCGTCGATTCCGGGGGCGGCGCCTTCCGTGAACAGCGCCGGCTGGTCAGGCGGCCGGGTGAGGATCTTGATCTGCGCCGACCGCAGCGTCAGGTCGAGCACGTCGACCTGGTAGTCGGTGCAGCAGCCGACGGTCATGGCGAGGTAGTGAGCGTTGGCGGCGAGGCCGAATGGACCTTCGCTCTCGAAGTCCGCCCCCGCCGCCACCGGCTCGATGGTGCCGGTGAACGGATCGAGCCTGAAGAGCCAGTCGTACGGCACAACGCCGGGGCTCGTCCTGCGCTCCGGGGGCCGCTCGTCGTGAATCGCGAAATAGATGACCGGGTAGGCGACATCGGGTGCAGGTCCCCACACCGGGCCCGTCACCCGAAACGCGCCGCCCTGGGGCAGAGGCGCGGCCACGACGGACTTGCCGGTTGCGGGGTCGATCACTCCGACGCCCTGGCCGGACACGTATGCGATCAATCCACTGCTGAGCGCGCCTGCAATCGGGGATGGGCTGTTGGGTGGCGCGCTAGTGGAGCCGCCGCACGCGGCGAGGGCGAACGCCGCGATCACCGCCAACGAACGGGCGCGAGGCAACCCAGCCATGAGCTTGCGAACTCTAACGTCAGTTACCCGGCACGGGTTGCATTCGTTGCTCAGGCGATGCGGTTCCTGCTCGTGCTCCTGACGTTGCTTGCCTGCGCCTGCGGCCCAGCGCACGCCTGCCAGGGCTGCACGGCCCCGACGGTTCCAGTCGTGACCACCGCGGCGCCGGGTTTCGACGTGCTCATCACCGACACCGACAGGGCGGTCACGGTGAGGTTGGGCCAGAGGATCGAGCTGGTCCTGCACGCCAGGCCGGGCATGTCCAGCTGGAGCGGAGTCAACGTCGACGACAGCACCATCTTGAAGGCGGTGCCGACCGGGATCACGGCCGCGCGAGGGGTGACGATTGCCGGCTACGCGGCGGTCAGGCCGGGCACCGCAACCATCCGGGCCACCGCGACGCCCCTATGCTCGCCCGGCCAGGCGTGCCCGCTGTTCGCGATGCTCTTCGAGGCGCAGGTCACTGTCACGTAACGCGCTGAGGGGCGGTCCGTTTCCCTGACATGCGGGCGCTCGCGGCATCGATGGCGCTGATCGCGCTCGCATCGTGCTCGACCACATCTCCGACTGCGGCATCGCCTTTACCCAGCCCATCAGCGTCAGCGGCGGCAACCGCATCCAGCTCCCCTTCGCCCGCCTGGAGCGGTCCTCTCTGCGGGCTGCCGGTGATGCTTTGGAGCGACATCGGCCAGGAGAGCCAGGGTGGATTCATAGACACGTCCACGGGCGCGTTCAGCGCCGCGCCGCGAAGTGTGTTGGTCGGCGACTCGACCACAGGGCGCACCCGCACGCCGGACCAGCCCTATCTGTACGGCCTCGGGGCGAGCGAGCCCACGTCCGCCCAGGCCTCATATGACGCTCCGCAGCAGCGATGGCTGCCCGTGCCGCGTGAGTTCGTCTCCCCGGACGGGAGCTCCTATGCGTACACCTACATCCAACCGGGGCCGCTTCAGGGTGTGCATCTCGTCGATGTGAAGACAGGGTCGGACCGCTTGATCCCCGGCACTCTCGGCGACACGGACCCCCGCGGCTTCCACTACTGGGTGGTCGCGTTCCAGCCAGAGGGGATCTACGTGACCAGAGTCAATCAGCTCGGCGGAGGCGGGTTGCTCCTGCTCGATCCCGGCACCGGTGCACTCAGACAGGTCAGCACCGACGCCACGGGTGGGTACATGTTCGTCGCTGGCCGACAGGGCTGGTGGACACTGCCGTCCCCCGACCTGAACGCAGCCTCCGACCCGTATGTCTACCACCAGCCTCTAACCGGCGTGGCGGGCCAGCACGCCGAGACCTGGTTCCAGCGGCCTGGCTTCAGGATGTTCGTGCTGGGCGTCAACACCACTGGCCAGGCGGTCGTCATGGCTCAGTCGAGGCTGTCCGACGAGCTGTGGCTGCTCGGCACGCCGAGCTCATCGGATCAGATCTCGTCGGTTCCCGCGCCTACCGGCCTCGAGATCTTGCCTTTCAAGACAGCGGTGGCTGACGCCGGCGGCTGGTGGATTGGTAGCAGCGCCGGCGTCTTCTATGCGTCAGGCAGCAAGCTTCAGCAGGTTTCGACCACGCCTGCGGTGGTGGTCGGAGGCTGCCAGCCGCCTATGTAGGCTGGGCGGGCAGGCATGCCCCGCCTTCGCGATGTTGTTCGAGGTGGTGGTAACAGTTACCTAGCCGAGGGTCGGGAGCGTCTGTGTGACGTTGGCGGCGGAGTGAATCGCAGCGGCGATCGCGTGCAGCTGGGCCCTCGACGGCGGACTCGTGTACGTCGACGGGAACGTCAGACCGAAGCCATCGTTCGCGTAGCGGGGCACGACGTGGATGTGGAAGTGGGGCACGTCCTGGAAGGCCACCTCACCGTCCATCACGATCAGGTTCACGCCCGCCGCGCTGAGGATGGATTGCGACGTCGTCGCGAGCATCCGCGCGATGCGGAAGGAGCGCATTGCGACCTGGTCCGGAACCTCGTGCATCCGCACGAAGTGCTGGCGCGGCACCACCAGCATGTGGCCCTGCGTGATCGGCTGGATGTCCATGAACGCGACGATCGTGTCGTCCTGGTGGACGAAGCTCGCCTCGGCCTCGCCCTTTACGATCTGGCAAAAGACGCAGTCGTCGGCCATCGCGAGAACAGCTTAGTCAGAGGGCCCGCCGGCAGGTGCGGCTTATTCCTCCGGGCCCGGAGGTGTGCTTGCCTCTTGCACGGGTTCGTGAATCGGCTCCGAGCCGTTCGCCATCGACTCCAGGCCCGGCGCCTCCAG
This sequence comes from Candidatus Dormiibacterota bacterium, assembly GCA_035934385.1. Lineage (GTDB taxonomy): Bacteria > Chloroflexota > Dormibacteria > Dormibacterales > Dormibacteraceae > CF-118. The sequence continues at coordinate 132,785 of DASYXY010000014.1, forward strand.
CGGCGCTTCGGCAGCCGGTATCGCGGCGCCGTCACCATTGGCGCCCACCTCAGGAAGCGCCCGCCGGCGCCTCCGCCGCCCGCGCCTGTCCCCGCGATGCGGCCGGGAAAGGCGCTGCACCTGCGACCGGATGCCCACCCGCTGGCAGGCCGTGACCACTGCGCCGACTCCCGCCACCAGGCCGTCCTCCTTGGCGTGCTCGAACAGGGGTCCGAACAGCTCGGGCGCGCCGCCGATGACCGTCTTCGAATCGCCGACGATGACCAGCAGCTTCTTGGCGCGCGAGATCGCGACGTTGACGCGGTTGGGATCGTTTAGGAACCCGATCGCGGCGCGGTCGTTGGACCGCACCAGCGAGAGGATCACGCCGTCCGACTCGCGCCCCTCGAATGCATCCACCGACTCGATGTCATCAGGAGGGACGATGCCCTTGAGCGCGGACTGCAGGCGGTTGACCTGCGAGTTGTACATGGCGATCACGGCCAGGTGGGCCTTCCGCACCCGCCGCCTGATGATCGACGTGATGTCCTTGCACAGCGCGACCTCGAACTCGTTGGCCACAGAACGCTGCGCGTCGCGGTACTCGTCCTGAGCACCGGTGTCGACCCACACCAGCTCGCGATCGAAGGGCCAGGGCAGCGGCATGCGCGGGTGCGGCGCCTCGTGGATGAGCTTGCCTTCGTAGAAGAGGTCTGACACCACGCGGCCGATGGGCTCGCGCATGCGGTACTGGCGCGGCAGCATGATGCGCGACCCGGCGGGCACCTTGTCCCAGATCCAGCCGTAGAAGCTGTCGTCGCGCACGACCTCATCGAGCGGTTGCTCGACTTTGAACGTCGCCGCAGCCTCCTCCATCACGGGCGGCAGCTGGTTCAGGTCGCCGATCATCACCCAGCGCTTGGCAAGCGGCATGAGCGCGAGCGCTTCGTTGGCGCGCACTTTGTTGGCCTCGTCGAGGATCAGCCAGTCGAACACCTTGAACCGCAGGCGCGAGTCGATGGCGAGGCGGTTGCACGTGCCGGCCACCAGGTTGTACGGCTCGAGGTCGTCGCCCTCGACCAGCGTCGGCCGGATGCGCCGCGGCACCTTGCCAGGTTCTGCGATGCGCGCCTGCCGCACATGCGAGAAGCCGAGCAGTCGCTCCTGCCCGGTGTCGACAGCGTCGTTGGAGTGGGACGAAAGCAGGATGGACGCGCTCGGGTTGCGGCCGAGGATGCGCCGGATCGACTCGACGATCGCTGTCGTCTTGCCGGTGCCGGGCGGACCCTGGATCAGGTAGAGCTGGCCTGGCCGCATCCCCATCACACGGGCGACGGCCTCCGCCTGCTCCTCGTTGGGGTCCGGGAGGTGATGGGCCTTCTTGCCGTCGAGCGTGACGCGTGGCGGGCTGCCCAGCCAGCCTGTGTCGACCAGCTCGGCCGCGAGCGCGCCGGTGCGCGGGCTCCCGATCTGCAGCTGGCGGATCACTGAGCGCTGCGCCTCGAACATCTCCACGCTCGCCGTCGGCAGCACGATGCCCTCGTCCGGCAGCGGGTCGTAGCGGCGGAAGCTCACCCACAGGTTGGAGCCCTGGATGCGCTCGAGCGACATGCCGCGGTACTCGGGGAAGCCGGCCGAGCGGACGGTCAGCGAGTCGATGCCGCGGTAGATCCGGCCGTCGGCCTCGTCGACCAGGTGCAGCACCGCGCGCACGTACTCCCCGCCGCGCATGTCGTGGTTGCACTCGGGGCAGTGGATGCCGTTCGAAGTCGGCACCTCGGTCTCACAGTTCGGGCACTCGATCCACTGCTCGGTGGCCTCGTACTTGCGCACGGCCGCCTCGGCGAGCTTCTCGCGGAAGTCACGAAGGTGCTCGATGAAGCGGAGCGTCGAGTCGAGGATCGGCTGCGTCTTCGCCTTCTCGCGGAGGAGGATGGCCGTGAAGCCTTCCAGGTCGCCGTCCCACTCCTTGACCAGCTGCAGCTCCTGGTAGCGGAGGCGCAGCCGGTTCTTCTCCATCTCGTATTCGCCGTCCAGGTCCTGCCAGTCGGTGAGCTCGAGGGCCAGGCCCAGCGGTGTGCGACCGAGCTTGCCGGTCAGGAGGGTGGTGGACACCTGGCCGATGAACTCCAGCGGCTTCTCGGGCTTGGTGACCTGGTAGGTGCCGTCGATCTGCTTGAGCTCCTCGAGCATCTCGCGCAGGCGCTCGGCTCCGCCGAAGGCCTCCAGCGCCTTGACCTTCTCGGCGGCAGGGCTCCCCGGGCGGATGCGGATGCCGAGGCGGCCGGCCTGGATCTCCTCGCCGGGAATCTCCGGATTCCAGAGAGGAAGGACGTCGCCTGGATTCGGCGCGCTCACGACAGGCACGGCCTGAGGTGTGGCCACAAGCGGATTGGGCGTGAATTGAGGTTCAAGTGACTTCAGAAAGGGTCCTTTGCAGGGACCTAGCACCCCAACGGGCAGGTCTACCTTACCAGATCGGGTGCCGGTTCAAACCCGGGCTCCCCGAGCCGGCGCCAGCGCCCGCACTCGCGTCATGAACGAGTGCACTATTTGACGCAGCCGTGTGGAAGAACCGCCTCCAGCCGTACGACATCCTCTCGCCCGAGGACGTGGAGGCGATCCACGGGCAGGCCATGACGATCCTCGAGGAGATCGGCATCGACTTCCTACATCCCCACGCTCGCGACCTTCTGCGTGGTGCCGGGATGAAGGTCGAGGACGAGCGCGTGCGCTTCGACCGCGGCTGGGTGCTGGAGATGGCGGCGAAGACGCCGCCCGCATTCGAGTTCCAGGCTCGGAATCCGAAGCGCACCGTGACGATCGGCGGCGACAACCTGGTCAACGCCCCGGTCTACGGTCCGCCTTTTGTCACCGACCTCGAGCGCGGCCGTCGCGGCGCCACGATCGAGGACTTCAACAACTTCGACAAGCTGGCGCAGTCGGTGGAGCAGATCCACTGCGCGGGCGGCACCACGGTCGAGCCTGAGGACCTACCGCTCTCGTCGCGACACCTCGACATGGTTTATTCGCACATTCGCTGGACGGACAAACCGTTCATGGGAAGCGTCATCTCGAGCGAGAACGCGACCGACACGGTGGAGATGGCGTCCATCGTCTGCGGCGGGCGCGAGAGCATCGAGAAGAACCCGGCGATCCTGAGCCTCATCAATGTCAACAGCCCGCTTCGCTACGACGACCGCATGCTCGGCGCGCTCATCGTTTACTCGGAGGCGCGTCAGCCGGTGATCGTCACGCCGTTCCTCATGGCCGGAGCGATGTCGCCGATGGGGCTCGCCGGCACCGTCGCGCAACAGACTGCGGAAGCGCTGGCGGGCATCGCGCTGGTGCAGCTCATCAGGCCCGGGACGCCCAGCGTGTACGGGTCGTTTCTTACCAACACCGACATGCAGTCGGGCAGCCCCGCGTTTGGCACGCCCGAGTCGGCGATGGGCATCCTCGCCAGCGCGCAGATGGCGCGACACTACAACCTTCCGTTCCGCGGTGGCGGCGCGCTGACGTCATCGAAGGCGCCGGACGCCCAGGCCGCCTACGAGTCGATGATGTGCATGTGGCCCACCGTGCTCGGCCGCGTGAACTTCGTGCTGCACGCGGCGGGTTGGTTGGAGAGCGCCTTGCTCGCGTCGTACGAGAAATTCGTCATCGACGTCGAGGCCCTGCGCATGTTCGAGTGGATCCTGCAGAAAGGACTCCCGGTCGACGAGGAAGGGATGGCGATGGACGCGCTGCGCGAGGTCGGCCCCGGTGGACACTTCCTCGGCGCGGAGCACACGCTGCGTCACTACCGAACCGGCTTCTACCGGCCGTGGATCTCGTCGACTGAAAACTACGACCGATGGAACCGCCTGGGCGCTCGGACCGCAGACAAGGTCGCGGCGGAGCGCTGGAAGCAGCTCCTGGCGGAGTACGTGGATCCGGGAATCGACCAGGGCGTCGATGAGCAGCTGAAGGAATTCATCACACGGCGAAAGCGAGAGCTCGAAGCCTAGCGGGCTTTCTCGACGAGCTAGGCTCGGACCAGCCCGTGCCGGCGGGAGGTTCGGCCGCCGCGGCTGCAGTGGCAATGGCCGCCGGGCTGGTTGAGAAGTGCGCCCGCGTGTCGACCCCGCAGATGATCGGGGCGGCCGCCATCCGCAAGCGGGCGGCCAGCGTGCGCAGCCTGGCTGCCGCATACGTAGAGAGCGACGCTTACGTTTACCTGCAATACATGGAGGCGCTGCGCTCCGCGCGCGGGCGCAGCTCCGCCGAACGCGAGCGCATCATCCGCCCCGCCTTCGGGGGGATTGTCAGCCTGCCTCTCAAGGTCGCCCGCTCCGCGGCGGAGGTCGCGGGCATGGCAGCGGAGCTGGCGCTCCACGGCAAGCCCAGCGTGCGTTCCGATGCAGTCGTGGCTCTACACCTGGCTGCGGCCTCGGCACAGGCGAGCGCCGCGACTCTGGCGGCCAACGTTGCCTCGCGGCCCGACGATGCGAAGCTCGCCGAGGTGCGCGAGCTGGCCGCCCGCGCTAGCGAGCTAGCTCGGAAGCAACGCGCTCCAGTCCCCGCAGGTGGTCGCGGTCGTGGTCCAACGCGATCTGCAGGTAGCGCTCCACGGTGATGTCCCCGTACGCCTCGTGATGCCCGGTCCGCGCGCGCTCTTCGTCGGATAGACCGCGCACGAAGTCGAGGACACGGCCCCGAGTCTCGGCCCACTCGTCGAGCGCCTCCTCGAGGTGGACGCCGCTGAAATCGGTGTCGTCGTTGTTGTACGTACCGAACTTCGGGTTCTCGCCCGACGCGATCGCGCGGATGCGCGGCTCGAACGCCTCGCGCTCGCTTGCCGCCAGGTGCGCGGCAATGTCGCGCAGCGACCACGCGCCGACTCGGGCCGAGTGGTCGTCAGCCGCCAGCCGGATCATCGCGGCCATCAGCTGCTGGCTGGCCGCCAGCTCGTCGATGAGCGTGTAAGTCATCCTGGATTCATCAGTTTCGCTCGGGGATTCGCGGCATCGAGCTCCGCGATGATCGCATCAAGCACGTCGCCGGCGGAGCCGCTGCGTTCCTCGATCGGCCCCCAACTCCAGCCATCGAGGTAAGCGTCCATGTCGGTCGAGCCGTCCTTCATGGCGTATGCGTCGATCGCGGCCTGAAACCTGTCGGGCAGCATGCGCTTGACCTCACCGCCGTCGTCCCAGGCTTTCACCTGGGAGGGAATGTGCTTCCAGAACATCACCTGGTACCTGGCCAATTCGATCACGCCTCGACTAACGCGGCAAGCCGGTTTTCCAGCGCGCCCATCCTCACGTCGCGAATCTCGAGCGGCAGCTCGAGATAAGCCGCGATCGCCGCCGCCCGCGCCGCCAGCAGCTCGCTCGGCGTCTGCCTCAAGTAGAGGACGGCCTCGTAGTTTGCGAACAGCATCTGCCGGAGGTCTGGATGGCGGTCGAGGCCGAGGCCGCGCACGACGGCGCGCTCGAAGTTGCGCACGAGCCAATCTGTAAGGAAGAACGTGCCCGGGCGCTCTTCCATGACCTGCTCGAACAGCTCCTCGCCGGCGAACATCTCGTAGCAGTGGGGTCCGTCAAGACGGGCCGCGCCGACCTCGTCGAGCACTGGGTCAAGCCGGCCCGCGGTTCCGCAGTCTCCGTACACGACGACGAGACGGTCATAGCGCGGCCGTAGCTCACGCAGCTTCGCGCTGAGCTCGGTCACGATGCGGTCGGGGTAGAGATGCAGGTACGCGGACAGCCCGTGGATGTCGACGTCCCAGCCTCGGCGGTCGGCGATCTCCTTGACCTCGATGCCGAGCGCGCCGCATGTCACTAGCGCGGTCCTCATGACACCCTCTCCAGCATCGGAAACGCCAGCACCTCCACGAACGTGTCGTTGAAATCGGTGCGCCCTGAAAGCTCCACGTACTCGAGACGCGATGGCAGCTCGAACGCCACCTGGCGCTCGCGATACGACAGCAGCGCGATCTTCGCGCCCTCACCCGCCGAGTTGCCGACGGCGATGATGCGATCGACGTCAACGGGCGGAACAAGGCCGATGATCTTTGCGCTCTCGGGATTCAGGTACGAGCCGAACGATCCGCCGAGGAAGATCTCGTCGACGTCTGACGGCGTGATCCCGTGGATGTCCATCAGGACCTTGATCCCGGTCGCGATCGAGCCCTTGGCGAACTGCAGCTCGCGGACGTCGCGCTGCGAAAGATAGACGCCGTCCGCGAGCAGAAATGCGCGCACGCCCTCGACTTCGATGAGCCGATCCGCAAGCGGGTGGTGACCGGCATCTTCGCGCGACTTCATCCGGCCGGAGTGATCCAGCAGGCCGCACACCAGCAGCTGCGCCACCGCGTCGACCAGGCCGGACCCGCAGATGCCGGCCGGCTTGACGTCGCCACCGATGACCTGCAGCTCCACCTTGTCGCCCAGGTGCACACCCTCGATGGCGCCGTCGGTGGCGCGCATGCCGCACTTGATCTGGCTGCCCTCGAACGCGGGCCCCGCAGGGGCGGCGGTCGCTAGGGTTCTCTGAGCGTTCCCGATCACGATCTCGCCGTTGGTGCCGACGTTGACGAACACGCGGAGTTTCTCGTCGCGGGCGATGTTCGTCGCCAGCACGCCGGCGACGATATCGGAGCCGACGTAGGCGCCTAGCGCCGGCAGCGTCTGGACGTAACCGTGCGGGTGGATGTTCAGACCGACTTCGGCTGCCGGCACCGAGAGCGGCTCCATGAAAGCAGGCGCGAACGGCATGACCGCGATCGGCGCCGGGTCGATGCCAAACAGCAGGTGCAACATGGTCACGTTGCCGACGACGACGGCCTCGTATGTGCGGTCGGCGGTGACGCCGGCCTCCGCGTAGAGGCGTCCGACGATCTCGTTCATGGTCTTCACGACGGCCGCCTGCAGCTCGCTGACAGCATCCGGTCCATTCATGCCGTGGCTGATCCGCGAGATGACGTCCGCCCCGAACGGCGCCTGGCCGTTGAGTGTGGAGCTCACCGCCGCGGCCATGCCAGTGCGCAGGTTCATCAGCGTGCCGACCAGGGTCGTCGTGCCCACGTCGAAGGCGATGCCGTAGCACTCGCCGGTGGTGTCGCCTGGCTCAACCGCCACGAGTCGTTCGCCGGCAAGCACAGCGGTGACCTTGAACTCCGCTCCTCGCAGCACGGCGGGCAGCGATCGCAGCACCGGCACGCCGGCCGTCATGTCGTGGCCCTCGGCTTCCAGCGCGTCGTGCAGCCGAGCCAGGTCGCTGCGCTGGTCGTGCAGCGTCGGCGGCTCGAGCTCGGCGTAAACCTTGCGGACGTTGGGGTCGAGGATCACGAGCCGGCCCAGGCCCATCGTCGCGGCCTTCGGCACTCGCAGCAGCTGCGGCACTTCGCACGTCATGTCGTCGTGGATGTGCGCCTGGCATGACAGCCGCCAGCCGGCGGCGATCTCGTCCTGGCGCAGCTCGCGGTGATCCGCGTCGGTGATCTCCGTGGGCTTGCCGACGATGCGCACCTTGCACTTGCCGCACGTGCCGCGGCCGCCGCAGGTGGAGTCGATCGGCAGGCCGATCCAGTGCGCGGCGCTGAAGAGGGTGGTGCCGGGAGGAACCCTCGTCGACCGGTCGAAGGGGAGGTAGGTCACCTCCAGCTTCCGCTGGATCACGAGGGGCCGCTCCTCGCCGACAACTCGGCCTGCTCGGCGCGATGGGCGCTGATCCACTTCATCGCGTACTCGTCGTGTCCGAGCAGAAGGTCTGAGGCGAGCACGCCGCGGCGCACCTCCTGGACCAATGGGTTCGTGATCGCGCAGGTGAGGCCCGCATACATCGCGACCGGTAGGAAGGCGGCGTTCACCGTGGGCCGGTCGGGCAGGCCGAACGAGACGTTGGACGCGCCGCACGTCATGTTGCTGCCGAGCTCGTCGCGGATGAGCCTCATGGTCGCCAGCGTCACCTGGCCGGCCATGGGGTCGGCGGCAACCGTCATCGCGATCGGGTCGATGATCACGTCCTGCTGCGGGATGCCGTGGTCGGCGGCGCGCTCGATGATCCGGCGCGCCAGCGCGAGCCGTTCCTCCGGAACCATCGAGATTCCCGTCTCGTCGTTGGCCATGCCGATCACCGCGGCGCCGTGCTTCTTGACCAGCGGCAGGATGCGCTCCATGCGCTCTTCCTCCGCGGTCACCGAGTTCACGAGCGCCTTGCCTTGATAGGCGGACAGCCCCGCCTCGAGTGCCTCTACGACGGAGGAGTCGATGCACACAGGGACCTCGGTCACCTCGCACACCGCCCTGATGGCCGCCACCAGGAGCGAAGGTTCGTCGGCCATCGGGATGCCGGCGTTGATGTCGAGCATGTGCGCGCCGGCGCCGACCTGCGCGATGGCGTCCGCGCGGACGCGGTCCATGCGCCCTTCACGCATTTCGGCGGCGAGCACCTTGCGGCCCGTGGGGTTGATGCGCTCCCCAATGATCACGAAGGGGCGGTCGATGGAGACGACGACCTCGCGCAAGGGCGAGGAGAGAACTGTGTCCAACCAGCTATCCCTTGCGCAGGGTCTCGTCGATCTTCATGACCGCCTGCTCGAGCGCGCGCGCGCCCTGCGACTGTCCGCTGCGGTCGCCAACCAGCTCCTTCGCCATCCGGGTCGCCATCGATGCGTCGGGCGCGTAGCTGTCGGCGCCGACGTGCTTTGCGTACTCCTGCGTGACCGGCGCGCCGCCGACCGCTACGTGCACCTTGTCGCGCAGCCCTGCTTTCTGCAGCGCCTCGATGTTGGCCTTGAACATCGGCATCGTCGTCGTGAGAAACGCCGAGAAGCCGACGATGTCGGGCTCGTGCTTCTGCACGGCCTCCACGAACTTCTCCGGCGGCGTGTTGACCCCCAGGTCGTAGACCTCGAAGCCCGCGCCCTCGAGCATGATCACGCACAGGTTCTTGCCGATGTCGTGGATGTCGCCCTTCACGGTGCCGATGACGTAGCGGCCGACGGGCTGGGCTCCGGTCTCCGCGATCAGCGGACGGAGGATCACGAGAGCGCCCTGCATCGCTCGGGCGGCGATCAGCATCTCGGGGACGAAGAAGTCGCCCTTCTCGAAACGCCGCCCGACCTCTTCGAGCGACGGGATCAACGCCTTGAACAGGATGTCCATGGGGTCCATGTGGAGGGAAAGGGCCTCCTCGGTGAGCGCCTTCACCTCAGGCGCGTGCCCGTTGAGCGTGTGCTCGAAAAGCTCCGCGCGGATCTCCTCTTCACGGCTCATGGCGGCGGACCTCCAGGTTGGGCTCCGCCCAGCATACTCGTGTTGCGCATAGCCCAACAGATGCTCAGAGCCCAACAGGAGTATTGTGTTGCGCCATGAGCAACGGCGAGCCGGGGCGCGACGCCGGGGTCATCCAGTCTGTCGACCGCGCGGTGGCGATCCTAGACGTGCTGGCTGCCGCAGGCTGGAAGGCTGGGGCCGAGGTGGCCCGCGACCTGGGCGTACACCGCTCCACCGCGCTGCGCCTGCTGGCGACCCTGGAGCGCCATGGCCTGGTCGAGCGCGACCAGCGCACCGCCAAGTACCGGCTCGGCGGACGCCTCGTGCAGCTGGCCAGCGCGGTCCGCGGCGAGGCCGACCTCAGGCTCGCCGGACGTCCGGTGTGCGAGGCGCTCGCACGCACCGTCGGCGAGACGGTCACGCTCGACGTCCTCGATGGTGACGTGATCGTGCCCGTCGAGCAGGCGACGGGCTCGACGTCGGTTGTGACCATCAACTGGCTTGGCACGCGTTCGCCCGCACACTGCGCCGCAAGCGGCAAGGTCCTCCTCGCGTTCGGCCCCGAGGCCGTCCGTTCGCGATTCCTGGCCGGCCCGCTGGAGCGGCGCACGCCGCGTACGGTCGTCGACCGCGCGCAACTGGAGTCGCAGCTCGACGCGGCGAAATCGGCCGGCTACGCGCGCACGACGGAGGAGCTCGAGGTCGGCCTGAGCGCCATCGCGGCGCCGGTCCGCGCGCTTGCGGGAGACGTGGTCGCCGCGCTCGACGTCAGCGGCCCGGCCCACCGATTCGACGACGCCTCGATTCCACAGATGGTCGCGCGCACGCGCGAGGCCGCCGACGAGCTGTCGCGCCGGCTGGGCTACAGGGCGCAGGCCACGGCCCGGGACATCCCCAAGACTTAACCGATCCTTCCCCGGGGCTCCCCCATCCTTTCTTGCGCCACGGCCGGGGCTGGCGCAATATAGCCGGTGCCCGACTGGGCGCCCTGCCTGCAGCCACTCGTCACTGGGGAGAGTTGAAGGGTATGAACTGGCATCGGTTCCATCGTCTGGTTTTCGCCGCCGCGACGGTGCTCGTCGTGGCCGCCTGCGGTTCCTCGTCGACCGCGGGTGCCACCGACTGGTCCACGCAGACGTCTGCCTCCGGCGGCGGCGGCATGGATGCGCTTGTGGCGGCGGCCAAGGCCGAGGGCAAGCTGACGGTCATCGCCCTCCCGCCCGACTGGGCGAACTACGGCGCCATCATCAGTGGCTTCAAGGCCAAGTACGGCATCGACATCACCTCACTCAACCCGAACGGCAGCAGCCAGGACGAGGTCAACGCTTTCGACGGCACCAGCCGCGCGCCTGACGTTGTCGACGTCGGCCTTGCGGTCGCGCTTGCGAACGCGGACAAGTTCGCGCCGTACCAGGTGAAGGAATGGAACGACATCCCCACCGGCGCCAAGGAAGCGTCGGGCAAGTGGTACAACGACTACGGCGGCTACATGGGCATCGGCTACGACTCGAGCAAGGTGCCCACGATCACCTCGGTCCAGGACCTGCTCGGCTCGGCGTTCAAGAGCAAGGTCGCGCTGGCTGGAGACCCCACCAAGTCGAACCAGGGCCTTAACGGCGTGATCATGGCTTCCGTCGCCAACGGCGGGTCGCTCGACGACGTGAGCAAGGGCGTCGACTTCTTCCACCAGCTCAAGCAGAAGGGCAACTACGTGCCGGTCGTCGGCACCGCCGCCACCGTGAAGTCGGGCCAGACGCCCGTGCTTTTCGAGTGGGACTACCTGTCCGCGTCGCACGGCAAGGACGTGTCGACATGGAAGATCTTCGTGCCCGGCAACGCAATCATCGGCGGCTACTACAGCCAGGCGATCAACAAGCAGGCCCCGCACCCGGCCGCCGCGCGGCTGTGGGAGGAGTACCTGTACTCGGACGAGGGCCAGAACCTCTGGCTGAAGGGCGGAGCGCGTCCCGTGCGCCAGGCGGCGATGACCTCCGCCGGCACGATCGACACCGCGGCCGCGGCCGCGCTGCCCGCGGTCTCGGGCACGCCTCAGGTCCCGAGCGGTGACCAGACCTCCAAGGCGTCCACGTACGTGCAGGCCAACTGGTCGGCGGCCGTCGCTTGACGGCAGCCGGTAACCCGGCTCTAAGCGCCGCCGCTCGTCCTCTCGGGGGCGGGCGGCGGCTCCCTCTCTCCTGGCTCGGCGTCGTCCCGTTCTTCCTCTACGTCGGCGTCTTCCTGCTGCTGCCGACGGGCATCATCCTGGCCGGCTCGCTGGTCGCCGCCGACGGCAGTATTTCCCTCGCCAACTACGAGGGCATCAACAAGGCGTTCATGTACAAGTCGTTCGTCCAGAGCTTTGAGATCTCGGCGGCGAGCGCACTGATCGGGGCCGTGGTCGGCGCGCTGCTGGCCTACGCGGTGGCGACCGGCAACCCGACGGGATTTCTGCGCAGAGCCATCATGTCCGCCTCGGGTGTCGTGGCTCAGTTCGGCGGTGTCACCCTCGCCTTTGCTTTTGTCGCCACGATCGGTACCGAAGGCGTCGTGTACAAGTTCTTGCTGGACCGTGGCATCAACATGTACCCCGACACGGTCTGGCTCTTCGACCTCCGTGGGCTGACGCTCATCTACCTCTACTTTCAGATACCCCTGATGGTCCTCGTCTTCATTCCCGCACTCGACGGCATTCGTCCGCAATGGCGCGAGGCGACCGACACGCTGGGAGGCAACACCTGGCACTACTGGCGCTACGTGGCCGGGCCGTTGCTCTTCCCATCTTTCCTGGGCTGCACGCTGTTGCTGTTCGCCAACGCTTTCTCCGCCTACGCGACGGCTGCTGCGCTGATCACCCAGGGCGGCATCATTGCTCCACTCCAGGTCCAGGCGCTGCTTACGAGCGAGACCGGCTCAGCGCAACCTGGCCTCGCGAAGGCATTGGCGCTGGCCATGATCGTCGTGGTGCTGGTCGTCACGAGCTTCTACACGCTCTTGCAGCGCCGCACTTCGAGGTGGTTGACCTAATGGCGGCACGTCGACTGAAGCTCCAGGCCTTCCGCGTTGTCGTGTTCGCAGTGTGCGGAGTCTTCTTCCTGGTTCCGCTTGGCGCCATGCTCGAGTTTTCCACCCGAGGCAACGATGTCGCGTCGCCGCGGACACTTGCCGCCTGGCAACGCATCCCCAGCACTCCTCAGCTCGCGGACGCGATCACCGCTTCGCTCGAGCTGGCGGTGATCACGTCGCTGATGATGCTTCTCCTCGTCCTCCCGACGATGGTGTGGGTGCGACTGCGACTGCCGCGCCTAAGCCGGGTGGTCGAGTTCATCTGCCTGATGCCCCTCACGGTGCCGGCGATAGCACTGGTCGTCGGCATCAGGCCGATCTACATCTGGATCAGCATCAACGTCACCGACTCGATCCTTGCGCTTGCCTTCGCGTATCTGATCCTGGTGCTGCCCTATTCGTACCGGGCGCTCGACGCGGGTCTTGGTGCGATCGACCTGAAAACCTTGACGGAGGCGGCGCGCAGCCTCGGCGCCGGGTGGGGCACCGTGATGCTGCGGATCGTGGTGCCCAACATGCGGAGCGCCATTCTCAACGCGGGCCTGCTTTCGGTGGCCCTGGTGCTAGGCGAGTACACGTTCGCCAACCTCCTCAACTACGAGAACCTCCAGGTGGCGATCCAGTACGTCTCGCTGGTCGACGCGAGCACCTCGATCGCGGTCGCGGTCGCTGCGCTGCTCTTCGCCTTCGTGATCCTGTTGGTCCTATCCCTCATCGGGAGCGGGCAGGCCGTGGACAAACCGAAGCGACCGGCCCTCGCCCGCATCGGTAGCTGGGGGCAGAGAACATGATGAACAAGCAAGCGTCGTCCGCAAGCTCGGGTGTCGAGGTTCGCCTGGAGGAGCTGCGTCGGGTGTTTGCCGGCGTCGTCGCGCTCGACGAGCTGACGCTCACGATCGCCCCGGGAGAGCTGGTCGCCTTGCTAGGGCCCTCCGGCTGCGGCAAGACCACCGCGCTGCGCCTCGTGGCCGGCCTGGACGAGGCCACCAGCGGCCGCGTGATCTTTGCCGGCACTGACGTGTCCCGCCTCGGTGCCAACAAGCGCGACGTCGGAATGGTCTTTCAGGCTTATTCGCTTTTCCCGCACATGACCGCGATCCAGAACGTCGCGTTCGGTTTGCAGCTCCGGCACCAGAGCTCTGCGGAGCGCATGAAGAGAGCGGGCGAGACGCTCGAGCTCGTCGGTCTGTCCGGCTTCGCCGACCGATACCCGCTGCAACTGTCCGGGGGCCAGCAGCAGCGCGTCGCGCTGGCGCGCGCTCTCGCGATCCAGCCGAAGGTGCTTTTGCTCGATGAGCCGTTGTCGGCTCTGGACGCCAAAGTCCGTGCCCGCCTGCGCGACGAGATCCGCCGCGTGCAGCTGGATGTGGGCACGACGACGCTTTTCGTCACTCACGATCAGGAAGAGGCCCTTGCCATCGCCGATCGCGTGGGCGTGATGAGCAAGGGTCGCCTCGAGCAGCTGGGCACGCCGACCGTGATCTACTCGCGGCCCGCGACACCGTTCGTGGCGGAATTCGTCGGCCTCACCAACCGAATCGCTGGTGAGGTCAAGTTCGGACAGGTCGTCGTCCGGGGCGCCAGCCTGCCGCTGGTCAAGGCGGACACGCCGAACGGCCCGGCCATCGCCCTGATCCGGCCCGAGGCCGTCTCCCTGGCCACCGACGGCGAGACATCCTCCGGTCCGCTAGCGGGCACGGTCATCGCGGTCGCGTTCCTCGGTGCCACGAGCCGCGTGACCGTGGATCTCGGAGACGAGATCGTGCTGGCGCAGGAACCGACGTCGCAGGCTTCCGAACACCCGGCCGGCACGCGTGTGCGCCTGACCCTGCGTCCCGACCCGGTGCTGATCGCGAGGGACGAGAAAACCGCGGCCGAAGCCTGACCCTTTGTTGACCGTTCACGAGCGCATCGTGCCCGGCCCCGTGCTGCGCACGGGATCTTCGACCTCTTATCGGTCGCTCGTCAGAGCCGAAGGCGAGCGTCATGCGGTGCGCACCGAGCTCACGGGGCCTGCCGGCCAGGACGTTCGGGCGCGAGGCAAGGCGCTGCTTGCGATCGGCCACATGACCGACCTCCACGTGACCGACGTCGAATCGCCGGCGCGATTCGAATTCTTGAATCGCTTCGCGGGTGACGCGCGGTTTCGCGAGCTGCTCACGATGCAGCGTCCGCAGGAGGCGCTCAATGCGCACGCCATCGCCGCGATGGTGCGGTCGATGAACGCGATCGAGTCGGCGCCTGTCACCGGCAGCCCGGTCGAGCTCCTGGTCATGACGGGCGATGCGATCGACAACGCGCAGACCAACGAGTTCGCCACCTTCCTGGCGCTGTTCGAAGGCGGCATGGTGAGCCCGAACTCAGGCGGGCCGGAGATCGAGTCGGTGCAATCGCCAGGTTGGCCTGACGACATCTTCTGGAAGCCGGATGGCAGCCGCTTCGGTACGGACAAGTTCCGGCTGGCACACGGCTTTCCGCTCGTGCCGGGTCTGCTCGATCGGGCGATGCGGCCGTTCGAGTCGGAGGGCTTGCGGGTGCCGTGGATCGGATGCCACGGCAACCACGAAGAGCTGTGCCAGGGCGTTGGCCTCGTCAATCCGGAGCTCGCGCGCGCCATGGTCGCTGGTCGCAAACCCATCGGTGTACCGGACGGTTTGGATGCGGCGACCGCGCTGGAGACGTTCGTCATGCGACCCCAGCACTTCATGTCGGGCGCGACCGTGGCGGTGACCGCCGACGCCGGCCGCAGGCCGCTCGACATTGGCGCGTTCGTCGAGGCTCACTTCCGGCCCGGCGCAACACCCGACGGTCATGTCTTCACGCCCACCAACCGCCGCGATCGCAGCGCCAACTACACGCACGACACAGGCGCGGTCCGGCTCATCGTCCTGGACACGGCATGCCGCGGCGGAGGCGCGGACGGATGCCTCGACCGCGATCAGCTGGCGTGGCTCGAGGACAGGCTCATCGAGGTGCACGAGGTTTACACGAACGCGTCCGGCGAGAGCGTGCGGACGGGCAACGCCAACCGTCTCGTGGTAATCGCCTCGCACCATCCGCTTTTCACGCTGCGCAACTACAGGCTGCCAGGTGCGGCGCAGGCCGACGAGCTGCTGCGAATGCTGCACCGGTTCGCGAACGTCATCCTGTGCCTGAACGGGCACATCCACATGAACCTCGTGCAGCCGCACGCCAACCGCGAGGGACCGTCGGCCGGTTTCTGGGAGGTCACGACCAGCTCCATCGTCGACTGGCCGTGCCAGGGGAGGGTCGTCGAGATCTTCGACGCCGGAGGCGGCCGGCTGGCGATCGCCTGCACGATGGTCGACCACGACGGCCCGGCGGATCCCGGTCCGGCTCTCGCGCCCTCGGAGATGGCGGGGCTGCACCGGGAGCTCGCGTTCAACGACCCGATCGCCGGGGTCCTGACGACGCGCGCCGGCACCTCCGCCGACCGCAACGTCATCCTCACGCTGCCGGCGCCGTTCCCCCTGCGCCAGTAGGCACCGCGTTGCGCTGTGCGCGACAGGGGCGTATAGTGCGACACCGGGTGTGGATGTGATCGCTGCGCGCCCCGCCAAGACGTCCCGGCTGCGCCTGGACACGATCTCCAGGGAAGCGCTGAGCCGCTTCCTGTCCCACCCCCGCTACGAGGTCCTGCCCACCGAAGAGGCCGGGGACCTGGTCGTCAGCAACGTCCCGCCCGAGGTCACCATCACCATCACGTCGTCACCCCGCCGCGGGATCGAGGCGACGCTCGTCCTGGCCGAGAAGCTCGCGGCGAAAGGCTACGAGGTGGTGCCCCACCTGGCTGCGCGGCTGGTTCGCGACGAAGCGCACCTCAACGAGATCCTGGTCCGGCTGGACGCCATCGGCGGCCGGGTGTTCGTGGTGGCCGGCGACTCACAGGAGGCGGCGGGCGATTTTCCCGACTCGGTCTCACTGCTCGACGCGATTGCGAGCCACGCGCCGGCGATGAAAGAGATCGGCGTCACAGGCTACCCAGAGCGCCACAGCTTCATAGACGACGACCTCACGATCCAGGCCATGTGGGACAAGCGACGCCACGCGACCTACATCGTCAGCAACCTGTGCTTTGACGTTCGCGTCGTGAAGAAGTGGGTCGCGCGGGTGCGCAAGCGCAGGGTGCAGCTGCCGATCATCATCGGCATGGCCGGAGTCGCGGACCCGGCGAAGCTGCTGCGCGTTTCGACGCGGATCGGGCTCAGCGACTCGGCGCGGTTCCTGCGCGGCCACACGAACTGGCTGATGCGCATGATCCAGCCGGGCGGTTACGCTCCTGAGCGCTTCGCGACGGGTTTGATGCCCGAGCTGGCGCGGCCGGAGATGAAGGTGGCCGGCATCCACGTGTTCACCTTCAACGAGATCGAACCGACGGAGCAGTGGCGGCAGCAGATGCTCGCCAGATTGCGTTAGCGCGTTAGGAGGGGAGTGGTGTGGCGGTGACGTTTCCGACCGACCTGGAGATCGCCCGCAAGGCGAAGTTGCTGCCGATGCCCGAGATAGCGGCCAAGATGGGCATCGGGCAGCACCTGCTCGAGCCGTACGGGCATGACGTCGCGAAGATCAAGCTCGAGGCGATCGAGGAGCTCGAGGGCCGCCCGAAGGCCAAGTACGTCGTGGTCTCCGCGATCACGCCGACGCCGCTGGGTGAGGGCAAAACGACGACGACGGTCGGTCTTGGCCAGGCGCTGTCGCACATCGGCCGCCCCGCGATCGTCGCGATCCGCCAACCATCGATGGGCCCGACATTCGGCATCAAAGGCGGCGCCGCGGGCGGTGGCTACAGCCAGGTCGTGCCGATGGAACGCCTGAACCTTCACCTCACCGGCGACATGCACGCCATCACCGCGGCGCACAACCTGCTCGCGGCGATGATCGACAACCAGATTCATCACCACGAGGCACTTGTCGATCGCGACAGCGTGACGTGGCGCCGCGTGCTCGACGTCAGCGACCGCGTGCTTCGCAACGTCATCGTCGGTCTCGGCACTCGCGAAGACGGGGTCATTCGCGCGACCGGATTCGACATCACCGCCGCGTCCGAGGTCATGACCGTCCTTGCGTTGTCGACCTCGCTGCGCGACATGCGCCAGCGGCTCGGCCGCATTGTCATCGGCAACACGACGGGCGGCAAGCCCATCAGCGCGGAGGACATATTCGCCGCCGGCGCGATGACCGTGATCATGCGCGACGCCATCAAGCCCAACCTACTGCAGACGCTCGAGAACACGCCCGTGCTGGTCCACGCGGGTCCGTTCGGCAACATCGCCACCGGCAACTCGTCTGTCATCGCGGACCTCATCGGCATCCACTGCGGTGAATTCCTCGTCACGGAGGCCGGCTTCGGGGCGGACATGGGCGCCGAGCGGTTCTTCAACATCAAGTGCCGCGCGTCGGGCCTGGAGCCGGACGCCGCG
This sequence comes from Candidatus Dormiibacterota bacterium, assembly GCA_035934385.1. Lineage (GTDB taxonomy): Bacteria > Chloroflexota > Dormibacteria > Dormibacterales > Dormibacteraceae > CF-118. The sequence continues at coordinate 150,528 of DASYXY010000014.1, forward strand.
GTGGTCGTGGCCACGGTGCGCGCGCTGAAAGTGCACTCGGGGCGCTACCGCGTGGTGGCCGGACGGCCGCTGCCGCCGGAGATGCTCAAGGAGAACCCGGACGACGTGTGGGCGGGCGCGTCCAACCTCCGCAAGCAGGTCGAGAACATCAAGCTGCACGGGGTGACGCCGGTGGTCGCGATCAACGCCTTTCCGGGCGACCACGCTTCAGAGCAATCCGCGGTGCGCGAGATCGCCGACGAGATCGGCGTGCGCTCGGCGGTGTGCCGCAACTTCGCCGACGGCGGCCCCGGCGCGTCCGAGCTGGCGCACATGGTGGCCGAGGCCGCGGAAGAGCCGAGCACGTTCCGCTTCCTCTATCCGTCGGAGATGCCGCTGCGAGAGAAGATCGAGACGATCGCGACCAGGGTCTACGGTGCGGACGGAGTCGAGTACTACCCGCCCGCCGGCGACCAGATCGACTCGTACGAGCGCAATGGGTTCGGCCGGCTCAGCGTCTGCATCGCCAAGAGCCACCTGTCGATCTCATCAGACCCGAAGCTGAAGGGCGCCCCGACCGGTTGGAAGCTGCCGGTGCGTGAGGTTCGGGCCTCGGTCGGCGCCGGGTTCATCTACCCGATCTGCGGCGAGATGCGGACCATGCCCGGACTGCCGTCGAGCCCCAACGCGATCCGGATCGACATCGACGACAAGGGCGAGATCGTCGGCCTGAGCTGACGCCTGCTCAGCAGACGGCCTGGGGGTTGGGGCAGGGCGCGGCCTGTGCGTTGGGGTCGGGCGTTGGCATCGGCAGAACCACGTTGGTCGTGGGCGACCCACTTGATGAGACCGCGCCAACGACCGCGAGGGTTGCCCCGAACATCAGACCGGCCATCAGGGCGATCGTGATCACGCTGCGGATGAAGGCTTTCATTTCGATCCAACCGTAGGGTCGGCGTCGTCCCCCGCCATCAGCGCCCTCCCGGAATCCAGGGGAGGGACAGCCCTGAAAACGCGCACGGGTGGGTAGGGCTCGCACCATGTTCCTGGCCACGCGCAAGTGGCAAGATCGCGCGCATGAGCCGTCGCGGCGGCATCCTGCTGGCGGTCCTGGCCGCGGTCCAGATCCAGGCATGTGGCGCGCCCCAACCAGCTGCATGCGGGGCAGGGGGCGAGCAGCCGCATCCCGAGGTGGGCGGCCAGCTCGTCTTTGTGTGCTACGCACCCCAAAACCACGGCAACCTTTACCTCCTCGACGTGGCCACCGGCCACGTCCGCGATCTCACACCAGACGGCGCCTGGAACGTCGACCCGAGCTGGTCGCCCGACGGTACGCGCATCGCCTTCCAGAGCACCCGCGACGGCCGCGACAACGTCTACGTGATGAATGTGCAGTCGGGTGTCGTGACGCGGCTGACCGACGGCAGAGGCTTCAATGGCTTCCCGACATGGTCCCCCGATGGGAGATACATCGCTTACGAAAGCAGCCGCGACGGCATCACGTCGACTCCGGATCCGCCGGGCTACTACCGCACGATCTACGTCATTGGGGCGGACGGTTCGGGTCTGCACCGCCTTCTGCGCGCGACGGCTGTCGACTCCGGGCCCGCGTGGTCACCGTCGGGGGACCTGATCGCGTTCTCATCGGATCGCGAACGCGCATACGACATCTACGTAGTCGGTCTCGATGGCGCTGATCCGCGGCAGCTCACGCACCACGCGATGGACGGCGGATTCGGCACCTACCCGCGCTGGTCGCCGGACGGCACCCGCTTGGCGTTCAACGATGCGAACTCCGCAGGTACCGGCTCAGAGGTGTACGTCGTGATGCTCGACGGCTCAGCGCCCGTACAGATCACGAACGACCCGCACTCAATTTGGGAAGCCTGGCCAGACTGGTCTCCGGACTCGCGCTGGATCGCGTTCGCGCGGGCCGGTGAGGGCCAGCAACTCTTCGCAGTGCATCCCGACGGCACGGGCCAGGTGCAGTTGACGACCAGCGCTGGCGACAAGATCCTGCCGCGGTGGAGGCCGTCGCCGTGACGGCCGCAATTCGAACATCACGGTCGCCTTGGGCGGGCGGCGTGGTCGGAGGCTTGATCGCAATCATGGCCGTGGCGATCGCGTTCTTTGCCTTCGCAAACCAGATCAGCCCTGGGGTCTATCCTCTCGTCGGACTCACTCCCGATTGGTCGATGGCGGTCCGGAGCGTGTCTGAAGTGCTCGGGCTGCTCACCCTCGCCGCGACCACCGGGCTGGTGGTCTGGCGTCAACCGAACAACAGGTTCGGCTTGGTGTTCGTTCTGACGGTGGTCTTCTTCGGCCTCGAAACCGTTGGTGCCGGATACGCCTTGTATGGACTGTCGGTGCACCCAGGTTCACTACCGCTCGCCGACCTGGCCGCCTACTCCCAGAAGGTCCTGCCCGACGCGGTTACGGCAGGCGCGATCGCCGCAATGCTCCTGTTCCCAGACGGCCGGCTCAAGTCCGCCTGGTGGTCATTGATCATCGGCGCCGCGGTGATCGCGGCCGCTGCCCATGTCATGTCGGTGCTCGACGATCCCTTCCCCATCTACGTTGGGAATCCCGGAGGGCAGCCCGGGCAGCCCGTTCCCGTGACAGTACCGCCCTCGCTGTGGCCAGTCGGCGCTGCGTTTGGGTGGGCCTCGAGCGCCTTCATCTGGCTGTCGGGTATCGGCGTCGTTGCCGGCTTCGGCGTGCTCCGGCGCATGGCCGCGGCCAGTGGTGAGACACGCCGCCAGCTGGAATGGTTCGCATACGCGGCGGCCGTCTTTGTCGTGGCCTCGTTGTTGGTCACCGCGCGCGGACTCGACACCCTCGACTGGCTTCCTGGTTTCGTGTACGCACCGCTCAAGAGCTTCGCCCAATCAGACTCCGCGGCCGCCATATCGAGCTGGGGTGCCCAGGCGGCGCTTCTCGCAGGGACGATCCTGGTACCTGTTGCGATCGGCATCGGGATCGTCCGTTATCGCCTCTACGACATCGACGTGGTCGTCAACCGGACAATCCTGTTCGCCGGCCTTGCCGTGTTCGTGACCGGCTCCTACGCGATCGCAGTCGCCGCCGCGGGCAGCCTGCTCGGGCAGCGTGTGGGCTCCAACCCGCTGGTGAATCTCATCACCATCGCGCTCATCGCGGCGCTGCTGCTCCCGGTGCGAACGCGGCTGCAGGCGCTCGCCGACACCGCCGTCTACGGGCGGGGCGCTCGCCCGTATGACGTGCTCTCGGATTTTGCGCGAAGCATCGGTCGCGCCGAACCCGCCACCCAGCTGCTACCCCGGATGGCTGAGTTGCTGCGCGAGGGGACAAGGTCGATCGCCAGTGAGGTCTGGGTGAAAGTCGACGAGAGCCTGCAGCTCGCAGCGGCTGCTCCGGACACCGGCGCCAGGCCATTCGCGGTCGCGACACTCGCCGAGATCACCTCTCGACACGCAGAGACGTGCCGGCTGGCGCCAGTGAGTCGCGACGGTGAGCTGCTCGGAGCGCTGGTGGTCGTCAAGCCCCGCGGCGAGCAATTGAACCAGGTGGAGGAGCGCCTGCTGGAAGACCTTGCTTCTCAGGCGGGCATGGTGTTCGAACGGTTCCGCCTGGTGCAGGAGCTGCGCGAGTCACGGGCGAGGATCGTGGCCGCTCAGGACCTCGAACGCCGCCGGCTCGAGCGCAATCTCCATGACGGTGCCCAGCAGAGGTTCGTCAACGCCTTGCTCGCGCTCGGCCTCGCGAATGCCGAGAAACCAGCGAGTGGCGGCGCGGAGCTCCTTGCGCAGGCTTCCGATGAGGTGCGGGCCGGCCTCAGCGAGCTTCGCGACCTGGCCAGGGGTCTCAACCCTCCGCTGCTCGTCGAGTCTGGCATCGCGGCCGCGGCCAGGTCCCTGGCAGATCGGTCGCCAATCCTGACCAACGTCACGTCGGCGTCCGATCGACGGTATACGGAGGCGATCGAGTCGGCGGCTTACTACGTCATCGCCGAAGCGATGACTAACGCGGTCAAGCATTCCGCAGCCCGGACTTTGTCGGTTCGCATCGCTGAGACCGACGGGCTCCTCGAGGTCGAGGTCGCGGACGACGGCGTCGGTGGCGCCGACGCGCGCCGCGGCTCGGGTCTGGTGGGGCTGCACGACCGGACGGCGGCGGTTGGAGGGCGGCTGCTCGTGGTCAGCCGTCCCGGCGCAGGCACGCGAGTCAGGGCCGAGATTCCGTGCGGGTAGTCATCGCCGAGGACTCCGTCCTGTTTCGCGAGGGCCTGGCCAGGCTGCTGGAAGGCGCGGGTTACGAGGTCGCGGGTCGTGCGGGAGACGCCACGGAGCTGCTCCGGTTGGTCGAGACCCATCGTCCGGACATCGTCGTGACCGATATCCGCATGCCGCCGACCCACACCGTCGAAGGCCTGCAGGCCGCCGCCATCATCAAGGAGAAGCACTCCGACGTGGCCATAATGCTGCTGTCGCAGTACGTCGAGACCACTCACGCGATCAAGCTCCTCGAGCGCGGCGGCGAGGGCGTCGGATACCTCCTCAAGGATCGAGTCTCCGACGTGCGTCAGTTTGTCGACGCCGTGCAGCGAGTCGCGGCCGGGGGGTCCGCGATCGACTCCGAGGTGGTGTCGCAGCTGTTCGCGCGCAAGCGCCGCAAGGACCTTGTCGACGAGCTGACCGACCGAGAGCGCGAAACGCTGAGGCTGATGGCCGAGGGCCGGTCCAACTCGGCGATCGCCTCACTGCTCCACATGAGCGAAAAGACGGTTGAGGGTCACGTCCGCAGCATCTTCTCGAAGCTGCAGCTCGAACCTGCGGCCGACGATCACCGCCGCGTTCTCGCAGTGCTGACGTATCTGAAAGCGAACTAGGCGGCGCGAGTGCCGGCACTCGCGTGCCATCTGGCTGAAAAACGAGTGCCAGTGCCGGCACTCGAGGATCCGTTCAGCCCGCGGCTTCGCGCAGCCAGAACTGGAAGCGGTCCGTGTCCATGACGGCGACGGCACGCGCCCAGCGCGCGGTGTAGTAGCCGGCGAAGTCGTAGTCGATCGCCGAGATCTTGGCCTGGATCGCACCCCAGAGCGTCCAGCCCACGTCCGACATCACCGCGAACAGGTTCATGCGCGCCAGCTGCTGCGGATCCGGACGGCCGAAGTACGCCTCGCACAGCACCTCGCGCAGGTCATCGCTGAAGATCGCCTCCTGCGCGGTGTTGCCTAGGTCGAAGCAGGGATCGTTGTTGCCACTGAGCTCGTAGTCGACGATGCGCAGCAAAGTGCCATCGTCGATGAAGTTCTCGCAAAGCAGATCGTTGTGGCACGACACCGGCGGCAGCGCGTGCACGCTGACAGCCCTCTCGATCTCGGCCACCACGGGGAGCTTGTCCCGGTAGTCGCCAGGGATGACCACCCCGTGGTCATCGACGATCCGCAGGTAGTAGTCGATCAGCCGGAACATGTTGAAGTCGCGCAGGAATCGCGGCGCCGAGTGGAGCGTTTGGAACGACGCGGCCATCCGCCGCGCCATATGCACCGACCCGAGCGTCTCCGCCGACATGGTCGGGCCCTGGATGAACTCCAGCACCATCACGTCGAGGCCGGGCACGTGTTCGAGCACGCGCGGTCCGATGCCAGTCTCGGCCGCGGCCTTCGTGTTGAAGACCTCGTTCTCGCGATCGATCGACAGCAGCTCTGTGGACTGGCCGGGCAGACGCATGACGTAGCGCTCGCCCTCGACCTCGACCAGGTAGTTCTCGTTGGTCAGCCCGCCGGACAGCGGCGAGACCTCGACCTTCCGTCCGCGCCAGAGCGCGACGTGGCCGGCCGCGTCCTCAACGCGTGGTGACGGCACTCTTCCTCGCCAGGGTCGCGTCAGGCATCACCATGGCCGGCAGCCGGTCGCCGAAAACTTCGACCTCCACGATCGCGCCAGGCTTGAGCTCGACCGGGAGGTAGGAGTACGCGAGGTTCCTGCGCACCGTGAAACCGTACGCGCAGCTGCGCACGCGTCCGACCACGGCGCCCGCGGCGTGGACCGCCTCGCCTCCATAGACAGTCACGTATTCGTCATCGCCGATGGCGAGCGTCCGCAGGCGGCGCGTGATGTCCCGATTGATGGCCGGCCACTTCTCACGATTCACGCAGAAGCCAAGACCAGCCTCGTAGGGGTTGTCGAGAAGGCCCATGTCGGTGCCGTAGTAGCGGTAGCCCATCTCCATGCGCAGCGAGTCGAGCACCCTGTATCCCCCGGGCGTGATCCCGAACTCCTGTCCGGCAGCCATCAATCGATCGTGAACCTGGCCGGCGCGACCGGGCTCGACGTAAAGCTCCCAACCCAGCTCGCCGACGTAGGTCACGCGCTGAGCCAAGACGGCGGCTCCCGTGATCCGGATCGTGCGCGCCTGCATGAATGGGAATCCTTCCTCGGACACGTCGTCGCTCGTCACCTGCTCGAGGATCGCTCGCGCTTGCGGACCCCACATGCCGATCACGGCCAGCTCTTCGGTGACCTCGCGGATGGCGACGCTCGGATCGCTCACCTGGCGCTGCATCGTCAGCCAGCCCAGGTCGCTGTTGACGTAACCCGCGCCGGTGATCACGCGGAAGTGCTGATCGCCGAGCCGCGTGACGGTGACGTCAGCCGCGACGCCGCCGTTCCTCTCGAGCAGCTGCGTGTAGACGACGCTGCCCACGGGCCGGTCGATCAGGTTGCCGGCCACGCGCTCGAGCAGGGGCAGCGCGCCTGGGCCTTGCAGCTCGATCTTGCCGAACGAGCTCATGTCGATGATGCCGGCGCGCTCACGAAATGCTCGATGCTCCTCCGCCAGGCGCTCGAACCATGGCGGACGGGTCCAGCCGAACTTCCGCTGATCCGCGCCCGCGCGGCGCCAGGGTGAGCCTGGCTCGAAGTGCTCGGGACGTTCCCATCCGTGCTTGGCCCCGAAGACGGCGCCAAGGTCCTGCATGCGCGTGTGCAGGGCGCTCGTCCGCTTGGGCCGGCCCCATTCGTCAGCGTCGTACGGGTAGCGGAGCAGGTAGTAGTAGCGATACGACTCGCGAGCGAGTTCGGCGGCGTAGCGCGCGTCCCGATGCACGGGGCCGAATCGCCACGGCCGGTACGCATAGAGGTCGAGCTCTGTCTCGCCGCCGGTGATGAGCTGGGCGAGGGCGCGGCCGATCCCGCCGGCGCCCCCGAACCCGTTCAACGACAGGCCCGCCGCGATGTAGAGCCCGCGCACTCCGGGCATTGGTCCGACGAGCGGGTTGGCGTCGGGCGTCATCGCGTCGGGATGGCAAACCAGCTTCACGATCCCGGCTTCGCCAAGGAACGGAAAACGGCGGGCCGCGCCGTGAAGCAGCGGCTCGAAGCGGCGCTGGTCGGGCGGAAGAGAGACGCCCGAGTGGTCCCATGGCGCCCCGTCCACCCAGCGGGCGACGGGGTCGCCTTCGTAGCCGCCGAGCACCACGCCTCCTGCCTCGGCCTTGCCGTAGACGAGGTTGTCCGGATCGCGAAAGCAGGGCATGTCATGCGGAACTTCATGTCCGGGCACGGCGCGCAGCGCCACGTGCTGGTGGTCGACCGGGGTCGAAACGATGACCGCGCCCGCCATGGCCGCGATCTGCGGCCCCCACAGGCCGCCGGCCACGACGACGACCTCCGTCTCGATGCGGCCCGCAGGCGTCGTCACCGCCTGGATCGCCCCCCGCTCCGACAGCTCGATGCCAGTCACGCGAGTGTCGGTCATCACTCGGGCGCCCATCTCGCGCGTGGCCTTCGCGAGCGCGTGAGTGGCGGTGTGAGGGTCGAGGTGGCCGTCGCCCGGCACCCAGACGGCGCCGTACAGCGAGCTTGTGGTGATGACCGGCATCATCCGCGCCGCGGCCTCTGCCGACACGAGGTCGACCTCGAGCCCGATGCCACGCGCGCGGCTCACGCCTCGCTGCAGCTCCATCAGCTGAGCTTTGCTGGAAGCGAAGCGCAGGCTGCCGACCGTTTCAAAGACACCTAGCTCGCGGTAGAGCTCGATGCTGTAGCGGCGGAACCGCATCATCGTCGGCGACGGGTTGAACTGCGTGACCAGGCCCGCGGCGTGGCAGGTCGAGCCGCTCGTCAGCTCGCCCTTGTCGAGCAGCAAGGTGTCGGTCCACCCTGCTTTGGCAAGGTGGTAGGCAACGCTGGCGCCGGTGATCCCGCCGCCGATCACGACGGCCCTCGCTCGCTCCACCGAAGCCGATTATCAGGAATGCTCGCAGCCGAGGCTGGGTAAGAATCCCTCATATGAAGACCGAGTCGATCGCGGCTGCCACAGGTATGGGCGTGGTCGAGCTGGCGGTCACGGATGTGGACCGAGCCGTGCGGTTCTACCGCGACTACGTGGGGCTCACGGTCCAGACGTCAACCGGCGAGGCGGTCAGGCTGGGCGCCGGCGGTCGCGAGCTCGTGGTGCTCTACCCGGGCGCCGAGCGGCCCGTCGTGCCTCGCACGTCTGGCCTCTACCACCTCGCGATCCTCGTGCCCGACCGGCGCGAGCTGGCTCGGGTGATCGCTCGGCTGGGCCGGCTGGGTTGGGACCAGTACCCGACCGATCACGTCATGACCAAGGCGAACTACCTCTGGGACCCGGACGGCAACGGCATCGAGATCTACACCGAGTCGCCCGAGGACGGAACGATGGGCTTCGGCAAGGGCACGTTCGTTGCGTATGACAAGTACGGGAATCCTCGCTCGGGTCGTGATCCGATCGACCTCGAGGAGCTGTTCAGCCACCTGCGTGCCGACGACCCGCTGGATGCGCCGATGCCGGACGACACGAAGATGGGCCACGTCCACCTCCATGTCGCCGACGTCGAAGACGCGCTGCGCTTCTATCACGACCTGGTCGGCTTCTACGTGATGGGCCACGTGCCCGGCGTCGGTTTCGTGTCCGCCGGCGGATATCACCATCACCTCGGCCTCAACACCTGGGCTGGAAGGGGCGCTCGCCCGGCGCCGGCCGGATCGTCCGGCCTGCGGCGCTTCACCGTGGTGCTCCCGACGAAGCGCGACCTCGAGGACGTCGTTGGCCGCCTGGAACACGGTGACGTGAGCCTTGACGAACAGGCGGGTGGTTTCGTGGCGGTGGATCCCTCGGCGAATCGCGTCCTGTTTACGACTGCCCCGTAGCGTTCCTCCGCTCGACCGCTTCGTGAAGCAGCGAGGCCAGGTCGATCACCTGCATCTTCGTGCCGGTGTTGCGCACGCCGTCGTCGAGCATCACGGTGCAGAACGGGCACGCGACCGCCAGCGTGTCGGCGCCGGTCGCGGCCGCCTCGCGTACCCGCTCCTCGTTGATGGGCCGGCCGCGCCGCTCCTCCATCCACATGCGCGCGCCGCCCGCGCCGCAGCAGAACGTCCGGCGTCCGCTGCGAGGCATCTCAACCGCCTGGCCCGTCGCTGATGCCAGCTCGCGCGGCGCCGACAGCACGTCGTTGTGGCGAGCGAGGTAGCACGAGTCGTGATACGTGATCTTCCGGCCGCCGGCCGCGGGCTCCAACTTGCCTTCGCGCACCAGCTCAGCGAGGAACTGCGTGTGGTGGACGACCTCGTAGCGGCCGCCGAAGTCCGTGTACTCGTTGCCGATTGTGTTGAAGCAGTGCGGGCAGGTGGTGACGATCCTGGTCACCTTCGCTTGATTGAGCGTCTCGACGTTCTGCCGCGCGAGGCGCTGGTACGTGTACTCGTCGCCCATTCGGCGCGCCGGGTCTCCCGTGCACGCCTCGCGAGGTCCGAGGATCGCGAAGTCCACCCCGGCCTGCTTCAGCAGCTTGGCCGTCGACCGCGCTCCCTGCTTCGCGCGCTCGTCGAACGCCGGCGCGCATCCGACCCAGAACAGCACCTCTGGCGGCGGCTCGCCGGGCTGCAGCACGCGTACGTCGAGGCCGTCCGCCCAGGCCGTCCGATCGGCCTGCGGCTTGCCCCAGGGGTTGGAGGCCCGGTCGACGTCGCGCAGCATCGTGCCGGCCTCTTCCGGGAAACGCGACTCGACCATCACCAGGTTGCGGCGCAGGTCGACGATGTGGTCGATGTGCTCGATGCCGACAGGGCACTCCTGCACGCAGGCGCCGCAAGTCACGCAGTCCCAGACGACGTTGTCGGTGATGGCGTTCGGCACGAGCGCGGCTGTGCTCTGCGCGCGCACCTGGTCGCGCAGCGCCATGATCAGCAGCTTCGGCGACAGCTCCTTGCCGGTGTTGTACGCGGGGCACGCGTCCTGGCAGCGGCCGCACTCGGTGCACGACATCGTGTCGAGCAGCTGCTTCCAGGTGAGGTCGCGAGAGGTCGCGGCGCCGAAACGGACGTCGGCCTCGGGCTGCTCGAAGTCGACGGGCTCGAGGCGCCCGCGCCTCTCCGTCCGCGTGAAGAACACGTTGATCGCCGCGACCAGGATGTGCAGGTGCTTCGAGTAAGGCAGATAGACGAGGAAGCCGAGGATGAGCAGCACGTGCGCCCAAACGGCGAAGCGCTCGAGCGCTGTGACCCAATCGCCATGCCAGATGCTCGAGATGAGGCTCGACACCGGCGCCCATTGACTTGGGAAGTCGTTGAGCCCCAGCGCGATCTGGCTCGAGTGCCAGAGCAGCAGCGAGATCACGATGCCGGCGATCCACGCGAGGATCAGGTTGGCCTCGCCGAGGTGGCTTCTGGCGAAGCGTTTGGGCCGCTGCACCAACCGAATCGCATAGGCGGCGATCACGCCGGCCAGCACGCCGACAGCGAAGACGTCGACCAGCAGCGCGTACCAACCCTGGGCTCCGAGCCACGGCAGGGTCGCATGCCGGTCGACCGCGCCGATCATCGCGATGACGATGGTCGGGAACAGGACGATGAAGCCCCAGAAGATCACCGCGTGCATCAGCCCGGGGCCGAGGCGCTGCAGCAGCTTGCTCTGGCCCACTACCACGACTGCCTCGGCGCGCGCTCGCGCCGGCAGGTCGTCGGTCCGCGCCACCGGCTTGCCCGCGCGCACGATGCGGTAGAGGCGCCACGCCTGGCGGCCGAAGAGGCCGAACGCCACGAGTAGCGCGAGCGCCAGCGCTACGGCGCTCACCGGCGCTTGCGGATCTCCGCCGAGATGGCCGGCACCACCTCTTTCAGGTCGCCGACGACCGAGTAGTCGGCGAGCGACATGATCGGCGCCTGGGGGTCCGCGTTGATCGCGAGGATCTTCTTCGCCCCCTTGCACCCTGCCATGTGCTGGGTGGCGCCGCTGATGCCGCAGGCGATGTAGAGATCCGGCGAGATCTTCGTCCCGGTCTGCCCGACCTGGTCGCTGTGCGGGCGCCAGCCCGCGCTCGTGACCACGCGCGAGCATCCCACGCGCCCGCCGAGCAAGCCCGCGAGCTCCTCGATGATCGCGAAGCCTTCCTTCGAGCCGACGCCGCGCCCGCCGCTGACCACGACCTTGGCTTCCGCCAGTGACACGCCGCCCCCCGGTGGGTCGATGTGCTCCGCCACGCGCACGACCAGGTCCTTCGGGTCGAGCTCGTCGATGTACCGCTGGACGTCCACAGCGATGGTCGTGAACCCCTCCGCCGCACGAAATGCGTAGGGCGCTGTGGTGAGCAGGGGGCGCACCGTCATCATGAGCGACTTTTCCAGCAGACTGCCGCCCCAGCGCTGGCGCGTCACCTCGACCACCTCGCCAGCGGTCGCGGCAATGCAGTTGGCTGCGAAGGGAAGCCCGGTCCGAGCGGCGACGCGGGCCATGACGTCGTTGCCGCGGTCCGTGCCGGCCGCGAACACCGCGGCGGCGCTGAGGGCGTCGGCTGCGCGCTGAACGATGGCAGCGATCGCGTCCGGCGCGAAGGGTGTGACGGCGTCCATGCGCACCGAGTGCAGCGAGTCGCTCCATGTGCGCGCGAGCGTCAGCGTCTGCTGGGAGGGCTCGCCGTCCTCCACCAGGACCAGGACGGTCATGCGACTCCGATGTCGCGCAGCATCTCGACGACGGCCGGCGCGGCCGCGCCGCCATGGCCGAGCAGCTTGGTCTGCCGGCCAGGTCCGCCCGGCACTGAAAGCTCCTCCAGGTTCAGGCTTTGCTCCGGCCGGGCCGGGGTCTGCATGCTCACCGGCTTGCGCGCGGCTCGCATGCGGCCGGGAACCGACGGATAGCGCGGCAGGTTCAAACCCTCTTTCACGGTCACGACCGCGGGGAGTGGCACTACGTAGACGTCGCGGCCGGCGCCAGTGTCCTGCTCGCAGCGCACCGATGAGCCCTCGAGCTTGACGCCCTTCAGGCCGGTCACACAAGGCCGGCCCAGCGCGTAAGCCACTCGCAGGCCGACCTGGAATCCGCACGCGTCAGCGGACTCGTTACCGAAGAAGATCAGGTCGAACTGGCCCGATGCCTCTTCGGCCCGGATCGCGGCGGTGATTGCGTCGGCGGTGGCCTCACCGTCCCACTCGTCGCCGTCCGTCTGCAGGTGGATGGCGCGGTCGATCCCGAGCGCCATGGCATCGCGCAGCTGCTCCACGGCTTCGGGCGGGCCGAGCGTGACCACAACCGACTCGCCTCCGCTCGCCTCGATGATCCGCACCGCCTCCTCGACGCCGCACTCCTCGTGCGGGCTGATCGTGAAGCCGAGATGGCGCGTCTCCAGCGACCTGGAATCGGCTGCGAGCACCATTTTGCCGCCCGTGAAGGGCACTCGTTTCACGCAGACCAGGATTTTCATCACGCCTTGACGCGCAGGTTCTCCGGGTCGAACAGCGGCGTCGCGCCGACGACGGCGACCGAGACCGCGTAGCGCTCGCCCATGTACTCGACCGCGAGCTCCTCGCCCTCGTGCGCCTTGTCCGGCGGCAGGTAGGCCATGAGGATGTGCTTGCCCACCGACGGGCCGGCGCCCGCGCTGGTCACGTACGAGCCTCGGCCCTTCCGATCGACGATGCGCTTGCCGTCGCGCTCCACGATCGGCTCGCGGCCGAGCATGTAGCGCTTCTCGCCGCTCTTCGACGTGTGGTTGTCGACCGTGAGGGAGCAGAGGATCGCGGCCGGTTCCTCTTCCCGGTGGCGCAGGTGCGCCTCCTTGCCGACGAAGTCCTCCGCCTTCACGCGGGGCGCACTCATCCCCGCCTCGACGACGTTGTACTCGGTCTCCAGCTCGTTGCCGTGGGCGCGGTAGGACTTCTCGAGCCGGCCGGTCGTGCCGTACACGCCGATGCCGCACGCGGCCAGGCCATGCGGCCGCCCAGCCTCCCACAGCGTGTCCCACAGCAGGAGGCCCTGCTCCATCGGCACGTATAGCTCCCAGCCAAGGTCGCCGACGTACGAGATCCGCGACGCGAGCACGCGGACCGTGCCGACGTCGATCCAGCGGCACGTCCCGAACTTGAAGCCCTCGTTCGAGACGTCCGCCGACGTGGCCGCAGAGAGAATGTCGCGCGCGCGAGGGCCCCACAGGCCGATGGTCGACATCGCCGAGGTCAGGTCGTGGAGCTGCGCGGAGCCGTCCGCCGGTAGGTGGTCGCGAAACCACTTCTTGTCCGACATGCCGGAGGCGCCGCCTGTGACCACGCGGAACTGCTCGTCGCCGAGACGCATGATCGTGAGGTCGGATTTGAACCCGCCGTGCGGACTCAACACCGGCGTGTAGACGTTGCGTCCGACCGGCACGTCCATCTGGCGCAGGGCCACGTTCTGAACGGCGCTCAGCGCACCCATTCCCGTGATGTCGAAGATCGTGAATGCGGACAGGTCGAAGATGCCGGCGCGCTGGCGCATCGCGAGGTGCTCGGCGTTGATGATGGGCGACCACCAGCGTGATTCCCACTCGGCGGTGCGCCGGGTGATCCTGTCGCCGAACTCGTCCAGCAGCGCGGCGTTGGACTCGTACCAGAAGGGCCGCTCCCAGCCGGCCGCCTCGAAGAAGAACGCCTGCAGCTCGCGCTCGCGCTGGTGAAACGGTGCCAGCCGAACGTTGCGGTTGGACGCCCACTGCTCGGCCGGATGGACGATGCCGTAGGTTTTGTTGAAGCCCTCTGCCGCCCTTGCGCGCACGTGCGCGCGCGTCTTTTGATGTTCGTGGAACCGGGCCGCGTCCGAGGCGTGGACGTCGATCTCGGACTGGCCGTGCACCATCCACTCGGCCAGCGTCTTGCCGGTGCCAGGCCCTTCTTTGACCCAGACCGCGGACGCCGACCAAAGGCCGGCGACGTCCGACGACTCGCCTAGGACTGGCATCCCGTCAGGGGTCAGCGAGAGGATGCCGTTGATGGCGTACTTCACCCCGACCTTCTCGTCGCCGACGATCTCGGGCATCAGCTCGAGCGCGTGCTCCATTTGGGGCGCGAAGTCGGCCTGAGTGAACGGGAACTCGGTCGGTGACAGCGCCGCTTGCTGCACGGAGGGAAGGTCTTCTGAGTTGTAGAGGATCGGGCGGTGCGCGTATGAGCCGATCTCCAGGTCGCCGCCCGCCTGCCGCTCGTACATGTTCGTGTCCATGTCGCGGACGATCGGGTGCTCGATGTCGCTCCGGGCGCCGGCGAAGCGCGGCACCGGCCCGACGTCGATCATCTGGTGCACCGCGGGCGTGAGCGCGATGTGCGCGCCCGCCATCAGCGCTACGCGCGGGCTCCACACGCCGCTGCAGACGACCACGGTCTCGACCTCGATGTCGCCGCCAGTGGTGCGGACGCAGCTCACACGGCCCGCCTTCACATCGATGCCGGTCACCTCGGTGTTCGCCGCCACCTGCAGGGCGCCCGAGGCGATTCCCGCTTCTCGCATCAGAGTGCCCGCGCGAAGCGAGTCCACGACGCCGACCCCGGGTGTGTAGAAACCGCCGAGGATGATCTTTTCGTTGATGAAAGGAACGAGTTTCTTCACCTCCGCCGGCGTCACCAGGGACACAGGCTCGATGCCCCACGATTTCGCCGAAGCCATGCGCCGCGTGAGCTCCTGCATGCGCTCTGGTGTACGTGCGACCTCGACGCCTCCCGACTCCGTGAACACTCCAAGCTCCCTGTACTGGCGCACGCTCTCGACCGTCAGCGCGGTCATCTCCTTGGAGTGATCGACGAGGTAGATGAAGTTGGAGGCATGGCCGGTCGAGCCGCCGGGATTCGGCAGAGGGCCCTTGTCGAGCAGCACGATGTCGCGCCAGCCGAGACGGCCGAGGTGATACGCGACGCTGTTGCCGACGATCCCGCAGCCGATGACGACGACGCGCGCGTGCTTTGGCAGCGCCATCCCTATTCCGGCTGGTACGGCGAGCGCACCTCTTCGGGCAGCTCGTACCACTGCATGCGGTCCCCAACCTGGGCGCGAAGGCGCCACTTCAGGGGCTTGGGCTGCGCCTCGACGACCTTCCACACCTCGTTGATCCGCGACCGGACAACTCCCCGGTCGACCTCGATCTCTTCAACCGTGGCGATCAGCTTGTCGATGTTCAGCTGCAGCGTCCGGTACATGCCCCAGTCCTGCGACGCGACGCGCGCGATGTACGCCGCGTCGATCGCATCGTTCCCTGTGCCAACCTCGTGGTCGAGCAGGAGCGCGATCACGTCGACCAGGTCCTTGCGGTTGACCTCGTAGATCTGCAGCTTGCTCAGGAGCAGGTCGGCTGGGCTGCAGCACGGGTCGTCATCGTCGAGCCGGCCGCGCAGGTCGATCACGTGCGACATCTTGAAAACGTCGATGAAGATGTCGACCTGGCGCGAGTGCCCGGCGTCGTAGAAGTAAAGGCGCGAGTCGCCGTTCATCAGGTTGAAGCGCTCGTTGGCCTCATAGCCGAGCGACGGGAAAAGCGCCAGCACCGCTTTGCGGTCCTTCTTGGGGATGGCGTAGTCGAGGTCGCCGTACTTGCGCTTCAGCGGCGGCCGCGTCGCACTCGGCGAGTGCAGGTGGATGCCCGCGCCGCCGAGCAGCTTGGCGTGCACTCCTGCTTTCCTGGCCGCCCCGGCGATTCGGCCCGCTTCTTCTATTGGATCTTCGAGTGGGCCTTCAGGCACCTTCGATCTCGATGACGACGGTCTTCAGGTCGGTCATCTGCTCGAGCGCGCCATGGCCACCGACCCGCCCGATGCCGCTGCGCTTGCCCGCGCGGCCCCCGAACGGGATGTGAGCCTCCCAGTAGTTCGACGACTCGTTGATGTTGACCCAGCCGACCTCTAGGGCTTCCGCCATGCGCAGCGCGCGCGAGAGGTCGCGTGTGTACACCGCACCCAGAAGGCCGTAAGGCGAATCGTTCGCGATCGCGATGGCCTCGGCCTCGTCTTTGAACTTGATGACCGGCGCGATCGGACCGAAGGTCTCCTCCCGGCTGACCAGCATCTGGGGCGTGACCGCGTCCAGGATCGTGGCCGGGTAGTAGAGGCGCGTCGGAAAACCTTCGGCCCTGCGGCCGCCGAGCACGAGGCGCGCGCCGCTGTTCAGCGCGTCCGCGATGTGGTCGTCCATCTTGATCGCGACGCCCTCGTTGTTCAGCGGGCCCAGCGTCGTGTCGGGCGCGAACGGGTCGCCGAGCTTCAGCTTCTGGGCGGCTGCGTCCAGCCGAGCGACGTAGTCCTCGTGCACGGATTCGTGCACGAGGATGCGCTCGCCCGCGGTGCAGCTCTGGCCCGCGCACAGGTAGCAGCCGACGATGGTGCCTTCGACTGCGTGGTCGATGTCCGCGTCTTCGAAGATGATCATCGGACCGTTGCCGCCGAGCTCGAGCATCACATGCTTGCCGGCGGCGCGACGCGCGACCGATGCGCCAGTGGCGGTCGAGCCTACAAATCCGACTCCGTCGACCAGCGGGTGGCCGGCGACCTCGTCACCGACCTCGGCGCCGGGTCCGGTCACCAGGTTCACCGCGCCAGGCGGAAAGTCGCCTTCCGCGATGCACTCCATCAGGGCGACGGAGATGACGCTCGTGGAGGACGCGGGCGTCCAGACCACCGTGTTGCCCGCCGCCACGGCAGGGGCGATCAGCTCGGTGGCCATCGTGAGCGGCCAGTTCCAGGGCGTGATCACGCCGTAGACCCCGCGCGGCACGCGCCTGGTGAAGATGAGCTTGCTCGGGCTCGCGGACGGGATGACGCTGCCCTCGAGGCGCTTCAGGTCCTCGGCCGCGATGCGGAAGTACTCGGCCGCCTCGTCGACCTCGCCGTAGGCCTCGGCCAGGAGCGGCTTGCCCTGGTCGAGGGTGAGGATGCGTGCAAGGTCCTCGCGGCGGCGCTCGATGGCCTCGGCGATCCTGTGCAGGCGGCGCGAACGCTCGAACCCTTTGAGCGCGGCGACCGCCGACCGTGCACCGTGCGCGGCTTCGATCGCGCGCCGCGCGTCGGCTCGTGTGCCCTCGGGCACCTGCGCGATGACAGCGCCCGTGGCCGGGCTGACCGCGTCGAAATGACGGCCGCTCTCGGAATCGACCCACTCGCCGCCGACGAACATCTTGCGAAGCGATCGGGCGACGTCGACGGTCATGACTTCTCCTTCGGAGCGTGGTTCTTGCCCATCGCGAACGCCTGGGCGTAGATCTTTCGATAGCCGGCGGCGTTGACGTCGCGCGGGTTGCCGATCGTCTGAGGGTCGGCGAATGCCTTGTCGGCGAGCATCGGGATCTCGTCTTCGCTGAAGCCGAGCTCCTGCATGCTCGGGATCTCGACGTCGACCGTGAGCTGGTGGACGTACTCGACGGCCATCTCGGCCGCGCGCCAAATGGTCACGTTCCTCGTGTCGAGCCCGAAGGCCTGGGCCATACGCGCAAAGCGTTCCGGCTCGCCCGATTGGTTGTACTCCATGACCGGCCCGAGCAACCTGGCGGTGAGGGCGCCGTGCGGCGCGTCATGCACCCCACCTGCGGTCTGGCTCATCGCGTGGGCGGCGCCGGCGGAGTCGGTGCCGTACGCGAGGCCTGCGAGCATCGCCGCGGCGCTCATGTAGTAGCGCGCCTGCAGGTTCTCGCCTTGCGAGAACGCCACGCGCAGGTAGCGCGCGACGTACTCCATCGCCAGCAGCGCGACCGCGTCGGTGAACGGCTGGTGGTAGGCCATCGTGTAGCACTCGACCGCGTGCGCCAGCGCGTCCATGCCAGTGCCGGCCGTGACAACGCCCGGCAGCTTGACGCTGAGCTCGGGGTCGATGAGCGCGACCCACGACGCGATGTTCGGCGTGCCGCCGACGTTGAACTTGATCTTCCGCTTCGGGTCGGTGATCACCGCCCACAGCGTCACCTCGCTGCCGGTGCCGGCGGTGGTGGGGACGGCGATCATCGGCGGGATGCGGTTCTTGATGGGGTCGTGGCCCCACTCGTAGTCGAGGATGCTGCCGTCGTGCGCGGCGACGACGCCGATGCCCTTGGCCGTGTCCATCGAGCTCCCACCGCCGATCGCGACGAGCCCGTCGCACCCCGACTTCTTGTACTCGGCGGCGCCCGCGTCGACCAGGTCCACGGGCGGGTTGGCCTTGACGCGGTCAAATACGACCGGCTCGACGTCCGAGCTGCGCAGCGCCTCGAGCGCGGTGTCGAGCAAGCCCGCCGCCTTGACACCCGGATCCGTGACCAGGAGCGGCCGGCGGATCCCGAGAAGGGCGGCCTCGGAGCCCAGCTCGCGGATCGCGCCAAGGCGTTGCACGAGGCGGGTCGGACTCTGGTACGTGCGCAGTGTGTGCTCGAGCATCTTTTCTTAAGGGCGGAAGAGGCCGCCGGGGAGAACCCCGGCGGCCCAGTGATTGCTGCTATTCAACCGGAATCTCGTGGTGGATGCGGGAAAGACTGATGCCCTGGCTCTTGCGGTAGTAGTACGCGACCACGTAAATGATCACGGCGACGACGTAGGTCGCGATGAAGTAATAGACGGAGTTGGGCGTTGACGAGAAGCTGGTTCCGTACAGGTTGCTCGCGTTGAACGACCACTCCCAGAGCATGTAGAGCAGAAACAGGCCGGTGATCACGCCGACGATGCTGATCGCCGGTATGCCTGCGAGCTTGTACCTCGCGATCGGTGAAGCGTCGTAGAGGTCCTTGCGCCGCCACGGCAGGATGATCGCCGCGACGACGGTAGCGAAGAACGTCAGCGCCAGAACGGCGGTGGCGTCCAGGAAGACACTCGTGAAACTGGGCTTGTACGCGTAGATGGCGCTAATCACGAGCGACGGGACGATCATCAGCACCAGCGAGCCGTAAGGCACGCGGCGCTTGGCCGAGATGTTCGCCGCCCATGAAGGCAGCACACGGTCGAATGCGGCCGCGAAAATGACCCGGGTCGAGGAAAGGAACAGCGTGCCCGCCCATCCGAAGAACCACAGACCCATCACGATGATGAGCAGGGCCTGGAACGCGGTGTTGTCCACCAGCCAGCCCGCGAACATGACCGGGTACGGCCACTGCGGGATGACCGGTGCAGGGCCTCCGAAAAAGCTTCCCCAGTAGAGGCTGTTCGCCGCCTGGTAGAAGTTCCAACCCACCGTCTTGACGATCAGGAGCACGACGATCGCGACGAGGCCGACCGTGACCCACAGCCCCCAGAACATGCTCCAGAAGGGCTTGCGGATGTCCTTGGCGCCGCGAACTTCGCCGTAGAGGGTGGCGCCCCAGTTGGGCCACAGGAGGTAGAAAGCGAGCCAAGGAAGGAGCAATCCGATCGAGCCGAAGACGACCGTGCCGAAACTTGAGCCTGCGAAGCCGCCCTTGGTGGCGGCGTCGATGGTCGCCTGGTAGGCATCGCCGCTGGCTCCGAAAAGCTTCGCGGACTCGCGGTTGAAGGCCGCCTGGAAGCTGCTCTGGTCGTTGAACAGCAGCAGCAGAATCACGACGGCCAGGCCGCCCAGGCCGATCCAGAAGCAGATCTTCTGGATCCGGGCATACGTCTCCATTCCGAGGGTGACGACCACGCTCACGAATGCGAGGACGAGCAGGCAGGACACGAAGATGCCGTTGTTGCTCGTGAAGAACGACGCTACGTTTGTCCAGCCGAGCGTGTACGCAAGAGGCGAGAAGAACTGGACTACGAGGATGTTGGCGTAGATCGGCGCCCAGAGGAACAGGGTGAACCACCAACCGGTGATCGAAAGGACGAAACCAAGTCCGCCCCCCAGCACACGGCTCTGCCATGCGTAGTCGCCGCCAGTTCGCGGCATGACGCTTACGAGCATCGCGTACGTCACCACCAGGAACGTCGTGAGGACGCCGAAGAGAAGGATCGCGATGAGCACCTGTCCATCCGGCACCGTGTACACGAACGACATTCCATAAAGGCCGAGCGTGATGAGGTTGACCGACCAGAACGAATAGACGAACGCGTCGAACGTCGACCAGGCTTTTACGAGCCCGGTCGCATTCCGCAGGAATAGCGACGGCCTCGCCTGACCGCCGCCCATCGTCGCTTCAGCCATATTTCTCCTCCCTAATCCGAACTAACCGTTGACCAGCTGATAGCTCTTGATGCCCTTCTTGGCATCGAGGTTCACGATCGCAGCCATAAGCATCCCCTCCTCATAGGCGCTGCCCGGATTGATCGAGAGTGTCTTGCCGATCTTCACCGCACCCTTGCTCTCGTGGATGTGGCCGTGCAGCGAGAGGACCGGCTGGTAGCGCTGGATCGCTTCCTTCACGGCCGTCGAACCGACGGGCCGCAGCGCCCGACCTCCGTGCAGGAGCTTGAGGTCGGCGTCGATCGCGGGCGCCTCGTCCAACCCTGTCTGGAAGGGCGGGCAGTGCAGGTTGAAGATCGCCCGCGAGGGATCTGAGATCTGCCTGGCCATCGACTCGATGCGCTCCGCGAGCTTGTCCTCGGACTCCTCGCGGTGCGTCTTCCACGGGGTTGGGTTGGACCAGCCGGTCGAGATCATCGAGAAGCCGTCGATGTCGACCACGCGGCCCTCGGCCAGCTCGACAGTCTTCGCCTGGCGGATGACGTCGTCGACCTCGAACTCGTCGTCGTTCCCGGGGCTGACGAAGCAGCGAACCTTGGTGCCGGCCAGCTTGTCGGCGGCCATGTTCATCCAGCGTTCGACGCCGTCCAGCATGACTTTCTGGAAGGTGCGGGCCCGCTCGGCGGGATTCTGGTCGAGCTCGTGCAGGCGGTCAACGGTCATCTGCAGCGGGTAGTAGCCCTTGCGCCGCACGTGCGCCTCCACCTCGGCGACCTGCTCCTGGGGCACGGTCTGCTCCTCTCCGCCCAGCGCGTAGGTGAACCGTCCGTCCTCCTGCACGATCGGCACGATTGCCTTGCCCGTCATGTCGCCGCCGCAGATGAGCGTGTCGCAGTCGTAGAACTTCGCGGCGTTGATGAACTTCCGCCAGCACGTCTCGGATCCATGCAGGTCGGTCGCGAAAAAGATCTTTGCCATCAGCGCTCCATCAGAACCTTGCGAATCTCCGACTCGAAGCCCGCGACGTGGCGGCGCATCGCCTGCTCAGCGCGATGCCCGTCGCCGGCGAGGACCGCCTCGAGCATCGTCCTGTGCTCGGCGACGGCCTCGCGCAGCCGCACGCCCTGATCCATCACGAGAAACCAGAGGCGCAAGCTCAGGTTGAAGTAGCGCTCGAGCGTGCTCTCGAGGAACGAGTTGCGCGCGCAGCGGTAGATGCTGCGGTGGATCTCCTGGTCGAGCTTCATGAGCTCGCGCTGGTCCGTCAGCTCGGCCGAGTCGAGCCCGGCCAGCAGGTCCTGGATCGCGGCTCGGTCGGCGGCAGTCCCGCGTTCGGCCGCGAGGCGCGCCGCGTGGCCCTCCAGTACGACGCGCACTTCGGTGATGCGCGCGAGGTCGGTGATGTTGACGTCGGTGACGAAGGTGCCGCGGTTCGGGACGCTGCGGACGAGCTTCTCGTGCGCGAGCCGCTGCAGGGCCTCGCGGATCGGTGTGCGGCCGATCGAAAGCTCTTCGCGCAGCTGCGCCTCGTGCACGAGGGAGCCGGGCGGCAGCGCGAGCGAGAGGATGCGGTCGCGAATCAGGAAGTACGCGGCTTCGCTCTGGGAGCGCGGCGGCTCTGCGTGTCGGAAGATCGTGACCCTCGGCCCGGCCTGGCGGATGCGAACCTCGGACGCCATCCCCGTTCTCCCCATAATCGCCCGCGTGATATGCGCGCGATATACCGGGGCGAAACGTAACACCGGCCCGGCGTTCCGTCAAACGAGGCGCTCAGTCGGGCAGCGGACGCCCGCGCGTCTCTGGCAGCGCCACCAGAAATGCCGCGCCCAGCGCGCCGGCGATTCCGGCGACGGCAATGGCGCCGCCAAGCCCGAGTCTCCCGGCGAGGAGCCCGACCAGCTGGAGGCCGGCAATGCCGCCGATGGCTCCAGCTACGCCCGACGTTGCCTCGGCGGTGGCTCGCGCGCGTGTCGGATAGAGCTCGCCACCCCACGCGCCCATCACGGGCGTGGCCCCGCTCGCGGCGGCGCTCCAGAGGATGTTGCCGGCGACGAACCCTGCGAACCCCGTGACGAAGGAGAAACCGGCGGACAGCGTGTACGCGGCGGTGAGCAGGACGCCGGGCACGCGCCGGCCCAGCCGGTCGCTCAGGTAGCCGCCCACGACGTAAGACGGGAACGCCACGAAGCCCGAGGCGATGATCAGGACGCTGATCGCCGGCGGCGACATCTTCAGCGTCGAGCTCGCGAAGAAGGTGAAAAGCAAACCGGCTGGCTCCAGCACGAGCGCGACCACCAGGGTCGTGGCGGCGAGGATGCCGATGCGCAGCCGCCACGGCGGCTGCAGGAGCAGGCGCAGCGCCGAGGCGCTCACGTGCGCCCGCTCCCACACGCGGCCTTCGGGCAGCCGAAACCAGATGAGCGGCGCTGCGGGTAGGCCGACGAGGCCTGCGAGGTAGAGCCAGCGCCAGTGGGGAGCGACCAGTGGATAGCCGACGGTGCTGATCAGCAGGCCGGCCCCGCTGATGATGGCAAGCGCGCTGACCGCCTGCCCGCGCCTCGCTGGGGGAGCCTCTTCGATGATGAGCGCCGTCGCGACGCTGCCGACGAGCGCCTCGAAGCACACCGCGACCAGGCGAAGGGCCGCGAGCGCCAGCAGCGACGAGGCGAAGGCGCTGGCGAAGTTGGCGATGGAGAAGCCGGCGACCGCGATGGCGATGAGGCGCCTCCGTCCGAAGTGATCCGCCAGGGTCGCCAGCGGCAGCGCGCCGAGGGATCCGAATGCCAGCACCGAGCCGAGGTTGGCGAGCGCGGAGACCTTCGCACCGAAGTCGGCGGCGATCGCGGGCAGCGAGAGCACGAGCACCGACCCGTCGAATCCGGCAAGTACGATCGCGAGGCCCGCCCATACGAGCGTGTCCGCCTGGCGCCTGTCGAGGTCGATCAACGGACGAGTCGCAGCTTCCAGAGGAGGTAGGGGCCCGGTCCGAGGAATCCGCACGTCGCGGCGACGTGCGCGATCGAGACGCCCAACAAAGACGGCGGTCCCGGCAGCAGCCAGAAAGCCAGGCCCAGCGGAACGCCGATCAAAGCGGTCGCAAGCGTCTCCGGCCACGACCACCCGAGCCGGTGATAGAGGACGTAGGCGAGCGTGCCGGCGACGAAACCGGCGGGAGGAGCGATCAATGCGCCAACGCCGCCCTGGACCAGACCGCGGAAGAAGGCTTCCTCGACGGGTCCGTTTACGAGGTAGAAGGCTGCCTGGAACCCGGCATCTGCCGGACCCGACGGCACGCCGATGGCGCCCCGGCGGCGGGTGAGCACGAGCTGCACCCAGGTCGCGGCGACAAACAGCGGCGGCGCCGTCAAGGCCCCAAACAGGAGCTGGGCGTCGACCCGCCCGAGCGCAAGCCCCGCCCACGAGGGCCGCCAGACGATCTCCACGAACGCGAACGCGGCCGCCATCGGCAGCAGCCTGATCGCGAGGTCGGGCTTCATCCACCGCCAGCTGTCGGGAATAGCGGTGAGCGCTACTCGCGTTGCAGCGTTGGTGGAAGTCATCGAGTTCGAGCTCTTCTACGACTACACGTGCCCGTTCGTGTACAGGGCGGCGGAGATGCTCGAATCGGTGCGCGAGACGGGCGAACGACAGGTCGAGATCGCGTGGAGATACTTCTCACTCTCGCAGGTCAACTCGCGCCAGGAGCCGTCGTGGACGGTATGGGGTGCCCCGGCCTCCGAGCAAGTGCACGGACGACTCGCCTTCGCCGCCGCGGAGGCCGCGCGCCGGCAGGGTCGATTCGGCGACATCCACATGGCGCTGTTGCGTGCGCGCCACCGCGAACGCCAGAACGTCGATGATCCCAAGGTGGTGCTGAACGTGGCGCAGCACGCGGGTCTCGACCTCGACCGATTTCAATCCGACCTGGCCGACCCGGGCATCCTGAACAACCTCGCCAACGACCATCAAGAAGCCCGCAGCAAGCACGGTGTGTTCGGAACGCCGACGTTCGTGTTCGCGAGCGGCGCGGCCGCGTATGTCAGGCTGGCGCAGCCGCCGCTGAACGGCGACGCCGTGCGAATCCTGGACGAGATCGTCGCGATCGCGGCACGCGAGCCCGCCATCCTCGAGATCAAACGTCCGGTCAAGCCCGTCCTGGACTGACTTTCTCGCGCCGTGCCAACGGGTACTTGCGGGCCGGGCGGTGTTGTCTCTTGAGGGGTACTGGAAGCGATGGGCAATCGCTGGGTGGCGCCTGACGGCGCTCCTCGAGATGACGAAGAAGACGAGACCTCGGCGCGCCGTGAAGACGTGCTTCCCGCCAGCGCGGTGGACTCGTGGCGCACGTGGCTGCTCACCGGCAACTCTGGCGTGGCCGGAGACAAAAAGCGTCTGCGCGGCTCGCATCGTGGCTTGAAGCAAATGCTCGTCGATAGCGCGGGCGACGAGTTGCCGCCATCGTGGAAACACTTCTCGCGCGCCATGGTGCGGCTGGCGATCAACGACGCCCTGAACGCGCTGCCGAGGGAACAGACGCACGTGGTGTGGCTGGCCTACTTCGGTGGCCTGTCGAATCGAGACATCGCCAAGCGCCTCGGCATCAGCGTCGGAGTCGTGCGGCGCAGGCTGAAGCTGGCGTTCGACCACGTCAGCGAGTACGTCGAGCATGGGCGTACGGCCGGCCAAAGAGCGGTATTCGTGCTGCTCGGCTGGCTGTCGCTGCAGCGATTGGTCGATTCGTGGCGGCATGTGACCGAACCGGTGAGCAACGTGGTGATGGCCGGCGCGCTGATCGCCACCGCCGCGACAGCAGCCGTGATCGTCGGATCGGCGGCGATACCGCCGGCGCTGCCGTCGACGGAGCCGGCACATATGGCGACCTCAACGGCACCGGCGGCGGCTGATGTGCAGCCGGTGCGCATCGCTGCGTCGGAGCGCTCTCTGAACAAGACGATCAGAGCGACAGCAGCAAAGGTAGTGCCGCTCGTGCCCGTTCCGACTCTGCCGCCATTGCCGCTGCCTTCTCCGCCTTCCCTTCCCTAGGTGTTGCGGGCGTAGATCACGACGTCGTCGACGGTCGCTACGGGATGGTAGCTCGACGCAACGAGGTTCCGAAGCACGGGAAAGTCAACCATCGGGTATTGAGCGAAGTCGCTCCAGTTGTCGGTCGACGTGTCGATGATGAGCTGAGGGGGATTGCGCTCCAGGTCCGACTGCAGCGCCGGCCAGACGTCGGGCGCGGTGTCCCAGTTGATCGGAGGCAGGCCCGAACCGCGCGCGAATCCGCGGAGGAAACCGGGAAAGCGGCTGGACATCAGGCGATCGGACTCCACGTAGAGCGCCGGCCAATCGCCCCATACAAAAACCCGATCGCCAGGATTCGTGTGCGTGCGGATGTATTCGGCCACCTGCTCGTGCTGTGCGATGGGAGGACTCCAGTCGTAAGTGAGCGGGTCGGCACCAAAGTTGAAGCTCGTCCATCCTGCGGCCGGAACGATGACCCCGAGCAGGACGATGGCCGCCACCCAGCGTCGCACCTGAGTCTTCAGCGCGCGATCGATCGCAAGCGCGGCCAGCAGCGCGAGTGGCGCCATCACCTGGATGAAGTAGTGCCACGACCAATGACCGCCGGCGAGGGCGCCCACGAATGATGTGACGAGCCAAGCGACGGCCAGCTTTTCGGCGGGCCACAGCGATCGCCATCGTGCGACGACCGACCCGGCGGCCACCCAGAGAACGATCGTGCTGACGACGAACGGGACGAGGCTGCTCTCGGAGCGGGCCAGCAAGATGCCGGGGCTCCAGTTGCCCGCCGCGTACCCCGCCAGCGTCTCCACCGTCCAGCGCCAGAACCCTGGAAGCGAACCCGTGAGCGCCAGGATCGCCGCGCCGGCGGCCACGCCGGCCGCAATCCCCGCGGCAAAACGAATGCCGGCGCCCACGCGCGCGCCGCGCGCCTCGAGCAAGAGTAAGCCCACCGGAAGCATCAGCACCTCGGCCGCGGCGACCTGCTTGAACGCGCCGGCGACCACCATCAACAGCCCCGACCAGAGCCACTGCCGGCGCAGCATCAGCAGGAATGCGGCGGTCAGTGGCAGCGTCATGAACAGCTCGGTGTTGGCGGCCAGCAGGCGTGGGTTGCCGGTCGCCGTCAGCAGCCCGTAAAAGGTCGCGGCCAGCAGGCCGGCGCGATCGCCGGAGATCGACCGCCCGATGACGAACAGCAAAGCGCAGGTCGCCACTGTCACCACCAGGCCGACGATGTGTACCGCGGTCATCTGGTACGTGCCGAACAAATCGAAGGTTGCGGCGTAGGTCCAGAAGATCCCTGGCGGCTTGTTGTCGACCCCGCCGTTGCCGTACAGGGTCGCGCCCTCGTTGAGGAGTGCAGCGATCGAGGCGTACACGGCCTCGTCGCCATCGAGCAGTCGATGGGCGAAGGCGGGTAGGTGGACAATGAGAACGGCCACGGAGGCCGCCAACGCCATGGCCGGCAATCGACCTGCCGCCTCATGCCTCACCGCCGTGGCCATGGGTTCTGACTATATGCGCGGGTTTCGTGGGGAAGGCTGGTGCGACTCTTTGCAGGATCTCGTGCCGTGGTGAGGCTGCGCGTCCCGGCAGCTGCCCTGCTGGTGGCGGCCTCCCTGTACGTGATGGCGATCGACTTGCTACGCATGCCGAACGGGAGGCTGCGCGGCCAGACGTGGGCGGGCGTCGACTTTCACACTTACTTCGCGGCGGCGCTCGTCGGCGTGCAGCATGGATGGGCGGAGATCTACGACCAGGGCCTCGTCAAGTCGGTCGAGGGCGACCTGGTGCCCAGGCAGTTCACGCAGCCCTTTCTCAGCCCGCCGGTCGACTCGTGGCTGGCCGCTCCGTTCACGGCGCTGCCCTATGGCGCTGCCCTGGCGCTCTGGACCTCGGCGCTGCTGCTCGCGCTGGTGCTTGCGCTCGGATGGACCACCTCATATCGCGGGCCGGCGCGCATCGCCGCCGTGGCGGTGGCGATCACACCCTGGTGGGTGCTGCTCGCGGTCTACGTCGGTCAGATAGTGCCCCTGGTGGCGGCGGCGATCATCGTGGCGTGGCGGCTTGTGAAAGAGGACAGGGACATCGCCGCGGGCGTGGTGCTTTCCGTGCTGGCGGTCAAGCCGAACACCGCGTTGCTCGTGCCCCTTGTGCTGCTGGCGGCCGGCCGCTGGCGGGCGTGCGCGGCGTGCGCGGCAGCCTCGGTGCTGGTCGCGGGCTTGAGCATCCAGGCGCTCGGCCTGGACGGAGTCAACGACTACGTCGGCTCTTTGAACCCTCTTCCGCGCGGCGCGACCGCCTTGACGTTGGGTGGTGCGTTCGGCCTTGCAGGAACTGCCGCGATGGTTGTGCGCGCGGGCGTCGTGCTCGCGGCGCTGGTCGCGGCGGGTTCGCAGCGAGGACGGCCGGGGCTGGCGATGGCGATCGGCGCTGTCGCGTCCCTGCTGACCGCGCCGTATCTCCACAATTCCGACCTCTGCGTGCTCGTCGCCGCCGGGTGGATGGTGTGGCACGAGGCTCCGGTCTGGAGGCCTGCGCTGGTGACGATGCTGGTGGCCGCGTCTCCGGTCCTGCAGCAGCTCAACCTCGGCACATCTCTGCACGGATGGGTGCATATCGAGGCGGCGCTTTTCGCCGGACTCGTCCTCACCGCCGTGCTGACCCGCCAGCTCGACAGCCGTTCGATCGACGCCGGCGCCTTAACAGGGCGGGCTGAATTCGGCAGGCAAGCCACCGCATAATCGGGTGGCCCGGCCACCATCCCAGGGGAGTCATTGCCACTCGACATACGCAACATCCACGGCCCGCTGCGGGTTCTCGCCGGACCGGGCACCGGCAAAACCCATCTGCTCGTCGATCTCTACGAACAGGCCGTCCGATCGGGTGAGGCCGACCGCAGCCAGATCCTCGTCCTGACCTTCTCGACCGGAGCAGCCGGCGAGCTCGCGAGCCGGATCGAGGCTCGCCTGCAGGACGACTACGGCGAGGTATGGATCTCGACGTTTCACAGCTTCTGCCTGCGCCTGTGGCGCGAGTGGCGGCCCGACCCGAAGCGCTTGCAGCTCAACGGCCTGCAGGAGACGATGGTGATGAGGCAGGTGCTGTCCGAGCTGGATCCTTCGGTGCTCGGCGCTCTTGCCGGCGTGAGGCGATCGGAAGCATTCGCGCGCGACCTTCTGAACTTCGTTTCGCTGATGAAGCAGAACCTCGTGCATCCGTCGGCTCTGCTGCTCGCGGCCGAATCCAGCGCCAGCGCGCGTCTGCAATCACTGGCGGTTGTCTACCAGGCGTACCAGCAGCGCCTGGAGGCCGGCCGCATGGTCGACTTCCGCGACCTGATCATGGGCGCGGTCGGCCTGCTTTCCTCCGACGCGCGCCTTCTCGAGCGAATGCGCACGAAATTCCGCCTTGTGTTGGTAGACGAATTCCAGGACGTCGATCCAGCTCAGTTCGCGCTGCTGCGCATGCTGGCGCCGCCGGAGTCTCGCCCGCGGTTGGTGGTCGTGGGGGATCCAGACCAATCGATCTACGGATTCCGCGGCACGGTGCCGCGGCTGCTCAGCGTCGACTTCGCACGCGTTTACGGCGGCGAGACGGTGACGCTCGCCGAGTGCCGGCGGTGCGCGCAGGAGGTCCTCGACGCGGGTGAACGCTTGCTGGTGGCGACGCAGGGTCCGCGCGCGCCGCGCACGCTCCGCGAAGCGCGCGACATTCATCCCGCGCCACCGGCGATGGTGGTCGGGCGCGAAAGCGACGCGGTCGACGAGGCGTTCTTCTGTGCGCGTGAGATCAAACGCCTGCTCGCGACATCGCGCGACGTGGCGCCGGGCGACATCGCCATCCTCCTGCGAAGCACCACGGCGCTGGGCGCGCCGTACGAGGAGGCCCTGCGCGCGCTTGGCGTGCCCTTCGAAGTCAGGGGGCTGGGCGCGGGCGCGCGCAATGAGGTCGTGCGCTTCCTTTATGGATATCTCGATTCGCTACGTCGACCGGACGACGCCGGCGCGTTCCAGGCGTCGCTGGCCTCGACGCTCGGCCCGGTGCGGCCGGCGACCCTGAGCCGCCTTCGAGCGCACGCGTACGAGCGCGGCCGCCCCCTACTGCGGGTGATGAAGCGACTGATGGCCTTCCTTGCGGCCAGAGACCAGGGCCGAGAGGAAGAGGAAGGCTCCAAGCCGCCCGACTACCTCGAGTTCCTGACGGAGGACGAGATCGCCAACCTGCGCGCTGCGATGGAGGCCCGGGATCGGATGCTCCGCGAGGCGGAGCGCCTGCCGATCGCGGCCCTGGCCTACCAGGCGCTCATCACCGACGGAGCGATCCGCCCGCTCCTCGAGATGGACCTGGTCGAGGAGGAGCGCGTGGAGGCGATGTCCAACCTGCGCGCCGCGATCGAAGGGCTCGAGGGCGTCGAGGACGTATTCGAGCGGCTGCACGGCCGCAAGCCATTGCTTGCCGACCTGCCCGGTCCGATCGGCGCCCTCCTCGCCGCCGCCTCCGACGACACCGAAGCTGTGGCCGCCACTGGGGACGCGGTCCAGATCATGACCGTCCACCAGGCCAAGGGCCTGCAGTTCGAGTACGTCTTCTGTGCGGGTTTCGCTCACGGCCTGTTTCCGGTATCCGCGCGTCCTCATCCACTTCTCGACGATGCCGACCGCGCGTGGCTGGAGGCTTTCAAGGTCGGCTTCATGCCGTCGTGGCCATCTGATCCCGACGGTCACGCCGCCGAGGAGGCGCGGCTCGCCTACGTCGCGCTGACCCGCGCGAGGAGGCGGGTGCACATCACCTACGCGGATTCGTACCTGCGCCAGGCGGGGCCTTCGGTTTTCCTTGACCTGGCCTCGCCGGTGGCTGAGGTGCTGGAGCTCTCGCGCGCCTCGACCAGGCTCGAGCCGGCGAGCCTTCTGCTGGCGCGTGAGGCCGAGGTGATGATCGCGTCGACGCGCGCTCACCTCGACCCGCTCGCAAGCGAACGCGCCAGGTCGCTCGGCCTCGACGTCGCATTCCTGTCGGACCCCCAGGCCGGCGAGCCCTTCGAGCCCTACGGCGGTGATCGCAACCCGATCGCGGTCGAGATCTCGCACTTCAGCCCGACCACGCTCAACGACTACCTGAAGTGCCCGCGCCTCTACTGGTACAACCATCACCCCGGCCTGGTCGCGGAGCCGCGATCAGTGCTGATGGAGCGGGGCGGCTTCCTGCACGAGGTGCTCGAGGACTTCCACGCGCTCGAACCTGAATGGCGGCCGCTCGACGCTGAGAAGCAGCGGGAATGGCTCGACCAGACCCTGCAGCGACACCTCGACGGCTACCTGTCGCGGATGGAGGGCGTGCTCGATCGCAGGCGCGAGGAGCACCAGGTGCGCAACGTGCTCGGCAACTACATCCGGTTCGCCACGGGCCTGCAGCGCGTTCGGCGCCTCGGCACAGTGGCGCTGGAAAAGCGATTCCACCTCCAACTCGACGGCGTTGAGATCGTGGGCAAGATCGACCGTGTCAACGACGTGGGCGACGGCCAGGTCGAGGTGGTCGACTACAAGACGGGCGCCGGCAAGAGCATGCGCTGGGCTTATGAGTCCTACTTCGGGCCCGAGCTGTACGACGTGCAGCTCGCCCTCTACTACATGGCATGTCGTTACGGCTTCGACGACGATGGCAATCCGCTCGGATTCAGGCCGCGGTTTCTGTCGCTCTGGTATCCGAAGGAATGGGTCTGGGGCTCGATCCGCGAGGTCATCTTCAGCGTCGGCCAGCCCGCGGGCCTCAAGGAATATCGCGAGCGCCTGCTCAGCGACGAGGACCTCGAGCGCAGCCGGTCGACCGTGATGGCCGCGATCGCGCGCATCCAGGCGGGCCGTTTCGAACCCGCGCCGCGCGATCTCGCAGGCACCTGTGTGAGCCGGTACTCGAACTGCCCGCATGCGTCGATATGCCCGTACGGGGGACAGCCGCCCGAATGAGTCAGCTGGTCACGTCGCTGAGCGCGGAGCAAGCAGCAGCGGCGCATGCAGGCCCTGACGGCGCGTTCCTCATCGCGGCCGGCCCGGGAACGGGCAAGACCTACACCGCGACCGAGCGGTTCTGCTGGCTCGTCGAGCAGGGCGTGCCGCCCGACCGGATCCTTGCCGTCACCTTCAACGACCGCGCCGCGGACGAGCTGCGCGAGCGCATCACCGCCGAGCTTGCCCGCAGACGCCCCGAACTTGGCGCCCAGGTGATGGACGGCGCGTGGATCGGCACGTTCCACGGCACGTGTGCGCGACTGCTCGAAGAATTTGCGTATCTGGTCGGCGCGCCACGCGAGCTGCGCGTGCTCGATGACGCCGGCCAGCGTCTGTTCGAGCAGGCGCTGATCACGAAGCTCAGCAGCGGCACCGCCGCTCCACTCGACCCGGACTCGTTCGTGGCGCTGAGCGTCGAGGAGCTGGACGAGCTGCTGCGGCTCGGACTCCGCTTCGTCCTGAAGTTGAAGGGTCGCGGGATCAGGCCAGACCAGTTCCACAGGCGCGCGCACGAGCTGCACCAGCACCACTGGCCCGGCTTGCCGGAAACCAACGGCGAGCAGCAGGGTGGCAATCCGAACCTGGCCGCTCGCGCGGAGCGCGAGGCCATCGACGTGCTCCACCTCATCTACCGCACGTATGAGGAATCACTGGCAGAGGCAGGACTGCGGGACTTCGACGACCTGATCCTTGCGGTCATCGACGCCGTCGAGCGCGTGCCCGAATTTCGAGCGCGCTGCCGCGAGAGATTCCGTTACCTGCTCGTCGATGAGTTCCAGGACACGAATCGCATCCAGCTCGACCTGATCCGCCTGCTTTCGGCGGAAGGCTTCGGCAACGTATCGGCGGTCGGCGACGCGAAGCAGTCGATCTACGGCTGGCGCGACGCCGAGATCGAGAACATCCGCAGCCGCTTCGGCGGCCGGCGCCTTCCACTCACCCACAACCGGCGGTCGTACCAGGAGATCCTCGACTGCGCGACGGATTTCATCCGCCGCGACCCCGATTTCGAAACCGAGCCCGAGCTGGTGGCCACGCGAGGCCCCGGCGGCAGGTCGGTGACGGTGCTCATGGCCCCCGACTCTAGGACCGAAGCGCGATCGGTGGCGGAGTCGATCCGCCGCCTGCACAGGTCGGGCCGCAAGCTCTCGGACATCGCGATCCTCTCGCACTCCGTGCGCATGCTCCCGCGCGAGTTCGAAGACGAGCTCCGCCGCCAGGGCATCCCTTACCTGACGAGCGGAGGGTCGGGCTTCTTCGACCGGCAGGAGATAAAGGATGTGCTGGGCCTTGTTCGCCTGACGGAGAACCCGATGGACGACGGCGCGCTGGTGCGTGTGCTCCAGGGTCCGATCGTCCGGCTCGACGACCGCGCGCTGTACAAGCTGGCGTCGCGACGCTTCGAGCGCAGGGGCATGCGGCTGCGTGACTGCTTCGAGGAGTCGCGGCGCGAGGGGTTTCCGGAGATGTCTTCACGTGTTGCCGAGCAGGCAGCGGCGCTGATTGCGATCACCGACCGGCTCGGAGGCATGCGTGACGCGTTGACCGTCGCCGACATCCTCAACCGTCTGCTCGAGGAGTCCGGTTACCTGCGGTGGGCGGAGCTGCGCGCGCAGCGCGACGGAAGCCCCCGCGCGCTGCTGAACCTGCGCAAGGTCTTCCAGCTTGCCGCCTTCTTCGAGCGCGACCTCGTGCTCGCGGGCATCGGCGACTTTGTGCGCCATCTAGACCAGGTCATCGACGCCGACCTGCCTGTGGGCGAGGCGCTGGAGCGGATCGCGACCGCGGACGCGGTGTCGCTGCTCACCATTCACGCGGCCAAAGGACTCGAGTTTCCGGTCGTGTTCCTGGTCAACCTCCGCCCGCCCCGGCCTCGCGACACCGAGCGGCTGTTCTTCGATCCGGACGGCCTCGGCTTCGTCATGAAGAACTGGCGCGGAGAGAAGCACCCGCGTTACGTCGCGACGTCGCCTGGCGCACCTGCCGTTGCGCTGGCGACCGGCGAGCGGCGCCGGGTTGTCTACGTGGGTCTCACGCGGGCCAAGGACGAGCTCTACGTCACCGCCACGCGGGAGGAGCAGACAACGGCAGAGGTCGAGGTCGGCGACCACGACCATTTCGCCGAGATAGTGAGCTGGGCGCTCGCCCACGCCGAAGAGGCGACCGTGGTCGAGGCCGAGCAGCTGGAGCTGCCCGCGATCGAGCCTTCAGGCGAGGCGCAGAACGGCGCAGCCGCGATGGTGGCGGAGATTTTCGACAGCTACGAGCTCGTGCGCCCTCGCGCCGAGGACGCGAAGCCGCGCGTGGCGCCGGAGCCAGAGCTGAGCTTTTCCGACGTGCACGACTTCGAGCTGTGCCCGGTGCGCTATCGATTCCGACGCGTGTGGGGTACGCCCGCTCCCCCCGACGAGCTCCTCAACCGCGCTGCTCGCGATTCGCGCTCGAGCGAGCTCGGCGCCGCAGTGCACGCGGCCCTGGCTGCCTGGCATGCCGCCGGTCCGGACGCCGACCTCCACGCGTTGTATGCCGGACCCGAGGCGGGCGTCGCCATGCTGGAGCGTTACGCGGCGCATCCTCTGGCGCGCGCACGGACGCTTGGCGTCGAGCTCGAGTTCAACTTGCGACTCGCCGGGGCACGGATCCGAGGACTCGTGGACCGCGTGTGCGAGCTGGACGGCCGCACGATCCTTATCGACTACAAGACCAACACCTCACTGGATGAGAAGCTCCGCGATGCGTACTCGCTTCAGCTCCGGCTGTATCGCGTCGCCGCCGGCCGCGGCCTGCTGCTAGGCGGCACGTCTCCCGACCTGGTGCTGTTCGACATGCGGCGAGGTGAGGCGATCAGCGTCACGCCCGACGACGCTGCGGTGCACGAACGGGTGGGGGCCGCAGTGAGCAAGATCGCCGCTCGTGACTTCGCGCTTGGGCCGCAGCACGCGGAGCGGCCTTGCGTGCTTTGCGCCTACCGCCCGATCTGCAAGGACCGCCGTTGACCGCAGAGCCGCCTGCCGAGCGGTACTTCGAGCGGAGGCAGATCAGAGAGGCGATCGCTTTCGCCGAAGCCGGCGGGATCGCGGTGCATCGCAATTTCGACTACTACCACGGCTCGACCATCAGGGGGATGCGCCGCGAGCGGCCGTTTCTTCACGTGATCGGACTGCGGCCGAGGCTGGAGGAGTGGGGCCGCAAGTACGGCCTGCGGCCCGAGTGGATCCAGCCTGAGAAGCGCCGCCGAGTGGCGCATTACGACGTCTTCGGAGCCTTCGCCCAGGAACTGATCAACCGCCTCACTTGACACGGCATGACGCGTTGCGTTATGATGCAATGCGTCAAACAGACGAAAAAACTCAAGGAGACGAATCGATGAGCACGGAGATCAAGGACATGAGGGAAACGGTGGAAGAGGTCGCCTTCGGCGCCGCTGAAACGGCGGCCGAGCTGGCGAGCAACCCGATCGGATCGGTCCGCCGGCAGGTGAAGAGCCTGGAGCGCAAGGGGACGCCGACCGCTCGCAAGGTCAACCGCCGCGTGAACGCAGGGATCGACGCCGCGACCGAGCCCGCGAGGGACGCCTTCAAGGTGATCAGCCAGACCGCCTCGAAGGTGGCGGACGAGCTGGTGCCGGAGAAGGTCGTGCTGCGCGGCCTGCGCCAGATCAAGTCCCAGGCGAAGCGGCACGACGCGGTCGGCCAGGTGGCGAAGCGCACGCTGCGCCTGTTCAACCGTTCCTTCAAGACGGTCGCCCGGGTGGCCACGCGGTTTGAGGCCGCAAGCGAGCTCGCGCCCGCATCGAAGCCGGCTGCGAAGCCCGCGACGACCCGACGCCCGCGCCGCCGCGCGGCCTAGTCACACCCGAACAATTAGAGGGCGGCCCGACGGGCCGCCCTTTTTTGTTGCTACCGTTCGGCCGATGGTCGTCTGCACCGGCTCGATCGCCTACGACTACATCCTGAATTTCAAGGGCCGCTTCCGGGAGCACATCCTCCCCGATAAGACGCACATCCTCAACCTGAGCTTCCTGGTCGACGAGCTGCACAAGCGGCGCGGCGGCGTTGCCGGCAACTACGCGTACAACCTGTCGCTGCTTGGCTACCCGGCCGCGGTGCTCGCGACGGCGGGCAGCGACGCGGCCGAGTACCGCGCGTGGCTCGAGGCAAAAGGTATCGACTGCACGGGCCTGCGCCTGATGGACGGCGAGATCACCGCCACCGGTTTCACCACCACCGACATGGACGACAACCAGATCACGGGTTACTACGGTGGCGCCATGCGCAGGGCCGCGATGCTCGGCCTCGACGACACCTCGCCAGGCGTGGAGGCGGTGGTGATCGGTCCCAACGATCCGGCCGCGATGATGCGACTCTCGCGCGAGTGCCGCGATCGCGGCGTTCCATTTGTGTTCGATCCGGCGCACCAGCTGCCGCACCTGAGCGGGAGCGACCTCGATTCCGCGGCGTCGGGCGCGTGGATCTTGATCGGCAATGACTACGAGATCGAGCTCATCAAGGAGCGGATGAGCTGCGACGACGGCCGTCTGCTCGAGTGCGCAGAGATGGTGGTGACCACGCTGGGACGCCTTGGATCGCGCATCGCGACCGCCGATGGCGTCGAGGAGATCCCTCCGGCGCCGGCGCGACGCGAGGTGGATCCAACCGGCGCAGGCGACGCGTACCGCGCCGGCCTGGTGGCGGGACTGCTGCGAGGCCTGGACGTCGCGACCTCAGGTCGGGTCGCATCGCTCGCGGCCACGTACGCGATCGAGCAGGTCGGCACGGCCGAGCATGCGTACACAAAGCACGAGTTCGTTGGACGCTATCGCGACTCGTTTGGCGCCGAGCTGCCGGTGAGGTTCTTCGGCTAGCTGCTACGCGAACTTGGCGGCGGTGTCGCGGCGATACGCCCACATCGCAAGCGCAAAGAACCCGACCGCATAAGCAAGCAGGTAGAGCACGTCAGTCGACACGGCGCGGTCGGTTGGGTATCCAATCGCGTTCCACCCCAGCTCCACGAACGGGTTGAGCGGCAGGTAGGGCGCCAGGCCCCTGATGAAATCGGGCAGCTGATTGACGGGGATGAAGATGCCCGACGCGAAAGCGACTGGCAGGTAGACGAAGTTGATCACGGCCGGCGCTGCGTTCGGGCCGACCAGATAACCGAAGCCGAGGCCCAGCCCGATGAAAGGAATCGATCCCAGGAGCAGTCGTGCGGCCAGCGCCACCCAGGTGCCGGCCCCCAGGCTGACGCTCGCAGTGAAGTGGGCGAACACGAACAAGACGACGAGGGCGATCAGCGCGAATACCGCGGCGTTGACCACCTTGGCCAGCAGGTAGATCGCCGGGGGAAGGGGGCTGGCGCGGAGCAGCAGGTCCTGCTTCTGTCCGCGTTCGATCGCGAGCGCCATGCCGAACGAGAAGACCATGACGTTGCCCACCGTGTAAGCGGCCATGGACGCCATCACGTACGTGCCGACTGTGATCACCGCGCCCGTGTAGAGCGGCGACGTCGCATGCTGCAGGCCGAAGAAAGTGAAGATGATCAGCGGAAGCCCGAGGCTGAAAAATGCAAACGCGGGCACGCGCCAGAACTTGATCATCTCGGCTCGGACCTGCATCAGGAAGACGCGTGCCATCAGCCGCCTCCAGTGAGGCTGAGGAAGGCTTCCTCGAGATCCGCGCCGCGCACCTCGAGGTTCGACATGTCGACGTTGCGCCGGAACAGCTCGCGCAGCACGGCCTGCGGGTCGTTGGTCATGAGAGTCACCCGATGATCGCTGACGTCGGAGGCGCTCACGGGTAGCCCGTTGAGCGTGGCAGCATCAAGGCCGTCCGAGGTCGTGAAAGTGATCTTGCTGCCGGCGACGCGCGATTTGATGTCCGCCGGGCTGCCGTCGGCGATGACTTTGCCCTTGTCGATGACGAGCACGCGCTCCGCCAGCTCGTCCGCCTCCTCGAGATAGTGGGTCGTCAGCAGAACGGTCTTGCCGCGTGCTGAGAAATCGCGGATTGCGTTGATGAAGCCTCGCCGTCCCTCGACGTCCATCCCGACCGTCGGCTCATCGAGGAACAGGATCTCGGGATCGCCGCAGATCGCGAGCGCGAAGTAGAGGCGCTGCGTCTGCCCGCCGGAGAGATCGCGCACCAGCGTTCCGCTCTTCTCCTCGAGGCCCACGAGCTTGATGACCTGGTCGGCGGGCAAAGGCTTCGGGTAGTAGCTGCGGAAGAGCTCGACCAGCTCGCTGACCTTCAGGAGCTGCGGCACTCCAGATTCCTGCAGCATGGCCCCGAAGCGCCTGCGAGTCGCGATGCGGCGCGGGTCCTCGCCGAAGATCAGGGCCTTCCCAGCTGTTGGTTGCCGCATGCCCAGCATGAGGCTGATCGAGGTCGTCTTGCCTGCGCCGTTGGGTCCGAGCATCGCCACGAGCGAGCCCTTCTCGATCGCGAACGACACACCCTTGAGCGCCTCGAAGCTGCCGTATCTCTTGGTGGCGCCGACGAGCTCGATCGCAGCGGGCACAGGTAAAGATTAGTGTTGGCCGGTGGCCTCCGTTTTCACGCGCATCATCAACGGTGAGCTGCCCGCGCGCTTCGTCTGGCAAGATGAACAATGCGTCGCCTTCCTCTCCAACCGGCCGCTGCGACCCGGCCACACGCTCGTGGTTTCGCGGCTCGAGGTCGACCACTGGCTCGACGTCGATCCGCAGCTGCTGGCACATCTGACGAAGGTCTCGCAGCGTGTCGGCCGTGCCCAGATGGCGGCTTTCAAACCAACGAGGATCGGCGTGATGATCGCCGGCCTGGAGGTTCCGCACCTGCACATCCACGTGGTGCCGATCCGAGGCATGCACGACCTCGACTTCGGCAACCAGGATCCGAACCCCGACCCGAAGATGATGGACGAGGCGGCCGATTCGATCCGCAGCGAGATGCAGAAGCTGGGCTAGGCCAGGCCGCGCTCGAGCTGCTCGACGTGCTGCTCGAGATGGTTGACGAGCGGATACCGCACAAGGAACTCGGCGCTCACCTCTTCGCCCGTCGGCAGCCGCGCCGTTTTGCGCAGCGCGGTCGCGTCCAGCTCGCGGAGGAGCTTGATGGTGCGCGCGTGATCCGTTGCTATGGACCGGATGATGTCCGCGGTCGGGAGTGCCGCCGTCTGCTCCCCCGCGACGTCGCGCAGCTTGGTCGCGTCGAGTAGGTCGACCTCGGTCATCTGGCCGCTGGTGACCCTGTGGACCATCACGCCGTAGAACTTCGAGAGCACCGCGATGTGGGCGAGCACCTCGTGGTTGCTCCACTGGTCGCCGCCGGCGCTTGAAGTGATCCGCGGTGCGATGGCCGCCAGCCTCGCCGACGCCTCCTCGAGCCTGCGCGCGAGATGCAGCCGCTCTCGATCGAGCTGCTCGTCGAAGAACCTCTCGAGGTCGTCCTGGGTGAAAGACGGACTCTCGATCTTCATGGCACAACCAATCTATTGGAGAATCGACTTATGTGCTACACGGACGATGCCCGGCCGCCCCTTCCACCAATCAGCGGTGCAGCTTCCGACCAGGGCGATTTCGAGCTGAAAGCGTCCGACGGCAACAGCTTTGCGGCGCACTTCGCGCGGGCTGAGAAGCCGACGGGCGCCGGCATGGTCGTCCTTCCCGATGTGCGGGGGCTCCACCACTTCTACAAGGAGCTGGCGCTACGTTTCGCCGAGGCGGGCGTCGACTCTGTGGCCATCGATTACTTCGGCCGCACGGCCGGCATGGGAAACCGGAGCGACAGCTTCGAATACATGCCACACGTGCATCAGACGACGTCCGAAGGAGTCGCCGCCGACACGGCGGCGGCGATCGCCTACCTGAAGTCCCGGGATGGCGGTGGAGTGAAGTCGGTCTTCTCCGTCGGCTTCTGCTTCGGCGGTTCCAACTCCTGGAACCAATCTGCGGAGCAAGCCGATATCGACGGCTGCATCGGTTTCTACGGCAGGCCAGTGCGAAGCGAGCCGTTCATCTCGAAGATGAAGGCGCCGCTACTCGTCATGGTTGCGGGCAACGACGCAGCGACCACGCCGGAGCAGGCGCTCGAGTTCAAGCACAAGCTCGAGCAGGCGGGCGTGCCGTTCGAGCAGCACGTCTACAAAGGAGCGCCGCACAGCTTCTTCGACCGGACGTACGGGGAGTGGAAGGACGCTTGCGACGACGCCTGGAGACGGATGCTGGCCTTCATCAAGCAGCATTCGACCTGACGTCCTAACCACGCCCCGGCTCGGTATAGTCGGACCCATGGCTCGATTGGCCACCGCGTCCAAGAAGGCGCCGCCCCAGAAGCCGAACACCCGGCTTCCCGACTCCCTGATCGCCGACCTAGAGCAGAGGCGGGCGGGCCTCGCCCGGCACATGGCTCGTGCCGTGGTGGCGGTGGTGCGCTGGGACGATTCGACCGGTGTGCCCCCGCAGCAGGAGGCGATCGCCAAGACGTGCGAAGCCGGCCTGGATCTCTTCCTGGCCACCGCCCGCGAGGCTCGCCCGGCCGCGCCCGAGGAGCTGCGGCGTGTGGCCCAGCTCGGCATCCTGCAGGCGCGAAGCAGCCAGTCGGTCGAGCCGATCCTGGCCGCGTACCGCATCGCGGCGCGGGTCGCATGGGATGCGATCCTGCGCGCCTGGCGCGGGCACCCCGAGGTCACGCCCGAGGCGCTGATGATCACTGCCAACTACGTCTTCGCGGCGCTCGACCAGGTTGCCGCCGAGGTCACCAAGACTTACCTGCACGCGCGCGAGCAGCACATGCAGCGCGGCACCCGCGCACGCGCGCGCCTGTTTCACGCGCTGATCAGCGACAACTTTGACTCGGAGCTCGAGCTCCAGAAGCAGGCGCTCGCGCTCAATATGCCGCTCGGCGCGGTTGGTTACGTCGCCACCGTCTGCACGCTGATGATCGGCCCGCGCGAAGGCGCGCGCGGAGGCGACTCCCTAGCGGAGGTCGTCAACGCCCTCGAGCTGCCGCGCGGCGTCATCTCGCACACGACCGACCCGACCACCCTCGTCATCCTGTGGCCGGCAGACTCGGCGAAGTCGGTCGACGGCGCCGCCGACTTCGTGATGCAGGTCAACGCCGAATCGATCAGCCGATCGGGCAAGTCACGTGCCCATGTCCGAGCCGGCGTCGGCGGCTACCACTCTGGCCTGCGCGGCGTGTCGCGGTCGTATCTCGAGGCGCAGCAGGCGGTGGAGGTGGGCCGCAAGCTGCACCCTGACGGCGTCGTGCACAGGCACGACGAGGTCATTCCTTACCTGCTCATGGCCCAGAACCCTGTCCTGGCCGAGCGCTTCGTGCGCGAGACCCTGGGCGTGCTACTCGATCCGGCCACGCGCAATCGCGAGCAGCTGATGGAGACGCTGGAGGCGCATCTCGCGAGTGGCTCGGTCAAGAACTCTGCCGCGGAGTTGAAGCTGCACCGCCACACGGTGCTGTATCGCCTCGAACGGCTGCGGGAGCTGCTAGGGAGGAACCTCGACGAACCTGCGACCCGGCTCCGGCTGCAGCTTGCGATTGGGCTGAGGAAGCTGCTCTAGAGCCCATTTGTTGGACTCCGTGTCCAAAGTTCGGTGCAGGTTTTCTCACAGCGAGCCGATGTCTTCTGGCCGCGAGGTCCGTAAGCTGACTTGAGTATGAATACGAATCACTCCAACGGCCGGCGCGTGGCTGTAACCGGCATGGGCTTCATCACGCCGATCGGCAACGACGAGGAAACCGTGTGGTCGAACATGGTCGAAGGCGTTTCCGGCATCGGCCCGATCACTCGGTTCGACATCAGCGGCTTCGACACCAAGATCGCGGCCGAGGTCAAGGGCTTCAACGCCGAGGACTACATGGACCGCAAGACGGCCCGCCACGTCGGCCGGTACTGCCAGTTCGCACTCGCCGCGTCCAAGCAGGCTCTCGCCCAGGCGCAGCTGGATCCGGCGGAGATGGGTCCCGACGACGTTGGGGTCATCGTGAGCTCGGGCATCGGCGGCCTCGAGGAGATCGAGAAGAGCCACACCGCGCTGATGCAGCGCGGACCGAAGAGGATCAGCCCCTTCACCGTGCCGATGATGATCGCGGACATGGCGGCCGGTCTGGTGGCCATCCATACGCACGCAGGCGGACCGAACTACGCCATCGTCAGCGCCTGTGCCTCTGGATCGCACGGCATCGGCGAGGCCGCCGAGATCATCAAACGCGGCGACGCTGTGGCAATGCTGGCGGGTGGCGCAGAGGCGGCCATCACGCCGCTGACGATCGGGGCTTTCACGCAGATCAAGGCCACCAGCGAGCGGAACGACGAGCCCGAGAAAGCCTGCAGGCCGTTCGACCTGAATCGCGACGGGTTCGTGATGGGCGAGGGCTCGGTGATGCTCGTGCTGGAGGACATGGAGCACGCGAAGCGGCGCGGCGCCAGGCTGATCGCCGAGATCGCGGGCTACGGCGCCAGCGCCGACATGTACCACTTCACCGCGCCGCACCCGGAGGGCAAGGGCGCCAGCCGCGCGATGAAGCGCGCGCTCGAGACCAGCGGCGTGAAACCTGAAGATGTCGGTTACGTCAACGCGCACGGCACCTCGACCAAGCTGGGTGACGTTGCCGAGACGAAGGCGATCAAGTCCGTGTTCGGCGACCACGCGTACCGGCTCGCGGTCAGCTCGACCAAGTCGGTGCACGGGCACCTGCTTGGCGCTGCCGGAGCGATCGAGGCGGCGGCCTGCATCCTCACGATGAACCGCGGCCTGATCCCGCCGACCATCAACCTGGACACACCGGACCCCGAGTGCGACCTCGACTACGTCCCAAACAAGGCACGCAAGGCGGAAATCAAGGTGGCCATGTCGAACTCGTTTGGGTTCGGCGGCCACAACGCAACGCTGGTGATCAAGGCCGCAGAGGCCATCTGAGTGAGGAGAGAAATGGCAATTCAACTCGATTTCAAGGATCTGCAGGAGCTCGCCGCCGAGATCCTCGGCGTCGACGTCGACCAGGTCCAGATGGACAAGAGCTTCGCTCGCGACCTCGCGGCCGACTCGCTGGACCTCGTCGAGCTCATCGCCGCGGTCGAGGACAAGTACGACGTCGAGCTGCCGGAGTCGGAGCTCGAGAAGATGAAGGTGATCGCCGACCTCTGGAAGTACCTGGAGGAGAAGTCGGCCGAGCGGCTGGA
The DNA here is from genome assembly GCA_035934385.1 of Candidatus Dormiibacterota bacterium. Classification (GTDB taxonomy): domain Bacteria; phylum Chloroflexota; class Dormibacteria; order Dormibacterales; family Dormibacteraceae; genus CF-118. The sequence continues at coordinate 193,055 of DASYXY010000014.1, forward strand.
GGCCTAGCCGCCATGGCCATCACCACCGCCTACAAGCCACGCTCGGACGCGGTTCCGCTCCGGTCGTTCAAGACGAGGGGCCGGCGCAGCGCGATCGCCGGCATGGGCGTTTACGCGCCAGACAAAGTCGTCACGAACTTCGACCTGGAAAAGGTGATGGAGACATCCGACAAATGGATCACCGAGCGCACCGGGATCCGCACGAGGCACTTCGCCGAGCCGGGCACCACCACGCTCGAGCTGGCGACGAAGGCCGCGCGGTCCGCGCTCGACAACGCGGGACTGAAGGCGACCGATCTCGACATGATCATGGTGGGCACGTCGTCGCCTGACGGTCCGTTCCCGTCCATCGCCTGCCGCATCCAGGACGAGCTCAACGCGCCGGGCGCGGTGGCGTGGGACCTGCTGGCTGCGTGCACGAGCTTCATGTACGGGCTGTCGACCGCCGACTCGTACATCGCGAGCGAGCGCGCGGACAAAGTGCTCGTCATCGGGGCGGAGGTCCTTTCGCGGATGCTCGACTACTCCAACCGCGGCACCGCGGTGATCTTCGGCGACGGCGCAGGCGCGGCGGTGGTCACGCCGGCGCCCGAAGGAGCCGGCTTCCTCTCGTGGTGCCTCGGCAGCGATGGGCGGGGTTACGAGCAGGTCACGTGCGGAAACATCCAGCTGGGCGCCTACGCGGCGAAGGAGCCGAACCCGATCATCGACATGCAGGGCCCCGACGTCTTCAAGTTCGCGGTGGACATATTCATCCGCCAGGCGCTGGAGGTGACCGCCGCGGCAGGCATCTCGATGGACGAGATCGACCTGTGGGTGCCGCACCAGGCTAACTTCCGCATCATCGACGCCGCGGCTCGGCGCATCGGCCTGCCGCTCGACCGCGTCGCGATCAACATCGACCAGTACGGCAACACGTCGAGCGCGTCCATCCCGCTCGCGCTCGAGGACGCGATTCGCAACGGCCGCGTGCACAGCGGCGATCACGTCCTGCTTGCCGGGTTCGGGTCGGGCCTGACATGGGGCGCGACGCTCCTCAAGTGGGCATGACTTGGTCAGCCTGAAGGGACCCATAGCGCTGCTGTTTCCCGGCCAGGGCGTCCAGAAGCCGGGAATGGGCAAGAGCCTGTACGATCGCTACCCGGCGGCGCGGCGGGCGTTCGAGCGTGCGGAGGTCGTGCTCGAGATGCCGGTGCGCAGGCTCTGCTTCGACGGTCCGGTCGAAGACCTCAACCGCACGGAGGTGATCCAGCCCTGCGTGATGACTGTGTGCTGGGCCGCGTACGAGGTGTGGCGCGAGAGCTACGGACTCGAGAACGTGCAGGTCACCGCGGGCCACAGCCTCGGTGAGATCGCCGCGCTCGCAGCCGCCGGCGCCATCCCCTGGGAGACGGCGCTGCTGCTCGTCAAGGAGCGCGGCCGGGTGATGGCCAAGGCCGCGGACGAGCACACGGGCGGCATGATCGCGATCGTCGGCCTCGACGAGGCCAAGGTCGAGTCGATCCGCGAGCGGGCCTCCGAGAAAGGCAAGCTCTGGGTGGCCAACCGCAACGCCGATGTGCAGTTCGTGCTCTCGGGACAGCTGCCGGCGGTAGAGGAGGCCGAGCGCCTGGCGCTCGAGGCCGGCGCCCGCAGGGCGCTCATCCTCACGATCCCGCTGCCTGCCCACACGCCGCTGATGGAGAAGGCGGCGGCGGCGTTTCGCCAGGCGGTCGACCGGCTGCAGCTCAAGGCGCCGTCGATTCCCGTCCTTGCCAACGCCTCGGGCGAGGCGATGCGTACCGTCGCCGCGCTGCGGGAAGAGCTCCGGCAGCAGATGCTGCGCCAGGTGGACTGGGCTCGCACGATGGTGGCGATGAAGGCCATGGAGGTGCGCACGGTGGTCGAGCTCGGCCCCGGCCGCGTGCTGGCCAGCCTGGCCGCCAAGCACATCCCGGGCGTCGACACCTGGAACGCAGACGAGCTCTTCGTGGAGTTCGCGGACCCGGCGACCGCCTAGGCGCCGGGTGAATCGGGACCTCGAGGGCAAGACAGCTCTCGTCACCGGCGGCGGCAAGGGAATCGGGCGCGCCATCAGCCACTCGCTGGCCGCCATGGGCGCGAAGGTCGTCGTCAACTACCGGTCGGACCGAGCCGCTGCCGAGGAGACGGCTGCGTCGCTCGAGGGTGCCGTCATTCACCAGGCGGACGTCGGCGACCCGGCGCAGGTCGAGGCGATGATCAAGGCGATCGGGCGCGTGGACGTGCTCGTCAACAACGCCGGCGCCGTGCGCGACAAGCTGCTGATCCAGATGTCGCCGCCCGATTGGGAGGAGCTGATCCGCACCGACCTCATGTCCGTGTTCGCCACCACGCGGGCGGCCATCATGTCCGGCATGATGCGTGCGCGGTGGGGACGCATCGTGAACATCTCTTCCATCGTCGGGATCACGGGTAACGCAGGCCAGTCCAACTACGCCGCGGCCAAGGCGGGCCTCATCGGGTTCACGAAATCGATCGCGCGTGAGTACGGCTCGCGCAACATCACGTGCAACGCGGTGGCGCCGGGCTACGTGCGCACGGAGCTCACGTCCGGCGCGCTGACCGACGAGATGGTCGGCGAGATGGTCAAGCTCACGCCGATCAAGCGTGAGGGCACTGCCGAGGAGGTCGCGGCCGCGGTCGCGTTCCTGTGCTCCCAAAGCGCAGGATTCATCACGGGCCAGGTGCTGGCGGTGGATGGAGGACTTTCCCTGTAGTCATGGCGGTGGTTGATCGGCAGAGCGCCGGCGTTCCCATTGCGGGCGGCAAGCTGCCTGAAATCCTTCTGCCCAGCAACTGCCCTGGTTGCGGCGTCGGCCTCGTCCGCGAAAGGCTTCGCGCGCAGAACTATGTGTGCGACTGCGGCCACCACTTCCGCCTCGGCGCCGACGTGTGGATCCCGATCATCGCTGACGAGGGCAGCTTCGAAGAGAGGTGGTCCGGCATAAGGTCCCACGACCTGCTGACCTGGACGGTGCCGAAGCGCTACGAAGAGGTCGTCGACGAGCTGCTGTCCGAGGGCATCAACGAGTCGGTCCGCACGGGCCCCTGCACGCTCAACGGCACGCCGATCTGGCTGGCCGCATTCGACTTCGGTTTCGTCGGCGGCACGCTGTCGATCGTCGCGGGCGAGCGCCTTGCGCGCGGCATGGAGCAGGCAGCTTCCTCAAGCGTGCCGTACGTGCTCGTGTGCGCGTCCGGCGGCGCGCGCATGCAGGAGGGCGTGCTCGCGCTCATGCAGATGGCCAAGGTCAACGCCGTCGTGGGCGCGCTGCACAGGGCGCGCGTGCCCTACTTCTCGGTGCTGACGGATCCGACGTTTGGGGGCACCGCGGCATCGCTGGCGTTGCTGGCCGACATCAACATCGCCGAGCCTGGCGCCGCGATCGGCTTCACCGGCCCGCGCGTGATCAAGCAGGCCACGTACGCCGACCTTCCGCCGGGTTTCCAGAGCGCCGACTTCCAGCTGTCGCATGGTCAGGTCGACCTCGTGGCGCCGCGGACCGAGCTGCGCCCGCTGCTCGCGCATCTCCTGGAGCTGTACGCATGAGCGTCTGGGAGGTCGTCGAGCTGGCGCGCCATCCGGACCGCCCTTACTCGCTCGACTACATCAAGCGCCTTGCGCCCGACTTCGTCGAGCTGCATGGAGACCGGCTGTCGGCCGATGATCCCGCGTTGGTCGGAGGAGTCGGGCGGTGGCATGGGCGGACGACGATGTTCCTCGGCCACCAGAAGGGACGCTCGCTGAAGGAGAGGGTGGCGCGGAACTGGGGGATGATGCACCCCGAGGGCTACCGCAAGGCGATCCGGCTGGCGCACCAGGCGGCCAAGTTCGGGTTCCCGATCGTCTCGCTCATCGACACGCCGGGCGCGTATCCAGGTGCAGGCGCTGAGGAACGCGGAATCGCATCGGCCATCGCGAGCGCGATCATGGAATGGTTCCGGATCCCGGTCCCGATCGTCGCCGCGGTGATCGGCGAAGGCGGCAGCGGCGGCGCTCTCGGGATGGGCGTGGCCGACCGCGTGATCATGCTGGAGTTCTCGATCTACTCGGTGGCGTCCCCCGAAGCCGCCGCTTCGATCGTCTGGCGCGACAACACGCGCAAGGTCGAGGCGGCCGAGCAACTGCAGCTCACTTCGCGCGAGATCCTTGCGATGGGCGTGGTCGAGGAGGTTGTGCGAGAGCCCGAGGGCAGCGCGCGAGCCGACCACGACGCCGCCGCGGTGGCGCTGGACGCGGCGCTCCACCGCCACATGCAGCCGCTGCTCGAGATGCAAACCGAGCAACTGCTGCAGCATCGATACGAACGCTTCCGCTACATCGACTCTCTGATCAGGGCGGAGCCGCATTTCGGCCCCAAGGTCAACTAGCGGCGCTTTGAGGGTCGTCGCGCAGCGCGCGGCCTCGGGCTCGGTGAGCTGGGACGAGGCCGGCGCGCAGAAGGTTGCAACCATCGGCCATGGTCTGGTGTTGTTGGTGGGTGCTGGGCCTGATGACGACGAGACGATCGTGCGGCGGATGGCGGACAAGCTCATCGACCTGCGTGTCTTCGCGGATGAAGCCGGCCGCATGAACCTGAGCCTGGCCGACGTGAAGGGTGAGGCGCTGGTCGTGTCCCAGTTCACCCTCTTTGCCGACATGAGCCGCGGCCGCCGGCCGAGTCTGCTCGGCGCCGGCGATCCCAAACGTGCCGAAGAGCTTTACGAGACGTTCGTCTCGCGATTTCGCGAACGTGGAATACAGACCCAGACCGGGAGTTTTGGTGCAGTCATGAGGGTCGGCATCGAGAACGACGGCCCGGTGACGCTGGTGCTTTCGTCCGACGACTGGCCGACACGTGTCTAGCCGCCGGCAAGGCGCTCTGCCCTACCTGGCGTTCGTCGGCCTCGGACTGATCTGGGGGGCGTCGTTCCTCTTCTTCAAGCTCGGCGTGCAGGACATGAGCCCTCCGGTGCTCGTGTTCGTGCGGTCGGCGTCAGGGGCGCTCACTCTCGCGGCGATCATGTGGCTGTCGGGCAGATCGCTGACCGGCGGCAAGGTGCGTGAGCGGATCGTGCATTTCGTCATCATGGGCACCACGAACGCGGTCATCCCCTGGATCGCGATCGCGTGGGGCGAGCAGACCATCTCGAGCGGGCTCGCCAGCATCCTCAACGCCACGACCCCGTTCTGGACGGCGCTTTTCATCTACTGGGTGATTCCCCTCGAGCGTCCGAGCGTCATGAACTACGCGGGCGTTCTGCTCGGCATCGCGGGCGTGGTCATTCTGGTCATACCCGACATCTCCACGCACGGGCTGTCGGGCAACGTGCTCGGTGCTCTCGCGGTCGTGGTCGCCTCGATGTCCTACGCGGTCAGCGCCCTGTACCAGAGGGCCAGGATGCGGGGGATGGACATCTTCCAGCAGAGCCTCGGGCAGCTGGTCGCTTCGTCGCTCATCGCGCTCCCACTGGCGGCGCCATCGCTGCCTCGCGTCCACCTCGCGCTGCTGTCGATGGGCGCGGTGCTCGCGCTCGGCGCCGCGGGAAGCGGCGTCGCCTATCTGCTCTATTACTACACGCTGAACACTCTCGGCCCCGTGCGGGCAACCGGCGTCACATTCATCGTTCCGATCACGGCGGTGTTCTGGGGCGTCGTTCTTCTGCATGAATCGCTCAGCCTGGCGATCATCGCCGGCATGATCGTCATCCTCGTGGGCATCGTGCTTACCAACACGCGCCGCCGCGCCGCCGCGCGGCATGTCGTGAGCGAGAAGGAAAAGGCTGCCGTTTGAGCGATTTCGTCGCCGAGCACTACGCCCAGGTGCGAGCGGCGGCCGAGCGCATCCGCGCGCATGTCCGGCGAACGCCGGCTCTCACCACCGACCTCGATCCCAGCCTGCGTCTGAAAGCCGAGTGCTTCCAGGTCACGGGGTCGTTCAAGCCACGTGGGGCCTTCAACGCCGTGCTTTCGCTGATGGCTCGCGGGCGGCCGAAGGGCGTGATCGCGGTGAGCTCGGGCAACCATGCTCAGGCGGTGGCGCTGGCGGCGCGGACCGTCGGAATCCCCGCGCTTATCTTGATTCCGGAGGACGCCAACCCGGCAAAGGTGGCCGCCACTCGGGCGCTTGGGGCGGAAGTAGTCCAGGAAGGCATCACCTTCGCCAACCGCGAAGCGCGTTTACTCGAGGTCATGGCCGAAAAGCAGTTCACGCTCGTCCATCCGTTCGACGACTGGGACGTCATCCACGGCCAGGGATCGGCGGCCATGGAGCTTCTCGCCGATGCTCCGGACCTCGAGGTGCTGGCCTCGCCGGTCGGGGGCGGTGGCTTGCTGTCGGGAACGGCGATCTCCGGCCGCGCACACAGCCCCTCGATGAAGGTCATCGGCGTCGAACCGGAGCAGGCCGACGACGCGTACCGCACATGGAAGTCCGGCGCCATCCAGTCGCTCGCCACATCACCCCAGACGCTTGCCGACGGCGTGCGGACCACCGCCATCGGGCGGCGCAATTTCGAGGTGATGTTCGCCAACCGGCTAGTCCACGCCATCGTGACTGTCAGCGAGGAGGAGATCGCCGAAGCGGTCCGCGTCGCCTGGACGCGTCTGAGGCTTGCGCTCGAGCCGACCGGCTGCCTGCCCCTCGCGGCCTACCTCGCCGGCAAGCTGCCCTCGGGCAGGATTGGGCTCATCATCAGCGGCGGCAACGCCAACTTCGGAACGGTGGCTAAACTGCTCGAACACTCATGATCCCGGTCAAAGAGGTGATGACCCGCAACGTCATCACCTTCAAGGAAGACACCCCGGTCGAAGAGATCGCGCAGACGCTCTCGAGCAAGCGAATCACAGGTGCGCCCGTGGTGGCCGGCGATGGCCTCGTGGTCGGAATCGTGTCTGAGGTAGACGTTTTCTCGAAGAAAGGAAAGTTCGCGCGCGACATCATGAGCCCGCACGTGATTTCCGTCACCGAGGAGACCGGGATCGATGAGGCCGCGCGCCTGCTGGCCGGCGAGCGCATCCGGCGGGTGCCTGTCATCAAGCGGGGCAAGATGGTCGGCCTGTTGAGCCGCTCCGACGTGCTGGACTTCTTCGCCAAGACCCGTTGGACATGCAACGTCTGCGGGCGCTGGGAGCGTGGGCTAGAGCGCCCGGAGCGCTGTTTCTCGTGCTCGAGCACCGACATCCACCTGGAGCGTGCGGATCCTGGGCACTGAGGAGCCTGCGGCTCGGCTGTCGCTGAAGGCCGAGAGCTTCGCCGAGTCGGTCATCCGCGAGATGACGCGGCAGAACCTCGAGCTGAACGGACCCGAGCGCGCCATCAACTTCGCGCAGGGATTCCCTGACTTCGACACCGACCCTCGAATCGTGGAGGCGGCGGTGCAAGCCCTGCGCGACGGTCACAACCAGTACGCGACCACGTGGGGCGCGGCGGCGCTGCGGGAGGCGGTCGCGCGCAAGCAATCGGCCGCGTGGGGACGGGAGGTCGACGCGGGCAAAGAGGTGACGGTTTCGAACGGCGCAACCGAGGCGATGATCGCGGCGATGCTCGCTGCGGTCGACCCCGGCGACGAGGTGATCGTCTTCGAGCCCTTCTATGAGAACTACGGACCCGACTGCGTGATCAGTGGCGCCGTCCCGCGTTTTGTCGCGCTGCACCCTCCCGATTGGTCGTTTGACGAGGCGGAGCTGCGCGCGGCGTTCAACGCCAGGACGCGCGCCATCGTCGTCAACACGCCGCACAACCCGACCGGCAAGGTGTACACGCGCGCGGAGCTCGAGCTGATCGCTCGGTTGTGTATCGAGCACGACGCGATCGCCATCACCGACGAGATCTACGAGCACCTCGTCTATGCGGGTGAGCACGTCAGCATCGCAACGCTGCCAGGAATGGCCGAGCGCACGATCACGATCAGCGGCGCCAGCAAGACCTACTCGATCACCGGCTGGCGGATCGGCTGGCTGATCGCGCCGGCGTCCCTGACCGCCGGCATCCGCAAGGTGCACGACTTCCTGACTGTCGGTGCCGCCCATCC
>DASYXY010000044.1:0-103514 GCA_035934385.1 Candidatus Dormiibacterota bacterium
AAGCAGACGGGCGAGCAGGGGATGGGCATGGCTACGGCGGGCATGATCATCGGGATCGTGCACATGGCCCTGATCGCGATGGTCGTGATCGTGTTGATCATCCTGATCTTCGTTTTCGGGATCGCGCTTTTCGGGATCGCCGCGCACTCGTCGGGCTAGCAACAGCCGGCTGTCGGCCCGCTAGAAGTGGATCCCCTTCATCAAGTACGCCATCGCGGCGGCTTCAACGGTGATCTCGTCGTCGGCCGGCTTCGACCGCTCGCCGTCCTTCCCCGCAGTCTCCGGGAACACGTGGTACGCCCCAGTCATGACGAACTGCAATAGACCGGGCGCCACGGTGTTCACCGTTTCGCCCAGCTTGCCCAGCCGCGTCGAGACCTCTGGTGTGCGCGTGAGAATCGCCGAGGCGACCAGCTCTGCCGCTTCCTCGGGTGAGCTGGTCGGAAAGTTCTTGTAGATCCCGGTCGGGGCGATCATCGGCGTGCGCACCAGCGGCATGTGGATGTTCGTGATGGCGACGCCGTCATCGACCACCTCTGGACCGATGCAGCGGCTGAACGCCGCCAGGGCGGACTTGGACGCGACGTAGGCGCTGAACCGCGGCGGAAACGCCTGCGTGCCGATGCTCGAGATGTTGATGATGTGGCCGCGGCGGCGCTCCCTCATTCCGGGAAGCACGGCCAGGATGAGCTTCACCGGCCCGAAATAGTTCAGCTGCATCGTGCGCTGGAAGTCGTGGAAGCGATCGTATGAGGCCTCGACCGAGCGGCGGATCGATCGTCCTGCGTTGTTCACCAGAATGTCCACGCGCCCGTGCTCGGCCAGAACGTCGCGGATCATTCGCTCGCAGGCGTCGGTGTCGGACAGGTCGGTCGGGCGCACGAACGCCTCGCCGCCGGCGGATTCGATCTCTCGCTCGAGCTCGTCGAGCTTTTCCTTGGTGCGCGATACAAGCACCACGCGAGCGCCGTGTCGCGCCACGAGCGAAGCGGTCGCGCGGCCGATCCCGCTCGAGGCGCCGGTCACGACGACCACGCGGTCTTCGAGCACCGCTCGAAGGTTGCGTTCGGTCAGCGCCTCGGGATCGAGGTGACGCTCCCAGTAGTCCCAGATCTTCCATGCATAGGTGTGCAGCGGCGGACACTCGACACCTGTGCCGGCGAGGGCCGCCTGAGCGTTTTCCGATGTGAACCTCGCCCGGCTCAGCACGTACTGCATTGCGGCTTCCGGGATGCGCACGCCCTCGAGCAGCCGGCGCTTGAGCGTCTGTGCGACACGCCAGTGCTGCAGCATGTCCTGCGCTTCCTTCGGCAACATGGCGGCGGCCCGGCTGTCGACCCGCAACGTGAACTGGGGCGCGTGCGCGGCGCGGCAGAACTCATTGGTGACATCGCCGAAGCTCCGCGCGTTTGGGTCGGTCAGGTGGAAGGTCTGCCCGTCGAGGTCCGGCCTGTGGGCGATGGCGTCCATGGCCCGCGCCACGAAGTCGACGGGCACGATGTTGAGCTGGCCGCCCTCGAAGCCGATGAGCGGTATCCACGAAGGCAGCGCCTGGCGCAGCCGCTGGATGAGCTTGAAGGCGTAGTAGGGGCCGTCGGCGCGGGCGGCCTCGCCGGTGGCGGACGACCCGATCACGAGGCCGGGCCTGTAGATGCGGTGCCTGACAGCTGACTCGCGCACCAGGCGCTCGGCTTCGTACTTGGTGCGGTAGTAGGGGTGGTCGAGCTTCTGGCCCTCGGCAAACATGTCCTCGGTGAACTTGCCCTTCCATTTGCCGCCCGCGACGGCGATCGAGCTCATGTGATGAATCCGCGCGCCGAGGCTTCGCGCCAGCTCGACCACGTTGCGAGTGCCTTCGACATTGGCGCGCTCGTCCGCCTCGGCCGAAGCCTCGAGGTCGTAGACGGCGGCGAGGTGGAAGATCTCGGCGCCCTTCAGCCGCGCAAGGTCCTGGTCGGCGAGGCCGAGCATCGGCTGCGTGATGTCGCCCTCGACCGGGTTCAACGAACGCGCGCCGATGTCCTTGATGTAGGCCTCCAGCACCGGGCGCGACGCTCGACGGACGAGCACGTAAGTCTCGCCGTGGCGTTTCGCGAGCGCGGCCAGCAGGTGCCGGCCGATGAAGCCCGTGCCCCCAGTCACCAGCCTTGCCATCGCGCCTAGGTTAGTTCGCCGCTCGATTTCAAGGACTGCACATTAGGATGGGCCGCATGTCAGACCAACCGCCGAGCCCGCTGCCCCCACCGCCCCCTTCGATGCCCCCTCCACCGCCGCCCGGGTACGCGCCGCCGCCCGCTCCGCCCGGCTACGCCCCGCCTCCACAGGGATACCAGCAGCAGATGCCTCCAGGGATGCAGGTGGCGGCCGGCGCCGGCCTCGGCATCGGGGCGCAGATCGTCGTCGCGCGCAGCTCGATCATCGTCGGCGTCATCGGGATCCTGGTCCCCGTCGTTTTCAGCATCGTCTCGGGCGGCGGATCCGCCTTCTATTTCTACGTCCTGCCGATCTTCGGGCTGATTTACGGCGTCCGCGCAATGATGCGAGGCGCCGTCATCGGCGGCGGCATCGGCGTGGCGCTGAACGTGGTCGCCGGACTCGTCAGCCTGGTGTCGAGCGGCCTGCTCGGGTTTTAGCCGGCTCGGATTCGTCCTCGCCGGACGGGATCGTCAATAGCGGGAACACGCCTGCGATGACGCAGAAGGCCACAGCCGCCCACAGCGCCACGTTGAGGGACACTCCGATGAGAGCACCGGCGAGCGCCGACCCGATTGGTGTGCCGATGTAGTTGAGCGACATCGACACCGCGAAGGCGCGACCGAACCACGCCGGGTCGGTGCGTCGCTGACGCAGCGTGAACATGCCGATGTCGAACGGTCCGCTGGCCATCCCCGACACCACCATCACGGCGGCGACGACCCAGAAGGACTGCGCGAAGGGCAGAGCAACGAGCGCGACTGCCTGGACGACGATCGAGCCTAGTATCAGCTGCCTCTCGCGACCCTCGGTCTTGATCCGTCCGGAAACCAGGGTGGCGGCCAGGCCGCCCACGCCGAGGAGTCCCCACGACAGGCCGACGGCTGCAGGTCCCTGGTGGAGCCGGACGAGCACGAGCACCGGGATCGCGATCTCGAGGATCCCAAAGCCGAGGTTGAATGTGCTGAGCGTCAGCGCCACCCCGCGCAGGCTCGCGTTCCGGGCCACATAAACGAGGCCACTCCAGGCGTCACCAAGGATCGAGCGACCGGTGTCGCTCTTCTGGCTTGGATCGTGCAGCCCGAAGATCGCCAGCGCCGAGATCGCGAAGAGCGCCGCCGTGAAGGCCAGCGTCCATTCCGGGCCGACCCAGCTGATCAGGGCGCCCGCCAGCGGCGCACCCACCAACGAGGAGACGAGATATCCCGAGCTGTCGAGGGCGTTGGCGCGCTCCCACAGCTCGCGCGGGGCCACTATCGGAAACAGCGAGCGCAATCCCGTGTTGCTTAGCGGGTTCGTTAGGGAGGACACGCCAACGATCGCGAGCAGCAGCGGCACAGGAAGCGTGTTCCGCGCCGCCAGCCCTGCGATCAGCAGCACCGACGCCGTCGCGACCGTGTAGTCGAGCGTGATGAAACGCACACGCCCGCGCCTGTCCAGCAGCGCGCCGGCGATCGGCGAAACGATCAGCCCAGGAAAGATGGCGAGGAACGCAGTGAACCCTGCGAGCTGGGGCGAGTGATAGCGCGCCAGCACGAAAAGGATGAGCGTGATGCCAAGCATCGCGCCACCCATTCGCCCCAGGAGCAGGCTCACATATAGCCGCGCGAAACCTGGCACGCGCAGCAAAGCGCCGTAGCCTCGTTTCGCCACCGACGCCTGGCTCAGCTGTTAACCGACGGCAACGCGAGAACGAGCCGCCGGACGCGCCGCGCGCTTGGCGCGCAGCGAGCCGTTGGAGCCGGCGCCGCGCGCCGCCTTCTTTCTGGAGCGGGCCAGCACGTTCTTCAGAAACTGGCCGGTCGAAGAGCTCGGGTTGGCCGAGAGCTCTTCGGGCGTTCCAATCGCGATCACGTAGCCGCCCCTCTCGCCGCCCTCGGGTCCGAGGTCGATGAGCCAGTCGGCAGTCTTCAGCACGTCCAGGTTGTGCTCGATGACGACAACCGTGTTGCCGTGGTCCACGAGCCGGTGCAGCACCTGCAGCAGCCGCTCGACGTCGGCGTAGTGAAGACCCGTTGTCGGCTCATCGAGCAGGTAAAGCGTCCGCCCCGTGTCGCGCCGCGACAGCTCCGCGGAGAGCTTCACCCTCTGCGCCTCACCGCCAGAAAGCTGCGTCGCCGGCTGGCCCAGCCTGATGTAACCGAGGCCCACATCGTGCAGGGTGCGCAGCTTGACCCTGATGCGCGGCACGTTCTCGAACACCTCGAGCGCCTCGTCGACGGTCAGCTCGAGCACGTCCGAGATGGAGTGGCCGCGGAACTTCACCTCCTGCACCTCGCGCGAGTAGCGGGTGCCGTGGCACACCTCGCACGGCACATACACGTCCGGCAGGAAGTGCATCTCGATCTGGATGATCCCGTCTCCCTGGCACGCCTCGCAGCGCCCGCCGCGAACGTTGAAGCTGAACCGGCCAGGTCCATACCCGCGCATCTTCGCCTCGGGCAGGCTCGCGAACAGCTCGCGCATGTACGTGAACATGCCTGTGTAGGTCGCCGGGTTCGACCTCGGAGTGCGGCCGATCGGCGACTGGTCGATGTCGATGGCTTTGTCGAGGTGGTCCAGGCCCTCGACGGCGCGATGCGGGCCCGGCTTGTCCTTCGCCTTGTAGAAGTGCTGCGCGACCTTGCGGCTCAGGATGTCGGTGATGAGCGACGACTTGCCCGAGCCGCTTACCCCTGACACCGCGACGAAGGTGCCGAGCGGAAGCGAGACGTCGATGTTCTTCAGGTTGTTCGCCTTCGCGCCCTTGATCGTCAGCTTCTTGCCGTTGCCGGCGCGGCGCTTGCGCGGAAGTGGGATCTCCTTGTCGCCGCGCAGGTAGGCCGCGGTCAGCGAGTTTGGGTTCCGCAGCACTTCATCGACCGTGCCGGCGGCCACGATCTCGCCACCGTGCTCGCCCGCTGCCGGGCCGATATCGACCATGTAGTCGGCGGACCGGATGGTCTCCTCATCGTGCTCGACGACGATCAGCGTGTTGCCGAGATCGCGCAGGCGAATGAGGGTGTTGATCAGGCGCCGGTTGTCGCGCTGGTGCAGGCCGATCGACGGTTCGTCGAGGATGTAGAGGACGCCCATCAGCTTGGAACCGATCTGCGTCGCGAGCCGGATGCGCTGCGACTCGCCGCCCGACAGCGTGTTGGCCGCGCGATCGACGGTGAGGTACTCGAGTCCGACGTCGATCATGAACTGCAGCCGCTCGCGGATCTCCTTGAGGATGCCGCGCGCGATTATCTGCTCCCGCTCGGTGCCGCCGAGGCTCGTGAAAAAGTCGATGGCGGCGTTCACTGAGAGCATGCAGACGTCGGCGATGTTTCGATCCGCGATCGTGACGGCCAGCGACTCCGGCTTCAGCCGCCGGCCTTTGCAGGCTGGGCACGGCTTGTCGGACATGTAGCGCTCGAGCTCCTGCTTGAGGTACTCCGACTGCGTCTCTTCGTACCGGCGCTGCAGGTTGGCGACCACGCCTTCGAACGGCGCCTCGTACCAGCGCTCGTGCCCGTACTGATTCTTGTAGCCGAACCTGATCTTCTTCTCGCCGGTGCCCTCGAGGAGCACTTTCTGCTGCTGCTTCGTCAGCTTCGACCACGGCCTGTCCATGTCGATTCCGAAGTACTTGCTCACCGTCTCGAGCAGCTCGGGGTAGAAGAACTGGGAACGGCTCCAGGCAGCAATAGCGCCTTCCCGCAATGACAGCGACGGATCCGGAACCACGAGATCGCCGTCGACCACCAGCTGGGAGCCGATGCCGGTGCAGGTGGGGCATGCGCCGTGCGGGCTGTTGAAGGAGAAGTTACGGGGCTCGGGCTCGGGCACGCTGATCCCGTCGATCGGGCACATGAAGTCCTGCGACATGGGCATGTCCGCCCCACCGTCGACCGGCGCGATTATCACCGAGCCGTTGCCCAGCCTTGTCGCCGTCTCGAGCGAATCGACCAGCCTCGTCCGCTGCTCCGGCCCGATGACGATACGGTCGACGACTACATCGACATCGTGCTTCTTGTTCTTGTCCATCGGGATCTTCTCGCCGATCTCGTACAGGCTCCCGTCGACCCGTACCCTCACGAAACCCGACTTGCGGACATCGTCGATGAGCGAGCGGTACTCGCCCTTGCGGCCCTTGACGACAGGACCGAGGACCATGATCCGTGTGCCCTTCGGCAGCTTCTCCACCTGGTCCGCCATCTGGTCGACCGTCTGCCTCCGCACCTCGTGTCCGTTGGGGCAGTGCGGATGTCCGATGCGCGCGTACAGCAAGCGCAGGTAGTCGTAGACCTCTGTGACGGTGCCGACCGTCGATCGCGGGTTCTTCGAAGTGCCCTTCTGGTCGATCGAGATCGCCGGGGACAGTCCCTCGATGACGTCGACATCCGGCTTCTCCATCTGACCCAGGAACTGCCGCGCGTAGGCGGAAAGCGACTCGACGTAGCGACGCTGGCCCTCCGCGTAGATCGTGTCGAAGGCGAGCGACGACTTGCCCGAGCCGGAAAGCCCCGTGAACACGACCAGCCGATCCCGCGGGATCGACAGGGTCACGTTTTTCAGGTTGTGCTCGCGCGCTCCGCGAATGGTGATCTGGTCAGTCGGCATTCGAAGTGGTAGCTATTCCTTTTCTCTCGTGACCGCAAACGTGGCGCTGGCGGTGGCGATCAGGCGCCCGCCCCTGCCCTCGACCCGGCACTCCGCCACCATCGTCCGCCGCCCCGCGTGGACGACACGGCCGGTGGCCCGCAGCGTCTCTCCGATCCTGGCAGCGTTGATGAAGCTCAGCTTCAGGTCGAAGCTCATGGCGCGCGCGACACCTGGCTCGAGGGTCCGCAGCGAGCGGCCCATCGCGGAGTCCGCCAGCGTGCTGATCATCCCACCGTGCACGAATCCGGAGTGATTCGCCATGTCTTCCGTGGCGGTCATCTCGACGGAGGCGAAACCCTCGCCACTTTCCACCAGGGTCAGGCCGAGCCACTGCCAGGCCCGGGACGGGGACAGCTTGGTGATGTCACTCACGGCCCTGTCCCTCGGGCACGGCCATGTTCGTCGACGACGCGCGGGCGACCAGCCGGCCGCGGTCGTCGACCACGTCGGCCTCGCTGAACATCAGGGACTGCTTGATCTCGACAACCCGACCGATCGCGCGGAGGCGACCTTCACGCACCGGCCGCAGGAAGTTGATCTTCAGCTCGATGGTGGTGTTCCACACGCCGTCTTCCTGCAGCGTCGCAAGCGACATGCCCATGGCCGCGTCGGCGATCTGCGTGATCACCCCGCCCTGCACGACTCCGCCGCCATGCCGGTGCTCCGGTCCGGCTTCCAGCTCGAGGACCACGCGGCCTGGCTCCGACTCCGTGATGCGGGCGCCGATTGTCTGCATCCATCCGGCGGGCTCGACGGTCAGCAGCGCTGCGGCTCTCTTCTCGTTCTGGACCGTCAAGGGCCCCGGCGTGTCCTCCGCCAGTTACGAACCGTCGTCCTCTGTTTGGGGGCCGCCGCGATGGCGAGCGAAACCTCCTCGTCATCCTCGCCTCCCGTCTGCTCGCCGGAGAGCCGCTTGCGCAGCAGGATGATGCGATCGCGCACCCTCGCGGCGTCCTCGAACTGCAGCTCTTTGGACAGCCGCCGCATCTCCTTCTCGAGGTCGCGCACGATGGCGAGGATGTCCTCTCGCGGCACGCCGGCGCCGACCATCAGTTCCACGGCGTCGGCCTGGAGGTCCTTCTCGTTGATCTCCAGCGCATAGATCGCCTTCTTCACGCTCTCCGGCGTGATGCCGCGCTCCGCGTTGTATGCGGTCTGCCGCGACCGTCTGCGGTCGGTCTCGTCGAGCGCCGCGCGCATCGAGTCGGTTATCTGGTCGGCGTACATGACGACGTGGCCCTCCACGTTGCGGGCTGCGCGGCCGATGATCTGGATGAACGACCGGTAGGCGCGGAGGTACCCCTCCTTGTCGGCGTCGAGGATGCCGATGAACGCGACCTCCGGTAAGTCGAGCCCCTCGCGCAGCAGGTTGATGCCGACGACCACGTCGACTGCGCCAGTGCGCAGGTCGCGCAGGACCTCGATGCGCTCCAGCGCGTCGAGCTCCGAGTGCAGGTAGCGAACCTTGACGCCGTACTCGCGGAGGTAATCCGCCAGGTCCTCCGCGAATCGCTTGGTGAGGGTTGTCACCAGCGAGCGATGCCCCAGCTCGGCGCGCTTCTTGACCTCGGCCAGCAGGTCGTCGATCTGTCCTTCGGTCGGCCTCACCTCGACGGTCGGATCGACCAGCCCTGTCGGCCGCACCACCATCTCCACCGTCCGCTGCGAGCGACGCATCTCGTACTCGCCCGGCGTGGCCGAGACGTAGACCACGTTGCTGGCTCGTTCCTCCCACTCCTCGAAGCTCAGGGGCCGGTTGTCGAAGGCGCTCGGTAGTCGGAACCCGTACTCGACCAGCGCGGCCTTGCGCGACCGGTCGCCGCCGAGCATCCCGCCGATCTGCGGGACCGCCACATGCGACTCGTCGACAAAGATCAGCGTGTCGTCGGGGAGAAAGTCCATCAGCGTGTAGGGTGCTTCGCCCGGCTGCCGGCGCGTGAGGTGCCGCGAATAGTTTTCGATGCCCGCGCACGTGCCTGTCTCGCGCAGCATCTCGAGGTCGAAGTTGGTGCGCTGCCTCAAGCGCTGCGCCTCGAGCAGCCGCCCGTGGTCCTCGAACCACTTGCAGCGCTCCTCGAGCTCAGCCTCGATGTCGCTCAGCGCCAGCCGCAGCTTGTCGGCCGGAGTGACGTAGTGCGACG
The DNA here is from genome assembly GCA_035934385.1 of Candidatus Dormiibacterota bacterium. Lineage (GTDB taxonomy): Bacteria > Chloroflexota > Dormibacteria > Dormibacterales > Dormibacteraceae > CF-118. Next base: position 8,964 of record DASYXY010000044.1, read on the forward strand.
CGGGGAAAACGGTGAACGTTTCGCGCGTTCCGAGGATCTCCCCTGTCGTCGAGTCCAGCTCCTGGATGCGCTCGATCTCGTCACCGAAGAACTCGACTCGATACACCTTCTCCTCGTTGGCGGGCACCAGGTCGACCACGTCACCGCGCACTCGAAAACGGAGGCGCGCGAGGTCGTAGTCGTTGCGCTCGTAGAGCATCTCCGTGAGCTTGCGCAGGAACACTTCTCGGCGGATCGACTCCCCTTTCGAAATCTTCAGTGACTCGCCCATGTAGTCCTCGACCGAGCCGATGCCGTAGATGCAGCTGACGCTCGCGACCACCAGGACGTCGCGTCGTGTGAGCAGCGCCGACGTCGTCGAATGCCGCATGCGGTCTATCTCTTCGTTGCGGCTGGAGTCCTTCTCGATGTACGTGTCGGTGCGCGCGATGTAAGCCTCCGGCTGGTAGTAGTCGTAGTAGCTGACGAAGTACTCGACGGCGTTGTGCGGCAGCAGCCGCCGGAACTCGGCGCAGAGCTGGGCGGCGAGCGTCTTGTTCGGGCTGAGCACCAGGACCGGACGCTGGAGCTGCTCCACCGCCCAGGCCATGACGTTGGTCTTGCCGCTCCCGGTGACACCCAGCAGGACCTGCTGGGACAGCCCGGCGCGCACGCCTTCGACCAGCTGCTCGATAGCCTGCGGCTGGTCTCCGGCCGGCTTGAAGGGTGCGTCGACACGAAAGGTGGAGGGCATGGGCAAGGTCCAATTCTAGAGCGAACGGGCGTTCGTCGGACGCCTGCTGACGGCCTCTAGGGCAGCTGCAGGACCAGTGCCTCCACGACCGCTCCTTCGCGGATCCCCGCGTCGCCGGGCGGCACCCGTACGAGCGCGTGCGCGCCGGCCAGGGACATCAGCCGCGACGACGACTGCGAGCCTGTAGACGTCGCCACGAGCTCCCCGCTCTCGTGGCGCAGCGTCACGCGGTGGTACTCGGTGCGATCGCCGACCGCCGTCGCATGAAAGCCGAGGCGCACGCGGAGCGATGGCCGCTGGAGCTGCGCAAAGCCCTGCATCTTGCGCAGCGCGGGCCTCACGAACACCTCGAACGTCACGAGTGACGACACCGGAAACCCTGGCAGGCCGAAGGCGAGCCGGCCCTCGGTCAGCGTTGCGAAGGTGAAGGGTTTCCCGGGCTTGAGCTTCACGCGCCCGATGTGAACTGTGCCCAGCGACTCCATCAGAGGCTTCACGAGGTCATGAGTGCCGACCGAGACACCGCCTGACGTGACGAGAACGTCGGCCTCGCTCAGCGCGCCGGTCACCAGTTCGCGCAGGCCGTCCGCGGTGTCTGGTGCGATACCCAACAGCCGGACGTCCGCGCCGGCTTCGCGCAGTGCGGCCAGCAGCGCCCACCGGTTGGAGTCCGGGATCTGTCCCGGGCCGGGCGTCTCGCCCACCTCGACGAGCTCGTCACCCGTCGACATGAGCGCGACCCTGGGCCGCAGGTGCACCCGCAACCGCGGCACGCCAAGCGCAGCCGCGAGCCCGATCTCGGCCGGCCCGAGCTGCGTGCCTGACGGCACGACAAGCTCACCCGCGTGGAGGTCGGCGCCCGGCCGGTGCAGGTTCGTTCCGGCCGTCAGGCCCGCCGGCACCGTGACCGAGTCGCCCTCGACGCGGGTGTCCTCGACCATCACGACCGTGTCGGCGCCCTCGGGCACGACCCCGCCGGTCAGGATGCGCGCCGCTGTCCCTGCATCAACCCGGGCGGTGAACGGGCGGCCCGCGGCCGACTCGCCCACGATGCGCAGCGTCCGTCCGGCGTCGGCTGCTCTCACCGCGTAGCCGTCGACCGCGCTGGCGGGATGCGGCGGCAGCGCGCTCGACGCCACCAGGTCCTCAGCGAGCACCCGAGCATCGGCGTCGCGCAGTGCGATCGCCTCGGTGCCGAGGACCGGCGTGTGCTCGAGCACGAGCGCCGCGGCGTCAGCCGCGTCGACTAGCGGGTAAGCAGAGGCTCGCACTCACTCATGATGAAGCGCCTTCATCGGTTGCTGCGCCGCCGCGCGCATCGCCGGCAGCAGTCCGCTGCCCATGCTGAGCAGAACCGCGAGGACCAGGGCTGCACCCGCGACGAACCAGTCCGGCCGAAACACCTGGATGGCGTCGGCCGCAAGCACGGGGACGAGCGCATCCACCGCAGAGTTGCCGATCTGTGACAGCACTGCCGCGACGACGCCTCCGACCACACCGCCCACCAGGCCGATGACCGCGGCTTCCGCGACGAAGATCAGCATCACGTCGCGCGAGCGCGCGCCAACGGCTTTCATGACTCCGATCTCGCGTGTGCGCTCGAGCACCGCGGTGTACATCGTGTTGGCGATCCCGAGACACGCGAGGAACAGGGCCACCACCGAAAGGCCGATCAGCGCGACGCGAAGCCGACCGAGGAGTTCCGCAAACGCTCGCTCCTGGTCGCCAGTGGCGGTGGCTTCGAAGCCCAGCCTTTCGACTCGATCGCGAACGGACGCGACGTTGGGCCCCGAGTCGACGAGGAGCGTGATGGCCGTGAACTCGCCGGACTTCCAGCTGTTGGCCGCTGCGGCCGCGGCCCAGTGGTCGGTCATCAGCCTGTAAGGCGCCAAGCCGCCCGAGATTCCTGCCGGCAGGCTCGCGTCCGCGGCCACGCCCACGACCGTGAGATATAGAAGGACGGGCCTCGGGGCGGAGTCCTTGAACGTGATCGTCACGCCGACCGCGTCGCGTGGATTCGAGTAGCCGAGCGCCACCGCCTCGCGCTTGCCGAGCACGACCTGCTGCGAGGTGTCGGTCAAGGGCATCGAACCCGCGACCAGTTGCACCGAGGCGTCCCACTGGGAGCGCGGCGCGAGCGCGATGAGAGAGTCGTTCGCGCCGCCGGCGGTTCCGCTCGGGTCCTGGAACGAGCCGAGCATCGACACCTCGCCCCACGCCGCCTCAACGTGCGGCAGGCCGGCGACGGTGTTGAGCGACTGCGCGCTGAAGGCGGGCGAACCGGAGTCCGACGCCGGCCGCACTGCGATGACGTCGGTCCTCGCATGCGCGAACGCCGGCCCCGCGAGCGCATAGTCCAGCCCTCCCGACAGCGCTACGATCAAGCTCATCGCTGCGATCCCGATCGCAACTCCTGTGGTCGTGAGGAACGTGCGCAGCGGCCTGCGGCCCGCACTCAGCAACCCGAGCCGCAGCGTGTCTCGCCACTGCAGCCGCGGAGCTGGCAGCAGCGGGTCCTGCATGCGCACGTTGCGGGTCCCTGAGCCAAGCTCGAAGGCGCGCCCGTCGACCATGCGCACTGCGCGCTGCGCGTGGCGGGCAACCTCAGGGTCATGGGTCACGAGGACGATGGTTGCGCCGCGGCGGTTCAGGTCCCGCAGCAGGTCGAGGACGCGTTCGCCGGCGACCGAATCGAGGCTGCCGGTCGGCTCGTCGGCGAGCACAAGCCCCGGCCTGTTCGCAAGAGCGCGCGCCACCGCGACCTTCTGCTGCTCGCCGCCCGACAGGCGGCCCGCCCGGAGGCGCGATCGCCCCTCCAATCCGACCAGGGCCAGCAAGCGGCGCGCTCGCGACCGGCGCTCGGCCGGCTCGACACCTGCGAGCGTTAGTGGAAGGGTGACGTTCTCTTCCGCCGACATGCCGGGGACGAGGTTGAAGGTCTGGAAGATCGTGCTGACCCGTTGCAACCGGTAGTCCGCCAGCGCACCGTCGCCGAGCTGGTCGAGCGCCACGCCCGACGCATAAACCTGGCCTGTGGTGGGCTGGTCGAGCCCTCCCATCATCGAAAGCAACGTCGTCTTGCCGCATCCCGACGGACCGATGACGGCGACGAACTCCCCGGGCCCGATCTCCAGGGAGACGTCGCGGAGAGCCGCGACCTTCATGTCGCCGGTGTCGAATTCGCGGGTGACGGCGTCGAGCCTCAGGCCGATGGCCTGGCCGAGCAGGTCGTGGAACGGCTCGGTGGCAGCGGCGTCTGGCGCCGGCTGCACAGCAGGAGCCTCCATCGTGGTCGAGGCGACCGCAGCGGCTGCCTCAGCGGCCGCCTGCTTGCGCTCGCGCCGGGCACGCACAGCGGCGGCGAGCGGAGACTCGGCAGCCGGCTGCTCGACGGTCTGCGCGCTCGCAACGGTGTCGGCCACGGGGATGTTCACGGCGCTTTCCGCGAGCGCCTCGGCGCGCGCCCGAGCCCGTCCCCGCCGGCGCCTCCGCCCCTTCTCTTCGTCCCCCGGCCTTACCGCTGTCGCCATGATCGCCCGGCCAGTCTAAGCGCCTACTTAACGATCCGAGCCCGGCTTTACAACCTGGTCGGTGAGCCATTTCAGGTACGCCGGCGAGCCGCCGTCGATGGCCACCTCGTAGATCTCGGGCACCTCGTACACGTGGTGCTTGCGGAGGTACTCATAGACGGCGCCGGAGCGGGAGCTGACGGTCTTGATCATGAGCAGCGCCTCGCTCTGCCGCTGCAGCAGCCCGTCCGAGATATAGAAGGAATGGACCATCGGCACGACCGAGCAGTGAGCCGCGAGGTGCTCGACCACCAGCCCCTCGCCCAGCCGCTCGGCGTCGTTGCGCCCGCCTGCGGTGACCATGATCAGGACGGCCTTTTCCTGCGAGCCCACCGCCTAATTCTCGGCGGGTTGCGGCCGGTCCAGCCAGACGGTCGCGCTGACGAGCGCGATGGCGCCGAGCAGGATGCCGCCAAGCACGTCCGACTCCCAGTGAACCTCCAGGTAAAGCCGGTCGAACGCCATCACCACTACGAGAACAATCGCGATAGGTGCGGCCAGGTTACGCAGCCACGGCCGCGGAGCGAGACGGCGCACCACAAAGGCGAGGAGGCCATAGACCAGCACCGTCCGCATCATGTGTCCGCTGGGAAAGCTGTTGTGAAGGCCGGTCGCCGGCTCGAGCAGGTTGCTGAGACTCGGCCCGTCGGCGTGAGCGACCGAATCCGGTGGCCGCGGATGTGCGAGATTCGACTTGTACAGGATCTCGAACGCCTCTGCGGCCAGGAAGGCCACCAACACCAGGGCGTCGGCCACGAAGAAACGGCGCCATAGATAGATGACGAGGGCGATCAGCAGCACGCTTGTCAGCTCGATGCCGCCGAGCAACGCGATGCCCTGGAAGAGGGGATGCAGCGGCGGATCCCACACCGTCGCCATCGCCTGCTCGACGTCGTGGTCGGCCGTGTTCAACCAGCCCAGCGAGACCGCGACGGTGAGCGCCTGGAAGCCGATCGCAAGCACGGCGATCGCCACGAGCCTGGGTAATAGCGCTCTCAGTGCTGGCAACGGCGGCAGAAAACAGTGGTCCGCCCGGCGATGCGCACCGCCGATAGCGGCCGGCCGCACGTGTAGCACGGCTCCCCGGCGCGGCCGTACACAAGCAGCACCTCCTGCTGTCCGCCGACCTCGCCCCACGCATCGCGATACGTGTCGACTGAGCTGCCGCGATTCTTGATCGCCGTCTCCAGCGATTCGCGTAAGGACTCGTGCAGGCGATGGGCCGAGCGGCGGCTGACTCGATGGGCTGCGCGGTCGGGCCTGATGCGCGCGCGATACAGGGATTCGTCGGCGTAGATGTTGCCGACGCCAGCCAGTGCCTTCTGGTCCAGGAGCACCGCTTTGAGGGGCGCTTTGCGCCGGCGCAGCGCTTCATAAAGGCCGTCGGCGGTGAAGTTGGGGTCGATGGGTTCGGGTCCAAGACGCGGCATCGCGCGCGCCTCACGCAGCGCGGCCTCGGTGCCCAGCAGCAGCCGCCCGAACCGGCGCGGATCGCGATACCGAAGCTGCCTCCCGTCGTCCAGCCCGAAGATCGCGTGGGTATGGACGGGGATCGCTGTCTCGGGGCTGACGAGGCGGAGCTGCCCGGTCATGCCGAGGTGGACCACGAGCAGACGCTCGTCGCCAAGGCCGATGAGGATGTATTTGCCCCGGCGCTTAACCGACTCGATCCGTTGCCCCGCCACGAGGTCGGCGAAAACCTCCGGCTCGGGGTGACGGACGATCGTCGGAAAGCGCAGCTCGCAGGTGACGATGGTCCGACCTACGAGATGCGGCCGCAGGTCGGACGCGATGGTCTCGACCTCGGGAAGCTCAGGCATGCTTACGCGCGAACGACCGCGAGCTTTTTCATGTCGGCCCAGTTGGGTCCGACCTTGGCCTCGACCTCGATCCCCGTCTCCAGCTCGTAAGCGCCGGTCATGATGCGCGGCACCGACTCGGCAAATCGGTCGACCTCGCTGTCAGGCACCTCGAACAGCAGCTCGTCGTGCACCTGCAGCAGCATGCGGCCCTCCACATGGTCGGCTTCGAACTCCCGGTGAAGCCGGACCATCGCGATCTTGATGATGTCCGCGGCAAGCGATTGCATCGGGAAGTTGATGGCCATACGTTCGGCCGCGCTGCGCAACTGAAAGTTGGGCGATCGCAGGTCGGGGATAGCTCGCCTGCGACCGGTGGCGCTGACAACGAAGCCTTCCTCCCGCGCCCTGAGCCTCACGCCGTCGAGGTACTCGCGCAGCTTCGAGTAGGTCGACCAGTACTCCTTCAGGAAGTCGCGCGCGACGTCACCTGTGATGCCCAGCTGCTGGGATAGGCCGTACTCGCCCTGACCGTAGATGGACCCGAAGTTCGCCACCTTGGCGAGGCGGCGCTGGTTCGGGTCCACCGCATCGATCGGAACCTTGAAAACCGCCGCGGCCGTCGCGGTGTGGATGTCCTGGCCCGCTGCGAACGCGGCCAGCATCTTGGGATCGCCACTGAGGTGGGCGGCGATTCGCAGCTCGATCTGCGAGTAGTCGGCAGAGATCAGCACGTGTCCGGCCCGTCCGGCGCGAAACGCGCGGCGGATGCGCTGGCCCAGGTCGGTGCGGATCGGAATGTTCATGAGGTTCGGGTTGGATGAGGAGAGCCGCCCCGTCGCAGTGCTCGCCTGGCCGAACGACGTGTGCACGCGTCCGGTCAGTGGATCGACCAGCTGGGGCAGGGCATCGACATACGTCGACTTGAGCTTCGACAGTTGCCGGTGCTCGAGGATCTCGGGGACGATCTCGTGCTTCTCGCGCAGTGACTCCAGCGTGTCTGCGTCCGTCGAGTAGCCGGTCTTCGTGCGCCGTCCGACGGGCAGGCGCAGGTCCTCGAACAGGACCTTCGCCAGCTGCTGGGGCGCGTTCACGTTGAACTTCTCACCCGCGAGCTCTTCGATGCGCGACTCGATCGTCGACAGCTGCAGGCCCAGCTCGTCCTGCATCTGCTTGAGGTAGGGCACGTCCACCGCGACGCCTTCGGACTCCATGTCGGCGAGCACGCCCGCAAGCGGGAGCTCGATTTCGTGAAACAGGTAGTCGACGCCCAGGTTGCGCATCTCGGCCTCGAGGCGCGGCCTCAGGTTGACGATCGCCTCTGCGCGCCGGGCCGCAAAGTCCGCCGCCTCCTCTACCGGAACAGTCGACGGTTTGCGGGCGGCGCGACCGACTCCGAGCAGCTGCTCGGGGCTCACCAGCGTCACCTCGAGGAACTCTTTCGCCAGGTCTTCGAGTCGAGGATCACGCGAACCGGCGCCGAGCAGGTACGCAGCGAGGAACGTGCTGAAGTCAAAACGCCGCTTGCCGCCGCCCAGAGATCGCAGCGCGAGCTCGGTCTCCTTGGCGTCGTGACCGCTCACGGTGCGGTCGTCGAGCGTGCTGGCGACCGCGTCCATCGCGTCCTGCTTCGCCACGTAAAAGGTGTGGGCGCCCGTCGCGACCCCGAGACCCAACACTCGAGCCGACCGTCCCGTGCCTTCGGTGAAGGTGAACACACCCGCGTGCTCCGCGCCGGCGAGCAGGCTCGCCGCCTCGGCGGCCTCTTCGACGATCTTCAAGCCCGCCGGCTGCGGCGCGGGCTCGAATGCGAGGAGCGGCTGCACCGGCACCTGATCGGGCGGTGGAAAGCGACTCAGCAGCTGGCGGAACTCCAGCCGGTCGAAGACGTCGCGCACGCGGTCGTAGTCGTAGCGGGTCCAGCGCGCTCCTTCGAGCTCGAGCTCCACCGGCACGTCGCGAACGATCGTCACCATCCGCTTGCCCAGCCGGACCTGTTCGGCGTTGGCCTTGATCGACGTCTTCAGACGGCCTTCCGGCAGCTCCTCGACTCGGTCGAGCAGCGCTTCCACGGATCCGAAGTCCTGGACAAGCTTGGCGGCGGTCTTGTCCCCCACCCCTGGCACGCCGGGAATGTTGTCGGACGTATCGCCGCGGAGCGCCTTGAAGTCGATGAGCTGCGGCGGCTCGAAGCCGTAGCGCTGGCGGACCTGGTCGGGGCCGTAGACAAAGGTGTCGGTGATCCCGCGCCGGGGGACGAGCGCCTCCACAGAGTCGCTGACCAGCTGCAGGCAGTCGAGGTCGCCCGACACGATCGTCACGGAATGACCTCGTTCCTCGGCGATACGCGAGAACGTGCCGATAAGGTCGTCCGCCTCGTAGCCGGGCATTCCGTAGATGGGGATCGTGAAGGCGGTGAGCACGTCGCGCACCTTCTCGATCTGCGGGCGCAGGTCGTCCGGCATCGCGCGCCGACCGGCCTTGTACTCCTCGTATTCCTTGGACCGGAACGTCGGCGCACCAACGTCGAAAGCCGCCACCGCGAACTCCGGTCGCGATGCCAGGACGATGGCGAGCATCGACGTGAAGCCGTAGACGGCGTTGGTCACCTGGCCGTCTGACGTGCTCATTGGCGGCAACGCGAAAAACGCCCTGTAGATGAGGCTGTGGGCGTCGATCAGGACGACCCGTCCGCGCCTGCCCTTTGGCACGAATAAATGGTACGGACGGCCGTGCCGACGCCCTTAACCGGGTGCCCCGTTCAAATAGGCGGAGGCGGCAGAACCGAAGGCTAGAATGGACCCGAGGATGAAGAACCTCATCGAGGTCTCCGTCGACAGCATCCGGATCCACATGCCGACGGCGCAGCACCTGGTGATCCTCAAGGAGAAGGAAGCCGACCGCTACCTTCCGATCTGGATCGGATCCTTCGAGGCCCAGGCGATAGCGGCCAAGATCTCGGGCAACTCAGTCGGCCGGCCGCTGACCCATGACTTGATGGCGAATGCGTTCGGTGACCTGGGAGTCAGCATCAAGCGCATCGTCGTCACGCGGCTCGCGGACCAGGTCTTCTACGCACGCCTCTACGTCAAGCAGGACGGTCGCGACCTCGACTTCGACGCGCGACCATCCGACGCCATCGCGCTCGCGGTGCGGGCGGAGTGCCCGATCTTCGTCGCCTCCGAGGTGATGGAGTCGGCAGGTATCATCCCGGACGCGGACGAGGCAGATGACAAGGACAAAGGCGCCGAAGTGGCGGTCGACGACGAGCGCCTCGCCGTGTTCAGGGATTTCGTTAACAGCCTCGACCTGCCGGAGCTTCCCGACGAGCCAGGCAGCAAAGACGAGCCGGGCGGCCGGCGCGGCCGCGGCTAGGCGCCGCCGGCCACGCCACTACACAACGACCTCGACCTCGGCCTCCGCATAGTCGTCGCCCTGCTGGTTGGCGTCGCCATCGGCACCGAGCGCGAATACCACGGCCATCCGGCAGGCATCCGCACGATGGCGCTCATCTCGCTCGGCTCCTGCATGTTCACCGCGCTCGGGCTCGAGCCGGTCTTTGGAGTCCGTGTGGATCCGACCCGCATCGCAGCGCAGGTCGTGACGGGCGTCGGCTTCCTCGGCGCCGGCTCGATCCTGCGCCAGGGCGAGGCGGTGCGCGGCCTCACCACCGCGGCATCCATCTGGGTTGCAGCCTCCCTCGGGATGGCGATCGGCTTCGGTTACTTTCTCATCGCGATCTTCACAGCTGCGCTCGTGATCGTCACCCTGATCGCGATCAGGCCGATCGAACAGCGCTTCTTCAAAGGCCGCCGCAATCGCCGCCTGACCGACCCTCATCCGGACGAGCCGGGCTAGATGCCGAGCGTTGCAATCGTCACCGACTCGACCGCGGACCTGCCGCCGTCGCTCGCGTCAACGCGGTCAATATCCGTGGTGCCGCTGACGCTCAACTTCAACGGGCGCAGCCTTCTCGATGGCGTGGACATTACGCCGGGCGAGTTCTATCGCAAGCTCCCATCTGCCTCGACGCATCCGACCACGTCGCAGCCCTCGCCTGGTCGCTTCGCCGAGACGTACAGCGAGCTGCTGGCAAATCACGACGCGATCGTCTCCATCCACATCTCCGAGAAGCTGAGCGGCACGTACGACTCGGCCAAGCAGGCTGCAGACATGACCGACCCACAGCGCGTGCACGTGGTCGACTCGCAGCTCGTCTCCATGTCGCTCGGACTCGTCGTGCTGGGTGCGGCGTCGCTTGCGTCGAATGGAGCGGACGCCGAGGCCATCGTCGACAAGGTCGAAGCATTGCGGCCGCACGTGCAGACGTATTTCTCGGTCGCGACCCTTGAGTTTCTGCGCCGAGGCGGACGCATCGGCCGCGCGAGCGCGATGCTCGGCTCGGTGCTGCAGGTGAAGCCGGTGCTGTGCATTCGCGAAGGAGTGGTCGAGCCGCTGGAGCGCGTGCGAAATTTCGAACGCGCTCTCAACCGGATCATCGATCTCGCCAGGGCTGTCGACCGGGGCCATGGCGTGTGCGCTGTTGTGGGCCACGCCGACGCGGAGGCGGACGCCGAGAAGGTGCGCAAGGCGCTCGAACCGATCGCGGAGACCCTGATGATCCAGCCGCTCGGGCCAGTCGTAGGCGCACACGGCGGGCCGGGGGTGGTCGGGGTCGGCTGCTACCCGGCGGACCTGCTGCCTCTCGGCATCAAGACCGCCCGCACCGGGGCCTCAGCGAGCTAAACGCGCCGCCACCTGACTGATTCGGGCGCGACCAGCTTCTCGACCTTGCGCTCCACCGCCAGCGCCTGCAGGTGCGCCAGGCCCTCTTGCAGCGCAAGCCGCTTCTCGTAAAGCTGCTCGCGCGGTCCCCACAGCTGCAGCGCGACCTGCCAGCCGGTCAGCTCACCATCGGACAGGATGCCCATCACGCGGTCCATCCGCTTGCGGTGATGAGCGGTGAGCACCTCGACCCGACCCGCCGCGTCGGTGAACGGGCGCCCGTGCGCGGGGAGCACGAGGCGCGGCCCGTACGCGGCGAGTCGCTCCAGCCCCTCGAGGTACTCATGGAGCGGATCCGGCGTGCTCTGCGGATGCAGGCCGATGTTCGGCGACAGGTCGGGCAGCATGTGGTCGCCGGCGAAGAGCAGCCCTGAAGTCGACGAGTAGAGGCAGACATGCCCGGGCGAGTGGCCGGGCGTCCATTCGACCCGAAGCTCCTCCCGGCCCATGGTCAGCGTCTCGGCGCCGTCGAGCTGCACCGCCGGCTCGGCTGGAGCCACGACCTGGCTGAGCGCGCGCTGCGAGTTGCTGAGCACGTCGGCCTCCTGCGGCGGTACGCCGTTGACCAGCAGGTACTTGCGGACCTCGAGCACCAGGTGTTCGAGCTCGACGTAGCGCGGGTTGACCAGCGGTACCTCTAGGCGGTGGAGGTACAGGTCGGCGCCGTCGGGCCCTGCAAGGATGCCGGCCGCCCCGTAGTGGTCTGGATGGATGTGCGTCACAACCAGCCTGCGCAGGCGCTTCGCCCCGAGTGATGCGAGCGACGAATGTATGAGTTCCAGCGATTCGCCTGAGTTCATGCCGCAATCGAGGAGGTCGACCTCGTCGCCGTCGACGAAAAGGAAAACGTTGACCAGGCCGTCCTCGAAAGGGATCGGCAGTCGGAGCTCGTAGATCCTTTCGGCTATCTCGTTGAGGGCGGGCACCTGGGTCAATTGTCGCGAAGCGGGCGCATCGGTACCCGGCGGTACGTTGTCGTTCTAAGATGAAAACCGGTCGCGATTGCGCGTCGCTTTATCTTCGCTAGGAGGACTCGATGTCTGAAGTCCAGGTTACCCCCCAGCAGGTCTTCGACAGCATGCCGCAGGCCATCGTGCCTGAGAAGGCGGGCAGCACCAAGGCGATGATCCAGTTCGACCTCTCGGGCGACCAGGGCGGCAAGTGGTGGGTGAAGATCCACGACGGGCAGGCCGAGTCAGGGAAAGGCGACGCGCCCGAGGCGCCGCAGCTGACGCTCATGGCGGACGCGATGGACTACGTGAAGATCTCCCTCGGTCAGCTGGACGGTACCGCCGCATTCATGCAGGGCAAGCTCAAGATCAAGGGCGACATGGGTCTCGCCATCAAGATGGCGAGCCTGTTCCGCCGGCCGAGCTAACAACCCCCACCCCGACCCTCCCCCGGAGGCGGGGGAGGGATACATGAGACCTCTCACCCCTCCGTTTCCCTCCCGCCAACCGCGGGAGGGAGACGGGCGATCACTTCCTCCGCGTGGCTCTCAGACGAGAAATTTCCACGTGCCGAGTCGCGGGGCCATTGCGGCCTCGAGATCGAGGTTGCCTGACCCGGAACGCAGCTCGAGGATCACGACGTGGGATGGCGTCAGCGCCATCCGGCGCCCGTCCGGCAGGTGCAGCGCTTCCCGGGCGTTGCCCCACGTGATGGGGTCCCCCGGGTTCGACCGCGACGAGCTGGACGGTCTCGTGTTGGCCTGGATCCAGTCGGCCAGGGAAGCGGCGCCCCCGCGCTCGTACGTGTAGACGATCATCAGCCCGAAAAGGCCCGCGCCCTCCGAGCAGACCGGATTGGGGGACGGGCCGCCTGGCGCCGCCGACGGGAAGACGCAGGGCACATCGGTGATGTCGAGGACGATGTCGAGCTCGGCGGGGCTCGCCACGGACTGTGCATGTTCCGTGTATTTCCAGGTTCCCGGGTAGCAGAATCCCCACCCGGCCACGTTGTCCTCGAAAGCGTGGTCCCCGCGCTGGCACTTGAGATCTGCGCCGATCTGGGGCACACTCGGGGTTGCGCGGTTGACGGGGGAGCCCAACTGGCAGGCAGCCAGGAGGATTGGCAGCAGGGGAATGGCGAGTAATCGCAGGCTACGGAGCACCGTTTCGGACCCGAGTATGGCGGTACGTGCGAGCGTTCTGTCTACGAATCGAACCGTCACTCCGGTCGGTATTAACGGCAAAAGGGGGGAAACCATGGGTTCTCGGAAACGTCCTGAAGAAGAGCCGGAAGCGAAGCTGGAAGCCAGCAAGCAACAGCTGGAGCGGCTCGCCACGGCGTTCGGGGAGGAAGCCGGTCTGCACAGGCCGCTGGCCGATTCGGTCGGCGGAGTGATCGCTTCGATTCCCGAGGACGTCGACCTGGCGCAGGCCCTGTCCGACCGAGAGACGACTGACATCCTCGTACACCTGCTCGACCAGAACCGAGAGCAGGTCGAGCGCGCGCTGGAGCGCGTGCGCGAAGGCGGCTACGGGCATTGCGAGGACTGCGGTCAGCGGATACCCGCAGAGCGGCTCCGCTACCAGCCGGCGGCCACCCGCTGCGTCGACTGCCAGGGCCGCTGGGACCGGGTCAACGGCCGAACGGCCTAGGGTATCCCTCTCCCGCGCAAGTGGGAGAGGGTCAGGGTGAGGGCCGGCGGAAGAGGAGCGCGCCCGCGCCTACCACCGCCGCGGCCACCACCAGGCCGACGCCGACCCAGAACCAGTGCATGTCGCCGGTCATGAAGCTGCCCTTGATGTAGCCGAGGCCCTGGCCCATGAAGACGACGCCAACCAGCAGCATGATCACGGCGACGACGATGGCACCGGCCTTCATGCGTCGAGATACCCGGCCTGGCTACACGCCGCCGTAGACGACCGACTTCTCCTCGGTGTACTGCAGGAAAGCCTCCACCCCGTGCTCCTTGCCGAACCCTGACTGCTTCGTGCCGCCGAACGGGAGCTCGTCGTGCGCGATCTGGAGCGCGTTCACCCAGGTGTAGCCGGCCTCGAGCTCGCTGACCGCTCGATGCGCGGCGGCCATGTTCCCCGTCCAGATCGAAGAGCCAAGCCCGAACTGCGAGTCGTTGGCCAGGCGCAGGCCTTCGTCGAGGTCCGTGATCATGCGCACCGGAAGAGCAGGTCCGAAGACCTCCTCCGTCCACATGCGAGCGCCGTCGGGCACGTTGTCGAGGATGGTCGGCTCGATGAACCAGCCCTTCTCGTATTCCGTGCCCTTGGGTCTGCCACCGCCGTAGAGCACCTTGGCCCCGCGGTCGACGGCGTCCTTCACCTGGGCTTCGACCTCGGCTCGTTGAGTCTCGGTGTGCATCGGGCCCATGCGGCTGTCCTTGTCCAGTCCGTTGCCCGGCTTGAGCTTGGACGCGCGCGCGATGAGCTTCTCGAGCAGCGGCGCGTAGGCGCCTTCCTGCACGTACAGCCGCTTCACCGCGAGGCACGCCTGCCCGCAGTTGAAGAACCGGCCGACCGAGATGGCGCGCGCGGCAGCCTCGAGGTCGGCGTCGTCCAGGACGATGCACGGGTCGCTGCCGCCGAGCTCGAGCGTGACCTTCTTCAAGCCTTCGGCCGCCCGGGCCATGACCTTGCGCCCGGTCGGAGTGGAGCCGGTGAGGGCGATCTTGCGGATCAGCGGGTGGCCGACGATGGCGTCGCCCGTCGCCGGTCCGAGAACCACGTTGACGACTCCCTCGGGCAGCCCTCCTTCGATGAGCGCCTCGATGCAAGCCAGCGTCGCCAGAGGCGTCGTGCTGGCCGGCTTGAGGACGACCGTGTTCCCTGCCGCGATGGCCGGCGCGACCTTGTTGGCCGCGAGCGTGAGCGGAAAGTTCCAGGGCACGATGGCGCCGCACACGCCGATGGGCCTGCGGACGACGAGCCCGTAGGTGGTCGTGTCAGGCAGAGAGACGTGCTCGCCGTGGACCTTGTCGGCAAGGTCAGCAAACCACGCGATGTTCTCGCCGAATCGCTGCGCCTCGATGCGCGACTCGAGCATTGTCTTGCCTTGCTCCCTGGTGAGGATCGGTGCGATCTCCTCGACCTTGGCCAACATGTTCCGCGCGGCCTTGTGCAGGATCTCCGCTCGCTTGTTGGGCGCCAGCTTCGACCAGCTGGTGAACGCCTTCGCCGCCGCCTGCGCCGCGCGGTCCACGTCCGCGACGTCGCCGAACGGAACCTCGTCGACCACATCGCCGGTGGCCGGGTTGCGGACCTCGTAAGTCCTGCCTGACGCGGCCTTCGTCCTCTCGCTTTCGATGATCATCGTCGCCATGCGAATAATTATGTGATGTCAGTAAGACTCGACAAAGAAGGCAACGTCGGCGTCATCGTCCTGGACCGGCCGCCGGCCAACGGCTACGACCATGCATTTCTGCGCGAATTCGCCAGTGCGATCGACGACGCGCGCCTCGATGGCGAGATCCGCAACGTGGTCGTCACCAGCTCTTCCGAGAAGTTCTTTTGCGGCGGCGCGGACGTCGGTGTCTTCGCCGCGGGCACGCCGCGCTCACGCTTCATGATCCCGCTCCTCGCGCATGAGGCGTTCCGCAAGATGGAGACTTCGCCACTCGTGTTCATCGCCGCCATCTCCGGACACTGCCTCGGCGGCGGCTTCGAGCTGGCGCTCGCCTGTGACCTGCGCTTCGCGGCTGAAGGCGGCTACCAGATCGGCCTGCCGGAGGTGAACCTTGGTCTCTTCCCGGGCTCGGGCGGCACCCAGCGGCTGCCGCGCCGCATCGGGCTGGCGAAGGCGATCGACTTCATCGCCAACGCCAGAACGGTGAAGCCGGCAGAGGCGATGGAGATGGGGCTGGTCGACCGGCTTTTCGCAGACGCGGCCGCCTGTCGCGCCGGCGCTATCGATTACGCATCCAAGCTCGGCGACGGGCCCAGCGTGGCGATTGGCCACGCCAAGCTGGCGGCCACGCTTGGCTACGGCGGTCCGCTCGACGTTGGGCTGGCGCTGGAGCGGGAGGCCATCGGGCGGGTCTTCGTAAGTGACGACGCGGACGAGGGCATCAAGGCTTTCATGGAAAAGCGCAAGGCGAAATTCGAGGGGCATTAGACGGGCCCCATCTAACACCGCCGCGCTTGCGTGGCGCCCCCACGCGGTGGAGAGGGACTTTAATATGTTCCGCATCAAAAGAAGGAGGCATTGCCAAATGGCTGAGCTTGTCGTGACCTCGATCACCCGGCCGTCGGCCGCCTCCGGAGGCGCCTTCTAGAGCTCCTCGCTGGCGGACCGATAAGTCCGCCCGTCGTTCCAAGGAGTTCTGCGTTGTCCACGCATTTCCATTCCCGGCTCGCTTCGCTGGGCTGGGACTCATGGTTCGAAGAACGCTTCGAGTCGTTCGCGGCCGAGGGCCTCCAGCCCGCGCGCATCGCCGCCGACTACGGAGCCGAATATCTCGTCCACACAGCGTCCGAATCGACTCGCGCCGTCCTCGGCCGCCGCCTGCGCTCCGAGTCGGCGGTCTTGCCGTCGGTGGGTGACTGGGTGGGCGTGCTTCCTCGCGCCTGGGACACGCCTGCGGTAATCCATGGCGTCGTCGAGCGGCGCACATCGTTCTCCCGCAAGGTCGTCCATCGGGAATCCCGCGAGCAGGTGCTGGCGGCGAACGTGGACGTGGCGTTCGTCGTCGCGTCCGCCCAGGACGTCAACGTGAGGCGGATCGAGCGCTACCTCGCGATGGCCTGGCAGAGCGGCGCGGTACCGGCAGTGGTGCTGACCAAGTCGGACCTCATCCATGCGGTCGACGAAATTCGTTACGAGATCGAATCGGTGGCCGCGGGCACGCCGGTGCTGGCCACGAGCGCCGTCACCGGCGACGGCGTGGAAGACATCAACACTCAGCTCGCGGGCGCGCGGACCGGCGTCCTGCTCGGTCCCTCAGGCGCGGGCAAGTCCACGCTCATCAACCGGATGGCCGGCGCGGAGGTGATGCAGACGCGCGAGGTTTTCCGGACAGGGGAAGGACGTCACATGACCTCGCACCGGGAGCTCATCGAGCTGCCGGCCGGCGGACTCATCATCGACACGCCGGGCCTGCGCGAGGCTCAGCTCTGGGTGGGTGATGGTGCGCTCGATAACCTGTTCGAGGACATCGAAGCGCTTGTGCTTCAGTGCCGCTTCCCCGATTGCGAGCACCGGAGCGAGCCGGGATGCGCAGTCAAGGCCGCGCTCGCGGATGGATCACTCGATGCGGGACGCCTCGCCAGCTACCGCAAGCTGCAGCGCGAGCTGAGATCCATCGCGGCGCGAAGCGACGCTCGCCTACGTGCAGACGAGCGTCGCAAGTGGAAACAGATAACGATCAACAATCGCGCGCGGGAGCGCTACTTGCGGCGGTGAATGCCGTTCCAGAAAGGAATCTGGCCCTTCGAGATCCTGTCGAGGATCCGATCGGCCCGGGCCTGCGTCAGCTGCTTGTGCTCGACGAGTTGCTCCAGCCGCGGCTTGAGGTTGGCGACGAGCTTCTGCGCGAACTCGTCCCTGGTCATGTGCCTGTCGTTGGCCAGGTCCGAAACCTTCTGCCCTTTCTTCAGGTCGGCGATCAGCGTCCCTTCGGGGATGCCCAGCACGTCGGCCTCTGACTCGAGAATCGCCTGGCGGACGAGCTTGCGGTCGGCGTGACGGTCGTTTTTCGTGGTCGTGGTCGATGTCGTCGGGCTGGGGCTCGGCGTCGCCGCCTGGGCCAGCGTGCCCGCCACTCCCACGCTGAGCAGGGCGGCGGCGGCGCCTCCACTCAGAACTTTGACGGCGGCTGCTGCGAACGGGGTCATCGTGCACATCTCCTCTTTCGGTTCATTTGCCCATCGGGGCGAGCATCACGATGAGGAGCGGCTGTCAGATGGTGGTTGGCGCCGGGTCAGCCTTTTGTAATCGCCACCGGGTGCTTCGGCTCGTATACGCCCAGCTCGCCACCGCCCGGCAGCTGGATGCTCACCAGCCGGCCGAACCTGAGGTCAGCGATCGGCTTGGCGATGAGCACACCTTTCTGAGACAGCTCGGCCACTGTGGCCTCGATGTCGTCGCACATGAGGTAGAGCTCGTGCCGGCCGCCGGTGTCGTCCGGGTGCACCGCGACCTCTGACGGCGGCAGCGCAAAGATCAACCAGCCTCTGCCGGCGTCGACAGAATCGAAGCCGAAGACATCGCGGATGAATTGCCGGTCGGCCTCGGCGTCGCGGCTGTAGATGATGGCGTGGGCGCCGATGATCACTGCGATCCGACCGACGACCTGAGGCGAATCTCGCGCAGCTCAGCCTCCGTCGGCGGCGCCGTCTCGGCGACGCCCGCGTCGACCTTCACATCCCATCCAGTAGCCCCGCGCACTTCGTCAAGCGTATGCCCCGGATGCACAGAATCGACGTAGGCCTCGCCACGTCCGTGCGGAAACCGAAAGACACAGAGCGTGGTGATGATGGCCGCCGGCCCGCGGCCCAGCAGCCCATGGCGCCGCCGCCAGTCCGGAGAACCGTCGCCGTGGCCGGGCGAGGTGACGAAGGAGACGCGCTCCACCAACCGGCGTCGCTCGTGCGTCATCAGCGTCACCCAGCGCTTGCTGAGGACGGCGATATCGGCGCCTCCCCCGCTCCCCGGCAGCTTCACGCGCGGCCGCTCCGGTGGCCCGACGTAAGACGTGTTCAAGTTGCCGAAGCGGTCGACCTCCGCGCCGCCGATGAAACCGAGGTCAACCAGGCCCTGGGCCATCAGCGCCATCACGTTCGACATGCGGGTCGCCCACAGCGCGCCGGCCACATTGGGAGGATCGCCCATCGTGCCCAGGTAGGAGCTCGCCGCCTGGTCTCGCATCAGCCCGACCTCGAACAGGCCGCGCGCGTTTGGCGCGTGAGTGTTGCGGGCGACCGCGTAGGCAACGATCGGCAGCCGCATGCCGACGAAGACCAGCTCGCGGTCCCGGATCTCGCGCGAGGCGACCGCGATCATCAGCTCCTGATCGGTATACGCTCGGCTACTCATCGGCGAAGTTCACCGGCTCGGAGGGACGGTTGCCGCTGATGCGGATCGAATCGACGTCGACCATCTTCATGTACGCCTGTCGATCCGGGACGTCGAGCACCCAGCGCTTCAGCCACGCCTCGTAACCCTCGAGCGTGCGCGACTCGTCCGCGTACGCGTTGTCGAGCGCGTGATCGCGCTTCCAGAACCCCTGCACGGGAGCGGGATGAGCCCCGCCGGGTTCCTGGACCACGGCGACGACCTTCGTCTCCGGCAGCAGGATGCGGTTCGGATCGGACAGCGTGACGGATTCGTCCACCAGTTCCTCGCACGAGACGATCACGTGGTCCGCCGCCAGGCCTGCCTCCTCGCTGATGCCCAGCGGGCCCCAAGCGTGCGCGCGGCCCTGCGAGTCGCAGCGCTGGACGTGGACGATCGTCACGTCCGGGCGCACGGCGCTGATGTACACGAGCCCGTCGACGTCCGTGATGTTCGGGTTGGTGCCGAGGATGTCGCTGCCGAGCAGCGTGCGGGCGGGCAGGTAGGGCACGTTCCACGCGGCCGCCCACAGCGCCATCGAGATCGAGAAGTTCGTGTGGTCGTGGATCTCGATGGCCCGGGGGATTCCCTGCTCGGCCGCACGCCGGTAGCAATGACCGAGGCCTCCCGACACGTTGCCGATCCAGGCGGCCGTGATCCGGCGCACGCACCCGGCGCCGATGATCTCGTCAAACAACGAATCGGAGATGGGCCCGACGAGCTCGAGATCCTTGCGCCGCTGCCGGATCAGCTCGTGGCCCGCGGCGAACGGGATCAGGGGCTCGAGGGCGCAGCCCAAGGCGATCGTGCTTCCGTCGGGAACGAAGCGCTCGATGGCCTCGGCCATCGTCATGACCTTCGTCAGCGGCCGACTGTCTCCATGTAGCCGCGGTAGTTCCGCTCGACCTCGGCCATCGAGTCACCGCCGAACTTCTCGAGGAACGCCGCCGCCAGCGTCAGCGCCACCATCGCTTCGCCGATGACCCCGGCCGCCGGCACGACGCACACATCGCTGCGCTCGTAGTGCGCCTCGACTTTTTCCTTGGTCTTCAAATCCACCGACTGCATCGGCTTCTTCATTGTGGAGATGGGCTTGATGGCCACGCGCAGGTCGATGGGCTCACCGTTGGTCACGCCACCGGTCAAGCCGCCCGCGCGGTTCGTGAGGTGCCGGAACGCCCCGCCAGAGAAATCGATCTCGTCGTGAAACTGCGACCCCGGTCGTGAGGCGCCCTCGAAGCCGGCGCCGATCTCGACTCCCTTGATGGCGTTGATCGACAGCATCGCCTGCGCGAGGAGGCCGTCGAGCTTGCGATCCCAGTGCACGTAGCTGCCGAGACCGGGCGGCACGCCCCGAGCGATGACCCGGAACGTCCCGCCCAGCGTGTCGCCGCGCTCCGCCACGGCGTCGATGTCGGCCACCATCCGCGCCGACATGTCCGGGTCGGGGCAGCGCACGGGCGACGCCTCGATCTCCTCCACCGTCACGGAGTCGGGATTGACGCCCTCGTAGCCGATGTCGTTGGCGCCGATCGACTGCGTGTAGCTGAAGATCTCGACGCCGAAGCGGCCGAGCAGCTTGCGCGCGATCCCACCCGCGGCGACTCGCGTTGCGGTTTCACGGGCGGAGGACCGCTCGAGCACGCTGCGCACGTCATCGAGGCCGTACTTCAGCACGCCCGCCAGGTCGGCGTGGCCCGGACGCAGTCGAGTCACAGGCTTGGGCGCGAAGCCCTCTTTGGATGCCGTCATCTCGGCCGTCCAGTTGACGTGGTCCTTGTTCTCGAGCACCAGCGTCACGGGGCTCCCGATCGTGAAGCCACCTCGGACGCCGCTGACGATGCGCGCGAAATCGGTCTCGATCCTCTGCCGGCCGCCGCGCCCATGTCCGCCCTGGCGCCGAGCGAGGTCCTTGCGGAGCTCATCCTCGGAAATCTCGAGGCCGGCAGGAAGGCCTTCCACGATGACGGTCAGCTGCGGCCCGTGCGACTCGCCGGCGGTCAGGAACCGGAACATGAGGCGATGATAGGGCGCGCATGCCGGCACCCTTGGCAGCCGCCCTCGTCGACATAGGCGGAACGCTGTGGCCCAACTCATGGCCGGTGCGCGCGACCGACGGCGAGGGCCGGCTCGCGAGGCTTCGCTCGGTGCTGCCGGAGCTGCCGCTCGGGCGCGCCACCCGGCTGGCCGAGGACATCGTCACCAGGTCGCGAGACCTCAATGGCGGCACGGTGATGGTGCCCGAGCTCATCCGCATCGACGCGGACGAGCTGATCACGCTGTGCCTGGTCGACCACGACGTGCCGCTTCGACCGGCTCTCGTGATGCAGGTGCGACGCGCGATGGCCATCCCGATCGACGGCCAGTTCCAGCCGCTGGCGGGGGCGCGGGAGCTCCTGGCCACGATTCGCGAGCTCGGGCTGAGATGTGTGGTCGCCAGCAACACCTACTGGCGCGACGCCGAGAGCTACTGGGACGACTTCCGGCTGCTCGGCTGGGCGGACTGCATCGACGCGGTCGTCACGTCGGTCGACGCCGGCCACCTGAAGCCGCACCCCGCGGTGTTCGAGCTGGCGATGAAGGCAGCCGGCGTGCCGGCGGAGCAATGCGTCGTCATCGGCAACAAAGAGGCCAACGACGTGGCGCCGGCGCTGGACCTGGGCATGCGGGCCATCCTGGTGTATCCCGACGACGCGGCACCGGCCTCCACGCGCGCTGAGGCGGCCGCCGCCGACCTCTGGGAATGCGCCAAAGCGCTGAGGGTTATGCTCGGCCGGCAGTGAAAAACGAGCTTAAGCGCGACGTCGAGCGCGTGTTGCTGACGCTCGATGTCAACGGCGAGCGCTCGCAGTTGCTGGTGCCCGTGCACAAGACGCTGCTCGAGGTTTTGCGCGAAGACATGGGGCTGACTGGAACCAAGCACGGTTGTGAGCTTGGCGAGTGCGGCACGTGCACGGTCCTCATCGATGGACAGCCGGTGCTGAGCTGCCTGTCGCTTCCGGTGCAGGTCCAGGGCCGCGCGATCACCACCGTCGAGGGGCTTGCGACCGGGTCGGAGCTGCACCCGCTGCAGCAGGCGTTCGCCGAGCTCGGCGCCGCGCAGTGCGGCTACTGCACGCCCGGAATCCTGCTCGCTTCGCGAGCGCTGCTCGACGTGAACCCGAAACCGACACGCGACGAGATTCGGGAAGCGTTGGCCGGCAACCTGTGCCGCTGCACCGGGTACGTGAAGATCCTGGAGGCGGTCGAGCTGGCCGCGGATCGAATGCATGCCTGACTTCGCGGTCATCGGGAAGCCGTTCCCACGCGTGGACGGCGGAGCGAAGGTCACCGGGCAGGCCGTTTACGCCGACGACGTCGTGCTGCCACGAACGCTGCACTGCAAGATCCTGCGCAGCCCGCATCCGCATGCGCGCATCGTCTCGATCGACACGTCAGCGGCGCGCCGCATCGCCGGGGTGAAGGCGGTGATCACGGGCGCCGACCTGCCTGTGAAGTTCGGCATCCTGCCGGTCACCCAGGACGAGCGCGCGCTCGAGCACGAGAAGGTGCGCTACGTCGGCGATCCGATCGCGGCGGTGGCCGCGATCGACGAAGAGATAGCCGCCGCTGCGTGCGACGCCATCGAAGTCGAGTACGAGGTCCTCGAGCCGGTCATGTCGATCGAGGACGCGCTGCGCCCAGCGAAGGACGAGCGCATCCAGGACTACGGCGGGCCCGACAACATCCACAAGCTCGTGGCCCTCGAGTTCGGCGACGTCGACGGTGGCTTCGCCAGGGCCGATCACGTAAGGGAGGACGTCTTCTTCTTCCAGGGCAACACGCACCTGCCCATGGAGCAGCACAGCGCCATCGCCACGTACGTCGACGGCAGGGTCACGCTGTGGTCCTCAACGCAGGTCGTGCACTACGTCCACCGCGCGCTCGCCAAGGTGCTCGAGCTGCCGCTGCACCGCATCAGGGTCGTCGGCGCCGCCCACGGCGGCGGATTCGGAGGCAAGACCGACCCGTTCGCGCACGAGATCGTCGTCAGCAAGCTGGCCATGATCACCGGCCGGCCGGTCAAGTGCACGCTCACGCGCGAGGAGGTCTTCTACGCGCACCGCGGCCGGCACCCGGTGTTGATGTGGGTTCGCACCGGCGTAACCCGCGACGGCCGGATCACCGCGATGCATTTCCGGAGTGCACTGGACGGCGGCGCGTACGGCTCCTACGGCGTCGCTTCCACCTTCTACACCGGTGTGCTGCAGCCCATCACCTACGACATCCCCGCTTACCGGTTCGAGGGCTGCCGGGTTTTCACCAACAAGCCGCCCTGCGGACCCAAACGAGGACACGGCACGCCGCAGCCGCGTTTCGCGCTGGAGCTGCATCTCGAGAAGATCGCGCACGACCTCGCCCTCGATCCAGCCGAGCTGAAACGCAAGAACTTCGTGAAGCCGATGACGCGCACCGTGAACTGGCTGCGCGTCACCTCCTGCGGGCTCGAGGAGTGCGCGGACAAGGTGCTCCGCGCGTCCGGCTATCGCGACCGTAAACGCATGGCCGGCCACGGCATGGGCTTTGCGATCTCGAGCTACCTCTCGGGCGCGGGCACCGCGATCTACTGGAACGACATGCCTCATTCCGAGGTGCAGATCAAGGTCGATCGCGGCGGCGTGACCGCCTACTGCGGCGCGATGGACATCGGGCAGGGCTCAGACTCCGTGCTGGCCGCGATCGTGGCCGAGCAGCTCGGCCTGCAGCCGAAAGACGTCCGCCTCGTGACCGCCGACTCGGACTCGACGCCTATAGACCTCGGGTCTTACTCATCCCGGGTGACTTTCATGGCAGGCAATGCGGCCCTCGAGGCGGCTCGAAAGATGCGCGCCATGCTCGTCGAAGCCGTCGAAGCCAGCGGGCGCAGGTACGAGGACGTCAAGTTCGAGGAAGCGTGCGTGCTGGCCGAAGCAAAGTTCGGCACTCTAGTCAGCGCGGGCAGCTACACACCGCCGAAGATCGCCGGGCCGTACAAAGGCTCAGGCGTGGGACCGAGCCCTGCCTACAGCTACTCGGCTTGCGTGGTCGACCTCGACGCCGATGCGCGCACCGGGCTGGTGCACATCAACAAGGTGTGGATCGCGCACGACGTCGGACGCGCCATCAACCCGCTGCTGGTCGAGGGCCAGGTCGAGGGCAGCGTGTACATGGGCCTCGGCGAGGCGCTCATGGAGGAGCAGGAATTCCGCAAGGGCCTGCACAAGTGGCCGTCGATGCTCGAGTACAAGTCCCCGACCTTCCTCGACGTGCCGGAGATGGAGACCTTCATCGTCGAGACGGACGATCCCGAGGGGCCGTACGGCGCGAAGGAGGCAGGACAGGGGCCGCTGCTGCCGGTCATCCCCGCCGTGAACGCTGCGGTGTTCGACGCGCTGGGCGTGTGGATCGACGAGACGCCGGTGACGCCGGAGAAGATCGTCGAGGCGCTCCGCCGCAAAGATAAAGGTGAGCCGCCCCGCGTCGGCCCCGCGGGCTTCCCTGCCATCCCGTATCCGGCCGTCATCAAAGTCGAGCCACCCCCAAAGGACCTCAGTGTTACGCCTGCCTCGATTTAAGTACCTCCGCCCGAAGTCGGCGCGCGAGGCGTCGCACATGGCGCGCGAGCTTGGACCGAAGGCGATGTTCGTCGCGGGCGGCACGGATCTGTATCCAAAGCTCAAGCGAAGGCAGTTCGACGTCGAAGCGCTCATCGGTCTCGACTTTCTCGACCACCGCATCGACGGCGGAACGGTCGGCGCAGGCGCGACGCTGGCCGACGTCTCCTCACACGCGCGCGTGCCTCGCGGTTACGCGCAGGCCGCTGGTCTCGTGTCGTCGCCGCCGCTGCGCAACGCAGGCACGGCGGGCGGCAACCTCTGCGTCGACACGCGGTGCAACTACTACGACATGACCTACGAGTGGCGCAAGGCGATCGGCTTCTGCATGAAGAAGGACGGGGACATCTGTCTCGTCGCGCCGAGCAGTCCGCGCTGTTGGGCGGTGTCTTCGTCGGACACCGCGCCAATGGCGATTGCGCTCGGCGCCACCGTCGTCGTGGCAGGCGATGACGGCGAGCGCGAGGCGCCGGTCGCGGCTCTGTATCGTGACGACGGCATCGACTACCTCGCCAAACAGCCGCACGAGATCGTCACCGAGATTCGTCTGCCGGCGTCGGCGCGCATGACCAGCGCCTACGTGAAGCTTCGGCGTCGCGGCTCGATCGACTTTCCGATCGCCGGCGCGGCGGTCGCCCTCGAGCTCGACGGCGACGTCGTCGACTCCTGCCGCATAGTCCTGAGCGCGGTCGCCTCCCATCCGCTGGAGGCGGTGGCAGCGGGCGAGTTCCTCGCCGGCAAGCGGCTGGACGCGGAAGTGATCCGGGCCGCGGCCGACCTCGCGGCGAAGCCGGCGAAGCCGCTGGACAACGCCGATCTCACCCATTTCTGGCGCAAGCGGATGGTCCGAGTGGTGGTCGAACAGGCCCTCGCCGAGGCGACCAGCGGGCTCGGTTCGGCGGTTTAAGCTTGCGCAGCTTCGATGAGAGGAAGGATCACACGGCGACAGTCGGGTCAGGGCATGGTCGAGTACGCCTTGATCCTTGCGCTCGTGGCGCTGATCGTGATCGTGGCCCTCATCGCCACGGGTGGCCAGGTGATCAACCTCTACTCCGACATCGTGACGACCATGTGCCACAACCACGTTGGCTGTTGACGCTGATGAGCCGACCGGAAAAGGCCGCCGGAACGTTAACCTTTCTGTATTCATGATTCGTTTTTTCCACTGGACCCAAAAGGGCCAGGGGATGGTGGAGTACGCCCTCATCCTGGCCTTGGTGGCGCTGATCGTGATCGTGGCGTTGATCGCCACCGGCGGTCAGCTGATCAACGTGTACTCGAACATCACGGCCACGATGTGCAACTACCACGTGGGGTGCTGAGCTCCGGCCGAGCCTAGTCCGCGAGCGCTGCCCTCGTCACCTCGCCCGCCACTCGCTTGATCGCCTCGAAGTCGCGGCGCGCCAACACGTCGGCCGGAAACAGGGCGTTGGTCAGCCCGACGACCTTGACGCCCAAATCCAGGTAGCTCCGGACGTCGGCGACGGCGACGCCACCCGACACCCATAGCGGAACGCCGCCCATCGGCCCGCCAAGCGCGCGGATGTATTCGACCCCGCCGACCGGCGCGACCGGAAACACCTTGACCAGCTTCGCGCCGGCCAGCCGCGCCTGATAGATCTCGGTCGGCGTCAGAGCCCCGAGCACGCAGAGCATGTCCTGGTCCCGGCAGGCTTCCGCCACCTCGGGCAGCACTACGGGTGTCACCACGAACGCGGCGCCCGCCTCCCTGGCCTCCCTCACCGCCCCGGGGTCCCAGACCGTGCCGACCCCGATCGGATGCTGATCGCCGGTGGTCGCGCGCAGGCCGCGGATCAGGTCGTAGCAGGAGGGAACGGTCGTGGTGATCTCGATCGACCCGATCCCGCCCTCGATTGCCGCCAGGCAGGCCTGGAAGCCCGCGTCCGGATCCTCTGTGCGCAGAACAGCACAAAGGCGGTTGGGAAAGGCCTTTTCGATGGACAGCACCGCCGCTGAGCCTACCCGTTTCCCGAGAAACTCTATGCTGGTACATACGTATGACTGAGGCCACCGCCACAGCCCAGGTCACCACCCGCGAGCAGATCATCCAAGCGGCGGCGGACTCCCTGCTCGAGAACGGCTATTCCGGCACCAGCGTCCGCGCCATCGCCTCCCGGGCGGGCGTCGCGATCGGCAACCTGCAGTACTGGTTCCCCACCAAGTCCGAGCTCCTGGTCGAGGCGTGGCGCTACCTGACGGCGAAGTCGGTCGAGGAGCTACGCACCGCCCTGAACCAGCTCACCGACCCGTTGGAGGTGCTCGAGGTCGGAGTGGAGTCGATCTGGGACTCGCTGCGCCGGCTTGGCGACATCCAGCTGGCGGCCTTCGACCTCCTGGTCCAGGCGCCCCGCACGGAGCGGCTGCGGGCGTACCTGCCCGAGCTGTTCACCCGCTACCGGGAGGTGATCCAGGAGCAGCTCGACAGGCTGGAGGAGGGCGGAATCATCCGCCTCACCGTGCCCCGTGAGGTGCTCGTGCCTCTCGTGCTGAACACCGTCCTGGGCTTCGGCCTCTACTACGTGGTCACCCGCGACGACGAATCGTGCCTGCAGGCCCTTTCTGCCTTCCGGACGCTGGCCAGCACCCTTGTCGAGCCCGTGCCGTGAGCGCAGCCGTCCTGGATCGCGAGCTGCAGAGGCTGGAGGGACTGTGGGCCGACGGCCTCTCAGAGACGTACCGGGCGTATCTCGACGAGGTCGCCACCCATACGTCTGACGTGCAGCCCCGCCTCGCGCTGGCCGCGGCCCTGGTCGAGGTCGGTCTTCGCCTGCAGGGCCTCGGCGGCCCCGCCGCACCACCGGCAGCCCTCTTGATGGGCGACCTGTGCCTCGCGCGCTCGTCGCGAATCCTCACGGATTCGGCCACCCGCTCCGTGCAGATCGCCTTCGCGCGAGCGGTCGAAGAGCTGTCGGGCGCCGCTGCGTCCCGCGTTGAGACGCGACCCGTTCGCGAGCTGCTCGTGCAGGCACTCGCGGCGCACTGAGGTGGTCAGCGGCCGGCTGCGGTTCGACAGCTCCCACCGAACTCAATTCATCGACATCACCGATCGCCTCCGCGAACAGGTGCGCCGGGCCGGCCTGGTGACCGGACGGATCCATCTGCAGTCGCTGCACACGACGCTCGGGCTTGCGATCAACGAGAACGAGCCGCTCCTGCTGCGTGACTTTCAGTCGATGCTCGAGCGCATCGCGCCAGAAGACGCGACGTACCTGCACGACGACTTTTCGCGTCGCGTCGAAGTCGCGCTGGACGAGCCGGTCAACGGGCACGCCCACTGCAGGCAGCTGCTGGTCAGCGGCTTCGCCACGCTGCTGGTCGAGGAGGGCGACCTCGTGCTCGGACGGTGGCAGTCGGTCTTCGCGGTCGAGCTCGATGGTCCACGCCACCGGCAGCTCGCACTGCAGCTGGACGGAGACTTCGCCGACCTGGTGGAGCTCGAGCTCTCGCGGCAGCTTCGGGCCGACCCGGAGCCGATCGCGATCCCTATGCGTAGGCTCGTCGAAGCGGGCGGCAAGAGGATCCGCCCGCGTCTGGTGCAGCTGACCGCGCAGCTCGGACCCCAGTACGAGCCGCTGCGTGCGTCCTCCCTGGCAGCGGCGGTCGAGATGCTGCACAACGCGACGCTGGTGCACGACGACTACGTCGACGAGAGCCCCTACCGTCGCGGCCGCCCGACAGTTGCGGCTGCGGAAGG
Source organism: Candidatus Dormiibacterota bacterium (assembly GCA_035934385.1). GTDB lineage: Bacteria > Chloroflexota > Dormibacteria > Dormibacterales > Dormibacteraceae > CF-118. The sequence continues at coordinate 37,208 of DASYXY010000044.1, forward strand.
CGCGGAGCGCGCGATCGCGATCGGTGACTACTACTTCGCGAAGGCAACCCGCTTGATTGCGGAGACCGGCAACGCCGACGTCACGCAGACGATAGCGGCAGCGCTCGAAGCGATCTGCGAGTCGCAGATCGACGATGTCGCTCTGCGCGGCGCATTCCCAGGCGACCACGACTCATACCTGCGCGTGGTGCGTGGCAAGACCGCCGCGCTGTTCTCCGCCGCGTGTGCGTCGGGCGCGCAGCTTTCCAGCGCGAGCCCGGAGGTGGTCGAGGCGCTTCGACGCTACGGCGACCTGCTTGGCGTCGCGTTCCAGATGGCGGATGACATGGTCGACTTCAGCCCGAGCTCGGGCAAGCCGCTTGGACTCGACATCCGCCAGCGAGTGCTTTCGCTGCCGCTGATCTACGCGGCCGAGGACCGCCAGGTGGGCCCGGAGGTGCGGCGCCTGCTTTCCGGCTCCCTCAGCGACGACGAGGTCGCGCGCGTGGCCGACCTTGTCACCTCCTCGGATGCGTTGCAGCGCGTGGGCGAAGAGGCGCGTGCGTTGGTTGAGGAGGCGGTCAGCGAGCTCGAGCGCGTGGAGCTCAACGGGTTGAGACCCACACTGATCGGCCTGGCGCGCTCAGCGGTCGATCGCAGCTCCTGACAGGAGCCCGACGGTGCCCGCCGCGAGCGGGATGAAGCGCACACCGTTCCAACCTGCAGACGAGGCCATGCCGCGGAGCTCATCGGCCGTCCGGTATGAGTCGACGGTGTCGCTGAGGTACCGGTAGGCGGAAGGCTCGCCCGACAGCGCCCCGCCCACCGCCGGCAGCAAGGTGCGCAGGTAGACGCGGTAAGCCGTTCCCACCGGCCCGCGCGGCGGCTTGACGAACTCGAGGACGACCGCGCGTCCGCCCGGCTTGAGAACGCGCGTCATCTCCCTCAGGCCTCGGACCGGGTCCGCGAGGTTGCGCAGCCCGAATGCGATTGTCGTCGCGTCGAACGACGCATCTCCAAAAGGAAGATCCAGGGCGTCGCCCTCCATGAAATCGATCCCCGGATGGTGGAGGCGCGCGACGGCGAGCATCTCCGGGCTGAAGTCGAGCCCGACCACGCGGCCACTCGGGCCCGCGACACGTGCCAGCGCGGCGGTGAGCTTGCCCGACCCGCACGCGACGTCGAGCGCCGCCCCGCTCGCTTTCAGACCCGTCTCGCGGGCGGCGCGACGGCGCCATCCACCGTCGGTGCCCAGCGACAGGACTGTGTTGACCAGGTCGTATCGGCGCGCGATGCGGTCGAACATCGTCCGCACCGCGGCGGGGTCGCGATCGTGTGTCACGCGCCTGTCGCCCGTCGCATATTTCGCGGCATCGGCGGCCGGAGCCAAGGAAGGGGTGGCGCGCCGAGGAGCGCATCGAGATGCGCGACGGGAAGCGCCGGGGCCCGTGACGCGGGCTTCGGCGGCGAAGCCGCCCGGCCGCCTAGGCCGCGAAGATGCAAGGACGATCGGGCGCGGGACACACCAAGCTCAGATTCGCTCCCACACCGACGCGATGCCCTGGCCCACGCCGATGCACATCGTCGCGAGGCCGTACTTCGCCTCGCGGTGCTGCATCTCGCGCACCAGCGTGCCCACCAGGCGCGCGCCACTGCAGCCAAGCGGGTGCCCGAGCGCGATGGCGCCGCCGTTGACGTTCACGCTCTCCTCGTCCAGACCGAGGAGGCGCACGCAGGCCAGGGACTGCGAGGCGAACGCCTCGTTGAGCTCGACGACTCCCATGTCGCCGGGCTCGAGTCCGGCGTGCTGGAGTGCCTTCAGCGAAGATGGCACCGGCCCGATCCCCATGTAGTCGGGATGAACGCCCGCGGCCGCGCCCGCGACGAATCGCGCGAGTGGCTTGAGGCCGCGGCGCTTTGCTTCTTCGGCGGACATGAGCACCAGCGCGGCGGCGCCGTCGTTCAACGGCGACGAGTTGCCGGCGGTGACGGAGCCGCTGTCCGCGAAGGCGGGTCGCAGCTTCGCGAGCGCCTCCAGCGACGTGTCCGCGCGCGGTCCCTCGTCGTCGACCAGCCGCAACGGATCTCCTTTTTTCTGCGCAACCTCAACGGGGACGATCTCCTCCCCAAGCCGGCCCGACTTCTGAGCCGCCAGCGCGCGCTCGTGGCTTCGCAGAGCGAATGCGTCCTGATCCTCGCGCGACACCTCGTACTTCTGGGCAACGCGCTCGGCGGTCTCCCCCATCTGCAGCGTGCCGTACATCGCGGCCATCCTCGGGTTGACAAACCGCCACCCCAGGGCCGTGTCGTAGATCGTTTGCGGACCTCGCGGGTAGGCGCCGTCAGGCTTGGGCATCGCCCAAGGAGAGCGGGTCATACTCTCGACACCGCCCGCGACCATCACGTCGGCGGCGCCGGCCTGAATCTCGCGCGCGGCCGCGATCGTCGCCTGCATCCCCGAGCCGCAGAGGCGGTTCACGGTCTGGCCCGGCACCTCCACTGGAAAGCCGGCCAGCAGCAGCGACATGCGCGCCACGTTGCGGTTGTCCTCGCCCGCCTGGTTGGCGCAGCCGAGGATGACGTCGTCGACGTCCTTGGGCTCGACGCCCGCGCGGCTCACGGCCTCCCTGAGGGCGATAGCTGCGAGGTCGTCCGGACGCACGTCCTTGAGCTGCCCGCCATAACGCCCCATGGGTGTTCTTGCGGCGGCGACGATGACTGCCTCGGCCACTACTTCCTGGCGGCGCGCCTGGCGAGGAATGCCTGCACCAGCTCAGCAAACTCCGGCGTGCTCGCCTGTGCCTCCTGCAGGTACGACTCGAACTCCAGCGCTTCTTCGTAGCCGTTTTCGAGCGCGTGATTGACGGCGCGCTTGGCCGCGGCGAGCGCCTGGCGCGGCTGCTTCGCAAGCTCGCCGGCGAAATCGCGAACCTCGTTTTCGAACCGATCCGCGGGCACGATGCGGTTGATCACACCGAGTCGGTGCGCGTCTGCCGCGGGCAGAGGTTTGCCGGTGAAGAACATCTCGTACGCGACTGCGGTGCCGGCGAGCCGCGGCAGCAGCCAGCTGACGCCGCCGTCCGGTGCAAGGCCGATGTTGATGAACGCCTCCATCAGGTACGCCTCCGGCGTCGCGATCCTGATGTCGCACGCCAGCGCGTAGCTGGCCCCGATGCCGACCGCGGGACCGTTCATGGCGGCGATCGTGGGCTTGGGCATCGTGCGCAGGCGCGTGAGCATCGGCATGTACTCGTTGCGCAGGACGTTGCCAACGTCCTCCGGCGTCCTCATGCCTCCGCCGCCGACCATCTCAGTGACGTCAGCGCCAGAGCAGAACGCGCGACCCGTGCCTGTTAGCAGGACCACTCGCACCTCGTCATCGCGCTCGGCCTGCTTGATGGCCTCGCCCAGCTGCTTGCGCGTCAACGCCCCGATCGCGTTCATCTTTTCGGGACGGTTGAGCCGGATCAGCCCCACGCCGTCGTGGGTGTGGACCATGACGTGTTGCTCGACTTCAGTTGCCATTCGTCCTCACCTTCCTTTGAACGCGCCCTTGCGCTTTTCCAGGAAGGCGCGCATGCCCTCCTTCTGGTCGTCCGTCGAGAACAGAAAGTAGAAGCTCCGTCTCTCCGCCGCCAATCCCTCGGCGAGCGAAGTCTCGAAAGCCTTCTGCACCGATTCTTTGGCGAGCCGCACGGCCACGGGCGGCTTCTCCGCGAGCTGCCGCGCGATTCGCTGGGCGATCGCCACGGTCATCTCGGCCGGCACGACCTTGTTCACGATCCCGAGCTCGTACGCGCGTCGGGCGCTGATCATCCCGCCGGTCAGCATCACCTCCATCGCCACGTACTTGCCCGCCGTGCGCGGCCAGCGCTGCGTTCCGCCGGCGCCAGGGATGATGCCCAGGTTGATCTCGGGCTGGCCGAACCGCGCGGCGTCGCCGGCGATGATCAGGTCGCACATCAGGGCCAGCTCGCAGCCTCCGCCCAGGCAGTAGCCGTTGACCGCGGCGATGAGCGGCTTCCTGAAGCCGGAGATGGGCAGCCACGCGCCGGTCTGGTCGCGGTTGAGCTGTTCGGCGGCCGAGCGCTCGGCCATGTCGCCGATATCGGCACCGGCGGCGAACACTTTGGGCCCGCCCGTGATCACGACCGCCCGGATCGAGTCGTCGGCATCGAGCTCGCGCAGCGCCTGGCCAAGCTCGGCGATCACCGCTGGGCTAAGCGCGTTCAGGACCTTCGGCCGATCGAGGGTGATGGTGGCGATCGGGGCCTCCGACTCGACCTTGATCAGCTCGTACGACACGACGACTATGATCGAACAGATGGGGAGCAGGCGTTTACTCGACTCCTATGGCCGCGTGGCCGACGACCTGCGAATCTCGATCACCGACCGGTGCAACTTCCGCTGCATCTACTGCATGCCGGCCGAAGGTCTGAAGTGGCTGGCGCGCGACGACCTGCTGCGTTTCGAGGAGATCACCCGGCTGGCGCGCATCTTCGTCCAGCACTACGGCGTGCGCACAATCCGCATCACGGGAGGCGAGCCGCTGGTGCGGGTCAAGGTAGAAGAGCTCGTCGGCATGATCAACGCGATCGACCCGACGCTCGACATCACGATGACCACCAACGGCGTGCTGCTGCGCGACAAGGCGCAGAAGCTGGCCGAGGCGGGCCTGAAGCGCATCAACATCTCGCTCGACACGCTGCATGCCGATCGATTCCACGAGATCGCCCGCAGCGACCAGTTCGCGCGGACCATGGACGGCATCGATGCCGCCCGCGAGGCCGGCCTGTGGCCGATCAAGCTGAACATGGTCGTGATGCAGGGCCACAACGACGACGAGGTCGTCGACTTCGCGCGGCTGGCGCGCGAGAAGGGCTACGAAGTGCGCTTCATCGAGTTCATGCCCCTCGACGGCGACAACATCTGGACGAATGAGCAGGTGGTCCCGAGCTTGCGTATCCAGGAGCAGATCGAGGACCTCTTCCCCCTTCAGGCGGTCAAAGACACTCGCCCAGGCCCCGCGACCCGCTTCAAGTTCGCCGACGGCGCGCCAGGCGGCGTGGGCTTCATCTCGTCGGTCAGCCAGGCCTTCTGCACCACGTGCAACCGCGTTCGGCTCACCGCCGAGGGCGGGCTACGCACGTGCCTGTTCTCGCTCAGCGAGACGCCGCTTCGCGACCTCATGCGCTCGGGCGTCTCCGACGAACGCCTCGGCAGCGTCATCGAGACCGCGATCTGGCACAAAGAAGAGGGACATCTCATCAACAAGCCTGGATTCATCAAGCCGGCCAAGAACATGTCCCAGATCGGAGGGTGATCCGAGAGCTCGCCGCCGGGGAGACCCACCTTGCTTATGCGGCGATGCTGGAGCTGCGTCCGAAGATCGGGTCAAGCGCCGACTTCGTGCGCAGGGTCGACGGCACGCAGCGGCCGCAGGGCTACCGGCTCATCGCATCGTTTGACGGCGAGGAGGAGCAGGCCGCCGGCGCGGCCGGGTTTCGCGTCCTCGACTTCCTCGCCTGGGGTCACGCCCTCTACTGCGACGACCTGTCGACGCGGGAGAAGTTCCGCGGCTCCGGCCACGCCGGCGCGCTGATGGACTGGATGGTGGAGGAGGCCAGGCGCCTCGGCTGCGACGGCTTCCACCTCGACTCAGGCGTCGGGGCGGATCGGGAAACCGCGCATCGCCTTTACTTCAACAAGCGAATGCGCATCTCCTCGTACCACTTCCAGCGCTCGCCCTGACGAAACCGCGTCAGGCGAACGACAAGTCTCGAAGTCCGAGCTCGCGCCCCAGTTGAACCGATCGCTGCTCATCGCGCGCAGCTTCGTCGCCTCGCCCTAGAGCCGACAGCACGCGAGAGCGGTCGTGCAGCGCGCGGGCAAGGGCGGGTCGCGCCTCCATCGCCTCGAACAGCTCGATCGCTCGGTCGAGGTCGCCGACGGCGGCGGCCATGTCCGGCTTCGGCTGGTGCGCGTACGTCCGGCCGCGTCCCCATAGTGTCTGCGCCTCGCCGTAGCGGTCAGCCATCCCGCGTGCGGTCGCAAGCGAGGCGTCCCACTCCGCGACGCCGCCCGGCAGGTCGCCCAGTTGGGCGCGTGTCGAGCCCAGCAGGCCCTTCAAGAGCGTCTGCATCGGCGCCATGTTTGTCACCTGACACAGCTCGCTGCCCCTCTCCAGCGGCCCTTTCGCACCCGGCGCGTCATCACGTGCCAGGCTCGCGGCGCCGAACATGACGTTGGAGGCGACGACGCACGCGTAAGCGCCCATGTCCTCGGCACGCGTGGCGCAGCTGAGCGCGGTGCGGCGCGCGGTTTCAGGGTCGCCCCGCTCGAGGTCCAGCGCCGCCTGTGCGATCTCTACGTCGACGCGCGCGATGGCGTCTCCGTCTCCGGCAAACTGCAGCGCCCGCTCGATTGTCTGCTCGGCAGCGCTGAACTCTCCCAGCCGGGCGTAGGCGAGCGCAAGGAAATCGGAGATCATGGCGATCGACACCGCGTCGCCGGTCTTCTCGATGACGTCCAGGGCCTCGCGCATCTGAGTTGCACCCTCGCGCAGCTTTCCGGTGAACCCGATGAACGAGCCCATCAGCGCCTTGGGAAAGGCCGCCGCGCTTGGATCGCCAAGTTCCTCACCGAGCTGGGCGGCACGTTCGAGCGCCTGACGCAGCGCGGGGCTGTTTGCAGGAACGTCGCCGCGCTGACGCATCAGAAAGGCGACCCAGAAGTACGCCTCCGCGACCAGGCGCTTGTCTCCGGCATCGGCGTCCGCGAGGACCTTCTCCAGCCGCTCGAGCTCGGTGCTGGAGCCGGCATACGTCCAACCGGCTTTCGCGCCGCCGATTGCCGCGCGAAGCCTCACGTCCACCTGCGATTGGTCCGACAGCGCGACCGCCCGGCCGAAGAAGCCCAGGGCCTCTCGATTGGCGAAGCGCTCCAGGGCATGATCGCCGGCCACGACCAGCTGCTCGGCCGCGTGAACGTTGTCCCCGGACTGCTCCAGGTGCATGCCGATCACCCCCGCCAGCTCGCGTGCGCGGTCAGGATGCAGGGCGAGGATGATCTCGGCTGCGGCTCGATGCAGCGCGCGGCGGTCCTGCTTCAGCAGCGACGTGTAGGCGGCTTCCTGCACGAGCGCGTGGCGAAACAGGTACTCGAGCTCCGGTTGCAGCACCACGATCTCGATCAGCCCGCTGGCCTCGAGTGTGCCCAGGTCGGCCCGCGTGCTCATGAAGTCTTGTTCTCCAGCAAACGCTCGAGGATCGTGACACCAAACTGCCTGCCGATGACGGAGGCGACTCGCAGCGTCCGCTTGCTCGCGTGAGGCAGCCTGTCGATGCGCGCGAGCAGCAGGCCGTGAATAGTGTCCGGGATATCGATCGTCGCTACCCGTTCGGTCGCGACCCAGCGGTCGCCTTCGAGCACGACGGCGCCTCTGTCGATCAGCATCCTGATGACTTCCTCCACGAAGAAAGGATTGCCTTCAGCCTTGGCCAGCACGAGCTCGCGGGTCTCCACCGGCAGCGAATCGATGTGCAGCAGGCTGGATACCAGCATGCGGCTGTCCTCGAGCGATAGAGGTTCGAGCCGTATCTCGGTGAGCGCGTCCCCAAAGATCTCACGAGCGCCGGCGATCAAACGCCAGCCGGGCGACGCACGCTCGACTCGCGAGCTGAGGATCAAGAAGACAGGGACGGCCGCGAGGCCGGCTTCAATCTGCAGCAGCGCATCGACTGACGCGCTGTCGGCCCAGTGCACGTCGTCACACACAAGCACCACAGGGCCGCGCGCACTCAGGGCGCGGAGCACGTTCGCGAGCGAGGCCACGTAACGCTTGACCGCCTCGAGCTCGAGAACCGACAGGCGCGACTGCATGTCCGGAGCAAGCGGCAGCGAGAGCAGATGAGCCAGGTACGCGTAGTTCTCTGCCCACGCGTCCCCGAGCAGGTCGTGCAGCTCGGCCTCGAGCGCCTGTGCCACCTCAACCTCTTCCGCGGAGGCGTTGACGCCGATAAGCGACCGGACGAGGTCGACGACGAGGTGATACGGGATCGTCTCGCCGTACGAAAGACAGCGGCCTTCGATCCAGCGGACCTTGCCGTCCTTCGCGTGCACCCCGGAGCGAAGCTCGGCGAGCAGCCGGCTCTTGCCGAGGCCCGGCTCACCGAGGATGCAGGCCACGCGGCCCTGTCCCGCGCGCACGACGCTGAAGATCTCCTCCAGCCTGCCGAGCTGCTGATCGCGGCCGATCATCGGCGCGCGCATTCCGACAAGGCCGCGCGATTTCACGGCGTCGAGCTTCAAGCTCGTGATCTCGTACGCGTGAACCGCGTCGGTCTTGCCCTTGAGCTCGAGCATCCCGGTGTCAACCGAATCGACGAGCGCCGACACGAACCGATGGGTGACCGCCGTGACCAGCACGCTGCCAGGTCGGGCGTGGCTCTGCATGCGGGCCGCGACGTTGACCGTGTCCCCCATCGCCGTGTACTCGTTCGCGGTCTCGGTGCCGACCACGCCGACGACAACGGGCCCTGTGTTGATGCCTACACGGACACGAAGGGAATGCGCATCGACAGATTTCTGCGCGGCGCTAAGCTCGTCGATCTCGCGGACCATGTCCAGGCCGCAGCGCACTGCGCGCTCAGGATCGTCTTCGTGCGCGATCGGCGCTCCGAAGAAGGCGAGCACGCCATCGCCCATCAGTCGCGCGACAGTTCCGCCGTAGCGCTCGATCGTCATGTTCATCCGCTTGAACGCTTCGCCGACGAGGATCGTCCAGTCCTCGGGGTCCATTCGCTCGGCGATGGCGGTCGAGCCGGCGATGTCCGCGAACAGCACCGTGATCGGTCGCCGCTCACTCGACGCGGCCGGTCGGGCCGGCATGGTTGCGTCGGAGGCGCTCATGTCGGCAATTTAAGCTAACCAGGATGCTGCGGCCCGAGGAAGCCCCTCGCCCGTTCACCGTGACCGAGCTCGCCAAGGAGATCCAGCGCGAGCTGCGGCCGCTGACAGCCGTGCTGCTCAAGGGAGAGGTCACCGGCGTCAAGCGCAGCGCCGCCGGCATCTTCAACTTCACGATCCAGGACGGGTTCAGCAAGATCGAGGCGGTCCTGTTCGCCGACAACGCGCGACGGGTGACAACGCTGCCGGAGGACGGGCAGGTCTTCGTCTTCCGTGGTCGCATCGACTTTTACAACAAGACCGGCCGGCTGAGCTTCAACGTCGACCAGATCGAGTTCGACGACATCGGCAAGCTGCGGGCACGTCTCGAGGAGCTGAAGCGCCGCCTCGAGGCCGAGGGCGCGTTTGACCCCAAACGCAAGCGACCGCTGCCGTTCCTGCCGCGCGCGGTGGCGCTCGTGACCTCGCCCACCGGCGCCGTCATTCACGACCTTCAAGAGACGATCTGGGAGCGCTATCCAAACATGGGAGTCGTCGTGTATCCGGTGCAGGTGCAGGGCAACGCGGCGCCGGGCAGCATCTCGCGCGCACTGCGGCGCTGCAACGCGGAAGCGCTGGCCGACGTGGTGATCCTGGCCCGCGGGGGCGGCAGCTTCGAGGAGATGTTCGCGTTCAACAACGAGGTGATCGCACGCGCGATCCTGGCGTCTCGGCTGCCGGTCGTGACCGCACTCGGGCACACCTCCGACCGCACGGTGGCGGACATGGTGGCCGACGCCGAGTGCCGCACCCCGACCGAGGCCGGCGCGCGCGTGGTGCCGAAGAAGGCCGACCTGCTGGCTCAGCTTCGCGAGCGAGGGCGCCGCCTCGACCGGGAGCAGTCTCTGCGCGTGGAACGTGAAGCCGAGCGGTTGCGGACGCGGCGCGAACGGCTGGCGCAGGCGCTGCCTTCGCTGCTTCGCGCGCGTGTCGAGCGCGTGGCGCGTGCGCGAGCCGAGGTCGCCCGCCTGAGCCCAGTGCAGCAATTGGCCCGCCGCGCCGACTCACTGCGTGAACGCGGGCGCCGGCTCGACGCCGCCGCCTTCGTGAGCATCGACCGCGCCGTCAACCGGCTGGCATCGCGTCGCGCCGCCGACCGGCTCGACCGCGCCTTGGCCGCGCGGTTCTCCTCCGCCCAGCACGGCCTGGAACATCGCCGCGAGCGCCTGGTCGCGCTCAGCCCTGACTCGGTGCTGGCCCGAGGCTACAGCATCACGCAGGACGCGGAGTCGGGAACGGTCGTGACCGCCGCGACCGCGGTCAAGAGCGGCGGCCGCGTACGCATCAGCCTTGCTTCCGGCCGGCTGGGCGCGCGTGTCGATGAGGTCGAGCCGTGAGCCAGGACCTGACATACGAGCAGGCGCTTGCGAAGCTGGACGAGAAGCTCAAGCTTCTCGAGGACGGCGACCTTTCGCTGGAGGACGCGCTGAAAGCCGTCGACGAAGCTCGCGTCTATCTGAAGATCTGCACGGAGCGGCTCGAAGCGGCGCGCAAGAAGATCGAGGTCCGCCCCGAAGAGCAGTAACCCGCGAGTGCCGGCACTCGCACCGCTCTATCGCCGCGCAAGCCCGCCAGTGCCGGCACTCGCGCTCTAAGGCTGGGATTCCAGGCGCGCGTCCATCTGGCGGATGCGCTGGCTCAGGTTCTTGACGAACTCCAGGAGCACCTCGGGATGCTCGTGCACGATCACCTGCAGCCGGTCCTTGCGCAGCACGCGCACCGTGGTATCCATCGTCGCCTCGGCGCTGGCCGAGCGGGGCTGCTCGTCGAAGACGGCCATCTCCCCGACCACCGTGTTTGGCCCCAGGCGCGCGATCGTCACGTCGCGCCCGGCCCCGTCGAGGTGGATGCGAATCTCTCCCTCGAGCACCACATACAGCTCGGATCCGACATCGCCCTCGCGGAACACCAGCTCGCCCTTCATGTAGTGCCGCGTGACCATCAGCCGGTCGATGCTCGACAGCTGCTCCAGGGTCAGATCGCTGAACAGGGGCACCTGTTTGAGCGCGATCAGCTCCTTCACGCCTGGCCCTGGCCCTACCAGCACGGCCTTCGCGCCCTCCTGGACCCACCGGTCGGGATGCCTCTGCAGAGCCTCGAGCTCAGCCTTCGAGAGGCCACGCGACGTCGTCGAGTCAAAAGCTTCACGGTCGAGAAGCTGCGCCAGCGGTGCCGCCAGCCAGCCGGGGCCGAAGTTTAACAGCGTCTCCAGGCCCTCAGCCTTCGCCCCCGGCTCGACGGAGCGAACGCCACGCTCGACCGTTGCGAAGCCTCGCTTGCCGTGCAGCGCGCGCATCGCGGCGAGCCCGCTTTCGGCGACGAAGTCGACGTAGTCGTCCAGGGCGATGTGGAGAAACGCGTGCTCGGCTGATCCGTCTTCGCCGCGACGGTGGGCGGCCGAAAGGCGCGCTCCAAGCCTGGCCAGGTGCACGCCCTCTGTCATGTGATGCTCGAGGTGGCCACGCGCCTGCGCGAACAGCTCCGGGCGGCCGCTGCGCACCAGGGCCTCGATCGTCGCCGGCGCCGCATCTCCACGACCCTCGAGCAGGGGCAGCGCCTGCACCAAAGCATCAGGAGGCTGCGCGGCCAGCGCCTCCGCCGAAAGGCGACGCACGTGGCGGTCCCCGCTCGCAAGTCCCTCGACCAGGGCAGCCACAAAGTCAGCTTCGAGCTCTGGCGGAGGCGACGTGCGGGCGGCCTCACGGAGCGCTGCCCGCATGACATCGCGGTCCACATCGCGCATGCAGGCGATCAGGGCAGGCGCCGAACCCGGCACATTCGCCTTCAACTTGGCGTAGCTGCGCAATCCCTCCAGGCGGACGCGAGGCTCGGGATCCGCGAGCGCCGACGCGACCGTCTGGGAATCGCCGACGAACGACGCCGCCCAGACCGCCGCCGAGCGGTGCTGAACATCATTGGCATCGCTCAGCCGGTCGAGCACCGCCGTCGATCCCTCCCACGGCGGTCGCATGGCCGCGCCCGCCACCGCCACCGCGGCGCGGACCCATGGATCCGGGTCGAAAGCGGCGTCGCCGAGCTGGTCGGCGCTGATGGCCTGCTGCGGCGCCAGTTGAAAAGCCAGCCGGCGCACCATCGCATCCTCGGAGGCGATGAGCTCGGGGAGCATCTCCGCAAACGCATCCGGCGCGAGCTTGCCTAGCGCGGCCGCGGCGAACTCGCGGACCTTGTCGTCACCCTGGCGGACGAAGCTCTGCAGCTCGGCGATCTGCTCGGGCGCGGGCGCGCCCAGCGCCTGCTGGAAGTCGGACAGCGATATGGCGTGAGTGCGCAGCCGCTCGTAGATCGCCCCGACGTACAGCCCACGCACGCGCAGGGCCGCGACGATGAAGAGGCACGCAACGATAATTCCGATCACCGCGAGGACCTCGAGGCCGCCGCCTGTCAGCCGTTGGGAGAGGATGAGACCGACCCCGCTGAGAACCGCCGCACCTGGCAGGACCAGGTTGTCCAGCAGGAACTTGAGCTTGGGCCCGATCTGCGCGGGCAGTGCGCTTCCGAGCACGTTCTCGGCCGGGTCGTCGAGGCCCGTCTGAATCCCGTTGCGGACGATGAAGAGAAAAAGCGAGGTGACGAGCACCGGGCTGACTGCCAGCAGCGTGAAGCCGACGAGCGTGAACAGAGGCAGCGCCAGGATCGAGTTCTTCACGCCAAGCTTCTCGAGCGCCACCGGCGCGATCACCAGGCTCACGACGAGCTGGACGACATAGCTCGCGAGCCACGCGTTGCCGATCAGGATCGTCAGCGCCTGAAGGTCGCTGTGTGTGGCCCTGACGAAGATGACGGCCACCAGGTAATCGCCCACGCGGCTGGCCACCTGGAGCACGAGCGCCAGCAGTACCAGCGCCAGCACCAGCCGGCTGCCGGTCAGATAGTGGACGGCGGCGCGGACGGCGGCGCGGAGGTTTTGCCGGCGCCGAGACACGTGCTCTTCGGCGAAGAACTGTTCGGCGTCGTCATCGAACGCGGGCCGGTACAGCCGCTTCTCGAGCCATGAGGTCAGGTAGATGGAGGCGGCCGAACCCAATGCCCAGATGAAGATCAGCGGCTCGGTGGCGTAGATCGCCACAGCGGTCGTGGTGACCCCGGCCAGGATGTAGCCGATGCTCGATCCCGCGGCGATCACCGGAAAGATGCGCTTGCCCTCGAGCAGGTTGAAATGCTGAGTGACAAACAGCCAGAACTGCAGCATCACGAGCTCGAACGCGACCGAGTAGATGACGTACGCGGTGAAGGCGACAGCGGACGATTCGTCCACCTCGTAGGCGATGAAGACGCCGATCGCGGCCACCACGTTGAGCGCGAGGGTTACGCGGAAGCCGCGGCCGACCCCGATCCGGCGCGTGAGCGCGCCCTGGAGCGCGACCATAGGCCAGACGGCGAGGGCCAGGATGATGAAGAACAGGGGGTACGCCTGCGGGCCCGACTTGGTGAGGAAGATCGCCTGGGCCGCGTTGAAGGCCGTGTACATCGCCCAGCCCAGGACGACCGCGAAGCCGGCGACCTGCAGCGTGCGGTCGAGCTCTGATCGGCGCACGTGCAGGAACTTCGCGAGGAAGGGCAGGAGCGCAGCCACGATCCCCGCGATTGTGCGCAATAGCGCGTTATGGCGGCGACATTCCGTGTATTTGTGCACAAAGCGTGAGACGCACGGCCTCTTAACAGCCTGGGTTGTCAGGACTTGCCTCGCGGCGCACTCTCGGTCGCATGACTCGAACCCCGCGGATCCCGAAGGCGTTATCACGAGGTCCGTTCACACTTGCCGATGCGCGCCGCCGCGGTCTGGACAGGTGGCACCTGCTGGGCGCCGGCTGGCGCCGGATAGGGCCGGGAACCTATCTATCGGCGGCCGTGGAGGAAACGCCGGAAACGACCATCGTGGCCGCAAGCCGCCGGCTCCCGCCCAACGCCGCCTTCTCAGGCCTGACCGCGGCTTGGCTGCACGGACTCGACGTCGACGGCTGCAGCCCGATCGAGATCACGGTGGCGGCGCCGACAACCGTCTCCTCGCGCGCCGGCATGCTGGTTCGTCGCCGGGCGCTGCATAAGGGAGACGTCGTGACCGTTCGCGGGCTGCGCGCCACCTCGGTGCTGCGGACTCTTCGAGACCTTTGCGCGCGCCTTCCAATCACGGAGGCAGTCGTGCTTTGCGACATGGCCCTACATCGTCACCTGGTGAAGATGTCGGCCTTGAACGGAACGGCCTCGATGCAGAAGGTTTCTCAGTACCTTGAACCCGCTGCCGAGTCTCCGATGGAGTCGAGGCTCCGAATGCTGCTGGTGCTGGCTGGACTACCCAGACCCGAGGCGCAGGTGGAGCTCCGAGATCGTTTCCTGAGATTCCTTGGCCGCCCGGATCTCTACTATCGCGAGCCGCGACTCGCGCTCGAGTACGACGGTGGAATCCATCGAGAACAGCTGGCCGAGGACAACCGCAGGCAGAATCGGCTCGTCGACAGCGGCGTGCGCCTTCTCCGCTTCACTGCCGGAGACATCTACAACTCGCCCGACGTTGTCGTGGGCATGGTGAGGAAGGCGTTGGCTGCGTGACGAATCCCTAGCTCTGTGCGCAGAAACAGGTTATTTCCCCGTCAGAACGTGTAATTGCGCACAAAAGCGCGGCCAGCGCGTTTAGGTCTGCTGGACGCTCGCGATCTTCTCTAGTTTTGCGATCCGCTCCTGGATCGGCGGATGGGTCTCGAAGAGGCGGCTGAAGAAGCCGCCGTGGTGCTCCTCTGGGTTGTCGATGCACATCGCCGCCACCGCGTGGTTGAACTTCTCCGGCGGCTTGTCGTTGGCGGCGATCTTCTTCAAAGCGTTGATCAGGCCGACCGGATTGCGCGTCAGCTCGACCCCGCTGACGTCAGCCAGTGACTCGCGGTCGCGCGACAGTGCGAGCTGCATCAAGGGCCCGACCAGGAACGCGATCAGAGTGAAGATGATCCCGATCGCGAAGATCACCAGGATCGCCTGGCCCGAGTTGCGGCCGCGGAAGTTCATGCGCAGCGCTCCGCGCCAGAAGATGCTCGAGATGATCGCCGCCAGTCCGATCATCGTCGTCACGACCAGCAGCAACCGCACGTCGTAGTTCTTGATGTGGCTCATCTCGTGCGAGAGCACTCCTTCGAGCTCCTCCCGGTTCATGATCTGCATCAGCCCGGTGGTGACCGTGACCGCGGCGTGCTGCGGGTCGCGGCCCGTCGCGAATGCGTTGGGGCTTTGGTCGTCGATGACGTAGACCTTGGGCATCGGCAGGCCGTCGCCTATGGCGAGCGTCTGCACGATGTTGTAGAGCTGCTGGTACTGGCTCGGATTCGCCTCATGCGCGCCCATCGCGCTCAGGACGGTCGGTGCGCCAAGGTAGTACGCATAGAGCGCCGCGCCGACGCCAAGCAGGCCGAGAACCACCGTACCGACGATCGCGCCGCTCGTGCTGGCGGTGCCGATTTCACCGATGACGAGTCCCGCGAGCAGCCACACCGCCAGGAAAGCCACCACGACCACGATGCTCTTGCGCTTGTTGCTGGTGATCTGGTGATACATCGGCGGAGGAGAACTCTACGGGTTGGAGCGCTCCCGCTGGCCCACCGTCTGGCGCATCGCCGAGGCGGCCCAGCGGCCCCAGATCTGAGCCCAGACGAGCCCGTTGGCAAAGGCCGAGATGTCGTCGGCGTGATGCTTCGAGTGATAGGCCCACATGGCGCGATGCCGTTCGTAGAGCATCTTGCGCTCGGCCTGCCTGGTGGCGGCGCCTTTGTGGTGGATGGCGCTGGCGCTCGGCACATAGAAGACCTTCCAACCACCGAGCTTGAGCCTGTAGCAGAGGTCGAGGTCCTCGCCGAACATGAAGTAGCGCGGATCGAAGAAGCCAACCCGGTCCAGCGCGGCCATGCGGACCATCATGCAGGCCGCCGTGCCTGCGTCCATCTCGTGGACCTCGGTCTCTTCCACGTGGCCCATGTTGTGGCGCCCGAACACGCGGCTCCGAGGAAACAGCCGGCTCAGCCCGACGGTGCGGTAGAAAAGCGTGCTCGGCACCGGGAACGAGCGGCGTGCGTCGGGGTCGAGCCGGCCGTCGGGAAACAGCAGGCGCGGTCCGACCACCGCGGCGTCGGGTCGGGTGATGAGGAAGTCGGCCATCCGGCCGACCGCCTGGGGATTGACCGTGACATCCGGATTCAGGAGGAGCACGAACCGGCCCTGGCACCGTTCGAGGCCCACGTTGTTGGCGCGACCGAAGCCGAGATTGCGCTGCTGTGCAAGGACGACCGCCTTTGGGAAATCGTTCGCCACGGCCGCAGCCGAACCATCAGTCGAAGCGTTGTCGACCACCACGGCCTCGACCGGCACGTCGGCGTGCCCGAAGAAAGCCTCGAGGCACTTCAGCAACAGAGGCTTGACGTTGAAGCTGACGATCAGGGCCGACACGAGCGGCTTATCGGCAGGCACCGTGTTCGTGATTATCCAACGCTTAACAGCGCGGGTCGTTCCGGCGGCGGTGGATAGAATCCGTGAGATCGTGCTGAGCGTCGGGCGTCTCGATCTGCGCGAGCGCCTGGCGCAGGTCCGGCGCAGCCGGCTCGTGCGCCAGAACCTGACCCTGTTCGCGGGCGGCCTCGTCGCGGGAATCGGCGGCTTCGTCTATCACGCCATCGCGGGACGGGTGCTCGGGCCGGAGAAGTACGGCGAGGTCGCATTCTTGATCGCCGTCTACGCGGTCGGCACTGCGCCGGCGTTGATTCTCATCGTCGTGCTCGCGCGCTACACGGCCACACTGGCCGCGCGCGGCGCCGAGGGCGTCAGCTCGCTACTGACTCGCACGATCCGCCTGGTCACGATCCCCAGCCTGGTCGCGATTCTCTTCACCACGTTGCTGGCGCGCCCGCTGGCGAGCTTTGAGCACCTTGGGTCGACGATCCCGGTGCTGATCCTCGGCTTCTCGATCGCGCTCATCTGGCAGGTCGCGATCCCACGCGGCATCCTGCAGGGCCTGCAGAGGTTCACCGCCCTTTCGCTGAACCTTTCGCTGGAGCTGGTCGTACGCACGGCCGCCGTCGTGGCCCTGCTCTCCTATTACGCAGTCTCGGGCGCCATGGCTGCGGTGCTGCTGGGACTGATCTTCGCGTTCGGCCTCGGCCTCTTCACGCTGCGCGACCACCTGAGGCCCAGCGCCACTCGGGTGCATCTGCGAGTGATGGCGGGCTTCTCCCTCACCGCCGCCGCGGGAATCATCGGCGTGCAGATCCTCTACAACCAGGACGTCATCCTCGCCGAGCACTACCTGAGCAGCCACGCCGGCGGCATCTACGGTGGGCTCAACAAGATCGGCACGATCCTTTACTTCCTGACGCTGAGCGTGAGCCAGGTGCTGTTCCCGCGCGTGGTCGAGGCAGTCGCCAAGGACCAGCACCCGGGCCGAATCCTCCTTTACTCGGCGGGCATCCTGACGGTGCTCGGTGCGGGCGCCCTGCTCGTGTTCGGAGTTGTGCCGGGCCTGGTGGTCGGTGTTCTCTTCGGACCGTCGTTCAAAGACGCCGTGCCGTTCGTGTTCGCGGTCGGCGTGATCGGCCTGGCCCTTTCCTTGAACAACCTGCTGGTCCAGTTCTTCATGGCCGTGCACGACCGCGTCTTCCTCCCCATCCTCGCTCTGGGCGTGATCGCCGAGGGAGGGGCGATCGTGCTCCTTCACGCCAACGTCGGCCAGGTGGTCGCCGACGTGGTGGTCACGCTGGTCGGGCTGCTGGTGCTGCTGGCCGTCCGCTGTTACATGCTCCTGCCGACCTTGAGCGCGGCCAGCCTTGGCGAGGCGGAACCAAAGCCCGCGCTCAGCTAGGGCGGACCCGGTATCCTTTTGCGGTCGTGCGAATAGTCGTCAAGGATCCCGAGGAGTTCGAGCAGGCGCTCCGCGAGTTCCGGCGCAAGGTGCAGGAGCAAGGGCTCGTGCGCGAGATGCGCCGGAGAGCGCACTACGTCCCGCCGGCCGAGGCTCGGAAGATCAAGAGCCTCCGCGCCCGCCGCCGCCGCACCCGCTAGGGAACTACCCACCCGGCCGGCGCGACTTCCCCTACAAAGCTAAAGTCCCGCCACCCTTGCGGGCGACGGGACTTTAAAAGGTGCTCGGCAACGACCTACTCTCCCATCGGGTTACCCCGACAGTACCATCGGCGCTGGAGGGCTTAACTTCCGTGTTCGGAAAGGGAACGGGTGTCTCCCCTCCGCCATAGTCACCGAACGGGCGAAATTATACCGGCCGCCCGGCCTTCGACTCCAGGCGGTCGATCATCCCGAAGATGCCGATCGCGTCGATGGCCTTCTTGAAGATGCGCCCAAAGTTCTCGCGACCACCGGTTCGCACCCACTCCATGCTGGCCTCGAACGCCGTCGCGACGATGGCCATGGCGACCGCTCGCATCTCGAGCTCGGCGGGGTCGCGGCCGGTCCGCACGGCGAGGATCGACGCGATCAGGTCGCGGGCCTTTTCCAGCTCTTCCCACGCGTGAGCACGCAGCTCGGGCACCTCGAGCGACAGCTTGGCCCGCTCGTAAATGGCGTCGTGGTCCGACTCGAACAGTTCCTCGAGACCGCTTATCAGCTTCTCGATCGACTTTGACAGCGGCTCATCGTGCTTTGGGGTGGCGAGCGCGGCGAAGATCTGCGGGTCGTACTCGTCGTAGATGACGACGTCCTCCTTGGACGGGAAGTAATTGAAAAACGTGCTTTCCGAGATGTCGGCGGCGGCGGCGATCTGCTCGACGGTCGTCTCCTCGTAGCCCTGGCGTTTGAAGAGACGGAGTGCCGCCCGCTGGATCGCCGCCTTGGTTTTCAGTTTCTTACGCTCGCGTAAGCCAGCCACCGTCATGAAGCTACTCCGGCGGGGCGCAGCCCGCCAGCCTTCGCCGCGGCGGCCCGGGCGGGCATGAACGCCGCCATAAACGCTGCGCCGATGACCAACATGACGGCGGTCACGACCAGCACCTCCGACATGCCGCTGACGTACGCCGCTTGGGCCGCGTGCAGCACCTGGGTCGCGAGCGGGCCCGGCAGGTGATGCGCCACCGCTGCGGCCACGGCGACGTTCGCCTCGGCGGCCCTCTGCACGGAAGCGGGTAGCGCCGCGAGCCGGCCCTGGACGTCCGACTGGTAGGCGCTGTTCAGGATGCTCCCCATGATCGCCACGCCCAGCGACGCACCGACGTTCTGCAGCGTGCGCGTCAGCGCGCTGCCGCCCCCGGTCTCACCCTCCGGCAGCGCGCCCAGGATCGCGTCGAGGGCCGGGATCATCGTCATCGCGATGCTGCCGCCCAGGATCGCAAGGGCAACCGCCACTGGCCCGTAGCCGCTGTCGACAGTAACGCGGGACAGCAGCAGCAGGGAAATCGCGCCGCCGAGCATCCCGGCGCTGGTCATGACCTTCGTGCCGAGATGCTTGTTGAGCCAGTCGCTTCCGATCGCTCCGGCCATCATGGTGATGACCAGCGGCAGCAGGCGCACGCCAGTTGCCTGCGCGTCATTGCCCTGAACGACCTGTAGGAACGGCGAGATGATGAACAGCACGCCGGTCATGCCGAACCCGACGACGATGAAGGCGAACGTCGCCCACGAGAACCGCGCGCTGCGGAACAGGTTCAAGTCCACGAGCGGAAACGCTGTTCGGAGCTCCCACAGGACAAATGCCGTCAGCAGCACTGCGCCGCCGGCAAGCGGTCCGTACACCTGGGCGTCGCCCCATCCGTGTACCGGCTCCTCGATGATCGCGTAGACGACCGCGGTCACGCCGATCACCTCGAGCACCGCACCGAGCCAGTCGAGACGTCGCGGGCTCAGGTCCTTGCTTTCGGGCACAAAGAACCACGCTCCGATGAGCGCCAGGACGACCACCGGGCCGTTGATCAGGAAGATTGATCCCCAGTCGTAGTGGGTCAAAAGGAATCCGGCGACGAGCGGACCCAGCGGCAGGCCGAGAAACGCGCCGGCGCCTGCAAAACCAAGCGCTCGCTGCCGCTCGTCAGGGGCGAACATGACCGGCAGCATCGCCTGCATCAGCGGCAGGATCACCGCGCCGCTAACACCCATGACGGCGCGCATGGCGATCAGGCCGTTGGCAGTCGTGACCTGGCTGGCGGCCACTGACGACAGCCCAAACCCTACGAGCGCGATCAGCAGCAACCGCTTGCGGCCGAACCGGTCGCCCAGCACTCCTGCGGGCAGCATGAAGCCCGCCAGCGACAGCGTGTAGGCCGCCGACATCCACTGGAGCTGATCGGTGGTGGCGCCGAGCCGGGCCGACAGCGTCGGCAGCGCGGTCACGAGCACCGTGATGTCGAGGCCGAGCACCAGGCCGCTGAGCGAGAGCGCCGCGAGCCCAAGCCAGCGTCCCTGCATACGTTCGATCCGAGCCTCCGTGTTGACCATGCCCATGACGTGCAGCACCTCCTTTGCGAGTGATCTAGTCGCAGTATAAATGGGGTTGCTCTAAAAATCAAGCTTCTCCAAATTCTTGCCCCCATGGCTTAACCGGACGGTGGTACAAAGGGGGCTGGTAAAGAGGCAGTCCAGGGATTCACGGAGGTAGTAGCCCTATGGCCGAAACCAAGACCGCGGTGGCCAGCGTGCCGATCTGGCTCGACCTTTCGAGCAGCGATGCGGCCGCGTCACGAGAGTTTTACGGCAAGCTGTTCGGCTGGCATCTCGACGTCAACCCCGACCCCCAGTACGGCGGCTACGCAATGGGCAAGTTGGCCGGGAAAGACGTGGCGGGCATCGGGCCGAAGCAGATGTCGGATTCCCCGACCGCATGGACGATCTACGTCGGGACCAAGGACGCTGACGAGACCGTCAAGAAGACCAAGGCGGCCGGCGGCAACGTGATCGTCGAGCCGATGCAGGTCGGCCCGCAGGGCCGAATGGTGATCATCCAGGACCCGGCAGGCGCTTTCATCGGCGTGTGGGAGCCGGGCGAGATGAAGGGCGCGGGCGTGATGAACGCCCCGAACTCATTCGGATGGTCCGAGCTCAACGCGCGCGGCATCGAGAAGTCGAAGGAGTTCTACAAGAAAGTCTTCGGCTGGGCGGCGAAGAAGAGCGAGATGGGTGGGCAGAGCGACCTGCCCGAGTACACCGAGTTCCAGGTGGGCGGAGAGAGCATCGCCGGCGGCATGGAGATGAACGCCATGATCCCCGCCGAGGTACCGAGCTACTGGATGCCGTACTTCGAAGTCGCCGACGTGGACTCGTCGTTCACCGAGGCGAAAGACCTGGGTGCGAGCGAGATGGTTGCGCCACAGGACTTTCCAGGCGGGCGTTTCGCGATCGTGAGCGACCCGCAAGGCGCGTCGTTCGGGCTGCTGAAGACCAACCCGCGCCAGTAAAGCGATTTCTTCGTAGCGGGCCGGCGTAGTGCCGGCCCGCCTTTCTGAACGGAATACCGAGTCCTCTTTCGGGCTTCCGTCTGATATGGCGGAGACTCGCGACGCGATCAAGGAAGCGCTCAGCCGCGGTCACCTGGTCGACATCACGACGACCGGGCGCCGGTCCGGGAAGAAGCGCCGCTTAGAGATCGCCTTTCACAACATCGATGGGCGGGTCTACATCAGCGGTATGCCTTCGCCGAGGCGCCGCAAATGGCTTTCCAACCTGGACGCCAACCCGCGCTTCACCTTTCACCTGAAGGGCAGCGTGAAGGCAGACCTGCCCGCGACCGCCCGTGTCATCGAGGACGTTGAAGAGCGCCGCGAGATCCTGCCCCACATCGCTCGCGCGTGGCGGCGCAACGATGTGGACCGGATGGTCGAGCAAAGCCCGTTGATCGAGGTGCTTCTCGACCCGGGAGAGAACTAGGCCGGATTCTGGATCGGCGTCCGCGCGTCCATAGCGGTTCTGATGGTGCCGGTGGTCAGGTCAAAGACACGCACACGGCCTGGAATCGACGGGCTCCAGCACGAGCAGGACGCGTCGGAGAAGTAAAGCAAGCCCGAAGAGGTCATGCCCATGCCGTAGGGGTACTCGAGCTGGGCCGCTTCTGCCGGACCACGGTCTCCCCCGTACCCCGCGACGCCAGTACCCGCCACCGTCGTGATGACTCCGTTCCTGTCGATACGCCGAATTCGATGGTTGTTGCTGTCGCTGAAATACAGGTTTCCGGTCGAGTCGAAGGCGATGCCGCCGGGATCGTTGAGCTGAGCTGACGCGGCCGGCCCCCCGTCGCCGGAGTAGCCGCAGACTCCGGTGCCGGCAATCACGGACAGCTTTGAGTCCGGGGTGACACGCACGATCCGGCACCCGCCGCCGACCGGGACCTGGGCGTAGATGGGGTTGTCCGATACGGCAGGCGCCCGGTCAGCCACGTAGAGGTTGCCTGCAGAGTCAAACGCCAGATATCCAGGAAGCCATGCCGGCGGCGGCAGCGACGAGGCGTCGATACTCAAATACACTCTGAACGGGTCGATCCGCCGAACAGATCCGTGTGCGTAGAACTCACTCACCCAGACGCCCCCAGATGCGTCCACTGCCACCCCCGCCAGCCCTGAGACGTGGAGCAGGCGACCGCCATCCAGGAGCGTCGTGATGATGCCGCGGCGGTCGACGTGTCGGATCGTGCCGCCGGTCATGTCGGCGATATAAAGGCCTCCGGCAGCGTCAAGGGCCAGACCGACGGGGTGGTTTAGCCAGGCCATCGTCGCTGGCCCATCGCCGGCACTACCTCCACCGGCGTACAGGACAACCTTGCCGTTCGGCCACATCCTGAAGACGCGGTCGCCCAGGAAATCCGACACGAACACGCTGCCGTCCGGAGCGACCGCCACTCCTTCTGGCGAGATGAGCCCGACTGGCGGAACGATTGGCGGCCGCGCCGGCACGAACGGTAGGAGCCCGCGGACGTAGAGCAGCCCGGTGATGATCGCGAGGGCGAGGAACACCGCCACCAGGCTCGCCGCCCACTGACCCGACAGCCGCAGCGAAGGCGCGGCGCCTCGACTGTTCGCCGCCGGCAGCGAGGCCATCACGTGCGCGCGGAGGTGAGCCGGCGGCGGCTCGACCTCGAGGGCGGAATGAATCTGGTCTCGGATCAGCTCTTCCACTAGCTCAGCGCCTCAACAAGAAAAAAAGGCCTCATCGCCGCAATCCCCCGATTCATCCGGGACTTCACCGTGCCGACCGGAATGCCTGCGATCGCCGCCACCTCGTGCAGAGGCAGGTCGAGGTAGTAGTGCAGGACCAGCACCTCTCGCTGATCAGTGGGCAGCTTGCGCAGGGCGGCCCGGACGTCATGGCCACGAACGATCCGATCCTCGAAGTTTCCGCCCGACGCGCCCAGTTGGCCTTCGAGCCGGAGCACGGACCACCACCGACCGCGCAGCGTCGTGCGGCACTGGTTGGCGGTGATGCCGAGAAACCACGGACGCATCGGCGTGCCGGGCCGCAGGTTGCCGAGCTTTCGCCACGCGCGCAATGTCGCCTCCTGCACCGCGTCCTCGGCCGCCTCCCGGTCGTGGAGCATCCCGAAGGCGAGCCTGAACGCCTTGTCGATGTGAGGTCCGACCAGTTCGTCGAAGGCGAATCGATCACCCGATTTCGCCCGGCGGACCAGCTCTTCATCAGCTTCACCCGTCATCTCTGAGACGCAGTTTGTACGCGCCTACGACCGCGAAAAGTTCCCGTGCGATGAGATTTTTTTGGAGGGAACCGCGTCTGATTGAGCGCCCGTATGTGATGCAAATCAAACCAAGGAGCTGACCATGAGCACAAGCGTTGCGATCCCAAGACCTCCGTACGCGATCGGTCCTGTCGCGATTCTCATCGCGCTGATCGCCGTCTTCGTTTTTGGCGCCCTCAGTGGCTATCTCGTCAGGCCGTCAACGGCCCCCGCGGCTCCGCAGGCCGCAAGCGCGTGCCCGGTCGGAACGCACGCCGTGGTGTGGTACACGGCCCGATCGTGGGCGTGTGTCGAGGGCGCGCCGAGCTAGCTGGGCGTCTCAGAGATGGCAGGCCGGCTGTTGAGCGCCCTCCGCGTGGACGTTGGAGGAATTCGTGACGAGTGAGCCCTGGTCTGTAGTGATCGGCGTCGCGAGCAGAGGCGTGAGCGACGCCGTCACGTTCGCGATATTCGTGACGGCCAGGCTATTGCCCTGAGAGCGGTAGGTGAGGCAAGTCATGTCACCCACTCCAAGCGTGCTCGCGACCGGACCGGCTCCCGTCCAGACGACGTTCACCGTGAGCGGCAGCGTGATGTTGGCGGGGCCGCCAGGCTGACATGTCGGAGTGTCTGTCGTGATGACCTTGTTGAGGGTGGCGCCTGTCACGCCGTTGGACGAGAAGTCGGCGGCGGTCAACACGAAACAACCAAAGGCGAAGGTCCCCGGGCCAAAGAAGTTGATGCGCACGTCGAACTCGTTCTGCGTGGTCGACTGACCGCCTTTCGGGCTCGAGGTCTGCGTCGACTTCGTGACGAACAAGCCCACGTCCGTGCCCTGCGTCGGGTCGAAGAGGTCGAAGCCCGCGCGCGTTGAGGCGCTCGTGTAGTCCCCCGCCGGGGGCGGCCCTGCGCCGCCGGGTATCCCCGGAGAGGGCTGGCAGCCGAAGACGGTCGGGCTCGGACCTTCGGCGTGGATGCGCTCGTCGTCTGATCGCAGCAGCTGGAACTGCGCCGCGGCGAACTGGTCGGGGAACACCGGCGCGAGCGTGCCGGATGCGCTGGCGTTGTTGATGACGCTGGTGATGGTCTCGTCCATGTGGTAGGTGCCGCAGCTCAAGATCTGGATGCGCCGATTGTTCGAAACCGGTCCAATCCCAGTCCAGGTCACATTGACCGTGAACGGCGTCGGAATGTCGCCCGGAAAGTCGCACGGTGCGGTTGCGTCAGTGATTGTCACGTTGAGCGTTGCAGCGGTCGTAGACAGCGCGAACGTGGACGGGTCGATCTGGTAGCAACCGCTCCCAAAAAAGCCGTTACCGAAGGCCTGGATGATCACGTTGGTCGTCCGGGTGGTGGTGGTCGGGCCGCCCAGCGGCGCCGCCACCCTGGTGCCGTCAAAGAGCGTCACATTGAGGTTCACCCCTGAGGCGGACGTTGCGAAGAATCCGGCCTCGAGCGATGTGTTTACGTACTGGCCGGCCGGGATGACGCCTGGTGGCTGGGCAAGCGCCGGGGAAGCGCCAAAGACCATGACCGACACCACGCCGGAAACCGCGACTGCAAAGCATCGGAGTGCCTTCATCGAGACTTCCCCAACCTTCAATGTCGGTTGCCTGAGCAGTTCGCTAACTGTAAAAGGCGACGTGCGCGGCGGCAAGAAGGTTCTTTGGTGCGATACTCGAGGCCCACCGTCCAGCCGTCCATTCCGTGCGGTTGAGGTTGAAATGACAAGAAGGGTTGTCGGTTTCATCGGTGTTTTCGGCCTTTTGTGTGGAATCGGCGTGGTCCAGGTCAGCGCCGACGACATTGGCTACAACCCGCCACCTGCCGCCCAGGCCAACTGCGACGCCGGCCACGGCGCCTTCGGAGCGTTCTCGCACCACTTCCAGTTCCAGGTCCCGTCGGGTTTTAACTGGATAGCCGCCGACGCCAAAGAAGATGGCGGTATGGGGCACGAGACCGGGCCGACCAACTCCGGCTTCTCGCAGTTCTGCAAGACGCAGTAGCCGGGCGGATCCCCGCCGGCCGGCGGCCTTTCTGTCGACCCATCTGCATCACGAGTGAGGACTCGATTCCATGCCCGGATTCGAACCGGGACGACGGCGTGTCCTCACTGATCCTGCCAGAGGGCCCGCTCCACAGAGAAGACTCGCCAATCTCCTGGCACGCCTTTCAGACTGTGTGCGCCTTGATCCGCGAAAACCAGCTCGGAGCCGGCGACAAGATCCTTCACGGTCGATGAGACGAGCACCTGTCCCGGTTTCGAGATCGCCAGCAACCTGGCGCCGATATGAACCGCGATGCCGCGCAGTTTCCCGTCCACGAGCGTGCATTCGCCTGTGTGAACGCCGGCCCGAATTTCGATGCCGAATCTATCAAGTGCATCGGTGATGGCGCAGGCGCATCGGATAGCGCGCGCGGGGCCATCGAAGATGAGGAGAAATCCATCGCCGGCGTGGTCCTGCTCCCGCCCCCGAAAGCGACCGAGAGTCCCGCGCACGATTCGGTCATGGTCGGCGACCAATTCACTCCATTTGCGGTCTTTCATCGCAGCCGCACGTGCGGTTGAGCCGACCACGTCCGTGAAGAGCACGGTGGCCAGGACAGTGTCACTCGCGACCGGCATCCGGCGCACCTGAAGGAACCGCTCGATTTCGGCGACGATCGCGTCGAAGTCCCCAACCCACGGCATCGCATCGCTGCCGGGAAGCCTCACGAACTCGGCACCCGGAATTATGGAAGAGAGGTACTCGTCGGCGGCCGGATCGCGCCACTCCCTCGCTATGACCAGGGTTGGCACCCGAAGGGTGCGGAGTATGTCTCGGACGTCCGTCTCATGCCACTGACGTAACAGGGCTGTAGCGGCGCCGGGAGTCACCCAGTGGCGTTGCGTCTTTGCGAACCAGCGCACGAACTCAGGGTCCTGGCTCACCGAGGGATTGTCAGAAAGAAGCCTGGCCGCATACCGCTCCGTCCCCCAACCGGCCTCCACGAATTCGAGCCAACGACGAAACGTCGATTCGGATTGGCCCCACGGGTAGTCGTCGGCCGGCGCACTTCGCGCTTTCGCCCCAAAAAGGAGCAGCGCCGCCGTGCGCTCGGGATGCATGGCAGCGAACATCGCCGCAGCGCCAAAACCCTGGCCCGTGCCCAACACTGCGGTAGACACGGACTCTGTGGCGTCCAGGACGGCCTCTAGGTCTTCGACTTGCGTCTCCAGGTCGGGGAGCAAGGCCGCCCGATCAGATAGGCCAGTCGCTCGACGATCGTGACGGATCACGCGCGCGAACCCTGCCAACCGCTCGAGGAATGCCACAAAGCGTGGCTGCTCCAATGCCACTTCGAGTCCGCCGATCCAGGGGGTGAATGCGAGGTCCACCGGGCCTTCACCAAAAACCTGATAGGCGATGTTCACATCGCCGTTCCTGGCGTAGCTCGTCTGCGGCGCCATCACGGTGAAATGTATCGGGGTAAGCGACCTGCGTCTTTATGAGGATGGGGATTTGGAGCCCATGCCCGGATTCGAACCGGGGACCTTTTCCTTACCAAGGAAATGCTCTACCGCCTGAGCTACATGGGCGTGGCGACGCGCAGGTCGATTTTATCTGCTACAAACTGGGCGCCCGAATGCCCACCATTGATGAGGCTCTCGCCAGCGCAAGGCGGCGGATCACCCGAATTACGGCCGAACAGGCCGATGCCGAGCATGCCGCGGGCGCGCTCCTGGTGGACACCCGCACCGAATCCCAGCGCCGCGCCGACGGGAGCATTCCAGGTGCGCTCGTGATCGACCGGACTGCCCTCGAGTGGCGGCTGGATCCGACCTCGGCGTCTCGGATCGCCGAAGCGACCGATCACCAGGTGCGCGTGATCTTTATCTGCGCCCAGGGATATTCGAGCAGCCTCGCCGCGGCATCGCTTCAGGACCTCGGGCTGGTCAACACCACCGACGTCATCGGTGGCTTCGTGGCGTGGCAGGCGGCGGGACTGCCGGTCAACAAGTCCGAATAAGCCTGAGTGCCGGCACTGGCACGGGTTTTTGCCGAAAACGATGTGCGAGTGCCGGCACTCGCCAGAGGTTAGAGGCCCGAGACCAGCCTCCCCACGTCGGTCAGGATCTCGGCGTGGCCGCGGATCTTGATCGCGGCGGTGAGCTCAGTGAACTGCGCGACCAGCACCTCACCGGCGTCGAGGCGCTCGGAGTGATGGGACTTGGTGTCCTTGCCGCGTGTGAGGCCCATGATCGTCACGCCGTCCTCGAGCGCCTTCACGACGACGTAGCGCCCAGCTGCGGCTTCCTCTTCTTCGCTCATCTATCTCTTTCCTCGTCCGTTGCCGTTGGCCTGCGCCTTCGGTCTCACTATCTCCAGCCTGGTCGACGCCGCGCCGACGAGCTGGTCGATCTCCGCGGCGAGCGCCGGACCGGCCAGGACATGATAGCGATCGGCATGCACGATCACCTCCCGGCTGCCGACGACCACGTGCAGCACCACCTCGTCGGTACCGGGATGTTGGGCCAGCACCGCTTCGAGCCGCTCCGCTAGACCCGCGTCGCCGCCGGCCAGACGTACATGAAGCAGCTGGCGGCGCGTCACCGGTAGGCACGCCGGGTCGTCCCACAGCCAAGCCATGTCCGCAACCACCGACGCGACCTCGATCTCCGATTCGATTTCGGGCTCGATGGGCGGCGCGGACGCCGAGCCTGTCGCGCGAGTGCTGCCGGCGCGGGCGTCCACCTTGCCCTGCACCACCACGACCTTGTCAGGCTCGAACAGCAGGCGCACCTGCTCGAAAACGCGCGGGAACAGCACCACGTCGACGGTCCCCGTCAGGTCTTCGAGCGATGCGTAAGCCATGATCTGGCCTTTGCGCGTCACGACGCGGCGCACTTCGCGCACAAGGCCCGCGACTCGAACCTCGGTGTCCTGCAGCGCGCTCGTGACCTCGACGGCCTGCGTGTCGGAGCGCTCGGCGAGCTCGCGGCTGATGCGCCGCAATGGATGGTCGCTCAGATACAGACCAAGCAGCTCCTTCTCGAGGCGCAGCTTCTCCTCCGAAGCCATCGGCGCGATATCGATGGACAGGCCGTAGTCGTTTTCGACCACCTCGTCAGAGCCAACCATCTCGAGCAGCGATGTCTGGCCCGACTCGCGATCGCGCCGCGTCTGCTCCGCGCGCGCCACGACCTTGTCCAGCGCGTACAGGAGCCGGGCCCTCTCCCCCAGCGAGTCGCACGCGCCCGACTGAACCAGCGATTCGAGCACGCGTCGGTTCACGTCCTGGATCACCGATGTGCGCTCGCACAGGTCCTCGAGCGACTTGAACGCGCCATCGGCCTCGCGCATGTCGACGATCGTCTCCACGGCGTGACTGCCGACGTTCTTGATGGCCGCGAGCCCGAACTGGATCCGTCCGTCGGCGATCGAGAAATCCGCTCGTGAGCGGTTGATGTCCGGCGCCAGCACCTCGATGCCCCGCGCGCGGCAGTCGACGATCGCCGTCGCGACGCGGTCGGCCGATCCTTCCATGTGGATCAGCAGCGACGTCATGTACTCGAGCGGGTAGTTGGCCTTCAAGTACGCCGTCTGGTAGGCAATCAGGCCGTACGCGGCCGAGTGGGCGCGGTTGAAGCCGTACTCCGCAAACCTCGCGATGCTGTCGAAAAGCGCCTCGGCGGTGGCTTGAGGGATCTCGCGCTCGACCGCCCCCGCCACGAACTTCGTCCGCAGCTTGGCCATCTTGGGCTTGTCCTTCTTGCCCATCGCCGCGCGGAGGATGTCGGCCTCGCTCAGGGAGAAGCCCGCGATCTCGCGGGCGGCCATCATGACCTGCTCCTGGTAGATCATCACGCCGTACGTGTCGCGCAGGATCGGCTCGAGCCGCTCGTGCATGTACTCGATCGGCTCGCGGCCCTGCTTGCGGGCGATGAACGCGGGGATGTTGACCATCGGGCCAGGACGGAACAGCGCCACCGCCGCGGCCACGTCCTCGAACACCTGGGGACGCATGTCCAGCAGCATCCTTCGCATGCCCGCGCCTTCGAGCTGGAACACTCCGTGGGTGTCGCCCGTGGCGATGAGGTCGTAAGTCTTCGCGTCGTCGAACGGAATAGCGTCGATGTCGATGTCGAGACCTCGCTGCTGCTTGAGCAGCCGCAGGCACGTGGCGATGATGTCGAGGTTCTGCAGGCCGAGGAAGTCGATCTTCAGCAGGCCGATGTCGCCGACCGCTTTCATGTCGTACTGCGTGACGACCGCGTCGCGCCCAGGGCTGAGCTGCAGCGGCGTGAAATGCACGAGCTGCTCAGGTGCGATCACGACGCCCGCGGCGTGCGTGCTCACGTTTCGTGAGACACCCTCGAGTGTCCGCGCCACGTCGATCAGGCGCTTCTGATCCTCGAACGATTCGTACGCCTCGCGAAACTCGCTGACCTCCTTCATCGTGTCCTCGAGCGACTTGGATCGCCCCTGCCACACCGGCACGAGCTTGGCCAGCCGGTCGGTGTCGCGCAGCGGCACCTCGAGCACCCGACCGACGTCGCGGATCGCCGCCTTGGAAGCCATCGTCGTGAAGGTGATGATCTGGGCCACCCGGTCGGCCCCGTACTTCTCGGAGACGTACTTGATGACTCGCTCCCGGCCTTCAACGGAGAAGTCGCAATCGATGTCGGGCATCGACACGCGGTCGATGTTCAAGAAGCGCTCGAAGATGAGCCCGTGCTGCAGTGGGTCGAGGTTCGTGATGCCGAGGCAGTACGACACCAGGCTGCCGGCGGCGCTGCCGCGGCCGGGGCCGACGACGATGCCGTTCTTGCGCGCGAAGTTGTAGAAATCCCAGACGATCAGGAAGTAGGAGGCGTAGCCGGTCTGAGCGATAACCGACAGCTCCGTCGCCGCTCGCTCCCGGGCAGCTTCCGCCGGGTTGGCGCCATACCGCCAGGTCAGGCCGTCTTCGACGAGCTTTGCCAGGTAGGCGTCCGGCTTCAGGCCGTCGGGCACGTCGAACGGCGGGAGCAGCGTCGCCCCAAGCTTCAGCTTCAGGTCGACCATGTCCGCCACGTCGAGCGTGGCCGCGAGCGCGTCGGGCATGTCGCCGAACGACTGGGCCATCTCCTCTGGCGTCTTGAGGTAGTTCTCCTGGGTCGAGAAGCGCCAGCGGTTCGGGTCGTTGAAGCGAGCCCCAGTCTGCAGGCACAGCAGGACGTCATGTGCCTCCGAGTCGTGCTTGTGCACGTAGTGCAGGTCGTTGGTCGCGCACAGGCGCAGCTCGAACTCCTTCCCCAACCCGATCAGCGCTTCGTTGACGCGGTCCTGCTTCTCGATGCCGTGGCGCTGTACCTCGAGCAGGAAGCGGTCCTTGCCGAAGATGTCGCGATAGGTTGCGATGGCCTCCCGGGCGCCATCCATGTCGTTGTCGCCGATCCGGCCGGCGACCTCTCCCTGCAGGCACCCGGAAAGTGCGATCAGGCCTTTGGCGCGCTCGGCGAGGATCTCCTTGTCGATACGCGGCCGGTAGTACATGCCCTCCATCTGCCCCACCGTGCAGAGCCGCATCAGGTTGACGTAGCCCTCGTGGTCAGCAGCCAGGAGCGTCAGGTGGCTGGGGTCGCGGTCAACGCGTCCCTCGCGCAGCAGCCGCGAGCGAGGCGCGACGTAGACCTCGCAGCCGACGATAGGTTTGATGCCGGCTTCCTTGCAAGCCTTGTAGAAGTGGATGGCGCCGTACATGACTCCGTGGTCGGTGAGGCCGATCGCCGGCATCTCCAACTCCGCCGCACGGGCGACCATCGCGGGGATGCGGCTGGCCCCATCGAGCAGCGAGTACTCGGTGTGGTTGTGGAGGTGGACGAAGCTTTTAGGGGCGTGCGGCATCGTTTGAGTTTGGGTGTGGCGGAACCCCGCAGATAGTCTACTGGCCTACATGCCGGTAACCCTGCGCGACGCCAAAGAGTCCGACGCGGCCACCATCCGCCGGATCGTGCGGGCCGCGAACATCAACCCGACCGGGCTCGACTGGCCCCGCTTCATCGTGGCGGAGGACGGCGGCGCCATCGTCGGCGTGGGCCAGGTCAAGCCGCACCGCGACGGCACCCGAGAGCTCTCCTCGATCGCGGTCGTCCCCGCCCGCCAGGGTCAGGGGATCGGCACGACGATCATCAATGAGCTGCTGACGCGGGAGCACGGGACACTCCACCTGACCTGCCGGAGCCGGCTGCAGGGTTACTACGAACATTTCGGATTCCGGCGGCTCGAGCCGCGCCACTACCCACCCTACTTCGCCCGGGTCCTACCGATACTCAACACAGTCGGCCGAGTCATGGGGTTCCAGATCATCGTCATGCGTCGGGACGTCTGACCATGCCTGTCAGGCTGCTGCTCATCCTCGCCGTCCCTGCAGCCGCGGCCCTGTTTCGCTACCAGCCGTACGCCTGGGCGGTGCTCCTAGGCTTCTGCTTTGTCTACTGCTTCGCCGGCATCATCTTCGTGGGCCGCACGAGGCCCCAAGTCACGCCGCCCGACCCTGCCGAGAGCGACCGCATATGGAGCGCAATGGTGTTCGCGCTTGCGGCGCTGGCCGGCGCCATCGCCTGCCTGCTTGCAATTTTCTCTCCACTCCTGGCGGTTGGATTGCTACTGCCGGCGGGTGCGTGGGTGATCGCCTGGTGGCCCGCGGTGGCTCGGACCTTTACGTTGACGAGTCGCATCGAGATTGCTCGCGATCCCGCAACCGTGTTCGCGTTCGTAAGCGACCTCCGCAACGGACCTCGCTATTACTACATGTTCGAGGAGACAGTCGATAAGGTCGGCGACGAACCGATAGGCGCGGGCACGCAGTTTCGCTCTCACCTGGTCCTGCGCGCCGACCAGAATCCCGCGGGCAAGAGGGACAGGACGGTCGACGCAATCGAGGAGATCGTCGACTTCGAACCGACTCATCGCCTCACGACGCAGGTCGTGGCCCACAGTCCCAACCTGGCGACCTTCACGTTCGACGAGGTGCCTGGCGGCACACTGGTAACTCATCGCTACGAGCACCTACACCCGTATGCAAGCAGCCTGATGGGAAACAGGCTGCGTGGCAGCGCTGTCGACAGGTACCTGGAGAAGATCCGCCAGGCGGCGTGGGCGCGGGCCAAGGAGATCCTGGAGAGCGAGCCCGCATGCTGAGGCGGATCATGTCGATGCAGCGGGACGCCTAGACGGGCTGAGTTTCCAGTGCCGCGCTGGACAATGTCCGCGCTGTGCCGCCGATGCCACTACAGCACCTGCTGATCGTCGCCGTGGCCGCTGTGCTGGCGATTTACGGACATCCGATGGTCATCGTGGTGGGCACAGTCGTCTTACTGGCCGCATCCCTGGTGGTCCTGGCCCGGCTTGCGCCTGACGCCGCCAAACTCAACTCGCCGCCAGTGCAGCCGCCCGGGTGGGTCGGTGGTGGCAGGCTCATTGATGAGGCCGGGGCTGAGCGTGTGAGCCAGCTAACCGCCTACTCGCTTACCCTTTTCTTCGGCAGCGCCGGATTGTTCCTCGCGCTCTGGTGGATGGGTGCGGCCCTCGCGATACTGGCGATCGCTGGGATCTGGATCGTTGCGTGGTGGCCCAGCACCATGCGAACGCACAACCTCACCACCAACATCGACATCAAGCGTCAGCCCGCTGATGTTTTCGCGTTCGTCAGCGACCAGCGCAACCTACTGAGGTACTGGCCCTATCACGAATCAGTCGAGATGTTGACGCCGGATCCTATCGTGCGCGGCAGTCAGTTCAGGGCGCGCGTCAGACTCCCCAGAAGCCTCTTCAACAACAAGGAAGACGACTTGTTCGAAGCGGTCGAGGAAATCGTCGGCTTCGAGCCGCCACTGCGTATCGCGACACGACTCATCACCGGCTTGAGACCCAATCTCGCGGTGATCACATTCGATCCAACACCCACGGGCACCTTGCTGACGCACAGCTTCACGATGGAGTTCAGCTACTGCACGGGTCTGCTAGGGGGAATGCTCTTGGGCGGCAAGGGGCCGAGGGTGTCTAAAGCGACTCGGGCCGTCGCCTGGGCGCGCGCCAAGGAGATCCTGGAGAGCGAGACCGCCTAGGATTTAGCGCTCATGACCCGCATCGCGCTGCCCTCGCTCGCGCACGGACCCGCCGAAACCGAGCACTCCGGCATCCGCGAGATCGGGAATGAAGCCGGGCGGACGCCTGGCGCGATCCAGCTGCACGTTGGCCAGCCGAACTTCCCGACACCGAAGCACATCGGCGAGGCCGGCAAGCGCGCCATCGACGAGGGCAAGACGTTCTACACGCACACGCAGGGATTGATCGGCCTGCGCGAAAAGCTCGTGGCCAAGCTTGGCCGCGTCAACGGCATTCAAGTCACGCCCGATCGCATCGCCACCACTCCCGGCGGCGTCGGCGCCATCGCTGCTGTGTTCGCCGCGGTGCTCGAGCCCGGAGACGAGGTGCTCTTGCCGGATCCCGGCTGGCCGAACACGCGGATCATGCTCACCTGGACCAACACCCGAGGCGTGTTCTATCCATGCCCGCCGGCAAACGGGTTCGTCCCCGACCTCGACGAGCTCGAGAAGCTGATCACGCCACGGACCAAGCTGCTGCTGATCAACAGCCCCAACAACCCGACGGGCGCCGTCTACCCACGACCGGTTGTCGAGCGCGTGATCGAGATCGCCCAGCGCCACAACCTGTGGCTGCTGAGCGACGAGTGCTACGACCAGATCCTGCTCGACGCCGAATGGACGAGCCCCGCATCGCTCGCGCCCGACGATCCGCGCATCGCGTCCGTGTTCACGTTCTCGAAGACGTACGCGATGACCGGCTGGCGGCTGGGTTACGTCGCGGGTTCAGCGGAGCTCCTCGACACCGTCACGAAGGTGTTGGAGTCCAACTCGTCATGCGTGTCGACCATCACGCAGGTCGCTGGTGAGGCCGCACTCACCGGCCCGCAGGATTGCGTGAGCGAGATGAACGAGGCGTACCTGCGCCGACGAGAGGCGGTGGTGGACATCCTCCGCGAGGCCGATCTCTTCATCAGCGAGCCGAAGGGCGCCTTCTACTGCATGGCGGACGTGTCGCCGTCGGGTCTGGGGTCGCGCGATTTCGCGTTCAAGCTGCTGCGCGAGCGAGGCGTGGCGGTGGCGCCGGGCAGTGCCTTCGGCCAGGTGGCGAAGGGCGCCGTGAGGATCAGCCTCGCCAGCTCGGACCAGGACCTGCGCGAGGGCGTTGGCCGCCTGGCGAACTACGTCCGGGAGCTGGCGTAACCAGGCTTACCGGCTCGGCGTTGGAGCCTGCGTGTTGCTGCTACGGCTGATTCTCTCGATGGCGGTGAAGGTGCTCCGGCCGGGGCGCCTGCGCCTGGAGATGGTCCGCCTGCAGCACGGCCTCTAGCTCCGCTTCAGGAGGCCCACCGACTCGATGTGGTACGTGTGCGGAAACATGTCCACGATGGCCGCCCGCTCGATCGTGTAGCCGCCGCGGGTCAGCGCGGCCAGGTCGCGAGCGTGGGTCGACGGCTCGCAGGAGATGTAGACGAGCCTTTCGGGCCCGAGCCGGATGATCTCCGCCAGCGCCTCAGGCTCGCAGCCCGCACGCGGCGGGTCAAGGACCGCGGCGCCGAACCGGCCGATGCGCACCTGCCTGAGCGCCGTCTCGACCTTCCCCGGCAGGTAGTCGACCTTCGCGGAGTTGATGCGGGCGTTGAGGCGGCCGAGCTGCACCGCGTGCGGGTTCTCCTCGACCGCGGTCACGCTCTCCGCATCGCGCGCGACCGCGGACGATATGGTGCCGATGCCCGCGTAGAGGTCAAGCACTCGGTCGCCTTTCGCGGGCGCGAGCATGTGGAGGGCTGCTCGATAGAGGACGAGCATCTGCCGGTAGTTCGTCTGCACGAACGTGTCGCTGCGCACGCGAAACGTCATCCCCCAGAACTCCAGTGAAACCGCATCGTCGAGCAGCACATGGTCCGGCAGCAGCTCCGCAACTCGGTCCGCGAGCTCTGCCTGCGGCCAGGCGCCGACGCGGCCGCGAAAGCGGAGACGCCACAACAGTCCCGGCCCGCCAGGCTCGACGGTCAAAAGCAGGTTCTGGATCCCGGGAATCCGCAGCTCCGACGCGGCCTGCGCGAAAGCCTTGACCGCATGCTCGATGCGTTCGTCATGGATCGGGCACGCTGAGATCGGCTGCACCGTGTGCGAGCGCATCGGGTGGAAGCCGAAGCGGACGCCGGCCGAGGTCTCGATCGCCTCGAACTCGCCGCGGATCCGGTAGCGCCACGGATCGTCCATGCCGAGCACCTGGGTGCCGGCCGGCAGCTCGAGGCCGGCCCTCCTCCAGGACTCCGCGACGATCTGTCGCTTGAGCTCGAGCTCGTAGGCGTAGTCGGCGTGCTGCCACTGACAGCCGCCGCAGCGGGTCAGGAATTCAGGCTGTGAGGCGCCCGGTCCAAAGTGAGGACATTTCGGGGGCACCCTGTGGGGTGAAGCCTCGATCACATGTAAAGCCGAAGCAACGTCGACGCCGCCCTGGCGGCCGCGCGCCTCTGCCTCGACCACCTCGCCGGGTAGGGCGTAGTTGACGAGCCAGACCTTGCCTTCGTCCCTGGCGATGCACGCGCCGCCGTGCGCCGGGGACTCCGGCCTGAGGATCAACGGCGCCAGAGAGCGGTCGGCTCGGGCGCGGGCTTGAACCCCACCGCCTCGACCACCTCCGCCGCCGCCTCGAAGCCCGCGGCGATCCTGGCCGGGTCGTGCGCGTCGCTGCCGAACGACACCGCCTTGCCGCCCGCCTCGCGCCACCAGCGCAGCACCGCCTCGCTTGGACACAGCACGTTGCCGCGGGTCGTGTTGACCTCGAGCACAAGCTCCCGCCCGACGGCGGCCGTGAGGATGTTCCGGAGCTGCTCCTCGAAGTCCTGCTCGCGGTATTCGTGCCAGTAGCGCTTCGGGTAGTCGAGGTGCGCGAGCGTCTGGAAAGGTTGCCCGCGCTCGATCATCGCGATGGTTTCTGCGAAGAACGACTGCGTGAATACGACAGGGTCGACGTCAGGAATCTTCGCAAGCTGGCTCGCGTCCACGATTCGATCGCCTACACGCACGCAATGCACCGACCCGAGCACGTGGTCGAGCCTGCCCGCGCCGAGAACGCGGCGCGTCTCCTCGGGAAACCAGTGCGGCTCTCCCAGCTCCACGCCGCTGTGAATCCGCAGATTCTTGAATTTCGTGCGGCATCGCTCCACCGCCTCGAGGTAGCCCACGATGTCGACGCAGTACTGGCCAGGGTTGACCTTGACGAAGTCGGCGTGGTCGGTGAAGGCGATCGCGGGCAGCCCAATCTCGAGTGCTCGCTCGCAGCTGCGCTCCATTGATCCATGCGGAGCGTCGTACGACCACTCGGTGTGGACGTGGTAGTCGGGGATCGACGGCACGCTAGCCGAGAAGTTTCTGCAGGAGCCGGTTCGTGATACTCGGATTCGCCTGCGGAGCTCTCTTCTTGAGGTCGGCCATCAGGGCGCCCAGCGCCTGTTTCTTGCCGGCCCGGTAGTCGGCGGCGGCCTTTGAGTTGTCGGCGATGACCTCGCGGACGATTGCCTCGAGCTCCGACTCGTCGCTCACCTGCGCGAAACCTCGCTCGGCGACCACCTCAGCGGCCGACCGCTGAGACCGGATCGACTCCGCCAGCACCTCGCGGCCCTGGTCGCGCGTGATCGACCCCGAGCTCACGAGTTTCACGACATCGGCGAGCTGGGTGATGGTCGGAACGATGCCGCCGGGCGCAACCTCGCCGATGATCCAGTTCGCGGCTGGCTTGGCGTCGGCTCCCGCGCGAACCGCCCCTTCGAACAGGTCGGCCAGCTCGCGCTCCGCGGCGATGAGCGACGCATCAGCTGTGGGCAGCCCGTACTGCGCCACCAGCCGTCGGCGCCTGGCTTCCGGCAGCTCGGGCAGCGAGCGGCGCAGCTCCTCGATCCACGCCGGGTCGAGCTCGAGCGGCGGTAGGTCCGGCTCGGGAAAGTAACGGTAGTCCTCCGCGAACTCCTTGGTCCGCTGCGAGAACGTGCGCTGCTCGGCGTCCGACCATCCGCGCGTCTCCTGCACCACGCCGTGGCCGGACTCGAGGGCCTCGATCTGGCGCTGCACCTCGAAATCGATGGCGCGGTACAGATTGCGAAACGAGTTGATGTTCTTCAGCTCGGTCTTCACACCAAGCTCGGTCGAGCCGGCGCGTCGCACCGAGATGTTCG
Source organism: Candidatus Dormiibacterota bacterium (assembly GCA_035934385.1). Lineage (GTDB taxonomy): Bacteria > Chloroflexota > Dormibacteria > Dormibacterales > Dormibacteraceae > CF-118. The sequence continues at coordinate 75,036 of DASYXY010000044.1, forward strand.
GCTCGGCGCGCAGCTGGCCCTTCTCCATGTCGGCCTCGGAGGCGCCGACGGTGCGCAGCAGCGTGCGCAAAGCCATGGCATAGTCGCGCGCTTCCTCGGCCGATCGGATGTCGGGCTCGCTCACGATCTCCATCAGCGGCACGCCGGCGCGGTTCAGGTCGACGAACGATTCCCACGCCTTATGCAGCTTGTCGCCCGCGTGCACGAGCTTGCCCGTGTCCTCCTCAAGGTGCACCCGACGGATGCGCACGCGCTGCTCGCCAACGTCGAGGTGGCCGTCGTGACTCATCGGCAGGTCGTACTGGCTGATCTGGTAGCCCTTCGGCAGGTCGGGGTACATGTAGTTCTTGCGGTCGAACTTCGTGTGGCGCGGGATCTCGCAATCGAGCGCCACCGCGGTCTTCAGGCACGCTTCGACCGCCGCCTTGTTGATGACCGGCAGCACGCCAGGCAGGCCGAGGCACACGGGACACGTGTGCGTGTTCGGAGCCGCGTTCAGCGGCGCGATCGCGCAACTGCAGAACATCTTGGTGCGCGTGGTCGGCTGGACGTGCACCTCCATGCCGATCACGACCTCCCACCCGGAGTGATCAGTCAACGAGCGCGACCTCGACGCGCATGTCAGCGGCGAGCTCGTAGGCGCGGGCGACGCGCAGCGCGATGTCCTCTCGCCATTGCGGGGCGAGAACCTGAAGCCCAACCGGCAGGCCGTCGCTCATGCCGCACGGCACGCTGATGCCTGGCAGGCCGGCGAGGTTGCCGCCGAGTGTGAGCACGTCGCACAGGTACATCGAAAGCGGATCCTGGGTCTTGGACCCTATCGGGAACGCGACGGTCGGTGAGGTGCCGCTGACGATCGCGTCGCAGCCGGCGAAGGCAGCGTCGAAGTCCTGCTTGATCAGCGTGCGGACCTTCTGGGCTTTGAGGTAATACGCGTCGTAGTAGCCGCTCGACAGCGCGTATGTGCCAAGCATCACGCGGCGACGCACCTCGGCACCGAAGCCTTTGCGCCGGGTCTTCATGTACGCCTCGGTTATGTTCTGCGCGTCCTGCTCCGACATCCCGTACCGCACGCCGTCGAAGCGGGCGAGGTTGGACGAGCATTCGGCCGGCGCGATGATGTAGTACGCCGCCAGGCCGTAATCGGTGTGCGGCAACCGGACGTCGACGAGCTCCGCGCCCGCGGATTCCAGAGTGTTCAGCGCTTTCTGGATCGCAAGACGAACGCCCGGCTCCATGCCCTCGACCTCGAAATACTCCCGCGGAACCCCGAGCCGCATCTTGTCGACCCCGTCATGCAGCCCGCGTGTCACGTCGTTCGGCCGATCCGCGCAGGTCGAGTCGAGCGGGTCGTGGCCCGCCATCGTCTGGAGCACGAGCGCGCAGTCCTCCACCGATCGTGTGAACGGCCCGATCTGGTCGAGGCTGGACGCGAAGGCGATTAGCCCGTAACGACTCACTCGGCCATACGTCGGCTTCATCCCGATGACGCCGCACAACGCCGCGGGCTGGCGGATCGACCCACCTGTATCGCTCCCCAGGCTGAAGGTCGCCTCCCCGGCCGCCACCGCGGCCGCACTTCCGCCCGAGCTTCCGCCCGGCACGCGGTCGAGTCCCCAGGGGTTATGCGTCGGGAAGTAGCCTGAGTTCTCGGTCGAGCTGCCCATCGCGAACTCGTCGCAGTTGGTGACCCCGAGCATCACAGCTCCGGCGTCAAAGAGGCGCTGAACCGCCGTGCCTGTGTACGGAGGCTTGAAGCCCTTGAGGATCTGCGAGCCGGCCGTGGTCTCGACCCCTTTGACGCACAGCACGTCCTTGACGGCCATCGGGATTCCGGCCAGCGGACCCGCGGAGCCGTCGCGCAGTGCGCGGTCGGCTGCCTGCGCCTGCTCCGCCGCCTTTGTGCTGGTGAGGCGGAGATACGCCTTGACATCGGAGTCCGCCGCCTCGATTCGTTCCAGGTGCAGCCCGAGGAGCTCCTGCGCCGACAGCTCGCGCTCGTCGAGCAGGTGCCGCAGCTCGCTGATCGTCAGGTGCGTCGGGTCGGACACGACTAAGCGTCTTCCTGGATGGAGGGCACGCGGAAGCGCCCGCCGACAGCCGCCGGCGCGTTGGCCAGCGCCTCCTCCTGTGTCAGGCACGGGCGCGGCTCGTCGTCGCGCAGCGTGGCCGCGACCTCGACCACCTGCGCCGTCGGTGGGATCGCGTCGGTGTTTAGCTCCTGCAGCCGATCGATGTGGCGGAGGATGCCGCTCAGCTGCTCGGCGTAGAAATCCTCGTCGCCAGGCTCGAGGCCAAGCCGCGCGAGCAGGGCGACGTGGCGAACTTGATCGCGCGAGAGCGGCACGCGGAAAGCTTACCGGCGACGTTCTACTGAACTCCCCTCCCGACCTCCCCGCTACAAGCGCGGGGAGGAGACGCGCCTACTTGCCGACTAGTTTCAGGAACTCCTGCTCGTCCAGGATCTTCAGCTTCAGCTTCTGCGCTTTCTCGAGCTTGGAGCCGGCGTCCGGTCCGGCGACGACGTAGTCGGTCCGCGCGCTCACGCTTCCAGCCGCCTTGCCGCCGAGCTTGCGCACCAGTGCCTCCGCGTCTGGCCGGCCCATCGTCTCCAGCGTGCCCGTGAAGACGAAGGTCTTGCCTGTGAACGGACCGTCACCCACCGGCTCCGCCGCCTGAGGCACAACGCCCGCCTTGAGGATCTTGGCCACCAGGTCTCCGCCCTGGCCGTCGAAGAACATGAACACCTCGCGCGCCATGTTCGGGCCCACGCCTTCGACTCGAAGCAGGTCCTCCTCACTCGCACCGCGCAGCTTCTCGATGCTGCCGAACTCCCCAGCCAGCATCTCAGCCGTGGCCCAGCCTACCTGCGGGATCCCGAGCGCTCCTAGAAACCGGCTGAGGTCTGGAGTCTTGCTGGCGGCGATGCGGTCGACCAGGTTCTGCGCTGATTTCTCGGCGAAGCCATCGAGCTCCACCACCTGCCCCTTGCGCAGACGAAAGAGATCGCTCGGGTCTTCGGCCAACTTGCGTTCGATCAGCTGCGTGAGCGTGGCGTAACCGAGGCCTTCGATGTCGAACACTGCGGCGAAGTGGCGCAGCCGCTCGAGGCGCTGCGCGCCACAGAAGGGATTGATGCAGCGATGCGCGATGTACGGTTCCTCGCGCACCACCTTTCCCCCGCACACGGGACACTTCGCGGGCATGCGCCAGCCTTGCTTCGGCTTCGCGACGCTGACGATCTCTGGAATGACGTCGCCGGCACGATGGATCATCACCTTCGCGCCCACGTAGACCCCCTTCTCGTTGACCTGGGCCTCGTTGTGCATCGTGATGTTGCGCACCGTCACGCCGCCCACGACAACCGGGCGAACATGCGCCACCGGCGTGAGCACTCCCGTGCGGCCGACGTAACACTCGATCGATTCAACGACCGTCTCCGCCTGCTCGGGCGCGTATTTGAACGCGATGGCCCACCGAGGCGAGCGGGCGACGAATCCCAGCTCGATCTGCTGGGGAAAGCCGTCGACCTTGACCACGATGCCGTCGATCTCGTGCTCGAGCTCATGGCGCTTCCGCTGCCACTCGGCGTGGTATTCGATGACCTCGTCGATCGAGTTGAGCCGGCGGCGGTGCTTGTTGACGCGGAATCCCATCGCTTCGAGCGATGCGAGCACCTCCCACTGCGAGCGCGCCTTGCCTGCCGGATCGAGCGTGTACATGAACGTCTGCAGGTCGCGCGACGCGGTCACGCCTGCGTCGATCTGGCGCACGCTGCCTGCCGCGGTGTTGCGAGGGTTGACGAAGCGCGGCTTGCCGGCCGCCTCCATCTCGCGATTCAGCTTCTCGAATCCGGCGATCGGGAAGTACACCTCGCCGCGGACTTCAAAGATCTCCGGTAAGCCCGGCGCCGGCTTGACGTTCAGCGGCACGCTGCGGATGGTCTTGATGTTCGAGGTCACGTCCTCGCCGACGGCGCCATCACCCCGCGTGGCCGCCCGCGTGAGGCGTCCCTTCGTGTACTGGAGGCTGATCGCCAAACCATCGATCTTCAGCTCGCAGCAGTACACGACGTCGCCACCGATCGCGCCGCGCACGCGCTTGTCGAACGCACGGATCTCTTCCTCGTCGAACGCGTTCTGCAGGCTGAGCATCGGCGAGCGATGACGCACCTTCGCGAACTGCTCCGATGCCACTCCGCCCACACGCTGCGTCGGCGAGTCGGCCGTGATCAGGTCGGGCCGCTCTTCCTCGATGCGGCGCAGGTCCAGCACCAGCGCGTCGAATTCGGCGTCCGAAATCTCGGGGTTGTCGAGCACGAAGTACGCGTGCTCGTGTCGCCGAATCTCCTCGCGCAATCGCTCGGCGCGCTTCCTGAGGTCGGGCGCCGTAGTTTTGCGCTTGGTCACTTCGTGAGCGGCGCCAGCATGCCGGACAGGATCTTGAGACCGGCCCTGTCGAACTTCACCAGCAGCTCTTCGTCGGTGCGCGTGAGCGTGCTCTTCACCACCGTGCCCATGCCGAAAGCCGGATGGCTGACACGGTCGCCGCTTGCGAATCGCTGGACCGGCGGCGCGGCCGGCGCGGCCTGCACCTGCCGTTCCTGGAATCGTTCTCTGTAGCCCTGGCGCGGAGGCGCCACTGGCGCCTGGCCCTGCGGCGACGCGAGCAGCGACTGCGGGATGTCGGCCAGGAAGCGGCTGGGGAACGCCGGCTGTGACCGCCCGTACAGGTGCCGGCGAAACGCGCAGCTCAGGTACAGCCGGTCCTTCGCGCGCGTCATCCCGACGTAGCACAGCCGGCGCTCCTCGGCCATCTCGTTGGCGGCGAGGTCGACCGTGATCTTCTCCTCGGTCTCGTCCAGCGCGCGCTGGTGCGGCAGCAGGCCCTCCTCCATGCCGACCATGAACACGACTGGAAACTCAAGGCCCTTGACCATGTGCAGGGTGATGAGCGTCACGCCCTCGCCCTCTTCGTCGTAGGCATCGACGTCGGAAACGAGCGCCACCTCGGCCAGGAAGTCCTCGAGGCCCTGCTGCGGGTCGCGGTCGTCGAAGTCCTCGGCCAGGCCTCGGAGCTCGCTGATGTTCTCGAGGCGTGCCTCGCCCTGCGGTGTCCCGTCCTTGTAGTGCTCCTCGAGCTTCATGACCTCCATCACGTGGTCGACGAGCTCGCTCGGCCTCAGCACGCCGAGCACGGAGCGCACCGACTCGAGCTGGGCGCGAAAGCCCGTGAGCGGAGCGACCGAGGCTCGCGGCAGCCCAATCACTCGCGACGTGTCGGCGAGGATGGTCAGGATGTCAGCCTCCGATTCGCGTGCGAACGAGTTGATCGCCTCGACGGTGACGTTGCCGATCTTCCGCGGCGGCACTGAGACGATCCGGCTGAAGCTCAGGGCGTCACGCGGATTGAAGGTGAAACGCAGGTACGCGACCAGGTCTTTGACCTCGCGCCGCTCCCAGAAGCGGATTCCGCCTACGAGCCGGTAAGGAATGCGCCGCCTCGCGAGCACGTCCTCGAACGACCGTGACTGCGCGTTGGTGCGGTACAGGATTGCGAAGTCGGCGTGCTTGCGGCCCTCGGTCTTGCGGAGCCGCTCGATCTCGTCGGCCACGAACTCCGCTTCTTCGACCTCGTTGTACGCCTGCGTGGCGGTCACCTTCTCGCCGCCCGCGCGCGCGGTCCACAGCCGCTTCTCCGCACGCTCGGGGTTATGGCGGATGACGCTGTACGCGGCATCGAGGATCGCCTGGCTCGAGCGGTAGTTCTGCTCCAGCCGCACGACCTCGGCGTCCGGATAGTCCTTGCGAAAATCGAGGATGTTGCGCACATCGGCGCCGCGGAACCGGTAGATCGACTGGTCGTCATCGCCGACCACCACCACATTGCGGTGTTCCTGAGCCAGCAGGTTCACGAGCACGTACTGCGCGCGGTTGGTGTCCTGGTACTCGTCAACAAGCACGTGGCGAAAGCGATCCCGCCACTTGGCCAGCGCCTCCTCATCGGTCTGGAACAGCTCGACGAGCTTCATGATCAGGTCGTCGAAGTCGAGCCCGCCCGAGCGCCTCAGCAGCTCCTCGTAGGCTTCGTACACGCGTCGCGTCACCTCGTCGTGGTAGCTGCGGTTCGGGTACTCGTTGGGACCCTTCAGCTCGTTCTTGGCCTGCGAGATCCCATGGCTGAAGCCCGCAGGCGGGTACCTCTTGGGGTCGATCTTCAGGTCCTCCATCACGCGCTTGAGGGCCGCCCGGGTGTCGTCTTCGTCGAAGATCACGAAGCTCGACGCGATGCCGATCCGCTCCGCCTCGCGGCGCAGGATGCGCACAGCGGTGGCGTGGAAAGTGCCGACCCACATCTTCTTGGCGCCCTCCCCCACCAGCGCCTCGACCCGCGACCGCATCTCCCGAGCCGCTTTGTTGGTGAAGGTCACCGCCAGCAGCCGATCCGGCCATACGCGCCTGGTCGCTATGAGATGGGCGATGCGAACGGTGAGGACGCGAGTCTTGCCGCTGCCGGCCCCGGCGAAGATCAGGAGTGGGCCGTCGCCGTGCGTGACGGCTTCTTTTTGGGGTGGATTCAGGCCTTCGAGGAGCGCGTCTACGCCAACGGAGAGGGATTCACCAGAAAGCACGGGAAATCGAGTTTACCGATGGGTGGGGGTGCGTATGCCTGACGCTAAACTGACCCCGGACATGGCCGCCGAAGGCAACATCCACAGCCGCGACCGTCTGCTCCTGGAGACGGCCCGCGAGCTTTCCTCGTCGCTGGAGCTGGACGAGGTGCTGCGGAACCTGATGGACCGCGTCATCAGCCTGATGCATGCCTCACGCGGGTACATCGTGCTCGTCGACCAGGACACGGGTGAGATGAGAGTGGTCATGGCCGGCGGTGAGACTGACCTCGAGAAGGCGAAGAGCTTTCTCGGCTCGAGGACGGTGATCAAGCAGGTCGTCGGCACCGGCAAGGCGGTGGTCTCAACCGACGCCAGCCTGGACGACCGCTTCAAGGGCCAGCAGTCGGTCATCCTCCAGAACCTGCGCTCGATCATCGCCGTGCCGCTGGTGACCAAGAGCAAGGTGATCGGGGCGGTGTACGTCGACAACCCGTTCCGAGCCGCCATCTTCGAGGAGACGGACAGGGAGTTCCTGCAGGCCATCGCCGACCTGGCCGCGATCGCCATCGACAACGCCCGGCAGTACGAGCGCTCCGAGTTCTTGCGCAACCTGTTCGAGCGCTACGTCAACAAGCAGGTCACGGACTACGTACTCGAGTCCGGGACGATCTTCCTACCCGGCGAGCGCCGCGAGGTGACCGTTCTCAACTCTGACATCGCCGGCTTCTCAACGCTCTCCCAGCGGATGCCGGCGCAGGATCTCCTGCACTTTTTGAACAAGTACTTCACCCGCATGATCGAAATCGTCCTGAAGCACGGCGGCAACATCAACAAGTTCCAGGGCGACGGCATGCTGGTCGTGTTCGGAGCTCCGAACCCCATGGACGACCACGCTGAGCGTGCCTTCGCCGCGGCCGAGGCGATGGTGACTGAGGTCGAACGGCTCAACCAGGAATTCGCGGCCGATGGACTGCCGACGATCAAGATCGGCATCGGGCTGGACAGCGGAGAGGTCATCGCCGGGTCGGTGGGCTCCGAAGAACGGATGGAGTACACGCAGTACGGCGTGACGGTCAACAACAGCACGTATCTGTCCAAGGTGCGGCCTCCGCGCGTGCTCATGTCAGAGGCGACCCGAGCCGCGCTCCAGAACAAGGTGTCTGTTGTCGACTACGAGCCATTGCTCTTCAAGGGCGCGAGCGAGAAGCAGCCTACCTACCAGATCGAGATCCAGATCACGACCGAGCTGACCGAAAGCTAGCCCTGGCAGACCCACTGGCTGGGGCCGTCGCGCCCGTACAGCCAGGCCGCAGCGTTCGAGTTGGCCACCGGGTCGAACGGCGACAGGCTGCGTTGCGGCGTGAACGCCCAGGTGCTTGGCAGGAACTGGAACAGCCCTGCGGCCCCGCTGGAGCTGTTGACCGAGTTCGGGTGGTAGCGCGACTCGCACCACGCGACGTTGAAGGCCCACTGCACGGCGCGGTCGCCCAGCGGCGTGAAGGCGTTGTGGATGGCCTGCGCGATGTACGCCGGCGGCGGCGGGTGGTTGCTCAGCGCTGCGATTCGGGCAGCTTCGGCCTGGGCCTGCGCCTCGGCCTGAAGCTTGGCCTGGTAGGCGTCGAGGCTCGTCGCGTACTCGTTGGTCCATGCCAGGGCTACCGCGGCCCGCTCGGCCCGCGCTTTCTGGTCGCGCGCGGCCTGGGTCATGGATTGGGCCTGGTACGAGCTGAGCTGCGTCACCCCCGGGCTTGCTAGCGCGGGCGGCGGCGCTATCCGCGGCAGCACGACCAACACCAGCAACACCGTCCATACCAGGACGGCCCTGACGAGCGGAACCACGGCCGTGTCGCTCCTCCTTGGGCACGCCCTACCCCTGGGGCGCCTTCAGGCCCGAGCACGGAGCGGCGATGTTGGCAGGACTGGCTCGGGTACCGGGGAAGAGGCCACCTTAGCAAAGGGGCCCGGGGTTGGCGACTGGTTAAGCCCGCTCTGATCTCGCCTGGGTGAAACTAAGCCCGCTCATGGAGCGTCCAACCTGGGTGGAGATGTCGCCGGCGCTCGAACGCACCGCGCAGGCGCGTGACTTCGACGCCCTGGTCGGACCTTACATCGAGCCCGGTTACCGGCTGGCGGTCACGCTCCTACAGGACCCTGACGAGGCCCGGGACGCGGTCCAGGAGGCCTCGATCAAGGCCTGGAGGGCGCTGGGCCGGCTACGCGACACCAGCCAGGCGCGCGCCTGGTTTCTCTCGATCGTGGCGAACCAGTGCCGGTCGACGATGAGGCGCCACTGGTGGTCGCTGGGGAGGAACCCCCTGCCTGTGGTCAGAACCGACTGGCAAGAAAGCGCGGTGGTCCGCTCAATGGACATAGATGCCGCCATGCGTCGGCTCTCGCCCGAGGACCGCGCTGCCCTGCAGCTGCACTTCTACCTGGACCTGCCGCTGGAGGAAGTCGCGCGGGTGCTCGGCATCACCACCGGCGCGACGCGCTCACGCGTGTACCGAGCTGCCAGAAAGCTGCGGCCGACCCTCACCGAGGAGGACCTCCGATGACCTTGCGTCATGACGTGCGCGACTACTTCGAGCGCGAAGCGCGTCGCATGCCCGCGCCTGCGGGCCTGCGGCCCGACATCTCAACGCGCGTCAGCGGCTCGGTCGCGGTGCGGCCGGCGTCGCTCCGATGGGCGGCCGTGATGGCCGCCCTCCTGGCCATCGCGATCGTGGCCGGCTTGATGGCTGCCGGCGGCCTCCGCCACCTTCTCCGTTCAAGTCCAGTCCCAGGCCTGCAGCCTGGCGCGCATGGATACGTGCTCGACGCCGATCTGGTGGACTCGCGCGACGGTTGGGTGCTGCTTGCCGATTGCCGGGCCCGAATCCTGCGACAGGCCGACAACTCCCTGGTCGATGCCTGCAGGTTCTGGGTCGAGTCCACGCACGACGCGGGCCTCACCTGGACGGACCCTGTTCAGGTCGGCGGCTGGTACGCGCAGAGCACGATCGGGGACACCTTCCGACACATCCATTTCGCCAACAGGACCGACGGGTTCGTGTATGGACTCGGCTTTGCCTTCGTCAGCCACGACGGAGGTCGATCGTGGTCTCAGCTCCCCTGGCAGACCCACGACTTGCTTGCGATCACAGGCTACGTGGTCATGTGGGCGGTCTTCCAGTCGCGGGTTCAGTACAGCACCGATTACGGTCGAACTTGGAACATGACTGAGGCGATGCCGGCCGGCTTTGCGCCGTCTGCTAGCGCGGTGCCGGTCGCCGGCGGGACTGCCCTCCTTCTGTTGAGCGATTTGCAGAACACCATGGTCTTCGTCTTTGAGGACGGCACCTTCGGACAACAGATTCATGGCAAATGTCCGCTCGATGACCTCGCAACTGTGGTCGCTACCCCAGGCCCTACGGCGATCTACCAGTACTGCAGCGGGGCAAGGTCGGACACGGCGTACGTGTCCACCGACTCGGGCACGAGCTGGATACCACTCTCGTCACCGGTCAACGGAACCGTGGGGCCAATGATCGTCTCGGTCCGCCCAGGCTTTCTGCTGCTGCTCACGTCCACAGAAGCCGCGGTTACGTCGACCCTGTACGCCAGCCAGGACTCAGGCCGCACGTGGCACCTGGTGCAGAGCGCTAGGGGCTTCCTGGACCTGGTCTTCTCCGAGACCGGGGACGGCTGGGCCTATGACGACTACGACCGTATCTGGGCCACCACCGACGGCGGGCTCAGCTGGGTGATGTTGCCCAGTGTGCCCTAGAGACTCAGATTCAGCCAGGCGACTTTGACCTGGGTGCAGCCAAGGGCGCGGTGGACCGACCACGTCGCCGACGCAAGCACGTCCGAGTCGGACTGAGAAAGCTCGCCGTTCTTCGTCATGGCGGCCAGGTCGTTCAGGACAGCCCCTAGTTGGCCGCAGGTGGCGTTCGTGTCGCCCCTGGCAGCGGACGCTGCGGCAGCGTTGTACTTGGCCGTGAGCGAGTTCTTCTGGCCCTTGTCCAGCGAGGACAGCGTGGCGACGTAGCCGGCGATCGTGCCCAGGGCGGCAGCCGGCGTCTGCACCGTCACCTTGACCGTGGCGGAGCTCGTGCCACCGTCATCGTCCGTCACGGTGTAGGTGACGGCGTAGGTGCCAGGGGCGGCGTAGGAGTAGGTGTCGGTGGTGTCGCCGCTACCCGACGCGCTGTAGGTCGTGGTGTCGACGGGCGAGCCGTCGCCGTAGTCAAAGGTCGCGGTGTGAGTGTCCAGCGCGCCAGGGTCGGTGAACCCGCCTTGAAACGTGATCGGCGTCAGGGGCAGCAGCACGATTCCACTGTGGGTGACGCTGCTGATCTCGGCCGTCGGGGCAACGTTCGTGCCTGTGATCGTCGTGGTCACGCTGGCTCCGTTGCCGCCATCGTCCACCGCGGTCAGCGTCACCACGAACGTGCCCTCGTCGTCCGGTGCGAACTTGAACGTCGAGCCGGTCACGGGGGCCGACGCGGTCGCGGCGTTGTTTTTGTTGACGGTCCAGCTGTAGGTGAATCCCGCGGCCTGGTCCGCGGCGCTCGGGCTGGTCGCATTCGCGGTCAGCGTCATGCTCGTGCCTTCGAGGCCGGTCGAGGGGGCACCAACAATGGTCACGGCCGGCGCCACGGGCGTCACCGTGACGTTGAACATCACAGGTGTCCTGGCCCCGTGGCCATCGTCGGCGGTGATGGTCACCTGCTGGACGGGCGATTCGTCAGCGCCCGACTGCGTCCACGTCCAGGTTCCGGATGACGTGCCGGTCTTGGTCAGCGTGCCCGCGGAAGCCGACAGCGCCACGTTGTCACCGTCTGGATCCGAATAGGTGCCCGAGTTGGTAGCGGTCGAGCCCTCTGGCACGGACACCGCGTTGCTCTTCTCAGTGACCGCGGGCGGTTGGTTGACGTTGCCACTGATCACCCACTCGTCGAAGGCAAAGTCACGGCCAAAGGATGTCTGGTAGATCCATCCGCCGCCCGAGCTCAGCCACATCTGGCCTCGCGTGTAGGTGTCGACAGAGAAATTGTCGTACCACGTCAGATAGCCCTTCGGGGTCACAACGATCGCGTACATGGTGCCGCTGGAAACCGCCACGGTGGGCGAAAAAATGAAGTCGTGCCAGGCCGCCGGGTTGACCGAGCCGGTGAAGGAAGTCGAACCCAGCGGGCTGCCGTAGGGCTTGCCCCCACTGGTGCTCAGGATCGCGACGTTCATCGAAATCGACCCGAACGACATGGCGATCCGCAGCGTCAGGCGATCCAGCTGACCCGAGATGGCAGGAGTGAATGTCTGGGCCATCGGGGTCCGGAGCGTGTTCTGGTTGGTGATGACTTCTTGCGACTGGTCCTTGACGTCGGCCGCCTGGACGGGCGTCACGGCGGCAAGCGGCAGCACCACGGCCACGGCCGCCACCAGAACTCGCCGCCAACTCCGCCTGACGCCCATTTGAATGTAGGACGCGGCTACGTTCGGATTCCTGCGCGTACCTCCAACCGATAGGCGGGGACCGGTTTGTCAAACCCTTTCAGATTCAGGGTGACCGCCTCCGTGGAGTAGCCGCCCGCTTCCAGCCACTCCCCCAGCCGCCGGTGCGCTTCGTCGCTCATGACCACCTCGCCGGCGGCTGCTTCCGCCTGCAGGCGTGACGCCAGGTTGGTGACGCTGCCCAGGACGCTGACGTTGGCCGAGTCGGCGAGCCGGCCCACGACGGCAGGCCCGACCGCAACCCCGGCTCCCACCGGCAGGTCGACCAACGCGGCCTTGTCGATGATGGCAATGGCGGCGCGCACCGCCTGCAGGGCGTGGTCGACCGTCTGGCCGGAGACGTTGAACGTCGCCATCACCGCGTCGCCTGCGAACTTGTCCACGATGCCCGAGTGCCGCGCCACCTCCTGCGCCGCCCAGCGCTGCAGGGAGGCGATACGGTCCACGAGCTGGGCGGGCGCCGAAGCGCCGGTCATCGCGGTGTAGCCACGGACGTCCGCGAAGAGCACGCTGACCATCCTTTCGCCGGTTGGACCCACCTCCGCCGGGCGGACCGTCGGGGGCGCAGGCGCGGTCACCTCGACGCCAAGGCGCGCAGCGACATCCCGCGCCAAACGTGCCGCCAGCCTGGCGCCGCCGGCCTCGGCTTCGACCACACTCGACTCCAGGCGCCAGCGAGCCGATTGCTCGTCACCTGCCCTGAACTCCGATTCAGCCAGGGCGCGGCTTGCGTGCCATGCGTCGAGCAGAAGTCCTTCCTGCCGCAGCCTGTCCACCGCAGGACCCAGCCTCGCCACAGCCTCGCTGAACCTGCCCTCAGCCAGTGCCAGGCGGCCCCGGGCGACCTCCGCTCGAACGAGCGGTGGGTCCACGTCCTGGTTCGGCAGGAGTCCGACGAAGTTGTGGAGCCACTCCGCCTCCGATTCCGCGGCCTCGGCAATGGCGTCTGCGGGCGAGCCGATGTAGGCAAGCCGCGGGTCGAAATCGCGCACGACAGCAAGAGCCGCCGCCATGTTGCCAGCGGCCAGCTCGAGCCTCACGCGGGCGGCGGTGTCGTAGACCCAGTCCTGCCCCTCCACCCGGCTGGAGACCGGCGGCATCACAGCCGCGGCTTCGGCCGGTTGGAGAGCCTCGGCCAGCGCATGCGCCAGGAGCACCTGGGCACGCCACTCGTTCTTGCTGTGCCCCGATTCGCGCGCCTGCTGTAGGGCCGTCCGCGCGTGCGCGATCGCACTGGCAATGCGGCCAGCGTGAAGGTCCAGCAGGCCGTCGATGTAGTCGGGCCAGCCAAGGGCGCCCTGGACCTGTCGTGCCGCCCACTCGTTCGCGCGCCGGCCGAATCCAATATGAATCGACGCCCACGCCCCGTTGAAGGTCGCGTTGCCCGCCTGCCAGAGGTTGTTGCCATCCATCGCCGCGCGGTAGCTATCTTCCATGAGGCCCAAACCGCCCTCGATGTCGCCGCCGCTGATCTTGCTCAGGGCAAGAAAGTTCCACGACCACGCGAGGGCCATACTGGAACCGGCCGCCTTGGCGATCTCCGCTGCGCGTTCCGCCTCGGCCATGCCGGCGCCTCCGCGCGTATCGAACACGCCCAGGCCCGCCAGCCTGATATAAGCGACCGCCAGGGCCTCGCTCGGACCCTGGGTCTCCAGCACGTCCCGAGCCCGAACGAACTGCTCGCGAGCAAGGTCGGTACGCAACAGCTCCCAGTAGCAGCGGCCGAGAAGCAGTCGATGCCCGGCGGCCTCCAGCGTCAGCCCTGCCGCTTCGAGGTTGGGAATCGCCTCCTCGAGCAGCTTCTTGGCGGCGCCGGTTTCCGCGTTGTTCCAGTAGGCGTCGGCGGCGCGACACATCAAGCGGCTGCGCTCGGTCGCGTCCTTGATATGCGGGATGGCCCGCTCGAACAGGTCGGCGGCATCGCGGTAGGCGCGCGAGCTAAGCGCCGCCTCAGCCGCCGCCACGCACATGCCAACGGCCTGCTCGTAGCTGCCGGCCATCAGCAGGTGATGGGCGAGGTCGATCGCTTTCCATCCTGGCCTGGACTCCAGCACCTCAGCTATCCGAGCGTGCAGCTGCTGGCGCCGAGGCGCGGCAATGTCCTCATAGATGGCCTCGCGTGTGAGCGCGTGGCGGAAGCTGTAGCGGCCGCCCGATCTCTCGCCTTCATCGAGCAGCTGGTTGGAAACGGAAGCCTCGAGCGCCGAGACGACCGCGTGCTCGTCCTTGCTGGTGACCGCCGCAAGGGTGGCGGCGTCGAAAGCGAGGCCGATGGCGGACGCCGCCGACAGCACCTCCACCTCTACCGGCTGCAGGCGGTCGAGACGGCGCAGGATCGCGTCGCGGACGGTGCTCGGCAGCCGCATCTCGTGCACGGCTTTGCGGTCCCAACCTCGCTCGCTCTGGAAGATGTCGCCCCGATCGAGCGCTTCGCGCAACATCTCCTCGATCACGAACGGGTTGCCCTCGCTGCGCTCGGAGACGAAATCGCGGAACTCATCGCTCACGTCCGCCTCTTTGAAGATCGACATGACCATCGTCTTCACAGCGGGCGGCCCGAGCGGGCCGATCTCGACCATCTGCGCCAACCCCGATCGCCGCCACATCTGAAGGCTCGGCAGGAGGGCGTGCCGGCGATGCATCTCATCCGTGCGGTAGGTCGCGAGCAGCAGCACCTTGGTCGAGCGCAGGCGCCGCGTCGCGTAGTCGACCAGCTCGCGCGTGGCGGGATCGGCCCAGTGAAGGTCCTCGATCACCAGCAGCACGCCGCGGGCTCTCGCGGCCTCTGTGAGTAGGAGAACGATCGCCTCGAAGAGGCGCAGCTTCGACATCGTTGGATCACCGCCTGTGCTCACGGCGGGGCCGATTTGCGGAAACAGCTGGCCGAGCTCATCGGCGGCCGGCCCGAGGCGCAGACGCAACGCGGGCACGTCCTGCCGGGAGAGGTGATTCCCAATGGCCTCCACGAACGGCAGATATGGGAGCGACAGCTCGGCTTCGCTGCACGCCCCGGTCATCACGACGCAACCGAGGCGTTCCGCGCGCCGGCTGAGTTCGCGGACCAGCCGCGACTTGCCCATGCCGGCTTCTCCGCCGAGAACAACAACTCCGCCATCACCGCGCACGGCCGAGAGGAGTGCGTCCTCCAGCTGCGAAAGCTCCGCGTCCCGGCCGACGAGTGCCGGGCTTACAACCCTGGCGACGGCCACAGATACGTGCCTAGCGGGACCCTATCGCCTCTTCGGCTTCGCGCAGGCGGCGGCTGAGGGTCTGCAGCAGTCGGTAGGCGACCTCCGGGTGACTGCTGAGGAACTCCTTGAACTCCCACTCGGGGATGGCGGCCGAGACCAGGTCGGTGCGGGCCGTGATGTCCGCGCTCCGGCCCTGCATGTCGAGCAGGGCCATCTCGCCGAAATGGTCGCCTGGGCCGAGGAGACGGTGCCGCCCGTCGACGGTGCTCACCTCCGCCTGGCCCTCGAGGATGACCATGAACCCGACTCCGTCCTTGCCCCGGAGTACGGGCTTAACGCCCTTCGGGTGGCGGACCTCGCGCATCTGTTTGCCGAGCTTCTTGAGGTCACCTTCGGGCATGCCCGCGAACAGTCCTACCGGCTTCAGGTCCATCGGCGCGATTCTATCCGCTTAAAACAAGTGCGTCAGGAAGCGGCGCAGGACCTTCGGCCCGGAAGGTGCCATGTAAGGCGGTAGGAGCTTGCGCATGCGGCTGAAGGCAAGGTCTGTCAGGCCGGTTGGCTCCTGGCCGGCGACGGGGCCACTTGTTGAACGGAAGGAGCTGCGCCTCGTCCGCCGTCGCCATCGCTACATCGCCACCGATGGCTTGAGCGCTTCGGCGGGCGGAGCGGCGACCGCCGAGTACCTCTCCATCTCGCTTTCTGTCGGCAGCAGCCACGCCACGCCGATCGTCACCACCACCAGGATCACGTGCGTCATCAGCGACTTCTGCAGCCCGATCGCGTCGCCGATGGCGCCGTTGATGGGAACGCCAATCGCGCCGGTGACGAAGCCGAGGCCCATCACGAGGCCGGACGCGAGACCGGCGCGGGACGCCATGAGCTGCTGCGCCATCAGCAGCATGAGCGGCGCGGTCGACGCAGCCAGAAAGCCGATGGCGATGCCGGTGACGAATCCCCACGGCCCGGGGAACAGCGTGTAAAGGAGGATGGCGGGGATGCTGAGGATCAGGGTGCCGATGATCACGGTGCGCCGGCCGAACCGATCGGCCAGCGCGCCGCAGCCGACAGTTCCGACCGCGCTCGCCAGGACCAGGGTCGTGACCAGCGGTCCGTAGAAGCCCGGTCCGTAACCGAGCTCCTTGTACCAGGTGGGCGTGAACGCCTGGAAGACAGACACAGTCCAACTGCGCGACATCATCACGCCGATCACGGCGGCGATTGCGAGCAGGGGCACCACCTGCGTTGATGCCGGGACGGCCTTGCGTTCGATTGCCGCTCCAGGAGCCGGCTTGCGCATCCTCCACAGCAAATACGCGCCTGTGACGACGCCGGGGATCAGCAACCAGCCGGTGCCGCGCAGCCCGAACCATGTGAGCAGGCCGATGCCGATGAGCGGGCCGATCGCGACGCCGACCGTCCCCGCGGTCACGTAGATCGACATGCCGGCGCTGCGGCTCCGCTTCGGAAGCAGCGCGCGCACGTCGAGCGCGCCAAAAGGATGGAACGCTCCAGTACCGAGTCCCGACAGACACGCCAGCGCCACCAGGAGCGGGAACGTTGGCACGAACCCCACGAGTGCGAACGTGATCGCGGTCCAGGCCAGGGAGGCGCCCGTGAAACGCGTGCCGTACCGGTCGGCGATGACGCCGAACAGGGGCTGCGATATCGCCGCGGTTCCGCTGTACGCGAGGCTGATCAAGCCAACGGTTGCGAAGTTCAGGTCGAAGCGCCCGATCAGCACTGGATAAAGGACGGGGATGACGCCGACGTAGCTGTCGACTGTGAGGTGGCCGAGCATCAGCGAGATGAGCTTCCCGTTGCGCAGGAAGTCCCTCACGCGGAGAAGCCTACCCGCTCAATCCCACACGCTACGACTCGTCAGCCCGGCCGCGCGGATGGCGGTTCCATCGAGCTCCTTGTCGGCGCTTTCCAGTCCGCGCGCTTGCCAGTGGCACGTGATAGTCACGGGGCCGTCGGGTGGCAGAGGCCAGATGAAGAACTTGAAGTCCCAGTGGTTGCCGCCTCCGCCGCCGCCCATGGGGCCGATGACCGGCCCAGCCGGTTCTGTTGGGTCCCTCCCCTCGCTCCATTCCCGGTAGTAGTCCATGAAGGCGGGGCTCGGGCGAGTGCCGCCGCGCGAGTCGCGACCGTCGCTGAAGTGAATCGCTATCTGGATCCCCATGTCCTCGTCATGCCCTTGGCCCGGCACGAAGCCCATAGCTTCCGGCGGAATGTCATCCTTCGACCGCATTGCGATGCTTAGCGTGAACCCGTTCGAGTAGGCGGCGCAGTCGGTGACCGCGATGAAGAGGCGCGGCTCGACGGCAATCACAATGCGAGCAGCCACCGCGACTCCGACCTCATCGTCGGGCGGTCCACCCCACCTGGGCTGGGGTGGCGGCCCTTCCCGAACCGGAGGCCCGCCTTTTCGTATGGCGCTCACGAACGTGACCGAGCTAGGCCGATTGACGCCCAGAAGCAGCAAGGTCGCTTGCCACCACGACCTGAGGCGCCAGCGCAGAGAGCCGACTCGGTCCACAGCTATTTGATTTTGAAACGAGTTTCCTACTGAGTAACTCGACATGCCAACAACCGTTGTACCTACGGGCGATGCCTGTGGCGCGGATAGTGGCGCAGTTCGTGGCTCTGCTCAGCCTCGCTTCTGGCGTGGCTGGTTGCGGGCTGCTTGGCTACGGCAGCGCACCCCCCGCCGCGAATACGACGTCCTATCCAAATCAACCCGCCTCGCCGCTCCCTGCCGGCGTCGACCCCATAACTGGCCTGCAGGCGAGGCCGATGAGGCCGCCCACGCTCGCGGCCAACGAGACCTGTTCGGCGTCCTCTCAAGCTGATCTAGGAGCGGTCGCGCCGAATTACGGGGCCGGCGAAGGGCCCGCCTATCTCTCCGGCCAGGACAGCTGGTACGCGCACGGACAGGTGGCCGTCCTCATGGTGGACGCTCGCTACTCCGGACCGCTGCTGATCCGGACTTTTCAGTTGGGGGGCGACGCAAAATCGACTGTCGCTCTCTCACGCGATATAGGTCCGTCTGCCACCGCCAACGTCACGGACAAGGAACGGCAGCACGGCGTCGCCGTGGTCCCGGCACTCCTCACGGCGGAGGGTGGCTTGTATCTGCCCGCCGTGGCCCCGAGCTCGTTCTGGAGAGCCTGGATCGGGACTCTCGAAACCGATGGCCCTGGTTGCTTCGGGCTACAGCTGGACGGAGACGTATTCACCGAATTCATCGTGTTCGTTGTCAACCCTGGGAGTCCGCCCCCCGGCTGAGCCCGCCCCGCTTGGCGGTTTCACCCTCGGCCAGCAACGCCTGCACTGCTTTGTACCTCTGCTCAGTCACGCTCATCTCCCTAATGCGCGGGAGCGTGACACATCAGCCGAAGTAGCTGTGACACATCAGCCGCCGGCCTTTGGAGGCGCGTCAGCGGAACTTGCACAAACTGACTGGTGCCGGCGACAGGATTCGAACCTGCGACCATCGGTTTAAAAGACCGCTGCTCTAACCAAGCTGAGCTACGCCGGCGTAGTCCAAATTGTGCCGCTCGGAGTCTGTCGGGTGCCCGTGGAGGCTCGCGGCTCCGATCAGCAGAGAGCTGTGGTCTGCCCGGTTGGTTCCAGCTGAATGATGTAGCCGGCACCATCTTGGAGGTTGAGATACACGGTCACCACCACGGTCTGGAGCTAACAAGGCAGCGGGATGACGACTGACCCAGAAGCAGAATTGGTAGCGCGGGCTGCGGCGCGGGCCGCCATGTCTGTGAGTTAGTTCTCCGATTGGGCACCTACCGAGGCAAGGAAGGGGCCGGCCTGGTTAGGTCGCCCCTCCCTTTCCTTGGAACCCCCACCCTTGCTAGACCTGACAACCCCCCGAGCCCGAAAACTCGCGGGCTAGCTGCTTGTCCAGGTCATGGCGGAATAAAAGGACGCGCGGCCCAGCGGAAGTACGCGAGTGCCGGCACTGGAGTGCTCAGAAGGGCTTTAAGGAGCGCGAGTGCCGGCACTCGCGGGTCTCGGGCAACCGGTGTGATGTAGCCTTCGGCCGTGAAGGCCTGGGTGGTGCACGAGCTCGGCGGACCCGACTCGATGCGCTTCGAGGACGTCGACGCCGCCGAGCCGGCTGATGGCCTGGTACGCATCAATGTCAAGGCAACCGGCATCAATTTCTTCGATGCGCTCATGGTCGCGGGCCTCTACCAGTCCAAGCCTCCTCTGCCCTTCGTCCCCGGCGCGGAGGTGGCCGGCGAGGTGGTCAGCGCGCCGCCAGACGCCGGACTCAAACCGGGACAGCACGTTATGGCCCTGGTCGACAACGCGACCCTCACCCGCGGCGCCTACGCGCAGGTCGCCGACGCGATGCCTCAGTCGGTCACGCGCATCCCGAACGACATGCCCTTCGAGGACGCTGCAGCTTTCACGCTCATCTACCAGACCGCGTGGTTCGGGCTGCACCGCCGGGCCAATCTGAAGGCTGGCGAAACGCTGCTCGTGCACGCGGGCGCGGGAGGCGTAGGCAGCGGAGCGATCCAGCTCGGCAGGGCCGCCGGCGCGAGGGTCATCGCCACCGCCGGATCGGACGAGAAGCTGGACGTCTGTAGAAAGCTCGGCGCCGACCACGCGATCAACTACAAGACTCAGGACTTCGCCGAGGAGGTGAAGTCCATCACCGGCGGACGCGGCGCCGACGTCATCTTCGACCCGATCGGAGGCGACGTCTACGACCGCTCTACCAAGTGCGTCGCCTTCGAGGGCCGCATCGTGGTGGTCGGTTTCACCTCGGGCCGCATCCCGACCGCCGCCCTCAACCACGCGCTCATCAAGAACTACTCGATCGTCGGCCTGCACTGGGGCCTGTACACGCGCCGGGCGCCCGAGCTCATAGGCCCCGCGATGCAATATCTGCTGAAGATGTACGCCGAAGGTCGCATCAAGCCCTATATCTCAAAGAAGCTGCCGCTGGCAGAAGCGCCACAGGGTCTCACCCTGGTCGGCGGTGGCAAGAGCACCGGCAAGGTGGTCCTCGTCCCCTGAGGCTCAGAGCCGCGGCCGTGGTCGCCCTCTGTCCATGTCTCCTCGGAGCGTCGTGCACCGTTGGCGGAGGTGGTGCGGTGGAGCAGCTCGCGGCCGACCAGACGTTGAGCTTCCCCGTCGCGAGCGAGATCAGCGACTTCGATCCGGCGCAGATCACCTCACCGGCCGACGTTGACATCCTCCGCAACGTGTTCTCGGGGCTCTATGGGTTCGATGAGCACCTCCACCTCGTGCCCGACATCGCCACCTCGTTCCCGGACATCTCGACCGACGGCCTTACGTATACGTTCCACCTGCGCCGCGACGCGCATTTCTCGAACGGCGACCCAATCACCGTCGACGATGTGATCTATAGCTGGAACCGCGCGGCCGCCAAGCAGGGCGACTTCGCAGCGCTCTTCTCCCCCATCCGCGGCTACGAGCTCGTCGCCCAGGGACGCTCAGGGCGCCTCGCCGGCTTGACGAAGACGGATGCCTACACGCTGGTCGTCACGCTCAGCAGCGCGGCGGGTTACTGGCTCACCGAGGTCGGGTTGTGGCCGTACTGGCTCGTGGACCAGAAGGTCGTGTCGTCGGCGGGCGACGACGTCTGGTTCACACAGCCCGGGACCCTGATCGGCAGCGGACCCTTCAAGCTCACGGCGCATGCGCCGGGTCAGTCGCTCGACTTCGCACCTGTGCCGCACTGGTACGGCGGCTCGACGGGGGCGCTGAAGCGCGTGCACGTCGAGATAGTGCCCGACGCCGCGACCCAGGTTTCCAGGTACGAGTCAGGCGTGTTCAGCCTCATCGGCTATGGACGCCAGTCGCTCACCTCTGTCACCGCGGCTCGCTACCAGAGCGACGCCACGCTGCGAGAACAGCTCATGGTGGTTCCTGCGGGCGTGACCTTCTGGGTCGGCTTCAACATGACGACCGGTCCATTCGCAGGCGACGCGGGGAAGGCAGGCCGCCACGCCTTCGCGACGGCGATCGACCGCAACGCGCTCGCCGACGCCGTGTGCTCGGCGGGAACGACGTGCATGGCCGCCACCGGCGGCGTGCTGAGCAAGGGTCTCGCGGGCTACCTCGGTGACGGTGCCGATCTCAACGCGAAGTTCGATGCGACCGCCGCGCGCAACGAGTACAAGACGTGGGATCCGACCGGCGCGAAGGTGAAAAACCTCGCATACACGTACGACACGAACCCGTTCAACCTGGCGGTCTGCCAGAACTTGGTCAACCAGTGGCAGAAGAACCTCGGCGTCGCGGTCGCCTGCAGCGAGGTCGACCGGCAGACCTTCTTCGACCAGCGCAACCAGCGATGCGCGTACACGATGTTCCGCCAGAGCTGGAGCGCCGACTACAACAACCCCCAGGACTGGTTCGACTACCTGTTCGTGTCTCACGCGCCGTCGGGCGGAGAGTGCTACTCGAATCCCAACCTTGACGCGCTCATAGCGAACGGCGACTCGAAGCCGGTCGGACTCGCCATCAGCTATTACGAGGCGGCCGGTCAGGTGCTCATCAGCGACGTCGTCGATGCGGCGCTCGTGTACGGCGTGCAGCAGTACCTCGTGCATCCATACGTGAGGGGCGTCGGAGGCACGGCGCTTTACGACCTCTACTGGACGCAGGCGCGAATTCTCGCCCACTGAAACAGGTTCTATTGGTCTGATGAGCGCAGTCGGCACGCCCACGCGGCGGCTCGAGGGCCGCGAAAAGGTTACGGGCGCGACCCGATTCACGGCCGACCTCGACGTTGGGGGGTTGCTCCACGTGCAGCTGGTGCTGAGCCACCTGGCCAGCGCCCGCATCAGGTCGATCGACACGTCTGCTGCGCGATCGGTTGCGGGCGTTGTTGACGTCGTGGTCGCGGCCGACCTTCCGGAGCAGGATGTCGCGGGCCCGGACCAGGCCCTTGCCACCGAGCGCGTTTTCTACGCCGGACAGCCTGTGGCAGCGGTGATCGCCACCAGCGAGGCCGCGGCCCACGATGGAGCGGCGGCCGTGGAGGTCGACTTCGAGGAGACCGAGGCTGTCGTCGACGCGGTCGCTGCGATACAGGAAGGCTCGCCGCTCGTGCTCGATGTTCAAGAAGAGGCCGACGAGGGCGACGCGTCGATGCATGGCGCCGCGACCGAGAGCGAGTCCGAACCTGTGGAGCGACCGCGGAACGTGAGCGCCGTCGCATCTGTGAAGCGAGCAGACGCCGCCTCCGCCATGGCAGCTTCGGACGTAACGGTGAAGGCGTCGTACTCGGTGGCAGCAGTGCATCACATGGCGATGGAGCCACATGTTTCGACAGTGCGCCCGGAGCCCGGTGGCGGGCTGACGGTCTGGTCTCCCACCCAGGGACCTTTCGCGCTCCGCGACGAGCTCGCAGACAAACTCGACATCCCCGTGCACAAGATCCGCGTCGTGCCGATGCCGGTTGGCGGAGGCTTCGGCGGCAAGGTCAGCTTGCTCGAAGGCCTGCTCGCGCTGCTCGCGTTACGCGCCCACCGTCCGCTGAGGCTGGTGCTTACGCGACGGCAGGTCTTTGCGCTGGCCAAGGGCGCGCCGGGCGCGCGGTTCGACATTGAGATCGGCGCGAAGAAGGATGGGACGCTCACCGCGCTGCGCGCGAAGTTCAGCTACGACAACGGCGCCGGCGCGGGGTGGCACGCGGGCATCACGAGTGCGTTCCTCGCCGGCACATATCGCTGGCCCGCGGTCGACATCACCGGCTACGAGGTGTCGACCAACAAGACGCCGGTCGAGGCGTATCGCGCGCCCGGCGCGCCACAGACGTACTTCGCGCTCGAATCCGCGATGGACGAGCTCGCGCAGAAACTAAACATCGACCCGATCGAGCTCCGGCTGCGCAACGCGGTGCGCGAGGGCGACACGGACGGGCAGGGCAACACCTGGCCGCGCATCGGGTTCATCGAGTGCCTGGAGGAGGCGCGTGGGCATCCGCTCTACACGGCTCCTCTTGGCGAGGGCGAGGCCGTCGGCGTCGCCGCCGGCTCGTGGGGAAGCGCGCGCACTCCATCGGCTGCCGGCTGCCGCGTCGAGCCGGATGGCACGCTCTCGATCCTGATCGGTACGCCTGACGTGAGCGGGGCAACGACCGGGCTGGCGATGATCGCCGCGGACGCGTTCGGCTACCCGGTGGAGAAGGTGCGCATCGAGACGGGCGAGACCGGGGTTGCCCCGTACGGCGCTGTGGCCGCGGGCAGCCAGACGACCTACAGCCTGGGCGGGGCGGTGCATGAGGCGGCGGTCGAGGCTCGGCGCCAGCTGCTGGAGATCGCGACCGAGCAGCTGGAGGCGGCGCCGGAGGACCTCGAGATCGTCGACGGCCGGGTCGGAGTCCGGGGCGTCCCCGAGCGATTCGTGGAGATCAGCGAGCTCGTCACCCTGAGCACCCAGTTCATGGGCACGTTCCGTCCGATACAGGCCACCGGGCGGTCGGCGGTGCAGAGCGCGTCGCCGCAATTCACAGTCCACATCGCGCGCGTGCGGTCAGACCCCGAAACGGGCGCGTTCGCGTTGACGGGCTACGCGGCGATCCAGGACGTCGGTAAAGCCATCAACCCACCAGAGGCCGAAGGGCAGGTCCACGGCGGCGTCGCGCAGTCGGTCGGGCGGGCGCTGGGCGAACAGCTCGCGTACGACCCTGACGGCCAGCTCAAGACCGGCAGCCTGCTCGACTACGAGGTTCCAAGCGTGGACCAGCTCCCGGGCATCGACGTGCGGATGATCGAGATCCCTTCGCCCGTGGGACCGCTGGGCGCGAAGGGCGTCGGGGAACCGCCGGCGGTGCCGGGGGCGGCAGCGGTCGCGAACGCGGTTTCGCGCGCAACCGGCGTTCGGGTGCGCGACCTGCCGATCGACCGAGCTCTACTGATCACCCCTCCCGTCACCGCTAGCACTCGCGCGTAGCGCGAGGGCGCAGCGCCCCCAGCTAGCGCTGGAGAGGAGTCGCCCGCTCCACGATCCGATGTAGCGCCGGGTTGGGCCGCAGCGTGCCGAACTGGTGGCCGCCACCGGCCAGGCGTGAGCCGCAGAACACCTCCGCCACGACCGGATCGCCGTGACGCAACAGCAGCGAGGCCTGCAGGGTCACCGCCATGCGCTCGACGGTCCGCCGCGCCCGGGCCTCGACGTCGTTCGTGTCCGCCAGCTCCTTCTTGAGCTCGTCGAGGGCGGCGTCCAGCCGGCGGTCGGCGCCACGCGCTTGCTCGACCTCGGCGAAGAACGCGGCCACCGTCTCGGGCTCGCGGCTCATCGCCCGCAGCACGTCGAGCGCGTTGACGTTGCCCGATCCTTCCCAGATCGAGTTGAGCGGCGCCTCGCGATACAGGCGCGGCAGGATCGACTCCTCGACGTACCCGTTGCCGCCGTGGCACTCAAGGGCTTCGGCCACGACCGCGATCGCGCGCTTGCAGCACCAGTACTTGGCGACCGCCGTCGCCAACCGGCGGAAATGAGCTTCGTCGCCGTCTCCGTCGAAGGCGCGAGCAAGCCGCATCATCAGCACCGTCGTCGCCTCGGATTCGACGGCGATGTCCGCGAGCACGTTGACCATGAGCGGCTGCTCGCTGAGGAGCTTGCCGAAGGCAGCACGATGAGCGGTATGGTGCGTGGCCTGGGCCACGGCCTGGCGCATCAGCGCCGCCGACCCGATTACGCAGTCGAGGCGCGTGTGGTTGACCATGTCGATGATCGTCCGTACCCCTCTCCCCTCTTCGCCGACGATCATGGCCACCGCGCTGTCGAATTCGACCTCGCTCGACGCGTTCGAACGGTTGCCGAGCTTGTCCTTCAATCGCTCGATGTGGAACCCGTTTCGCGATCCGTCGGGCAGCACGCGCGGCAGCAGGAAGCACGACGGGCCGCCGGGCGCCTGCGCCAGCACGAGGAATGCGTCGCACATCGGCGCCGAGACGAACCACTTTTGGCCCGTGACCCGGTACTGGCCGTCCGTGCCGAGCGGCTCTGCTCGCGTCGTGTTGGCGCGCACGTCCGATCCGCCCTGGCGCTCGGTCATGGCCATGCCGAACAGCGCGCCGCGCTTCGTCGAGGGCACACGCAGGCCGGGGTCGTACTCGAGCGAGGTGATGAGCGGCTCCCATTGCTCCGCAAGCTGACTGTTCTTGCGCAGGGCAGGCACTACCGCGTACGTCATCGAGATCGGGCACCCGTGACCGCCCTCGACCTGCGACCAGACGTAAAACGCGGCTGCGCGGGCGGCGTGCGCGCCGGCCCGAGGCACGCGCCAAGGCAAGGCGTGAAGGCCGTGGCGGATGGCGACGTCCATCAGCTGATGCCACGCGGGATGGAACTCCACCTCATCGATGCGATTGCCGAAGCGGTCGTGAGTGCGGAGCTGCGGAGGATTGGCGTTGGCCTGGAAGCCCCAGCGAATCGCCTCCTCAGTGCCCGCCAGGTGGCCGAGGTCAGATACCAGGTCCTGCGCCCACGAGGCGCCCTCTCGCTCCATCGCCTCGCGCAGCGGACGGTCGGCCTCGAAAAGGTTGTAGTCGACGAGCGGCGGGGGCTGGTTCAGGACCTCGCGGTTGATGCCGACCCGACCTCCTGCGCCAGCTCCGCCACGAGCCTCATCTGCTCGATCCGGTCCGCGGTGTCGACGGCCATGCCTGCCACCACGAGGGTGTCGACGCCGGCGTCGCGGAACTCGCGAATCTTCTCTCGCGCCTTGGCGCGTGGTCCGACGATGCTGACCTTGTCGATCATCTCATCAGGCAACGCCTCCATCGCCTCCACGCGGCGGCCATCGAGGTACAGGTCCTGCACGCGTCGGGCTTCGGCTTCGAATCCGTAGGAGGAGATGAGGCGGTTGTAGAAGTTCTGCTCGCGCGACCCCATGCCTCCGACGTACAGCGCGAGCATCGGGCGCATGGCGTTGCGCGCCGACTCGATGTTGTCGCTGATCATCACGTTCACGGTCGGGCAGACCTGGAAGCCGTCCAGGCTGCGGCCCGCCCGCCGCGCTCCCTCCTCCAGCGGCTCGCGCAGCGCTGCGGTGTGTTCGGGCGAGAAGAACACCGGCAACCAGCCGTCGGCGATCTCGCCTGCAAGCGCCACGTTCTTCGGACCAAGGGCGGCGAGGTAGATCGGTATGCGCTGCTGGATCGGCCGGATGCTCAGCTTCAACGCCTTGCCCGGGCCGTCGGGCAGCGGCAGATCGATCGTCTCGCCGTGGAACTCCACCTTCTGATGTTCGAGGGCCAGGCGCACGACCTCGATGTATTCGCGCGTGCGCTGCAGCTGCTTGCCGAACCGCACGCCGTGAAAGCCCTCCGAGACCTGCGGCCCGGACGTGCCAAGGCCGAGGATCAGGCGCCCGTTGGACAGGTTGTCGATGGTGGCCGCCGTCATCGCCGTCATGGCGGCGCTGCGACCTGGGATCTGGAAGATGCCCGCCCCGAGCTTGATCCGCGACGTGCCTGCGGCCAGCCAGGCGAGCGGCGTGGCGGCGTCGGAGCCATAAGCCTCGGCCGTCCACAGGGAGTCGTAGCCGAGCCGCTCCGCGGCCTGGGCGATCTCGAGTCCGGCCGCGGCGGTCATGCCGAAGCCCCAGTAGCCGATCATCACCCCGAGCTTCAAAGCAGGCGTATCCTCACAGCGAAATGATGGTCCACAGCGGGTTCGCGCTGTTCGGCCTTCTATTCCTGGCCGCGCCCGTCATCGTGGTCGCGCTCGTGATCTGGGCGGTCACCCGGCCCCGACCGATGGCTCCCCCATATCCTCCCCAGCCGCCTTACGGAGCGCCGCCGATGGGACCGCAACCGCCGCCCGCGCCGCTTGACATACTGGCCAGGCGATTCGCATCGGGCGAGATCTCCGCCGACGAGTATCAGAAGGCGCGTGACCTGCTCAAGGGAGACGCCCCGCCGAGCTAGCGTCCGCTGATCAGCAGGTAGAGCAGGAACACATTGAGGCTGACGATCACCGTCACGACCCCCGTGGCGACGGCCGTGGTGACCGGGCGATTCACCAGCGTGCCCATCAGCTTCCTGTCTCGGCAGAAGAGCAGCAGCGGGATCAGAGCAAACGGGATCCCGAAAGACAGGACCACCTGGCTCAGCACCAGGGCACGCGACGGGTCCAGCCCGATGCCGATCACGACCAGCGCGGGCGCCATCGTGATGGCCCGGCGCAGGAACAGCGGGATGCGGCGTCGGATGAAGCCCTGCATCACGACCTGACCCGCAAGCGTGCCGACCGACGAAGACGAGAGGCCGGAGGCAAGCAGGCCGAGCCCGAACACCTTGTCCGCGCCGTGGTCGAGGGTGCTTCCCAGCGCGTGGAACGCCTGGTCGAGGCCGCCCAACGGTCCGATGGTCCGGCCGTGGAAGGCGGCCGCCGCGACGGTCAACATCGCGATGTTGATGAGTCCCGCGACGCCCATGGCGATGATGACGTCCCACCGCTCGAAGCGAAAGATCTTTTCCTTCTGCTTGGCGGTCACGCCCACAACGCGGCGCTGCGTCAGTGCCGAGTGCAGGTAGATGACGTGCGGCATCACGGTCGCGCCGAGGATGCCGGCGCCGAGCAGGATGCTCTCGGTTCCGTCGAAACGTGGGATCAACAAACCGCCCGCGACACCCGACAGCGAGGGCCGCGACAGCACCGCTTCGAATGCGAACGCCAGGACGATCACGCCCACGAGCGCGGTGATGACCGCTTCAAAACCCCTGAAGCCGCGCGACTGCAGTGACAGGATCCCGAAGGCGGCGATGGCGGTGATGATCCCGGCGATCAAAAGCGGGATGTCGGGGAACAGCAGGTGGATGCCGATCGCGGCGCCGATGAACTCCGCGAGGTCGGTGGCCATCGCGATGACCTCGGCCTGGATCCAGAGCCCGAACACCGCGGCTCGCGGAAAGCGCAAGCGCGAGACCTCGGCCAGGTTCATCCCGGTCGCGATGCCGAGCTTCGCGCTCATCGACTGCACGAGCATCGCCATGAGGTTGGCCGCGAGCACGACCCACAGCAGCATGTAGCCGTACTGCGCGCCGCCGGCGATGTTCGTGGCGAAGTTGCCCGGGTCGACGTATGCGACGGCCGCGACGAAGGCGGGCCCCAGAAAGGGGATGAGAGCACGGAGGCCGCGGGTCTGCCCGCTGAGGGCCTTCT
>DASYXY010000058.1:0-27857 GCA_035934385.1 Candidatus Dormiibacterota bacterium
ACCGCTTCCTTCGGGAGATGGGCGTCACCTCCCCTGAGCCTCAGGCGAAGCTGTCCGTGCAGAAATCGTCGGTCACCGAATACGAGACCAGGGTGGTCGTCCTCGAGCCGAAGGCCGAAGTCAAGGTTTAGTCCCGCTCGCGCTTCGGTAGAATCTGAAAAACCGCCAGGAGGTCCGTCCATGTCGAAGTACGTCTTTGTAACCGGCGGTGTCGTCTCCTCTCTAGGCAAAGGCATCACCGCGGCGTCGATCGGGAACATCCTGAAGGCCCGCCACCTCACCGTCACCCTCCAGAAGCTCGACCCGTACCTCAACGTCGACCCGGGCACGATGAGCCCCTACCAGCATGGGGAGGTCTTCGTCACCGACGACGGCGCCGAGACCGACCTCGACCTCGGGCACTACGAGCGGTTCGTCGACGAGAACCTGACCGTCGCGTCGAACGTGACGACGGGCAAGATCTACCAGGAGGTCATCGCCCGGGAGCGGCGTGGCGACTACCTCGGCGCGACGGTGCAGGTCATCCCGCACGTGACCAACGTCATCAAAGAAAAGATCCTCAGGGCGTCGCGCGACCCGCAGGCCGATGCCGTCGTGGTCGAGGTGGGTGGAACGGTGGGCGACATCGAGAGCCTTCCCTTCCTGGAAGCGATCCGCCAGCTGAAGAATGACCTCGGGCGCCAGAACGTGTTCTACGTGCACTGCTCGCTCGTACCGGTCGTCCACGGCCAGGAGATGAAGACGAAGCCAACGCAGCATTCGGTGCACGCGCTGCGCGCGATCGGCATCCAGCCTGACGCGATCATCTGTCGCTCCGAGAAGGAGATCGACGCGGACCTCAAGGAGAAGATCGCTCTTTTCTGCGACGTCCCGCGCGAGGCCGTGGTCTCGGTGCCGGACGTCGACTCGATCTACGAGGTGCCGCTCATGCTCGAGGCTTCAGGTCTCGGCAAGGTCATGGCCAGGCACTTCGAGCTGGACGAGAGCACTCACACCCTCGACAACGAGCCGTGGATCGAGCTCGTCGACGGCATCAAGCACCCGCGCGCGAGCGTGCCCATAGCTCTCGTCGGCAAATACGTGGCGCTGCCGGACGCGTACCTGAGCGTCATCGAATCGCTCAAGCACGCGGGCATCCACCACGGGCTCGCGATCGACATCCGCTGGGTCTCGTCCGAGAAGCTCGACGCCGGCGACACGTCGCCGCTGATGGGCGTCGCCGGCATCGTGGTACCGGGCGGATTCGGATACCGCGGCATCGAGGGCAAGGTCATCGCGTCGCGCTACGCGCGCCACAACCGCATTCCTTATCTCGGGCTCTGCCTCGGTATGCAGTGCGCAGTGATCGACTTCGCGCGCGAGACACTCGACTCGCCGGACGCCAATTCCACCGAGTTCGCTGCGTTCACCTCGACGCCGGTCATCGACCTGATGCCCGAGCAGCGCAACGTCGACCAGATGGGCGGCTCGATGCGGCTCGGCCTCTACCCCTGCAAGCTCGTGCCGGGTTCGCTCGCACACAAGGCATACGGCGAGGAGGTCGTGTACGAGCGACATCGCCATCGCTTCGAGTTCAACAACGAGTACCGCGAGGTGCTCGGAGATGCGGGCATGGTGTTCAGCGGCGTTTCGCCCAATGGCCGGCTGGTGGAGATCATCGAGCTCGCCGACCATCCGTGGTTCGTCGCGAGCCAGTTCCATCCGGAGTTTCGCTCGCGGCCGAACCGCGCGCACCCCCTGTTCCGGGATTTCGTGCGGGCTGCGTTCCTGCAGAGCGGCATCGACCAGATGGAGCTGCGACCGGCGGAGCTGCTGGAAGAGACCGAAAGTAACTAGCCGGCTCGCACTTCTCGTGGCGGTCGCGGTCGTCCTGGGCGCGTGCGCGTCGAGCGCCGCCGCGCGGCCGTCGCCGTCGCCGTCACCGTCGCTGCAGGCCCCATCACCATCTCCAAGCCCGCCGCCCTGCGTGCAGCTTTCGCACCTGGACCGCGCGCCCGGCGTGGCGTCGGCCAACCCCGTGGTGCTGCTGGCCGCCGGCATGAATGTGCCCGACGATCTTCTCTACGTCCCCGGCGACGGGAGCGTCCTCGTCGGCGAACACGGTGACGGCCACATCGCGCGCATCGTCGCGCCGGGGCAGGTCCAGCGCCTGCCGCAGGTGGTACCGGAGGCCGAGGGCATCGCCATCCTCGGCGGCACGACCTACATCGCGGACCAGTTCCACGCCCGCGTCGTCGCGCTGACCGACCCCGGCGTGCGCACTGTGCTGCAGCTGCAGCCCGTGCCGAGCGGCGAAAACCTTGACGGAATCTCGGCCACCCTCGACGGATCCGGCCTCGTCGTCCCCGACAGCCCGCATGGCGTGGTGCTGATCGTCGACGCCTCCGGCCATGTTCTGAGGCGGTTCACGGGCTTCAGCCGCCCAGCAGGGTCCTGGCCGGAGCCTGGCGACGGGGGCTACCTGATCGCGGATGAGAACGCAAGCGCGGTCTTCGAGATTGCGGGCGGCCATGTCACCAAGCTGGCCGGCGGACTTCCCGGCGTCGACGACGCGCTGCGCACCGCCGACGGACACGTGTTTGCGATCCTGCCTGGCGCCGGCCGCCTGGTCGATGTCAGCGCAGGTCGCAACGTCGCCACCGGTATGCGGAACCCGCAGGGTCTAGGTTTTGACGGCGCCCAGAACGTGCTGGTGACCGAGAGCGACGCGGGGCGGCTGGACCTGGTCGTGACGACGTTCGTGGCCGAGGTGCCGGCCGGAACTGTCCAGCTGACGCCCGGCCAGGGCATTTGCTTCGACCTCCTGCGGGCGCCTGGCAACTCTGAGGAGGTGCAGATCTTCAAGGCAACCGGCGCGTCGAGCGTCTACAACCCCCTCGGCGGTGACCTGGGAGAGGTCGTGCCAGATCCGTGCCCGCTGGCGACGTGCATGGTCACCATCCAGCTGAGCGGGCCAAGCGGGACCGAGTTCGCCCAGGTCTCGTACCGGGATTAGCCGGTTCCCGGGCCGGGTAGAAGTAGATACAGATGCAGAACCCCAACCAACTCCCTTCCCAGCCGACCCACCTATCGCCCGACGGCCAATGGAAGTGGGATGGCAGCGCCTGGGTGCCCAACTACCAGGTGACCGCGGACATCCCGCCGCAGTCGCCGTATCACTACTCGCCAGCTCCCAGGCAAAGCCGCGCCACGGCGGGCTGGCTGACCGGCGCGGGGGCTGCAGCCCTTGCGTTCTTGAAGTACGGCGGGCTGCTGCTGCTCAAGATCCCGGCGCTAGGCACCGCCGTGTCCGTGCTTATCAGCTTCGCGGCGTATGCCTGGATCCGCGGTCCGTCGTTCGCAGCCGCTCTGATCGTGATGCTCTTCGTCCACGAGATGGGGCATGTGATCGAGATCCGGCGTCAGGGGATGGCGGCGACGGCGCCCATCTTCATTCCCTTCCTGGGCGCCGCGATCTTCCAGCGTGAGCATCCGACGACCGCCCTGAAGCAGGCGCAAATCGGCATCGCCGGCCCGATCGCGGGCACCATCGGCGCCACCGTTGCGTACGTCTTTTACCTGGTGAACGGGTGGGATGTGCTGCTGCTCGCGGCCACCATCGGCTTCTTTCTGAACCTGTTGAACCTGATCCCGGTGTGGCAGCTCGATGGGGCGTGGGTCCTGGCGCCGGTCTCGAAATGGGTGTACGTAGGCGGATACGCACTCGTGCTCGTCGCCTTCCTCTTCACGCACAGCATCTTCTTGCTGATCATCGCCCTGTTCGGAATCAGCTCCCTGGTCCAGCGGTTCCGTACTTCGGAGAGTCCGTACTACCGCTCGGTTCCTTCTGCGGCGCGATGGGCGCTGGGCGGGGCGTGGGTCGCTCTGGTTCTGTACCTCGGAATCATGCTGGCCCAGACGCTCGGAGTGTTCGGGCCGCTCGCTCAGTAAACTTACCTAGGAGTCAAACCTTGAAGGCAACCATTCACCCCACTTACTACGAAGACGCGCTCGTCACCTGCGTGTGCGGAAACACGTTCACGACGGGCTCGACTCGCAAAGAGCTCAAGACCGAAATCTGCTCCGTGTGCCACCCGTTCTTCACCGGGACGCAGCGCATCGTGGACACGGGCGGCCAGGTCGAGCGCTTCCGCAAGCGGGCCGCGAAGGCCCGATAGATGCCGCTCCCGGGGGAAGTTCCCTCCGCGGAGCTGGTGACCTCCAAGAAGAAAGAGCCTTTCTTCTACGGGGGCCAGGCGGTCATCGAGGGCGTGATGATGCGCGGCAAGCGCCATTACGCCGTGGCGGTGCGCCTGCCGGCCACGAAAGAGATAGTCATCGACCGCGGTGAGCTGAAGGCGCCGATCTACACGAACCGGTTCTGGAAGCTGCCGTTCGTTCGCGGCATTGCGCTCATCGGCGAACAGCTGCACCTGGGCATGCGCTCGCTTATGTGGTCCGCAAACATGAACGCAGGCTCGCGCGACATTGAGATCAGCAAGAAGGAGATCACCGGCTCGGTGGCCGTGGCGATGGTCTTCGCGCTGGCGCTCTTCATCGGCCTGCCGCTGCTCCTGGCGGGCGTCGCCGTGCACAAGAGCGGGGGCTTCCTCTTCGTGCTGGTCGAGGGAGTGATCCGGGTCGGCCTGGTGCTGGGCTACCTCACGCTCATCGCGCTGCTGCCGGATGTGAGGCGCGTGTTCCAGTACCACGGCGCCGAGCACAAGACGATCAACGCGTTTGAGGCCGGATGGCCGCTCGACGTCTCGTCGGTGCGGCGCGCCAGCCTGCTGCACCCGCGCTGTGGCACGGGCTTCCTGCTCGTCGTGATGGTGGTGAGCATCGTCGTGTTCAGCCTGGTCGCGCTCGCGCAACCCAACTGGTACTGGCTCATCGCCAGCCGCGTGCTCGCGATCCCGGTCATCGCGGGGCTCGGTTTCGAGAGCATCCGCTTCATGGCGCGCCACCGCGCCAACCCCATCATCTCGGTGCTGCTGCTGCCAGTACTGGGGACGCAGAAGTTCACGACGCGCGAGCCGTCCGACGACATGCTCGAGGTTGCGATCGCGGCCTTCAACAGCGCGCGCGAGGGCGAGGAAGCGGTAGTAGCGGCATGATCGACCGGCTGGAGTCGATCGCGCGGCGCTACCGCGAGATCGATGCGGAGATGGCGCGCCCCGAGGTGGCGACCGATCACGCTCGGCTGACCAAGCTCGCTCGCGAGCAGGCTGGGCTGCGAGAGATCGTCAGCGCGTATGAGAGGTACAGGCGCGCGCAACACGAGATGGAATCCGCGCGCGAGATGCTCCGCCATGAGAAAGATCTGGAGATGCAGGAGTTTCTTCGTTCCGAGGAGCGCCGAGCCGCCACGCAGGTCGGAGAGCTCGAGGAGAACCTGAAGATCCTGCTGCTGCCAAAGGATCCCAACGACGACAAGGACGTGGTCGTGGAGATCCAGGGCGCCGAGGGTGGGGAGGAAGCGGCGCTTTTCGCGGCCGACCTCTACCGCATGTACCAGAAGTGGTCGGAGAAGAAAGGCTGGAAGATCGAGGTCGTCGACATCACGCCGAGCGAAAAGGGCGGCTTCGACAAGATCGCCTTTGAGGTGCACGGCCACGGCGCTTACTCGCAGCTGAAGTTCGAAGGCGGCGTGCACCGTGTGCAGCGCGTGCCCAAGACCGAGGCGCAGGGCCGCATCCACACGTCGGCGGCGACCGTGTCCGTGATGCCCGAAGCGGACCCGGTGGAGGTGGAGCTCAAGCCCGAGGACTACGAGATAAAGACGTCGACCTCGACCGGCCCCGGAGGCCAGAGCGTCAACACCACTTACTCTGCGATCCGCATCACCCACCGGCCCACCGGGATAGTCGTCAGCATCCAGGACGAGAAGTCGCAGCTGCAGAACAAGGAGAAGGCCCTGCGTGTTCTTCGGGCTCGCCTGTACGAGATGAAACTGGCCGAGCAGCAGGCGGCCATCGGCGCGCAACGGCGAAGCATGGTTGGCGGCGGCAACCGCTCGGAGAAGATCCGCACGTACAACTTCAAGGAGAACCGGGTCACCGATCACCGGATCAAGCTCACCCTTCACAAGCTGGACCAGATCATGGGCGGGGACCTGGACGAGCTCGTGTCGGCCCTGGTCGCCGCCGAGCGCGCCTCGCAGCTCGACGGCAGCAACGGCGCGTAATCACGACGCCCGCGCTCACGGTGCTCGACGTGCTCACCCGCGCCACGGGACACTTGCAGAAACACGGCTCGACCTCACCGCGCCTCGACGCTGAGGTCCTCCTGGCCCACACGCTCGCGCTCGCGCGCATCGACCTCTACGTGAAGTTCGACCAGGCGATGTCAGAAGAGGAGCTCGCGCGGTATCGGGGGCTCGTGGCGGGGCGCGCGCGCGGCGAGCCGGTTGCGTACCTGGTCGGGCACAAGGAGTTCATGGCCCTCGACTTCCTGGTCACGCCTGCAGTACTGGTCCCCAACCCGGACACCGAGGTGCTGGTGCAGCGCGCGGTTGCGATCGCCCGTGAGCGCGGAGCCCCTTTGCGCGTCGCGGACGTCGGCACCGGCAGCGGCTGCATCGCGATCGCGCTCGTGCACTACGCTCCGGCCGTGGAGGTGTGGGCAGGGGACATCAGCCGCGACGCTCTCGAGGTCGCAAGGCGAAACGTCGACAAACACGGGCTCGGCGGCCGCGTGCACCTGCTCGAGGGAGACCTCCTCGCCCCGTTCGAGGGCGTGTTCGACCTGATCTGCGCGAACCTGCCCTACGTTCGGGGCGACGCCGACCTGCCCGCGGAAGTGCGCGCCCAGCCCGCGGGCGCGTTGTACGCGGAGCAGGAGGGCAGCGCCCTGGTCAACCGCCTGCTGGCGGGCGCGCCGGACCGACTCGCCGAGGGGGGCCGGGTGCTGGTCGAGATCGACCCCGCGATCCTGCCTGCGCTTCGCATCCCGCTGCCGAATCACGTGGCGCATCGCGACCTTGCGGGGCACGCGCGCGTTCTGGAATCGTGGTTCTAAAGCCAGACCGGGAAGGCCTCACCCGCGCTGCCCAGCTCCTGCGAGGCGGAGGCGTTATTGCTTTTCCAACCGACACGGTCTACGGCCTGGGCGCCGACGCGGCGAACGAGGTCGCGCAGAAGCGCATCTTCGTCATCAAGAGCCGCCCCGTGGGAATGCCTTTGATCCTGATGGCCGCGGCCGAGTCTCAGCTTGAAGGCTGGGTTCACATCGACACCCGTGCCGAGCAGATCATCCGGAAGTGGTGGCCAGGGCCCCTGACGGTGATCCTCCATGCC
Organism: Candidatus Dormiibacterota bacterium; assembly: GCA_035934385.1. Taxonomy (GTDB): domain Bacteria; phylum Chloroflexota; class Dormibacteria; order Dormibacterales; family Dormibacteraceae; genus CF-118. The sequence goes on from DASYXY010000058.1 coordinate 7,278, forward strand.
GCCGGCGGTCGCACGATGGGTGTGCGCATCCCCAACCACCCAGTCGCGCTCGAGCTTCTGCGTGCGTCGGGCCCGCTCATGACGACCAGCGCCAACCTCCACGGCAGCGATCCCGCGATGACCGCCGAGGAGGCCTCGGAGCTCGACGGTCTAGCGGCGGTCCTAGACGGCGGGCGTGCACCCGGAGGAACGCCGTCCACGGTGCTCGACCTAACCGGGCCCGAACCCCACATCCTCCGGGAGGGAGCGATCTCGGCCAGGGATCTGCTTGGCCCGCCGCCTCCGATAGCCGGATGACAAGCGCCATGACCGGCGCGGTTAGCATCTAGCTGAATGGCCGCTCCGATCGTCACGATGAGCTTCCGGGCTCTCGACAGCGTCGACCCCGACATCGCCGGCCTGATCCGAAACGAGTACCGGCGGCAGTCGGAGACGCTCGAGCTGATCGCCTCTGAGAACCTGACCAGCCCCGCCATCCTCGAGGCGCTCGGGACGCTGCTCACCAACAAGTACGCCGAGGGCTATCCGGGCCGCCGCTATTACGGCGGCACCGGCGAGGTCATCGACAAGATCGAATCGCTCGCGGTCGAGCGCGCGCAGAAGCTCTTCGGCGCGGACTACGTAAACGTTCAGCCGCACTCGGGATCGCAGGCCAACGCAGCGGTGTACATGGCCGTGTGCCAGCCCGGCGACCGGGTGATGGGCATGGACCTGTCCGCCGGAGGCCACCTCACGCACGGGAGTCCCGCGAACTTCAGCGGCAAGTTCTACGAGATCCACTCGTACGGCGTCAGTCGCGAGACCGAGACCATCGACTACGACGCCATGGAGAAGCTGGCGAAAGAGGTGAGGCCGAAGATGATCCTCGGCGGCTTCTCCGCCTACTCACGCATCGTCGACTGGGCGCGCATGCGCGAGATCGCCGACTCGGTCGGGGCGACATTCTTCGTCGACATGGCGCACGTCGCCGGACTCGTCGCCGGCGGCGTCTACCCGTCACCGGTCCCGCACGCCGACATCGTGTCAACGACGACTCAGAAAACGCTGCGCGGGGCTTGGGGCGCGATCATCCTGTGCAAAGCCGACCGGCAGAAGGCGATCGACTCGGCAGTTTTCCCGGGCATCCAGGGCGGCCCCCTCATGCATGCCATCGCCGCGAAGGCTGTGTGCTTCCACGAAGCGCTGAAGCCGGAGTTCAAGGTGTACGCCAGGCAGGTCGTCACCAACGCGAAGGCGCTGTCCAACCAGCTGCTGAAGCGAGGGCTGCGCCTGGTCAGCGGCGGCACCGACAACCACCTGATGCTCGTGGACCTGCGGCCTCAGAAGCGGACCGGCAAGCAGGTGCAGGACGTCGCCGACACAGTCGGCATCACGCTGAACCGCAACTCGATCCCCTACGACGAGGCCTCGAAGTTCAACCCCAGCGGCGTGCGCGTGGGGACGCCGCTCGTCACCACACGCGGCATGAAGGAGGCGGAGATGGTGGTCATCGCCGACTGCCTCGCGGATCTCATCGAGCGCATCGACGACCCGGCCACGCTGGATTCGGTGCACGAGCGCGCGCTGGACCTGTGCCGGCGCTTTCCGCTACCGTACGCGTTCGACTGAGGCCTTGATCTCCGCCCACGTTTTCGCCGCCGCCTCCTCGACAGGTGAGTCCGACTTCTTCAGCATCGATTCGCTGATTGCGATCCGCGACCACCTGCTTCCCGGCCTTTGGCCGATGTTGATCGCGTTCGCCATCACCGCAGCCCTGGTGCCGGTGATGATCTGGCTGTCGCGCCGGCTCGGCGTGATGGCGCATCCGAGCGAACGCCACGTGCACTCAAAGCCAATGCCGTTGCTGGGCGGCCTGGCGATGTTCGCCGGCTTCGCGGCAGCGATCGCGCTGACCCTGCCTGCCGTGGCGGCAGCCGATCGAATCGAGGTCGGCGGCGTCCTGGCCGTCTCGGCGCTGGCCGCCATCCTGTTGATCGCGGACGATCGCTGGTCCCTGCCGCCGCTGACCAAGTTCGGCCTGCAGGCGCTGATCGCGCTCACGGCCGTCCTCACTTTCGGCAAGGAGTTCCAGATCAGCTTTGTCAGCCTGCCGTGGGCGGGCATCATCCAGCTCGGGTGGCTCGCGATCCCGATCAGCCTTTTCTGGATCCTCGGCATGCAGAACACCGTGAACCTGCTCGACGGTGTGGATGGGCTGGCTGCGGGAGTGGTGCTGATAGTCTCCGCCACGCTCGTTTTCGCGGCCGCCGGCACACATCAGACCGACGTGGTGCAGCTGGCGGCAGGACTGGCAGGCGCGTGCGGGGGCTTCCTCATCTTCAACTTCTCGCCTGCGCGCATCTTCATGGGCGACTCCGGTTCGCACTTTCTGGGGACGGCGCTGGCGGTCATCTCGATCGCGGGCGTGGCCAAGGTCGCGGTCGCGTTTGCCCTGGCCGTCCCCGTCCTGGCGCTCGCGCTCCCCATCGCCGACACGGCGTGGGCCATCGTGCGCCGCGGCCGGATGAAGGCGTCGGTGGCCCAGCCGGACCTCAAGCACATCCATCACCGGCTCCTGGACTTCGGGCTCGACGCCCGTCAGACGTGCTTCGTCTTCTACAGCGCCAGCGGGCTGCTGGGCGCTGTCGGCCTGATGCTCTTCGGCCACAAACGCATCGTCGCGGTGGTGCTGGTGGCCTGGCTGGTGCTGGTCTCGACCTTCCTGGCCGACCGACTGCAGAAGTCGGCCTGGCGGCTCGAGCATCCGTACCTGCGGCGGCTGTTGCCCGAACCAGGTTCCCGGTAGCATTTAGCTCGGGCATGCGCCCAACGAGTCAGGGTCCGACCGGGGCCGACATGGCAGGCGTCGGAATCTATTTCGCAGCCGCAGCCTTGCTCCCGATCCTCGGCGGAGTCGCGCTCGACGGTGTGTTCCACAGTTCCCCCGTCTTTGTGCTCGTCGGGCTGTTCGTGGGCCTCGTGGCAGGCGGCGCCGCCATCTGGTTGAAGGTGAGGGAGTTCACGCGGTGAGTTTCGGTGGAATCCTGAAGGAGTCGGTCGCCGTATCGGCCGGCGCCGCCCTCATCGCAGTTCTTGCCGGCGCGGTGGTCGGGCATCCTACCGTTGGAGCCGGGCTCGCCGCCGGTTTGCTGATCGGCTCGCTCAACGGGCACGCACTCGCCGCGCTCATGGTGCGCGGGACGCCGTTTGTGGCATCGACCGTGGTGCGGCTGACCGCGTTCAGCGTCGCCGCCATCGCGATCGCGATCGTGCTGCAGAGCGACGCGTGGGCGGTGCTGCTCGGAGTCGGGGCTGCCCAGGGCGTGTTGGTGGCCGCCTCGATCCGCCGAGGATTGCTCGCTTGATCCACGCCGACGCTTCCTATGGGACGCACCCGACAGTGAGCCTCGGCTGCGGCGCTCTATGCACCTTCAACTACGACTCGCTCATCTCGAGCGGGATCGCCGTGGTGGCCACCGTAGCGATCGCCTTCTGGATCCGGTCGCAGCTCCGGTCGGGCGCACCGGGCAAGGTGCAGGCGGTCTTCGAGTGGGGCTACGACCTGCTTCGCGGGCTGGTCAAGGAGAACGTGTCCGAGGACGCGCTGTTCATCGTGCCCCTGGCGATGACGCTCTTCCTGTACATCCTCATCGCCAACTACATCGAGCTGCTGCCGCTCGGAATCTTCTCGAACGACATCGTCCACGGGGCCAACGCCGACCTCAACCAGACGCTCGCGATGGGGCTGATCGTGATCGTAGTCGTCCAGTGGTACAGCATCGGCGTGCTGGGATTCCGCGGCTACCTGAGACGTTTCACCAAGCCTTTCGAGCTCCCACTGCCCGCGCGTATCGCCTACATCCCGCTGAACGTCCTCGAAGAGCTGGTGAAGCCGGTCACCCTATCGCTCCGGCTGTTCGGCAACATCTTCGCCGGCGCGGTGATGATCAGCCTGATCGCCAGCATCGGGCTGGTCTATCTGCCGGCCGTTCAAAACGTGCCGACGGTCATCGTCGGGTCGGTGCTCCTGGCGGTCTGGAAAGCGTTCGACGTGCTGTTCATCGGTTTCATCCAGGCGTTCATCTTCATGCTGCTGACGGTCATCTACTTCGGCATGGGCCGCGAGGGCCTAGAGCACGAGCACAAATAGAGGAGGGGCTATGACAGATCACGGAATCGAGCTTGCCGGCGCGCTGATCGGCTTCGGCCTGCTGATGGGCCTCGGAGCCATCGGCGCCGCCGTCGGTGATGGCCTGGCGGGCAACGCGTTCATCAGCGGTGTCGCGCGACAGCCTGAAGCCCAGGGCCGGATGATCCCCTGGCTGTTCACCATCGTCGGTCTCGTGGAGGCCATGTACTTCATCAACCTGGCATTCGGATTCGTCTTCCTGGGCCAGGTGCACTAGCAACACGCAGATGCATTTCCTAACCGGCGTGGCGGGCGTGATTGACATCAACGGGACGGTCATTGTGGAGCTGCTGACTTTCCTGGTGATGTTCGGGGTCCTCGCTCGCTACGTGTACCCGGTGATCGTCAGCCAGGCTGAAGCTCGGCAGCGTGCCATCGCCGAGCAGCTGACCGCGGCCGAGAAAGCTCGCGTGGATGCGGAGGCCCAGCTCAAAGAGGCGCAGGCCAGGCTGGACGACGCTCGCAAGACGGCTCAGGAGGTCGTCGACGCCGCGGGCAAGTCCGCGGACCAGCTGCGCCAGGAGATGAGGGAGAAGGCGGAGGAGGAGGCGAAGCGCATCTCGGAGTCGGCGCGCAAAGACATCGAGGCCGAGCGCGATCGCGCGCTGCAGTCGGTGCGCGGAGAGGTTGCGGGGCTTGTCGTCGCCGCCACCGAGAAGGTGATCGGGGAGACTCTCGACGCCACGAAACACCGCCAGCTGATCGAGCGGGCGATCGAGGAGGTCGCTGGTGGCGACGGCAGCCGCTAAGCGTTACGCGAGGGCGGTGTTCGAGCTCGCCGGGGGCGAGCGCGAGATCGACGAGTGGACGCGCCGGCTGTCGGAGCTTCGGGATCTGCTGTCGGATGAGAAGGTGGCGGCCGTGCTGACCAACCCGACGATCCCGAGCGAGCAGCGCATGGACCTCATCGCGTCGGCCTCGCGCGACCCCGAGGCGACCAACCTCGCGAAGCTGCTCATCGAAGCCAATCGGGTCGATGAGATCGGCGCCATCGCCGACGAGTTCCAGGACTTGGCGGACGACGCCGCCGGCCGTGTGCGTGCGACCGTCACCACCGCGGTGGAACTCGGAGCGCGCGACAGGGATCGCGTCGCGGTCGAGCTTTCGCAGCGCCTCGGCAAGACTGTGACCATGCGGGTCGAGGTCGACCCGCGCATCCTCGGTGGACTCAAGGTCCAGTACGGCGACCGTTTGATAGACGCGAGCGTCGCCACCCGCCTGCAGCAGCTGCGCCGCCGGCTGACGGAAGCTTCCTAGGAGCAAAGATGGGCATCAGCACCAAAGAGATCTCAGAGGTCATCAAGGAACGGCTCAAGGATTTCGACGCGAGCCTGGTCGCGACCGATGTCGGCCGCATCGTCGCCACCAGCGACGGCATCGCCCAGATCTACGGCCTTCAGAACGCGATGGCCGGCGAGCTCCTCGAGTTCCCGCACGACACCTTCGGCCTGGCGCTCAACCTCGAGGAGGACCAGGTCCGCGCGGTCATCCTCGGCGAGTTTGGCCACCTGCACGAGGGCGACGAGGTGCGCACCACGGGCCGGCTGCTCGAGGTGCCGGTGGGCGAGGAGCTGATCGGCCGCGTGGTCAATCCGCTGGGCCAGCCCATCGACGGCAAGGGTCCCATCAAGACGAAAAAGACAATGCCCGTCGAGAAGATCGCGCCAGGAGTCATCACCCGCAAGCGCGTCGACAGCCCTGTGCAGACAGGCATCAAGGCGATCGACGCCATGATCCCGATCGGCCGCGGCCAGCGCGAGCTGATCATCGGCGATCGCTTCACCGGGAAGACCACCGTCCTGCTCGACACGATCATCAACCAGAAGGGCAAGGACCTCATCTGCATCTACGTCGCGATCGGTCAGAACGCCGCGTCGATCGCCCGCGTCGCCGCGACGCTCGAAGAGCAGGGCGCGATGGAGTACACGATCATCGTCGCCGCGACGGCGTCAGAGCCGGCGTCCCTCAACTTCATCGCCCCGTACGCGGGCTGCGCGATGGGCGAGTACTTCATGGAGCAAGGCAAGGAGGCGCTCTGCTGCTACGACGACCTGACCAAGCAAGCCTGGGCGTACCGAGAGCTGTCGCTCAACCTGCGCCGGCCGCCCGGCCGCGAGGCGTACCCCGGTGACGTGTTCTACCTGCACTCGAGATTGCTCGAGCGCGCCGCGAAGATGGCGCCGAGCCACGGGGGCGGCTCGCTTACCGCGCTGCCGGTCATCGAGACGCAGGCCAACGACGTCTCGGCGTTCATCCCGACCAACGTCATCTCCATCACCGACGGCCAGATCTACCTGCAGGCAGACCTGTTCAACGCCGGCCAGCGCCCGGCGCTGAACGTTGGCATCAGCGTCTCGCGCGTCGGCGGCGACGCCCAGACCAAAGCGATGCGCCAGGTCGCCGGCCAGATGCGGCTCGACCTGGCCCAGTACCGCGAGCTCGCGGCCTTCGCCCAGTTCGCGTCCGACCTGGACACCGCCACGCGCAACCAGCTCGAGCGCGGCGCGCGCCTGACCGAGCTGCTCAAGCAGGACAAGTACCAGCCGGTGCCGCTGGGCCTGCAGGTGGCCGCCATCTATGCGGGCACTCAGGGTTACCTCGACAAGGTGCCGACTGCGCGCATCCGCGAGTGGGAGGCGGGGTTCGTCCGCTTCCTCAAGAGCGAGCGCCCGGGCGTGCCCGAGGAGATCGAGCAGAAGAAGGCGCTCGATGATGCGCTGTTCGAGCGCCTGAAGGCGGCGATCTCGACGTTCAACCACCAGTTCGGGGTCGAGGGCTACAACGACGTGGCGGATCCTGGGCCGAGCTCACCCGCGGCCGCCGCCCCCACCCAACCCTCCCCCCAAGGTGGGGAGGGAAGCAAGCCTTCAACTCGCAAAAAGAAATAGATGCCGGCCTACCGCGACATCGTCCGGCGCATAGATTCGATCAAGAACACGCAGAAGATCACCAAGGCAATGCAGGTCGTGGCGGCGACGAGGCTGCGGCGCGCGCAGCAGGCGGTGCAGGCGGCCCGGCCCTACGCCGAAAAGATGGTCGAGGTGCTGCAGACCACCACGGAGCGTGCGACCGAGTACCGGCACCCGTTCCTGGTCCGCCGCGAGGGCAAGCGCGCGGTGATGGTGCTCGTCACGACCGACAAGGGACTGTGCGGCGCGATCAACGTCAACAACATCCGTGCGGCGACACGCTTCATGAACGAGAACTACCCGGAGGGCCAGCGCTACGTCACGGTGGGCCGCAAGGGTCGCGACTTCCTGCTGCGCTTCCGCCGCGAGGTGATCGCGGAGGTGAGCGGCGTGGCCGATCGGCCGACGATGGCCCAGATCCTGCCGGCGATCACGGTCGCGCTCGAGGAGTACACGAAGGGCAACACCGATGCGGTCATCCTCTGCTACTCGAAATGGGTATCGACCATGCGCCAGGATCCGACCGTGCAAACGCTCATCCCGGCGGAGATCCCGAAGCGCGAAGGCGCCGCGGCGCAATCCGGGCCGCGCGCCGACTACATCTACGAGCCCGACCCCGAGTCCGTCCTGGACGGCCTGCTTCCCCGTTACGTGGAAACGCAGATCTTCCAAGCCGTGCTGGAGAACAAGGCCAGCGAGTACTCGGCCAAGATGATCGCGATGCAGAACGCGACGAACGCCGCCGGCGACCTGATCGACGCGCTCACTCTGTACGCGAACAAGGTCCGCCAGGCGGGCATCACCACCGAGTTGATGGAAATCGTGAGCGGCGCCGAGGCGATGCGCGCCGCGGAGAGGTAGGAAGGGGGACCTGATGGCGACAAAGACGAAAGGCAAGACGCACGACGGCAAGGTCAGCCAGGTGATCGGCGCCGTGGTCGACGTCGAATTTCCACCTGGCGATCAACCCGAGCTATTCGAGGCCCTGGAGGTCAAGACGCAGAGCGGACGGGTTGTGGTGCTCGAGGTCGAAGGCGCCATCGGCGACAACGTCGTGCGCTGCATCGCCATGGACGCCACCGATGGCTTCCGCCGCGGCGACAAGGTGGTCGCCACTGGCGCGCCCATTTCGGTGCCGGTCGGAGTTGAAACGCTCGGCCGGATGTTCAACGTGATCGGAGCGCCCATCGACGACGAACCTGCGCCCGAGGGCATCACCCGCTGGCCCATCCACCGGCCGGCGCCCCCTGTGTCCGAGCAGCAGGCAAAGGTCGAGATCCTCGAGACCGGAATCAAGGTCATCGATCTGATCTGCACGTTCGCCAAGGGCTCGAAGATCGGACTGTTCGGCGGCGCGGGCACCGGCAAGACCGTGATCGTGCAGGAGCTCATCCGCAACATCGCCTACCACCACAAGGGCCGCTCGGTCTTTGCCGGTGTGGGCGAGAGGACACGCGAAGGCAACGACATGTACAAGGAGATGGAGGACGCGGGCGTGCTGCCGCAGACGGCGCTTGTGTTCGGCCAGATGAACGAGCCGCCGGGCGCCCGGGCCCGCGTGGGCCTCACCGGCCTGACCATGGCCGAGTACTTCCGCGACGAAGAGGGCGCGGACACCCTGCTGTTCGTCGACAACATCTTCCGTTACCTGCTCGCGGGCTCCGAGGTGTCGGCGCTGCTCGGACGCATGCCTTCGGCGGTGGGCTACCAGCCGACGCTGGCCACCGAGATGGGCGAGCTCGAAGAGCGCATCACGTCCACCAGCAAGGGCTCGATCACGTCGGTCCAGGCGGTTTACGTGCCGGCCGACGACTACACCGACCCCGCCATCCAGACCGTGTTCGCGCACCTCGGCGCGACGCTGCGCCTCGAACGGTCCCTGGTCGAGATCGGCATCTACCCCGCGGTCGATCCGCTGGGGTCGTCGAGCCGCTTTGTCGAGCCGTCCATCGTCGGCCAGGACCACTACGACGCGGCGCAGGGCGTGAAGAAGATGCTGCAGCGCTACAAGGACCTGCAGGACATCATTGCGATCCTCGGCATGGAAGAGCTTTCCGAGGACGACAAGCTGACGGTGTCGCGTGCGCGCAAGGTCCAGCGATTCCTGTCCCAGCCGTTCAACGTCGCGCAGCGCTTCACAGGCCGCGAGGGCAAGCTGGTGTCGATCGCCGACACCGTTCGCGGTTTCAAGGAGATCCTCGAGGGCAAGCACGACGACCTGCCGGAGCAGGCCTTCTACATGGTGGGCACCATCGAGGACGCCCGCGCGCAGGGCGCGGAGATGAAGAAGGCGCAGTAATGCCAGTTCCTCTTCGTGTGGTGAGCGTGGAGCGCAGCCTGTTCGAGGGCGACGTCGATTTCATGGTCGCCAACGGCGCCGACGGCGAGCTCGGCGTGCTGCCTCGCCACGCCGCGCTGATGACCATCCTCAAGCCCGGCGCGCTGAAGATCGTCCAGGGCACCGAGGAGCAGTTCCTGTTCGTGGGTGGCGGTTTCCTCGAGGTGCTGCCCGATCGCGTGACGGTGCTGGCGGACGTGGCCGAGCACGCGGAAGAGATCTCGATCGAGCAGGCCGAGGCCGCGCGCAAGCGAGCCCAGGAGCGACTCGCCGGCACGCTCAGCACCGCCGAGGAGGTCGAGTTCAACCAGGCGCTGGCGATGGCGGAGGCGCGACTGCGGCTCGCGCGTGCGCGCCGCGGGTAAGGACCACGATCTCGTTCTGAAGATCACCGGCGGGGCGCCGCTGGTAGGCGATCTCTGTGTCAGCGGCTCCAAGAACGCGGCCCTGCCCGAGATGGCGGCCGCCCTCCTCACCGAGGAGCCTGTGCAGCTGAAGAACGTGCCACGCGTCATCGACACGCAGGTGATGGCGCAGGTGCTCGAGAGAATCGGCGCGAGGTGTAGCGGCACCGGTGCGATCACCATCGATGCCCGCGGTGCATCCGAGCCCGGCGTTCCCCACGAACTGGGCCGGCGCATGCGCGCCACGATCCTGCTGCTTGGCGCGCTGATCGGACGCTTCGGTCGCGCGCGGCTTCCACGTCCCGGGGGCGATGACATCGGCGCCCGCCGCGTCGAGCAGCACCTGCGAGGACTGAGGCAGATGGGCGCAACCATCGACGAGTCGGCCACCGAGCTGGTGGCACACGCCGAGCGCCTGCGCGGCGCCCGCGTCGTGTTCGACCTTCCCACAGTGACCGGCACCGAGAACATCCTGCTGGCCGCGGTACGAGCCGAGGGCCGCACCGAGATCTTCAACGCCGCGCGCGAGCCCCACGTGCAGGACCTGTGCCGGCTGCTCGGAAAGATGGGTGCGCGCATCGAGGGCATCGGCACCGAGCGGCTCGTGGTCGACGGCGTGCCCGAGCTGGGCGGCGCCGAGCACACGGTCGTTCCTGACTACCTCGAGGCCGGCACGTACGCGATCGCCGCGGTGGCCGCGGGAGGTGAGCTACGCCTCGAGTGCAGCCGGCCCGAGGACCTCAACATCGTCCTGCTCAAGCTGGAGCAGGCGGGGGCGCACGTCGAAGTGGGCGAGGGATGGTTTCGAGTCGGTAGGCGACAGGGGACAAGGATCCTGCCGACCGACATGTCGACGTGGCCCTTCCCAGGCTTTCCCACCGACCTCCAGGCACAGTACATGGCTCTCATGACGCAGGCCGCCGGCGAGACGGTGATCTCTGAGTACGTCCACGAGAACCGCTTCCAGCACGTGAACCAGCTCACGAAGATGGGCGCGAGCATCACGGTCGAGGGCCGCCTGCACGCCGCCGTGCACGGTCCGTGCCTTCTTAAGGGAACCGAGCTCGCGGTGCCGGACATCCGCTCGGGCGCGGCACTGGTGATCGCGGCGCTCTGCGCGGAGGGAGAGAGCGTGTTGCGCAGCGCGTGGCACGTCGCGCGGGGGTATGAGGACATGACGGGCAAGCTGACCGCCGTCGGCGCCCACATCGAAAGCATCGAGTCGACCAACGACGCGGAGAGCGGCAGTCGGACGTACGAGTGATGGGTGCATAAGAGAATCGGCGCCCCCTCCCGGCGTCGCTGCGCGACGCACGACCTCCCCACCCATGGGGAGGTCAAGCAGGAACGCACGGGGCAGTAGCACGGGCTGTGCTTTCTAAGAAGATCGGGATTGATTTAGGGACGTCGACAGTCCTGGTCTACGTCAAGGGCGAAGGCATCGTCGTCAACGAGCCATCGCTGGTGGCCGTGAACCGCGACGGCACCCGCATGCTGGCCGTCGGCCGCCAGGCGCAGGAGATGATCGGGCGCACGCCCGACGGCATCAGCGTCGTGCGTCCCATGCGCGAAGGCGTCATCGCCGACTTCGCGGTTGCGGAGGGCATGCTCCACCACTTCATCGGCAAGGTGCAGGGCCGCCAGCGGCTCTTCAAGCCGGAGGTCATGATCTGCGTCCCCTCGGGAGTCACCTCGGTCGAGCGGCGCGCGGTGACCGCAGCTGCGATCTCCGCCGGGGCGCGCCAGGCATGGCTCATCGATGAGCCCATCGCCGCCGCCATCGGTTCCGACCTGCCCATCAACCAGCCGCGCGGCCACGCGGTCTGCGTCATCGGCGGCGGCACCACGGAGCTCGCCGTCATTTCGCTGTCAGGCATGGTCGTCGCGCGCTCCGTCCGCGTCGGCGGCGACCGCATCGACGACGCCATCACGGCCTACCTGCGACGAGCTCACAACCTGCTCGTTGGCGAGCGGACGGCGGAGGAGATCAAGATCGCGACCGGCGCCGCGGTGACCATGCAGGAGCCTCTTGTCGGCGAGGCGCGGGGACGCGACCTGGTGACCGGGCTGCCGCGAAGCGTCGAGGTGACTTCGAACGAGATCGTCGAGGCGATCCACGAGCCGCTCGCAGCGATCGTTGGCGCGGTCCGCTCGATGCTCGAGGAGACGCCGCCCGAGCTTGCGGCCGACATCCTGGACCGCGGAATCCTGCTGTCGGGCGGGGGCGCTCAGCTGCGCGGCATCGACCGCTTCATAGCGATGCACACGGGCATCCCGACGCTCGTGGCGGACGACCCGCAGACCTCCGTTGTCCGCGGCACCGGCCTCGCGCTCGAAAATTTCGAGGTCTTGAGGCGTAACCAGGCCTACCTGCGCTGAGTAGTTGACCGGCCTCCACGTCGCCGTCGACGGTTACGGGCTCTCGCGGCCACGGGCCGGCGTCGGCGTCTACACCCGAGAGGTCCTGCACGCGATGGCCGTGGCAAGGCCCGATTGCCGCATGACGGTGTTCGTCCCGGCAGGAGTGGCGCCGCCCAACGGCTCGCCCGGACTCGCACATCGCCCGCTCCCGTCGGCGCGCTTCGTCGGTAGGCATCTCCAGTGGCCCGGTAGGATCCGCGCGCTCAGGCCCGACGTCTTCTTCGGTCCGGCCGGCGTGCTGCCGCTGCGCGAGGTCGGCTGCCCGACGGTGATCACGGTCCACGACCTTGCGATCTATCGCAGGCGCGACTGGTTCCCGGCCGGCCAGCCGCTGAGCACCGGCTGGATCGTGCCCCGGTCATTGCGGAACGCCGACCGCGTCATCGCCGTGTCTCACAACACCGCGTCCGACGTGCAGACCATCTTCGGAGTGCCGGCGTCACGAATCTCGATCGTCCACGAGGGCGTGTCGAAATCGTTTCGGCCGCTGGACTCAGAGGACCGCGAGGAGGCGCGCGCGCGCTTGAAACTGCCGGAGCGCTTCATCCTTTTTGTCAGCACGATCGAGCCGCGCAAGAATCTCGAGACGCTCCTCGAGGCCTGGGCGATGATGCGCGACCGGCCAGACCTCGTCGTGGTCGGCGGCTGGGGCTGGCGTTACGAGGGGATCCGCGCGCGAATGCAGCGGCTGGGTCCCGGCCTGCACCACCTCGAAGGCCTCGACCCGACGGCGCTGCCCGCCGTTTACAACCTTGCGCTGATGCTTGCTCACCCAGCGTGGTACGAGGGTTTCGGACTGCCGCCGCTGGAGGCGATGGCGTGCGGAACGCCGGTGGTCGTGGCGGACACTTCGAGCCTGCCGGAGGTGGTGGGAGACGCGGGCCTGATCGTGCCCGCAGAAAGTCCCGAGGCGTGGCGTCAGGCGTTGGAGGCGGTGGCGGGCGACGCCGAGCTGGCGGCCGACCTCCGAGGTCGCGGCATCCTCCGTGCGGCCGAGTTCAGCTGGGAGCGCAGCGCCGACCTCACTTGGAAGGTGATCGACGACGCGGTCGCGAACGGAGTCAGAACAAGGAGCGGGTAAACCGGCGAGGCGTGCCCATGTGCGCGGCGACGTCGTCCGCGTAGACGTAGATCTCGTACCGGCCCACCTGATAGACCATCACGACCTGGTCGAGTCCCGCCGGAGGTGCCGAATCGAGACGATACGTGGCAGGGTCGACGAGGATGAAGGTGGGTCCTCCGTCCCCGCGGTACCAGTCGCTGAGGCTGTTGTACGCGAAGGGACATATCGCGTCGCCACATTCGTCGTCGGGGCTGACAACGACCTGCGTGACCGGATACACGTTGAGTACGAAGTCGCTCTTGAAGGACATCGGCGCCGCTTCGTCGTAGGCGGCGTACCCGTGGGTCAGACCGTGCTGCTCCAGGAACGTGATCGGTTCGCTGAGCGACGAGTTGAATGAGGGGCCGAAGAGACCGCCGGCCGCGGTGCGGTCGACGGCTGCGGCGTTGGCGAGGATCAGCAGCGTTGCCGGGGCAGCGATCAGGGTCAACCGCCGCGGATCGCGGGCCGCCCAGATGGGCACAGTCGCGGCCACCGCATAGAACATCGAGATCAAGTACCGGCTCGAGTTCTGCAGAAAGTCGTGCGGAATGTCACTGAAGAAGAAGGCCGACGCCACCCCGAGTACTGACGCGACCCAGAAGCCGACGACCGCGACGGTCGCGGCGTCCACGCCGCGCGCTCGCACTCTGATCAACCAGATGAAGGGGATCAGGAGGGCGGCGGTCAGGATCAACCCGAGCAAGAGGCCCAGTGTCGATCCCTCGTGCGGCATCCCGGCCACTTCGAACACGCCCGAGACCAGCTGGCGCGCGTTTCCAGCCACGTGATCCGGTGTCACCAGGTGGGTGAGGCCGCGCGGGAAAGACGAGACGTATCCGGCCAGCCTGCCGGCGAGGACCATCGCGCCGGCGGTCAGCGCGATCCCGGCGGCCGCTCCCGCGCCTGCAAGCAGCTTCTCGCGTGGCACCTCGTCCTTGCGCAACCACCACAACGCGCCCAGCGTCAACGCGAAGGGTGCATCGCCGGACGGCAGGAGCAGCGGATCGGTCCCGGTGGCGAACCCGGCGAGCAGCGCGACGGCGACCGACGACGCGACGAGCGTCCAGCGCGACGTCTGCATCGAGATGACCGCGCACAAATAGGCGGCAAGCAGCGCGCACCCGAACCATGTTGTCCCGTGATACGACTGCGCCACCTGCGTGCCGACCACGATCGGACCGGCAGCAACCCCAATCGATGCCGCCAGCACGCCGGCGAATCGACCGGCCACGCGCCACGCTGTCCAGACGATGAGCGCCAGCGCTGACATGGCCAGCACGAAAGGCGCGTACTCCCAGACCTGTCGGTGGTACGGGAGGTGCAGCGTCACCAGGTCGAACCAGTACCAGCCGATCTGGATGATCACCGCGCGACCCGATTTGCCGTTGGCGCCCACAGACTGCGCGAGCGCCATGGCCGAGACGTAATCGGCGTTCAAGGTGACCTGGTCGACGATGTCGGGCAGGCGGCGGAGGAGAACGAACGCGTAGATGAGTCCAGCGGCAGCAGGCAGCGCGCGCACCACCCGAGCGACAGATGTTGCGGTCACCCGAGTGCCTCTCGGAGCACCTCAGCGGTCTGCTGCGCGCACCGCTCCCAGGTGAACTCGCGCGCGCGCTGGGTCGCAAGACGCGTGAGCGAGGCGCGAGCCTCTCCATCAGCGAGCGCCCTCTCGAGCACCGAAGCGAAGGCGCCCGCGTCGTCCGGGTCGTCCACGTAGAGGACCGCGTCGCCTCCGACCTCGGGCAGCGATGACGTCCGCGCGGCTACGACCACCTGGCCCCGAGCCATCGCCTCCAGGACGGGCAGCCCAAAACCCTCGTACAGGCTGGGCACGACGACGGCCTTCGCCCGCTTGTAGAGAAGCTCGAGCGTCGGTTGGTCCACGCGGCCCAGCACCCGGCAGGACTTCGACGCCCGCAACTTCACCGCGAGCGCCGAATCCACCTCGGGACCGGCGACGGCGAGGGTGAGGTCCGGCACGCGCTCCACCGCCGCGAGGGCGGCCAGCTGGTTCTTGCGGGCCTCGACGCGCCCGACCTGGAGCACGAAGTCACCGGTGAGCCCAAGCGCGCCGAGCTGGGAGGCCGAGGCAGGACGAACACTTGAAGCTTCGCCGCCGCCGTGCGGGATCACCCGGATGCGGCTCGGGTTGACTCCGTACAGCGAAGCGATGTCTCTGCGCGTCGACTCAGAGACCGCGATCAGCACCCGGCACCGGGTGACGGCCCATCGCGTCGTGAGCTGCAGGTGGATTCGCTGCGCAGCCGAGTACGCCTCGGGGTGACGCTCGAACGCGAGGTCGTGGATCACCGCGAGTGAGCGCCCCGCCCAGGCGAACGGGATCGAGTGACCCGGCACGAACAGCAGATCAGGCCGCGCGCCCGCCAGCGCCGCCGGCAGCCTCACCTGCGACCACAAACGTCGGAATGGCAGC
This sequence comes from Candidatus Dormiibacterota bacterium, assembly GCA_035934385.1. GTDB lineage: Bacteria > Chloroflexota > Dormibacteria > Dormibacterales > Dormibacteraceae > CF-118. Next base: position 23,060 of record DASYXY010000058.1, read on the forward strand.
ACAGTGACGTCGACCCCGAGATCCGACTTGGGACGCGAGGCGTAGAACCTGAACGCGAGGTCGGGCGCCGCACCCGCGAGTCTTGCGCAGAGCTCGCGTGTATAGCGCTCGGTGCCGGTGACGATGTGTCGAGTCGCGGGGTTCACGTCCACCGCGACGAGCCGGTTCACGATCGCCCGTTGCATCCCGGTGTCACGGCTCTCGACCTTAAGCTAGGTGTCGTGGTCGCAACCATGGGCCGAGTAAGAACCACCGCGGTGTCCGCATTCATGTTGGTGGTGGTGATCGTCGCGACCTACACCTTGCTGGTGACCGCAGGAGGCCATCCCCTTACCGCCATCGTGGACAGGGGACCGCTGACGAACGACGGCGGCCTGAGGTACGACCCGGTCACGTTCGGTTTCATCCCGACCGGACGCAGCCGGATCAGCGTTCCGATCCTCATGTACCACTACGTCGGCGAGCTGCCGAAGTACCCCGACACGCTCACGTTCAACCTCACGGTCACTCCCGAAAACTTCACAGCGCAGATGGACTGGCTGCGAGCCAACGCGTACCACCCAATCACGATGGACGATCTTCGCGCGTACTTCAGCGGTCAGAGGACGCTTCCGAGCAAGCCGGTGGTGATCACCCTCGACGACGGGTACCGCGACCTGTATACGAATGCCTTTCCGATTCTCAAGGCGCACGGTTTCAAGGCTGTCGCTTACATCGTGACGAGCTTCGTCAACAAGCTGCGTTACGTGACCAGCGACATGATCGTCGAGATGGACAAGTACGGCATCGAAATCGCTTCGCACACGGTCGATCATGGCAACGTCTCGCGCATGGCCGTGCCATCGATCGTCTATGAGGTCAGGACGTCCAAGCAGTGGCTCGAGACCCTGGTCGGCCACCCGGTCGTCGATTTCGCGTACCCGTCAGGCCGTTTCAACGTGACTGACGAGCAGGTGCTGCAGGCCGAGGGCTACAGCACCGCCGTGACCGAGCAGGAGTCGACCTTTCACACGTGGGCGAGCCGGTTCGCTTGGTCGCGCACCCGCGTCTGGGGCGCCTGGCACCTTGCCGACTTCATCAAAGGCCTCGGCCCAATTGAGCCGTACGTGATCATGACCTCTGAGGTCACATCGGCCACCTGATTCAACAGGCGCAAACCCGGATACTCGGAGTCCGCGTGGACTGCGTCGACATGGCCTCGGCGCTGCGGCGGATCGAGGCGCTTGTCGACGAGGGCGGCCAGCACCTGGTCGCGACCATCAACCCCGAGTTCGTGATGCGCGCCCGGAGCGATCCCGAGTTCGCCCGCGTCCTCGAATCGGCCTCGATGTGCATTCCCGACGGGCGAGGCGTCGTCTGGGCCGCCCGCCGGCAGGGATGCGCCATTACGGGGCCTGTGACCGGGGTGGACCTCATCCCGCCGCTGGCTGGCCTGTGCGCGAAGCGCGGCTGGCGCATGTTCCTGCTTGGCGCCGGCCCTGGTGTAGCTGACGACCTGGCCAGGCGCCTCCGCACCGAGCACGCCGAGCTCCAGGTCGACGCAGCGGCTGACGACGAGTCGGCCGAGCTGGTGCGCGAGAAGCGGCCGCACGTCCTCCTGGTTGCCTTCGGCGCGCCCAAGCAGGAGATCTGGATCGCCACCGCGGGCCGGGCGGCCGGCGTGCCCGTGGCGATGGGTGTCGGCGGGGCGTTCGACTACCTCACCGGTCGCATACCAAGGGCGCCGGCCTGGATGCGGCGCGCCGGTCTGGAGTGGCTGTTCCGGCTCGGGCGTCAGCCGTGGCGTCTCCGGCGCATGGCCGTGCTGCCTGCCTACGCGATCGGCGTGCTCATGCAGGGTCCGAGGGGTTCGGCTCCCTAACATTTGGCGGCGATGTTGAGCGTCGTGATCCCCTGCTACAACGAGGAGGACCGCCTGCCCGCGACCGTGGAGGCGATCAAGAAGTACCTCGGCGCGCGCGGCGATCGCTACGAGCTCATCCTCGCCGACGACGGCAGCGTGGACGGCACGCAAAAGGTCATTGCGGCCGCGATGGCAGGGGCGTCCAACGTTCGGAACGTGCACCTCGTCCAGAACCGGGGCAAGGGACGTGCGCTGGCGGAGGGCGTCGCCGTCAGCACGGGCGACCGGGTGCTCCTCACCGACGCCGACCTCTCGACACCCATCGAGGAGCTCCCCAAGCTCGAGGCGAAGCTTGAAGCGGGCGCGGGTGTCGCCATCGCCTCGCGGTCGATCAAGGGCTCCGAGGTGGTCGTTTCGCAGCCCGTCTACCGCGTGCTGATGGGGAAGACGTTCAACCTCATGGTCCAGGCGCTCCTGCTCCCTGGCCTGTGGGACACGCAGTGCGGCTTCAAGCTGTTCCAGGGCGACCTCGCGCGCGCGGTCTTCGCCGACCTGCGGACGAACGGCTTCGGCTACGACCCCGAGGCGCTGTTCCTCGCCAAGAAGCGCGGCGCGCGCATCGCCGAGGTGCCCGTCGTGTGGCGGCACTCCGCACCGACCAAGGTGGCCGCAATCCGCCACTCGGTCGACATGTTCAAGGACCTCGTCAGCGTTCGATTTCGCAGATACTCGCCCGCCAGGTGACCATCGCGCCCCGCAAGACGCCACCAACGGAGGTTCTCGTGGTGCTTCCGACGTACAACGAGCGCCAGAACGTTGAGCGTGTCGTGAGCGCGGTGCGCAAGCTTGGCCACGACGTGATGGTCGTCGACGACAGCTCCCCTGATGGAACAGGCGAGATCGCCGATGCGCTCGCTGCCGCGGATCCAGGCGTCAGGGTCCTGCACCGTCCCGGCAAGCTGGGGCTGGGCAGCGCCTACAAGGACGCGTTCCGGACCGGCCTCGAGGACGGGTCGCAGCTTTTCGTCGAGATGGACGCCGACGGATCGCACCGCCCGCAGGACCTCCAGCCGATCGTCGACGCAGCTCGCACCAGCGGTGGGCTCGCGGTCGGCTCCCGCTACATTCCCGGGGGCTCGATCGAGGGTTGGCCGCTGCGGCGCTGGCTGCTTTCGTGGGGCGCCAACCTGTACTGCCGGCTGCTGCTGCGTGTGCCGACGCGCGACACCACCTCCGGCTACCGGTGCTACACCCGGGACCTGCTGACGCACATAGGGCTCGACGAGGTGCGCTCGCAGGGATACTCCTTCCAGATCGAGATGGTCTATCGCGCGCGGCGCCTCGGCTACAAGGTCGTCGAGGTGCCGATCAAGTTCGAGGATCGCGTCGCCGGTACATCCAAGGTGTCGGAGAACGAGGTGCGCCGGGCGCTCCTGACCGTGCTGCGCCTGAGCCTGGGTCGATGGCGGCGGTAAGCGGCGTGGTGGCGGCGGCCACGGTGCGAAGGGGACTCGGCGACTGGACACTACCGATAGCCACCGGGATCGTCCTTGCGATCGTCACCGCCGCGCCGTACGTGTACGGCTATCTCGCCCAGCCTCACGGCCAGGTTTTCCTGGGCTTCTTCTACCTCGGCGACGACGCCAACACCTACCTCGCGAAGATGCGCCAGGGCCTCGAGGGCGCGTGGTCATGGCAGAACCGCTACACCACCGAGCAGAGCCCGAGCGCATACCTTTTTATGTTCTGGCTGCTGCTGGGCCACATCGCCGGGATCTCGGGCCTGCCCCTGATCCTGGTCTTCCACCTGGCACGCGTTGCTGCGGCCATAGCGCTGATGGCCGCCGCCTGGCTGTGCATCACCCATTTCATCCAGGACCGCGGCGCGCGGCTCTTCGCGTTCTTCTTCCTCGCTTGCGGCCTTGGTATGGGCTATGTCATCCAGGCGCTCGGCCACCCGGTCGTCTTCGGCAATACCACCGACACGCTCGACTGGCGCATGCCGGAGCTGACCGCGTTCTACTCGATCCTCGCGCTGCCGCATTTCGCCTGGTCGGGTGTGTTCGCGGCGCTCGGGATCCCGCTCACGCTCAAGGCGATCGAGCGGGGGGACCTGCGGCTCGCGACGCTCGCGGGCCTCGCGTGGCTCGGCCAGGCGTCGATCCACCCCCAGATGCCGATCCTGATGGGCGGCGCGACCGCCGTCGCGATGCTGCTGAGGCGCCCGTCCACGCGGACTGGATGGGTCGCCGGAGCTCTCGCCTTCGCGATCCCCGCCCCGTACATCCTGTACGCGTACTTCGCGTTCATCGGCAACCCGGAGGTGCAGCGGTGGACGTTCCACTCCAAGAATGCCCTTCCGCCGGAAGGCTTCAGCTTCCTCTTCGCCATCGCGCCGCAGCTTCTCCTGGCGCTCATCGGCTTACCAGGCGCTCTGCGCCGCCGCAGCCGGGAGGACCTCTTCCTGGTCGCATGGCTCGTGCTGCTGGCTGTGATCCTCTACGTGCCCAACCCAGCGGGTGACTTACGGCGCCGGTTCCTCGACGCCCTCTACATCCCGCTCGTGATCCTCGCCGCCCGCGCGATGTTCGAGGTGATCCTGCCGAGAATCCGGAGCGCCCGAGCGCGGCGCCTGGTCCCGTTCTCGTACGTCGCGTTCGCCGCTGTGGGCAGTGCCTTCCTCGTGCTGGCGCCGATGCTGGTCGCCACGCAGTCCCAGTACGTGATGGGCCAGTCGTACTACAACGGGCTCACCTGGCTGGGCGACCAGCCGCAGGGCCGCGTGCTGTCCATGCCCGGAATCGGGCTGTACGTCCCGGCCTACTCACCCGACACGGTTTACGTCGGGCATTACGACGAGACGTTCGATTACTACACGAAGACGCAGACCGCGCTCTCGCTGCTGACCGGGAAATCGGACATCGTCAGCTTCGACCAGGACAACCACATCCGGTA
>DASYXY010000023.1:0-3193 GCA_035934385.1 Candidatus Dormiibacterota bacterium
GCGAGGCAACGAGGGCCTGATGGTGAAAGACCCTGACAGCCCCTACACGCCCGGGCGCCGCGGCCTCGCCTGGTTGAAGCTCAAGCGTCCGCTCGCGACGCTCGACGTGGTCGTCACCGCGGTCGAGTGGGGCCACGGCAAACGCAAGGGGGTGCTCTCCGACTACACCTTCGCGGTAATGGACGCGAAGGTGAGCAAGCTCGTCAACGTCGGCAAGGCGTACACAGGCCTCACCGACGCCGAGATCGCGACCATGACCGAGAAGTTCCTCGGCCTGCAGGTTCGCGACGTGGGCTACGGGTACGCGGTCAGACCGGAGGTCGTGCTGGAGGTGGCGTTCGACTCGATCCAGCAATCGGACCGGCATGCCAGCGGCTACGCGCTTCGGTTTCCCCGCATCGTGCGCATCCGGGACGACAAGCCGGTCGCGGAGATCGACACGCTCGAGCGCGTCGAGCAGCTCTACGACCGCTACTTCGGCGAGAAGGTCGACGTTGCCCTGAGTGAGGTGGCCGAGACGTGAAGCTCACGTTCATGGGCACCGCCGGCGCCCGCTTCATGGTGGCCAAGCAGATCGCCGCGTCGGGCGGTCTTTACCTCGAAGAGGGCGACACGCGGATCAGCCTCGACCCGGGACCCGGCGCGGTCGTCCAGTACGCGAAGCGAAAGGTCGACCTCACCAAGCTCGACGCCATCGTCATCAGCCACCGTCACCTCGATCACAGCAACGACGTGAACGTGATGATCGAGGCGATGACGGACGGCGGGTTCCGTCATCGCGGGCGGCTGTTCTGCCCTGGCGATGCGCTCGACGGCGACCCCGTCGTCCTCAACTACCTGCGCCGGTTTCCGCAAGAGATCGTCCGGCTGAAGCCCGAGACCGAGTACAGCGTGAACGGCGTCACATTCACCACCTCGCCAGCGCACATCCATCAGGTGGAGACGTTCGGTTTCCGTTTCGGCGACAGGCTCGGGTGGGTGACCGATTCCGAGTACTACGAAGGCATCGCCGAGCAGCATCGTGCCGAGGTGATGGTCATCCACCTCGTGCTCATGGAGTGCCGGGCAGGCCTGCCGCACCTGTGCCTCGACGACGTCGAGCGCATCATTCGCGACGCGAAGCCGCGCCTTGCGATCATCACGCACTTCGGCATGACGGTCTGGCGCGCGCATCCGTGGGAGGTTGCGGCCGACCTCACGCAGCGCCTGGGCATCGAAGTGAAGGCCGCGCGCGACGGAATGACGCTCGAGCTGTGACTCCCCAGCAGCGATTCCTCCTGCTGCTCATCCTCGTCGGCGGCATCGCCACAATCCTCGGCCTCGTCTCCAAGCGGGCGCGGTTCGTGCCCTACCCGGTCGTGCTGGCGCTCGCCGGCGTGGTGGTCGGGCTTCTCCCGGGCACCCCGCTGCCGCACATCGGCGCCGACATCCTGCTGGTGGCGTTTGTGCCGGGGCTGATCTTCGAGGCGGCGCTCACTCTCGACCTCGCTGAATTTCGCCGCCGGCTGCTCCCGGTCGGGCTGTTGGTGACGGTCGGGGTTGCGCTCACGGTCGTGCTGATCGGCGCGCTCACGCACCTGCTGGTCGGCTTCTCGTGGGCCGACGGCATGCTGATCGGCGCGATCCTGGCGGCCACTGATCCAATCGCCGTCGTAAGCCTGCTGCGCCGCGTCGCCGCGCCCGCCGGGCTGACCGCGATCCTTGAAGGCGAGAGCCTCCTCAACGACGGCACTGGCGTGGCCGCGTTCAGCGCCGTCCTGGGGACGATCGTGGGCGGTTCGCCGTCGCTGACTGATGCTGTGCTGCGCTTTCTGGAGCTCGCCGCCGTCGGCACGATCGTCGGGCTCGCGGTCGGATTCGCGGGCCTCGCGCTTCTCCGGTTTGCCGAAGATGCCCAGCTCGAGATCCTCGCCACGCTGGTCATCGCGTACGGCAGCTACCTGATCGCCGACGTGTTTCACGCGTCGGGCATCGTGGCCGTGGTCGTTGCGGGCATCGTGGTCGCTCGCTACGGCGCCGCCATCGGCAAGCTGCACGGGCCGCAGCTGCTCGGCTTCTGGAACCTCATTGCGTTCGTGCTCAACGCGGTGCTGTTCATCCTGGTCGGCGCGGCCCTGCCCGCCTCGCGGCTGCTGCCGGTTGCGGGCCTGGTCATCGCGACCTTCGTGATCATGCTCGTCACGCGCGCGCTGCCGGTGTACGGCCTGCTCTCGATCGCCGCCATCCGCCCGCCGCCGATTCCTTGGCCCTGGCGGCACCTCACCTTCTGGGCCGGCCTTCGCGGCGCGCTGTCCGTCGCTCTCGCGCTTTCAGTTGCGGCCACGACCGGCGTCGACTCGCGTGTGTCGGTCGTCGCGTATGGGGTCGTGCTTCTTTCGCTGTTCGTCCAGGGCGGCCTCATCGTCCCGGTGACGAAAGCGCTCCGCATCGAGTCCGCGGCTTAGCGTGCTGCCCTTCCGCCAAGGCACATGGCGCTGGCGGGGAATGGTCGCGCTCACCGCGGTCGCCCTCGCGTTTGCGATCTACCCGATCACTGAGCCCGGCCATGACGTCATCAACTCCGATTGGCCCGCGTTCGCGACCGGCGCCAAGATCGCGGTGACCAACCCGACGCACCTCTACGACCTCGACGTCCAGCGCCGCGTGCAGCTCGACGTGACCGGCGGGCGCCAGCTTGTGACGCCCGGCATCGAGGGCATCCTGCCGTTCCTGGCGCCCGCGTGGGTCGCCCTTTTGGCGGTCCCGTTCGAGGCGCTGGGCACTGAGCTGGGCGGCAGGCTCTGGATCCTGTTCGGGCTGGCCTGCCTCGGCTTTGGACTGTGGCTGGCATCTAGACGGAGGTCACTTGGCGCGGCCCTGCCTGGGTTCGCGTCTGTGCCCACGGCGCTGCTGCTGCTGAACGCGCAGCTGGACGGCGTCGTCGCCCTCGGCCTCGGCGCGGCGATCGCGCTGTGGACGCGTCCGTACCTCGCAGGGCTCGCGCTCGGACTGACACTGATGAAGCCGCAGCTGGTGCTGCCCATCGGGTTGGCGTTGATCGTCGCTCGCAGGTGGCGCGTGCTTGCAGGCTGGGCCGGCGCCGGTGCGCTGCTGACCGCGTCATACCTGCCTTTCGATCCAGGCTGGATCGGCCAGTTCCTCGCGCCGGCGGCCAGCACCGTGCAGGTCATCGCGCGCGAGGTCGACCTCGCGC